>NZ_JBEPQI010000001.1:0-678189 GCF_040547725.1 Bradyrhizobium sp. LA2.1
ATCACGGTCGGCAACACCACGGTGACGCTGCCGGGCATCGGCTCCTATGTCGCGATGGCAATTCAGCAGCAGGATTTGCCGGCGATCCTCTACGCCATGCTGGCGATGCTGCTCGTGATCATCGCCTATGATCAGCTGCTGTTCCGCCCCATCGTCGCTTGGGCCGACAAATTCCGCTTCGAGCAGACCGCCTCAGGCGAGGCGCCGGCCTCCTGGATGCTCGACCTGTTCCGCCGGACCCGGGCGCTGCGTGCGCTGACCCTTCCTTTCGCGGCGCTGAACCGCGCGATCTCGAACTTGCGCATACCGCTGCCGAAGCTGCCGCCCGCGGCACCAGGTAAAGACCAGACGTCACGCCTCGTCGATGCGGTCTGGATCGCATTGATCCTCGCCGGCACGGCCTATGCCGCCTGGCTGACCTATCGCTATCTCTCGGCCAGTCTCGGAATGTCCGACGTTCTCGTCGTCATCAGGGACGGGCTCATCACGTTGTTGCGCGTCGCCATCCTGATCAGCCTCGCCACGCTGATCTGGGTGCCGGTTGGCGTGTGGATCGGGCTACGCCCGAAGCTCGCCGAACGAATCCAGCCGCTGGCCCAGTTTCTCGCGGCCTTCCCGGCCAATCTCGCCTTCCCCGTCTTTGTCGTCGCCATTGTCAGCTTCAAGCTCAATCCAGACATCTGGCTGAGCCCGCTGATGATCCTGGGCACGCAGTGGTACATCCTGTTCAACGTGATCGCGGGCGCGAGCGCCTTTCCGACCGATCTGCGCGAAGCCGCCGGCAGCTTCCATCTCCGGGGATGGCGATGGTGGTTCAAGGTGATACTGCCCGGCGTCTTTCCTTATTACATCACCGGCGCGATCACGGCGTCCGGCGGCTCCTGGAATGCGTCGATCGTCGCGGAGGTCGCAAGCTGGGGCGACACGCATCTGAAGGCCACCGGGCTCGGCGCCTATATTGCTTCCGCAACGGAAGCCGGCGATTTCCCGCGCGTCGTGCTCGGAATTGCCACGATGTGTATTCTGGTGACGTTGTTCAATCGACTGATCTGGCGGCCGCTCTACGCGTTCGGCGAGCGGCGTCTGCGCCTTGGCTAACGAGACTTGAGTAGAGGAGAGCCTATGATGCTCGACCAAACTGCCACATTGATCGATATCCGCTGCGTCTGCCGCTCCTTTCCAAAGGGTAGCGGCGATGAATTGCTGGTGCTTGAGAACGTCGACCTAACGATCCGGCCAGGAGAGATTGTTGGACTGCTCGGCCGCTCCGGGTCCGGCAAATCGACACTTCTACGGATCATCGCCGGACTGGTCAGCCCTTCGTCAGGCGAGGCAACGTGCCGCGACCAAACCATCATTGGTCCACCGAACGGCGTTGCCATGGTGTTTCAATCATTCGCACTGTTTCCCTGGCTGACGGTTCTGCAAAATGTCGAGCTTGGACTGGAAGCGCTAGGCGCCGATGCCGCCGAACGCCGCAAGCGTGCTCTGGCGGCGATCGACCTGATCGGCCTCGACGGCTTCGAGTCGGCCTTCCCGAAAGAACTGTCGGGAGGCATGCGCCAACGCGTGGGCTTTGCTCGCGCTCTTGTTGTGCACCCCGACTTGTTGTTGATGGACGAACCCTTTTCGGCACTCGACGTCCTCACCGCCGAGACGCTGCGGACCGATCTGATCGATCTCTGGATCGAGGGTCGACTACCCATCAAGTCGATCCTGATGGTGACGCACAATATCGAGGAGGCAGTCCTGATGTGCGATCGCATCCTGATATTTTCATCCAATCCAGGGCGTGTCGCCGCCGAGATCAAAGTCGACCTGCCTCATCCACGCAACCGGCTTGATCCGCATTTCCGCCAGCTTGTCGACAGCATCTATGCCCGCATGACCCAGCGCGCCGAGCCGAAGGCATCTTCGATCGAAGGCATTTCCGGGACCGGTATCGGCATGACTCTGCATCACGTCTCATCCAACGTGCTGTCCGGCCTGATCGAGACGCTGGCGGGACCGCCCTATCACGGACACGCCGACCTGCCCGTGCTCGCAAGCCAGCTCCAGCTCGAAACAGACGAAATCCTGCATCTCGGCGAATCTCTTCAGCTTCTGCGGTTGGCCCAACTCAGCGAAGGGGACTTGATGCTGACGGAAGCAGGCAAGCGTTTCGCTCATCTCGAGACCGACGCACGCAAAAGGTTGTTCGCCGAACATCTCGTCGCATACGTTCCGGTGATGGGATTGATCCGCCGCGTGCTCGACGAACGTCCCTCGCACACTGCGCCCGTGGCGCGGTTCCGCAACGAGCTCGAAGACTATATGTCCGAGGATTATGCGGACGAAACGCTCAAGACGGTGGTGTCCTGGGGCCGTTATGCCGAGCTGTTCGCCTATAACGAGCAGTCCGAGACTTTTAGCCTTGAAAATCCGGGCTAATAAGCTGCTGGGGTCGATCTCGGCGCGCGGGTGTTCGAAGCCAGCAAAGCGCCGCTGGGCGCATCTCGATCAACGGAAAGGCGGGCCTTGCCGCCAAGCTGCCGCAACAGCATCCGGAGAGTCTCGAGCGCCTCAAGCGCGGATCGATGGTCTGACGATGTGCGGCTATCGGATATTGAGTCGAAATTCGTCTGTCAGGCTTGCGGCAGAAGAGGCGCCGATGTCCGACCAGACTTCGATTGGAATACGCCGACAGTGCCAGCTATGGGGTACCGATGAAACCCGCCACCGAACGATCCTTCGCCAACCCGGAAGTCGCGACTCGCAAGCTGGTAGAACTCGCGACGTCTATTGAAGCGGTCGAGGACGGCCGCATCCACATTGAGAAGATAAACGCGCCCTTCCTTTACACGCTAAAAGCCAGTGGCTCGGAGTTTGGGGCCGGCATCAAGTATGCAGTTGAATGCGGCTGGCTCGAGCTGCATGAGAGCGGGACCTATGTCCGGCTGATCGGCACCAGCGCAAAAGCGGCCCCAGCAAAAGACTAAATTGCCGGGGCCGTTTGAAGGTACCTTGGCGGTAATGGGGTCGCCAGGTGGCCATGAGCATAGGAAAAAACGGCAATCAAATCTGTCTGCTTTTGCACAAAGCGTTATAGTTCCAGATCGGGAACGGAACCGATCACCATGAAAGACATGCAGCCTCAGTTGGAAAAGCTGCGCACGGATGCTGCCGAGTGCGCCTTGATTCGTGATCTGGCAACTGAGCCCAGGAAGCGAGAACTGTTCACCAAGCTGGCCGAGCATCTGACAATCCTGGCCGATGAGGTTGAACGCGCCATTGGTGCCGCGGGACATGATCTGAAGCGGAAGGAATGACCGAACGAGGCTGGGGTCGGCGTTTCAAGGATCCGGTCACGATCGGCAATCACGTACTGGTGACGCTGCTCGACGCCGGCGAGTACATCGCCACGCTGCCGAAGAAAGAGCACGCCGTACCGGAGTGGCAAGCGGCGATGGAAGCCTTGATCGTGGTGGCGGAAGGTGGCGGCCCGACGATGTTTGCCCGCATCGGGGTCATGCGGGCATTGAACCGCCACTATGTCCCGGAGCTTAGCCCGAAGGGCAAAGAGCCTCATTGGGGCCGGCGAAAGCTGACGAGGGATCAATAAGAGGCCGTCTCAGTTGGCGGCCTCAAAGCTTGAACAACAAGATTGCCACTAGAACGACGGGGAAAAGCCCGACCAAGCAAATGAAAAACCGAAACGCCCATTCCTCACGCATCACCTTAGCGTAGCTGGGGCTTTCTTCCTTGGCATGCAGTCTGTGCCACCGGCCGCCAGGTGGCAGCTCGAACCCTCGCGAAATCGGAAAAGCCGCAGCGTGGTTCCAGCCCCCACTGCGGCATTCCCGGAATAACGAAAAAACTTGGTGCTCAAATCGCGCCGGTGTTCCTTCAGTAGAACACCCCGTTCCGAAAATGGAGTCCGGACAACTACCGGACTCCGGTTTTCTACGCATTGTCACTTGGAGGGCCAACATGGCACGCCATGGCAATTCCAGCCCCAATGCTCCCGGCTGCCGATCCAATTGCGGATTAGAGCGCCGGGAGTGCTAGGCCCGCCAGCGCTCGAAAGCTTCGCAGGAAACTCAACTGAGGCCGCCAGCTGAGGCTGCCTACGTCACGCTTGCGGTGGCGAACCATCTCCCAGAGATTGCCACGAGTAGACCGCCTAAAACGGTTCGAGGGTGACGGCGGGACAAAAGACCGACCGCGGCAACTCGGCCATTTTAAGCTTGTTTCGCAAATACTTAATTATTTATTTCCCTGGTATTTAAAATGTGCTGTAGCAATATTCGGGGAATCCTCGTCGTTTACGATTTGTCGCCCACTGAGACATTCGCGTCCTGACGACCTCTCAGCGTTCGTCGCGCAAGACCAGTTGGATCATGCAACGGAATTCGGTTTTTCAAAAACGCAACTTCTATCGGCTCAAGCTTCAGCGACCTACAGAAAATTCGGGACCGCCCTCGGTTCCGTTGCCGGTCACGATCATTTCCGGAATTTGCATGATCGCGATGATCGGCGGATTTGCGCTGCAGATTGCCGGCATCGACACTGGCCGTCCGATGGACCTCGGTGCAGATGGCTCCCTTCGCAGCCAAATCGTGCTGAGCTTGTGCTATTTGGTTGCGATTCTTCTCCTGATCTCGTCCAATTTCTGGACAACCGTTCGTCATAGCTGGCCTGTATTTATCCTCCCTCTGCTGGGCTTCCTATCAATGTTGTGGTCGCCAGACCCGCTGTTGACTCTGCGAAAGAGCGTTGCCCTGTCCGGGACCGTACTTTTTGGAATTGCCATTTGCTCAAAGTTTGGAACGGTGGGCTCGCTGCGTTTATTCCTCTGGACGCTGTCCTCTATTATCGTTGCAAGCTTTGTCTGGGTCTTTGTTTTTCCTTATCAGGGTGTCCATCAGGCCACAGATGTTTTTCCTTTTGAGGCGGTCCACGCGGGTTCCTGGCGCGGGGTGATTGGCCATCGGACCGCCTTGGGGCAGCTGGCCGCGCTGTCGTTCGTACTCGTGCTCTTTTATGGTCGCGTTGCCTTCACAAGTTATGCAGTTCGCGTTGCCATCATCACTATCAGTCTGGTGTGCCTGTACGGAGCCAACTCCGGTGCCGCCTACGCCGTAGCGGGTTTCATGCCCGTCCTGCTGGCCACGCTGATGCTCGTGGGTCGATGCTCATTTCAAATACGAATAGCCGCATTGCCGTTCCTGACGCTTGCGCTTCTGATGATCGCATTATTCGGCGGCGATCTTGCAACGCTCACACTTAATGCTCTTGGAAAGGAGCCCGATTTGACGGGCCGCGTTCCGCTGTGGGGCTACCTGATTGGGCTAGCCGACCAGCGCCCGCTCCTTGGCTACGGTCTCGCAGCAGGTTTTACCAAGATAATATCACCTCAGATCGAAGGAATAGGATACGGTCAGTTCCTCAACGCGCATAATGGCTTTATGGAGATACTAATTTCGTTCGGGTATGTTGGTCTCGCATTATGCTTGGTCCTGCTCGCCTGGCAATTTTGGATTGCGGCGCGACTTCTGATATCTGGGGATGAAGAGAAGTCGCACATCAACGCGTTTCCGTTGGCGATTTTCATTTATATGATTGGGGCCAACGTTGTAGAGTCGGCGTTTCTAGCGCCAAATAGCTGGTATGCGGTCTTGCCGGCGATGGCGATGGTGACCGCGAGCTCCGAGCTTTCCGCATTGAGACGCTTGGGCGCGCGTTCTAGATCGCTCAACAGTCCCCCCGGACTGCCCAAGCGCCAGTACAGGCGAGAGCCTAAACGACGATTGGGAGTTAGCTCCAACCGCGCCTAGCCGACCGCGCCGGCTCCAATCAACTCCTAACGCCCGGAAGGTCCGCCGAGATTGTCCAGCGGCCGTTAGAAATCAAATTTGTCTACGCCGAAATGTTCTCCGCTGGCCGCAAGATATCAAAGCGGAGGGAGGTCAGACATCCACGGAGTCGTCGATAACCTAAGATTGGGCATTCCGTTGAACGCTTGTCACTTTCGAGAACTACGGACGATGGCGATGGCCACAGCTCTTGCCATCTGCTGCTCGGGCCTTCCCTCTCACGCGTCAATGCAGAAACCGCAACTGAGCGATGGCCCTGCCTTCTCCGATAACCACAAGACCCTGGTCTGCTTAAACACATTTCAGCCGTTCGGATACGGCTTGTCGATCGGCCCCCCAGGATCGGCTGCTTACGACGAGGATCCCTTTCGAAACGGCGGCTCCGACCAAGCAGTCATGCCAAAATCGCGGCTCGCTTTGATCAACTCGTCTGGCTTTGACTGCCTCAGAATGGTGATAGACGTTGGCGCGTTGATGTCGGCTCGCTCCGAAAACTTACTTGATGCATTAGTTGCGCAGATAATGATCGGCATTTCCCGGAGAGTAGACAGTGGACTGAGGGTCATAGTGGATATTCATCCCTTCCCTCGAGGAGCTCACCCGGTCTCCGGCTTCGCGGATGTCGATCTGCTGGATGGCGAGACCGGGGAAAAGTTTCAGCGCTTGATCCACGTCGTCAGCAAGCTTGCCATTTCCATCGGGGCGCGCTTTCCGCCAGCTCTGGTTGCTATCGAGCTTTTCAACGAACCCCCGTCACCCACTTCATTCAACGGTCAGCGCCCCTGGAACGAGCAAATCGAATTCTACTGGAAGCAGATCCGCCTGATCCTGCCAACTCACACATTGATCGTGGCCGGAACCGGCTTCGCGGAGCTCGACGGATCGGTCAGCGGGGACTCGTCAGCGGGTGTTGTCAATTTAAGACCCGACCGCTTTGACGCGAATACCGGCTATGCGATCCACCCTTACGAGTCCGCCACCTTCACGCATCAAGGGTATGCTGGATTCTTCTCTCATGTCGGCGGCCTTGAGTTTCCTGCTGCAATGGACAGAGATGGTAAGCTCGCCGCAGAAAATACCTTTCGAAGAAACGTGGCGGCAGATCCAAATCTGACCCACTCGGCAAAATCGCAACTAATCTACGACTTTCTGTATCGAACGGTTCACAGCTACAGCTTCGAAAAGTACAGGACAACCTTTGGCAATGCGGAGTTGTTGCTGAAGCGAATGAATGTCGTAAACACCTGGGCCGACCTTCATCACTTGTCACGCAAGCAAATCATGAATACGGAGTTTGGCGTAAATCGCGACCAAGCTGGTTGCGTCGGAAAGGCTCCCTCGAAAAGCGCCTTCAATTTCGTCCGGGCGATACGGGACAACTCATTTGCAAGCGGTATAGGACTGATCACTATCCATCAGATGCAAGGCGATTGTTTTGCGATCTCCTCTGCAGCTCCTCCGTTCGCATTTGAGGCGGATATGCTGGAGGCCCTGAGGCTGCCCGGAAGGTAGGTTCTCGAAGAGCACTTTCACTTTAAGCGACCGAAGCCATGACTCGATCAAACGGCGCCTGAGGGCGAGCCCACCTATCCCTATCGGGCCCAACGCGTGATCGCGCGACTCAGGGACTGCAGGGACGACGGCATGGTCAGACTGAGACTCGTGACCTCATCCTTACGCAGTGGGCGTACAACAAACACCGTCAAAAAGAAGAGACCTGTAGCCAGCACGGCCAAGGTTAGGTTTCCGAAGTCTGGTCGGGCGTAGCGAGCAAGCAAAGCAAATAGAACGGAGCCGCCTGCCGCTGTTCCGACCTGGAGCGAGCGAACGGGGTCTATTGCCCGCCATGTCTCGACGCGTCGATGGGCAAGCATGATGATTCCGATACGGATTGCACTTTCTGTGAGCGGAATGAACAGGACTGCGAGAAGGCCCCAACGATCTGCAGTCAAGTAGAGAGCTGCGCCCCCCAGCAGCGATACCGGCCAGAGCGCCAGGAAGACGGTGTGCTTAAGCTGAACGCTCGTAACAATCTCGCATATCCGGTAAATGGTCTGAAACAAGAGGATCAACATGACCAACGGGAGCAAGTAGTAGTACGGAGCATACTCCGGCCGTGATACAAGCGCGATGATCTCTCGTCCCGCGAGGCCAGTAAGAATTGAGAAAGCCAAAAAGCAGACCAACTCAAGCTTGAACACCAGCGAAAGCGAGGAAAACACTCGCGCAGGCGCCATCGTGAACCTGGCGAACAAGGGCTCCAGACTTGGGAGGATCATCAGACCGGGAAACGCCCTTTGAATCGAAACGCAAAGCCCTTGCACAAACGAAAATGCGGAAAACGTAACAATATCGAGCCCGCCTTTGGCAAATATCCTGACAACCGAGGGACTGGTAATCAACCAGCCAATGTTGGACGCGTAGATTGATGCGGCGAAAAGCGGAGCATCCTTCGCGCTCAGGCGGGGCAGTCGCTGCTCGTTGGTCGCGATCAGAAGACTTGAGATATGCGGCCTGAGCCGGATCAATTTTAAGAGTATGATGATCACCGCAACAAACGTCGTCACAGCCGATATTGCGATCACTGTAGCACCGCTGATTTCATGACCGGAAAGTGCAAGAAGGAGTACGCACGCGCTTCGCAAAAGGACATCGATCGTTCCCGATATCGCGGTCGTCGCGTGCACGATCCAGCTTTGCGCCAACATCTCCAAATCGGTCGTCACCGCATAGCCCGCATACCAAACAGCGAACGCGCAGATCGTAAGTATCCCTTCGCCCATCAGCAACGTGTCTCGCGCGAACGTCGCGAGCAGACCAATTGCACCCAGCGCCACCAGGATAGATCCCCCCCTTACGAGAGCCACCCTCTTCAACAGAGCCGCGAGGCCTTGATAGTCACCATCCGCTGTAAGCGATGGAACATAACGCAGCAACGTACGATCAATGCCGAACGAAAGTAGCCGCTCCATCGTCAAAAGGATTGCAAGGAAGATCGCATAGGTCGCGTAGCCGCTCGGCGGTAGCGTTTTCACCACAAGGATCTGAAAGAAGAATCCCAGGAACAGATTGATGAACTTGAACGCGTAGTGGATCTGGAACGCGCGATGAATATTGATGTGCTTATGTGGTCCTTCGGTATTCACGGCCTGTCGAATCCGCACAGAGACTCCCGATCGAGGTCACAGGCATCGCGAACGTTCACGTCGATCGCCACCTTCGACCTTTCACTCTCCGTCGTGAGCGACAGAGCGCGCACTCTGGCTCCATCTGGAATGCTTACTCCGCCGAAAACCACTGCATAGCAACCAAACTCGACGCCGTTTCCCACTGAAGGGACCGCACTTGAGCTCTCGCCCTTGTTTCCCAACGTCACTCCGTGCCGCAAAATGCAATCGTCGCCGATCCGAACGTCAGGGTGAATGCATATGCAAAAGGGATGAAATATCCGCAAGCCCCAACCAATCCGTGTTCGCGCCAAGATATCGATCTTGAAGAAGAAGCAAACCGTTTTGTAAATACAGTTGGACAGAGCGTAGAGGACACGCGTCTTGTCAAACTCAAAGAAAAAATTAGTCAGACGAAAGCCGGCAATAAACACCTTTACTCGGATCGATCTATTTCTCCGCAGCTCCCTTCGCAAATTAACAAGGAACATTTTTTCCCTCATTATCGCGACAACCGTAGCGTTTCGACCGTGAGCGGCTTGAGGGGAGAGATTCTAGGCCTGAAGAGCCCGAAGAGCATGCCTATCGTGAAAACATGCCAGCCAATAACCATATAGGTTCCATTCGAAAAGGATTTTTTCCAAACTGTTAGGGCCACGATGATGGCGGCAACTCCAAGAAGAGCCAAGGCGGCAAACGCTGCTCCGTAGGACGTGAACAAAGCAAGCAACGCGAAGGCAGACCAGTATCCAAGCACAGCGACCCAGAGCTTAAATTCGCGAAGCGATCGTATCACACGCGCGAAGTAGCCAGCGTTGATCGATGCACGCAGCATTTCGCCTGGTGCGAAAATGTATCCCATCTTCACACGGTGAAAGAGCAAGCGATATGTGCTACTAGTATGACCAAAGTGCTTGGCGGCCGGGACATTCAACCGCACAAGTTTCCAACCGCTAGACCGAAGTCGCGCTCCAAGGTCGAACTCCTCGTACCCGTGTAGATTTCGATCCGTTAAGTAGCCGAGTTCATCGATCGCGCTCCGTCGATAGAGCCCCCCGCCTGCAAGGCGATCAACCTCACCTAATGGATTCAAGTGAGAAAGATTCCGTGCGCGGTTCTTGAATTCGATATTCTCCGTCGACATTTCGTCGATCCTGCCCCCTACCCCAGCCACGTCGGGATGGTCGTTGAGGAAGGCTAGAGCAGTCTTTATAAACTCCTTGTCCAGAACCATATCTCCATCCATGAGACAGAGAAAGTCGCCTTTGGCGTGTGCATAACCGATCTGCGGACCTGCTCCACAACATCGCTCACTGGCGTTCGCGATCCTGAAAATCGAGATTGGATAAGGGAGGGCGCACTCAAGCGTCTTGTCTACAGAAGCGCTATCTACGAGCACCACCTCGCCTTCCGGGCTCGGAAGCGCCGCCAAGGCGCTCTCGATTGCCGAAGCGATATGCACTTCCTCATTGTAGGCTTTAATAATAATACTGACGCGGGTCACGAGAAACTCACCTGATTCAGCGTATCGGAGAACTACGAAGCGTTCGCGGCTTTCAAAATGCAAGAAGCCACAGACTGCGTCGAACGCGGTTGCGGTGTGCCGCCAATTTAACGTTTGATTACGAAATGGCGAGTCCCGGAGCGTCGGGATGCTTAATAGGCGTTTCGCGCGCTCGCAACCTCAATGCACGTCCTCAACAGGATCTTCAGATCCAACAACAGGCTCCAGTTGTTGATATACCAGAGATCGAGCTCCACCCGGCGCTGCATTTGTTCGACTTGACGTGTCTCGCCCCGGAATCCGTTCACTTGGGCCCAGCCAGTGATGCCCGGCTTGACGTGATGGCGAAATGCGTAGTCCGACATTATTTCCCCATACTGGATGTCATGCACCAATGCATGCGGTCGCGGACCAACCAGCGACATATCACCCTTCAGGACGTTAAAGAGTTGCGGAAGCTCATCGACGCTCAAGCGGCGCAAGTGACGACCTACTCGTGTTACTCTCCGATCGAAGCGCGTCGCTTGGACAACCTTGTCAGCGTCTTCGGTTACGGTCATAGTACGGAATTTTAGAATCCTGAACTGCTTGGCGTTGAAGCCGTTTCGTCGCTGACGGAACAGGACCGGTCCCGCGGAATCCAACTTGATTGCAATCGCGGCAATGAGAATCGGCGGCCAGAG
Source organism: Bradyrhizobium sp. LA2.1 (assembly GCF_040547725.1). Classification (NCBI taxonomy): domain Bacteria; kingdom Pseudomonadati; phylum Pseudomonadota; class Alphaproteobacteria; order Hyphomicrobiales; family Nitrobacteraceae; genus Bradyrhizobium; species Bradyrhizobium sp. LA2.1. The sequence continues at coordinate 11,210 of NZ_JBEPQI010000001.1, forward strand.
TAGAAGGAGGAGCACCAAGGCACCAACGACGTCAAACACACGTTTCAAAAGATGCTCGACGCGGGAGAGCGGACCGCGCTTGATTTCGATCGCAAAATTTGGCTGCCAAGCAAATGTGAGATTCCGCGTCAGACCCCGAACAATCCGATCCGGTAGCAATTGAACTGGAAGTGGCGAAGCCCGCATGCTTTCGCGTATGAGTTCCAGCCTCCGCGACTCACTCCAGGAAACTGCCAATACGATCGCTTCGGCCCCTTCTTGCCTTGCGCTATCCATAGCTAGATTGAGCACGCTCAGTTCGCTGCGGGTCAGCTGCATGGTCGACAGGCTTGGGCTTGGAAGAGTTAAGCGGTCGATTTCGCTCAGGCCGAAATCTCCCAATAACTGCTCGCCGTCCAACGCCGCCAACTCATCCCGCGATCCAACGAGGACGGCTCGACGACCAGCCAGCAGTCCTTCGGAAACGACAACTTTAATGGCGCGCGTGACGGCCCACCGCGCGACCAGCAATAACGTGGCTGTCAGAGCGACAAAAGTGACAATCGAACCACGCGAAAAGATCGCGCCAACCTTGAGCAGGAAAGCCAGCAGGGCCAGTAAAAGACCAACGACAAGCCAACGATTGATGATTTTCCGGTAAACGGCATGTGACGAGACAATGGAGCCGAATTGGTAGAATCCCGCCGCGTGCGCCATCCACAAGTAAAGGATCGCGGCGACGCTTCCCGACAGCGCAAAGGCATCAAAATTACTAACAACCAGGCCTGAAAACGCTTGATAGATAGAGCAACCTAGAATGCTCGACACGATAATGACGAGAAAATCGACCCCGGCGCAAAAGTACCCAGCCATTGCGTGAGGAAATCGGAGCCGTGACTCCTTCCTTGCCGAGCCGACGCTGTCACGAGAGAGGATCGCCTCGCTCGACGCCAACTCGCCGCTACTGTTTGGCATGAAATCACTCAAAAATATGTGGTTCGAAAATTCGCCCGTTAAACAAGCGTGCTTTGAGCATATTTTTGATTGACTGTTAAATTAACTTTCGATTAATTCTGATTTAATTTTGAACGCGACATGCCGCAGCGCGCCCTTTACGTCGACTTCTACCTCAAATGGATTTTGGCGCCGCTTCTCCGTTAGGGTTGTAATTGCGACAACTGAGCCAGCGCGGCTTGCCGCATTCGATTGCGACTGCGGAATGGTGGACTTCCGCGTTCCAAGGAGCCGGGCATCAATTCCGCGCTGAGACTTGCGGCCATGGCACCAGATGGAGATATTAATCGAGGCCAACCTTAGCGGCCTCGAGACTTGCCGTCCGCTCAGGTCTTGAGCTCCACGACACGATGGTAGCCCAAAGCCTAGCATTTCCTGGTGTTTGCATGCGGGCGAACCGATAAGGCGTCTTCGACCAAACTCGGATTTCGGCGGTTAGGTTATCGAGAACGAGGTCTGCCGACGCCGTCCGCACCACCAGAACAAGGTGATGCTCGCCTGAGGAAGTAATCACCTCGCTCAAAAGCAAGGCGCGCGCCGGCCAACCTCGCGCCAGTAGCTCATGCCGCTTAGTCACCGCATAGTCGTTACAGTCGCCAGTTCGGGGGCCAACGATCCAGGTTTCAGTTGCAAGGCCGCCGCGGTTGGCCGTTGGCACAATCGTGCCATTTACAGTGTTGTTGACTTGGACGACATCGGACCATCGCGACGAAGTCAGCTTAACGGGCCCGCCGCGAAAGATCAGTCTTCGAACTGTGCATTCTGCAGGGTAATCCATGCAGAACCTCACATGAGCCATCGGCGCCAACGCCGGCACGCTGAGCTGAATTCGTTCCAATTGCGCCCGCAAGCCGCGCGACATATTGGAAATTCCCGCATTTGCTCCATCGGAGATTGCGGCGGATAGCAGCGCAATCATCACCGCGGTAATTTTTGGAATCTCACGCATGTCGAATTGCTCCCCCGCATTACCGAGAGCATCATGCGCATGGGCAATTTGAGAATTGGCCCTACTTTGTCGAAGCTTTTTACTCAACTGTCGCGAACTTTATTAACCAACCGCCTCGCCTGCTACACCCGCGCTTGCGATGGCTACGGCGAATGTCGCTCCGCATGCAGCGAGCCGACACCGAGAGGAAGATGCCTTGTGCAGCGCGCGGCTGGCGAAAGGTGCTTGACCGAGGCTGAACACTTCAAGCTGCCGCAGTTTCCAGCGGCACCCTTCCTTAAATACCGGCAGCATTTAATTTGAGGCGGCGCCGCTGGGGGCGCATTGAAATTCGCCGTTGAGAATTAAGTATTTTGGTCGATTTGACGCAAAATAGAACTATACCCCGCTATGTTGATCTACGGACATGAGGTTGCGAAGAAATTACGAGGAGATGAATGCTCTCGGGAACTACACCCAAGGCCTCGAAACAACGTGTTGCGTTGATTAGCGGCATTACTGGACAGGATGGAGCCTATCTGGCCGACTACCTTCTAGGCCTCGGCTACACCGTGCACGGCATCAAGCGGCGGTCGTCCTCGTTCAATACCGCGCGGATCGATCACCTCTACAAGGATCCGCACCACGGCAACGTGCCGTTCTTGCTGCACTATGGTGACATGACGGATTCGACCAACCTGATCCGGCTCATGCAGCAGGTCAGGCCGACCGAGATCTACAACCTCGCGGCCCAGAGCCATGTCAGCGTCAGTTTCGAAAGTCCAGAATACACGGCAAATGCCGACGGGATCGGGGTTTTGCGTATGCTGGAAGCGATTCGGATTCTCGGCATGGAGAAGGAAACGCGATTCTATCAGGCATCGACCTCAGAGCTTTACGGCCTGGTACAGGAAGTGCCGCAAAGGGAAACGACGCCGTTCTATCCCCGATCGCCCTATGGTGTCGCCAAGCTATATGGCTATTGGATCACGGTGAACTACCGAGAGGCGTACGGCATGTATGCTGCGAACGGCATCCTGTTCAACCACGAGAGCCCGATACGCGGCGAGACCTTCGTAACGCGCAAGATCACGACCGGCGTGGCTCGTATCGAGGTCGGCCTCGAAGGCACGCTCTATCTCGGCAACCTCGAGGCCAAGCGCGACTGGGGCCATGCGCGCGATTACGTCGAAGGCATGCACCGGATACTGCAGGCAGACGCGCCTGACGACTTCGTGTTGGCGACCGGAGAGACGCGCTCGGTTCGCGAATTCGTTGAACTGGCCTTTGCGGAGGTCGGCCGTGCAATCGAATGGCGCGGCAGAGGCGTCGAAGAAACTGGTGTAGACCGAACTTCGGGCAAGACCGTCGTGCGGATCGACCCCAGGTATTTTCGCCCGACAGAAGTCGACCTCTTGATCGGAGACGCAAGCAAGGCGCGCGAAAAGCTGGGATGGCAACCAAAGATCCCGTTCGCTCAGCTGGTGAAGGAGATGATGGCAAGCGATCTAGCGATCGCCAAGCGGGAGGTCGCCAATGGCAGACATCCCGTTTGAGCTCCAGGGCCGGCGCGTCTTCGTCGCCGGCCACCGTGGGATGGTCGGATCTGCGCTAGTGCGCCGGCTGGCGCGCGAAAATGTGGAACTGCTGACCCTGCCCCGCAGCGAGGTCGACCTGCGCGATCAGACCGCGGTAAATGCCTGGTTCGCCCGCAAACGCCCGCACGTAGTGTTTCTAGCGGCAGCGAAAGTCGGCGGTATCGCTGCCAACGACAAGCTGCGCGCGGAATTCCTTTACGACAATCTGGCGATCGCAGCCAACGTGATACACGCGGCCCACGTCGGTGGGGCCGACAAGCTGATGTTCCTCGGCTCGTCGTGCATCTATCCCCGGCTGGCGCCGCAGCCGTTGCGCGAGGACTCGATACTGACCGGTCCGCTTGAGCACACCAACGAGCCTTATGCGATTGCCAAGATCGCTGGCATCAAGATGGTCGAGGCCTACCGTAGCCAGTACGGCGCCGATTTCATCAACGTGATGCCAACCAATCTCTATGGCGTCGGCGACAATTATCATCCCGAATACAGCCACGTGGTGGCCGCTCTAATCCGCCGCTTCCATGAGGCGAAGGTCTCCGGTGCCAAGAACGTTGTGGTCTGGGGGACGGGCACACCGCGCCGGGAATTCCTTTGTGTCGAAGATCTTGCGGACGCCTGCATTCACCTCATGAAAACCTACTCCGGCGATGAGCCGGTCAATATCGGCACCGGCGAGGACATCACCATCTCTGACTTCGCCCGCCTGGTCGCCACCGTGGTCGGCTATACAGGCGGGATCAGCTTCGACCCATCAAAGCCCGACGGCACGCCACGCAAACTGCTCGATATTGAAAAGATCACCAAACTCGGCTGGCGCGCTGTCACTCCGCTTGCTGAGGGTATCGCGCTCGCCTACCGGGCGCATCTCGATCGGTAACGACGAACGCATATATTCTCAAGTCGGCGAAAAGAGGTACGACCAATTTCGTCGTGCAAGCCAACGACGAGGTTAAAGCGGAATTCTATTGACGTCGCATCAGGGGGAGATCGGCACGTTTGCATTGATGTCGCAGACTCGAGTTTCAGCGCGGATATTATTCCTTGTCGTAGCTCTAGCACCCCTGCCCTTCGGGTCGATGGATGCTTGGGTCGAGGCGCTTTGGTGTATCGTTCTCGGCGTCGCCGCAATTGCAGCCTCCCCCGACCGCCTCCGGCGCCATCACGTCCCCATCTTTTTCGTCCTCGGGATCGTTGTTGTTGCCTACGCGGTGGTTCTGCATGAACAACTTGCAATATCCCCCTGGTTTGGTGCTTCGCGTCCCTCGCCCTTGTGGACGCGAACCAGCGAGTTGCTGGGTGTTCCGTTGGCTTCCACGGTATCTATTGCACGCCATCAACCGATCTATGCACTTGGAGCTCCCTTTATCGTTATTCTCACCATCATCTGCGGCATCATCGTCGGGAGCGACCGAAGCTTGGCGACCCAACTACTCAAAGTTGTTGCTTGGTCCGGAGCTACGTACGCGATATTCGGCCTTGCGTCGTTCCTGATTGATCCGACAAGGGTGCTGTGGGTCGAGAAAGAGGCTCATCTCAGTTACTTGACTGCTACGTTCACCAACCGGAACACTGCAGCCGTGTATTTCGGCAGCTGCTCGATTGTATGGCTTCTATTTACGTCCGAAAGCATTCGTACTTTCGCTAAACACAACGAGCTCGCTTGGGGGCAGGTCTTTTCTCGGATTCTCTCGGAGGCACCTCGCGACGTCCTGCTACCGTTCTTCATGTTGTCACTTTGCGTAACAGCGATGTTCATGACGGGCTCCAGGGCTGGGATTGTTCTCTCCCTCGCCGGCCTCGTCCTCGCGCTGCTCCTGTACTTCTATCGAGATCTACCGGGGCGGTCCGGAGCCCTCATTGCCTTCGCTATCAGCCTCAGTGTGGTGATCGCCCTCTTCCAGATCTTGGGGGCCAGCGTAAGCGGACGATTCAGTGCCGAAGGACTTTCTGATGCGATGCGGCTCGATACCTACCGGTCAACCGTAGCGAGTATCGCGGATCATCCCTGGCTGGGTACCGGCATTGGAACCTTTCCTTCGATGTTTCCTGCTTATCGGTCCCTGCACGGATCGATGTGGGGGACGTGGGACCGCGCTCACAACACGCTGCTGGAGCTTGCCTCTGAAGGAGGTCTCCCGCTTACGATGACGATCGTTGCAGCCTGGGGTTTGGCGCTCGCTGTCCTGATCAGAGGGATAAAGGTGCGCAGGCGAGATCGTATCGTTCCCATTGCCGCATTGGCGATTTCAGCGGTCGCCTTGGCTCATTCCCTGGTGGATTTCTCGATCCAGGTACCCGGATTTGCAATCACGGTATTTGGGCTTCTCGGCGTGGGACTGAGCCAATCCTTCTCGAGCGGCAATCGGGTTCAATGAGCCCCGCGCTCCCGGCCCAGCACCTATCTGGCAGGATTTACGATATTTAAACTTCAACCGCCCGCCGAGCGATCGGGCGCGCGGACCAATTGTGTCTGCCTCCCCACCGTGATATTGACTTTTAATTAAACTTTTTCGTAAGTTAATGGGAGATTTAACATGCCATTTGATTTTTGTCGCAAATGTGCATTTGCCGCCACTGGCTGGATCCTGTTACTGGCTGCCGTGGGGCTCTCCACGCATGGAGCTACGGCACAGCCGTCCCTGACCTCGGCCGATTTTCAGAGCAATCCCGGAAGCGTACTCGAGCGAAACAAGGATGGAGGCGCCATCCTGCTGACATTAATTCGAAATCTCGCGGTCGACGATCCGGCGACGCTAGCATCGATTTTAAATCTGCTGTCGACCGCCAACAAGGATCAAAAATTGGCGATCGGTGGCGGGCTCGCTCAAGCAGCCAAGATCGTTATCGTCTCTAATCCAACCTACGCCAACGAAATTCAACAGGCGATAATCCGGACAAAGGATCAGGACGTCGTTCTCGCTTTTGCAGCCACATCCGGAGATCAGCCGACTGGCGAAACGGGTGCGGGTGGCGGCGCGGGCGACACCGGCGCCGGATCGGGTGGCGGATCTGGCGGGCAGACCGGCTCCACGAGCTCTAGGTTCGGGACGCCGTCTGCGCCATCGATCGGACAAGGTGGTGTGACGATCGGAAACTTCTCAATCTCATCGGCCGCATCCAGCGCGTCAGCCCCCAGTTCAAACACGACAAATAGGATATCGAACAGTGTAAGCCCCTAGCCCCGCACTGACTCCCGATGGCCAGCATTCCTCGATTAAGCGCTACGCTCGTCGAATATTCGGCGACGAGATTTCCCATTGGAACGCCGGCGCGCCTTGACGCAACACGTCGATCATCCGAAAGTCCCCATGCTATATTCTGAAAAATCACGGGTCGATTTTGAGTTGCCGCGACCGCCCGAATCGGCGGCAGAAGGCCTCAATCGCCTTGTTGGATTCTTGCAACGCCAGTACTTGATCATATTGATCACAGCGCTCTCGATCCTTGCTCTCGGCCTCGTGTACGTGGTGACTGCGCCCCCTCGTTTCACAGCCCAGACCACCCTGATCATAGACACCCGCAAGGTTCAGCTCTTTCAACAGCAGTCCATTCTGGGAGACATCCCGATCGACTCGGCGTCAGTGGAGAGCCAAATAGAAATATTGAAGTCGGAAAAGGTAGCTCTCTCCGTAATTAAAACACTTCATTTGATCGAGGATCCGGAATTTTCCGGATCACGATCCGGACTTTTTTCCTCGGCTTTTGGTTTGGTGTCCGCCGTGCTCGGCTCAAGGGACACCGCCTCAAACTTTGAGCTTACGCGGTCGGCGATCCGGACCTTTCAGTCTCAACTCACCATTAAGCGGATTGGCCTGTCATATGTGATTGAGATCAGCTTCAAGTCGCTGAGTCGCGATCGCGCTGCGGAGATCGCCAACGCCGTAGCCGAAGCCTATATCGTCGACCAGTTGGAGGCGAAGGACCAAGCAACCCGACGGGCAAGTGCCTGGCTGCAGGACCGCATCGGTGAACTACGAAATCAGGCAACCTTGGCGGAGCGTGCGGTTGTCGACTTCAAGGCAAAGAACAACATCGTAAACACCGGTGGCTCCGGCGGGCGGCTCGTCACAGAGCAACAGGTATCCGAACTCAACAGTCAGGTCGTGGTCGCGCGGGCGCAAACCTCGGAAGCCAAGGCCCGGCTTGATCGGATCGAAGCGGTATTGCGAGCCGACTCTCCCAATTCAACGGTCAACTCAACGGTAGCAGACGCCCTCAAGAGCGAAGTGGTGACAAAGCTGCGTTCGCAGTACCTGGACATCGCAAATCGCGAAGCGGATTGGGCACGCCGGTACGGAACGGGTCACGAGGCAGCCGTCAACCTTCGAAGTCAAATGGCTGAGATTCAGAACTCAATTCTCAACGAACTTCAGCGCCTCGCCGAAACCTACAAAAGTGACTTTGAAATCGCCAAGCAACGCGAGGTCGGCGTTCAACGTGAGTTGGAGAATGCGGTCAGCCAATCGAAGGCGACGAACCAGGCCCAGGTGTCATTGAAAGAGCTAGAGAGCGCTTCCCAAACCTACCGAACTCTCTATGACAACTTTCTGCAGCGCTACATGGAATCAATTCAGCAGCAATCCTTTCCAATCAGTGAAGCGCGCGTAATCTCTCAGGCAGCACCTCCGACGCAGAAAAGCGATCCAAAGCCAGCGCTAGCGCTCGGTCTCTCCGGAATCGGAGGACTGATTCTAGGACTTGGCCTGGCGATCTTGCGCGATCTTTCGGATCGGGTGTTCCGAACCGCCGAACAAGTCGAGGCGGAACTCAACGCCACATGTATTTCACTCGTTCCAAAGATCAGCGCCGGAAAGACCCCTCGCGATACTTTGGATAATCGGGTGGGAACAAGCGATCGCGCCAACCGAACAATCACGAGAAATCGAGGCTTGATTTGGACCGCTTCGAACAATCCATTCTCGCAGTTCTCGGAAGCGGTCCGCGCAATTAAGCTGGCTATTGATGTAAGTTGGGATGCGAAATCCTCCAAAGTTATCGGAATAACCTCGGCGATTCCTAACGAAGGCAAATCGACGTTGTCGGCGTCGCTCGCACAGCTCATCGCCCAAACCGGAGCAAAGGTCTTATTGGTTGACTGCGATTTGCGAAACAGTGCGCTCTCCAACCGCATCGCTCCGGCAGCCGAATTTGGGATCATCGATGGGATAATGGGCAGAAAGCCGCTTTCCGAGCTTCTGTGGCGGGATTCGAAGACGAATATGTCTTTTCTGCCGGGCGCTGTCAGCTGGGACAATGAAGTGCATCCCAATGAGCTTCTGAATTCGAGTGAAGCCAGGCAATTCTTCGACGTCCTCCGCAAGAACTACGATTACGTTGTGGTCGATCTTTCGCCGCTTGCGCCGATCGTCGATGTACGTGCGACCACACAACTCATGGATGCCTATGTTCTTGCGATTAAGTGGGCGCATACGAAATTTGATGTCGTCACCCAAGCGCTCAGGTCGGCGCCTACGATTCAAGATAACATGCTCGGAGTAGTGTTGACGCAGGCTGACGCTAAAGTGCTGCAACTCTATTCGGGATACGGGAATGTCTATTACGGCGAGAGGCCGGCCTCGTCAGTTTCCACTGCACGATAAAGATTTGAATGCTCGAACTGTCTAGAACACAAGTGTCATTGCTTGTGCGCGCCTTTGTTGGCGGCTTTGCCCTGATCGCGATACTTTGGGGATGTTGGGCGCTCCCGCTGTTTTGGAATCAAGGCTTCGATGAATCGGTCGCGCGCGGAATAATTTCTGGTCGCGCGTTTCGGCCCGAAATCCTTTCACAGCTCAAGTCGGACCTTGATGCGATCGAGCAGTCGCCGTTCTGCAGAGCTTCCGCCACGAGAAGCGCAGCAATCATTCGACTGAGGATTGCCGAGCAGACGCTCTCGGTAGGCAAGCCCGAGACCATCGATCAGGAGTTCGATGCGCTGCGGAGTGCCCTCGTCACCACACTGTCCTGCTCGCCGGCCGACCCATTCTCATGGCTCGCACTCTTTTGGCTGAGCAACAACCAGATTGGGTTCAAGTCCGAAAACCTCCAGTACCTGCGTCTGTCTTACGAGCTTGGTCCTAGTGAAGGATGGATTGCGCTGAAGCGCAATCATATCGCATTTTCCGTTTTCGAGGCGTTGGATCCCGCGTTGGCGAGGACGGCGATCAGAGAATTTATTCAGATTTTGAATACCGGTCTCTACATGGAAGCCGTTGAGATATTCACCGGTCCAGCGTGGCGCGTTCGCGATCAGATATTGCCACTGCTAACCGAAGTTCCGATACGCAACCGCGAAATCTTCGCGGATGCACTTCGCAATCGGGGCTCCGAAGTCATTGTGCCGGGCGTATCCGACCGACGGCATCCTTGAACCTCACGCGGATCGATTTGACATGCGGAGACCAATTTGATTTCGCCCTCGACCCAAGATGATTCAATGCTCCGCAGCGGCGAAGGACGTAGTTTGCACCTGATTGAAGGACGACTTCGCGTCGCTGTTGCCACGCCGCTTGGTCTCGATGGGCGCGGTGGTATCGATCGCTTAAACGACAGCATATTTGAGACCATTGAGCAGCAACAACCGCACTTGAACGTTGAGGCAAGTCGCCTAGTCACGCGAGGTCAGCGCGGACTCATTGTGGCTCAATTTGTTTTCGCCATTGCTCTGTTGAAATTCGCGTGGCTGGTCCTCTTTCGACGAATTGACGTGCTGCACATACACCTATCGAACTGGGGAAGTAGCTATCGAAAGACGGTTATGGGGGCAGCAGCTCGTCTCTTGAGGGTTCCCTACGTGGTCCACTTGCACGGATCTGGATTTGACGAATTTCTGGCGGTTGCCCCAACCAGGTTGGCGAGAGCCGTTGACCTTCTCTTTCTGAAGAGTGTGCAGATCGTCGTACTGGGCGAGTATTGGGCTCACGCCGTTCTGATGCGTGTACCTCAGGTTCGCGACAAGATCACAGTTCTGCCCAATGCCACGAAGCTAAGTTCGAAACCGCAACTTCAAGCCCCTGATTCCCGGATAAGAATCACGTGCTTGGGGCAACTAGGCGAGCGCAAAGGTACCCCGCAGCTGATAGCTGCATTGCAGATGTTGTCGCAGAGACAGGACTGGACGGCAACGATTGCAGGCGACGGATCCGTTGAAGAAAGCCGCAGGGCTGTAGCGAAACACGGTCTCGTCGGCAGGGTGCTTATTCCGGGCTGGTTGAACTCTGAGCAAGCCGACGATCTTCTTTGCAAAACCGATATCCTGGCGCTCCCCTCGTACGCCGAAAACCTCCCCATGGTGATATTGGAAGCATTCGCCCACGGCGTGCCCGTGATATCTACCCCCGTTGGCGCAATTCCGGAAGTCATTGCCCCTGAACGAAACGGCTTCCTGGTGCCGGCGGGTGATGTGTCGGCCTTGAGCAGAGCGATCGAACGATTGATCGAAGATCCCGAGCTACGGTTGCGATTGGGAAGCACCGCTCGCGAAGATCAAGCTCAACGATACGAAATCAACTCCTACGTCGAGAAACTAACCGCCGTCTGGCGGAAAGCGTCCTTTATTCGCAAGTCCATGTGACCGCAACAACACCGAGAATAGTGGTCAACCGGCGGACTGCACAATTTTAGATTGCTCAGCAAGGCCGCCCTCCCCTTTGGCGTTAAATCCAAGCAAATCAAACCACGCATCTAAAGTCTATTTATCTTCCTCATTAAATATGCATTAAATCAGATATATAAATTGCAGATTTATATCTTGGGTGTTTTCGTGAATATTAATGTTGATGTGTCAGCGGCGAATTGCGTACCACTATCTCAGGCATTGCTGGTAGGCACTCCCGTCTCGACAATCAGTCTGGACCAACTCCTCGCTGCTTTTGAGACATGGACCCTGGACTCGCAGGACCGATATGTGGTCTTTCGCGATGTGCACGGCATCATCGCTGCGCGCAACAATGCTCAGTTGGATCTTGCTCACCAAACCGCCGATATTGTTGCACCTGATGGAATGCCGTTGGTTTGGGCCCTTCGAGCGGCGGGAGATGGTCCAGTGTATCGCGTCTGCGGCCCGGATGTGCTGCCCGCGGTCTGCCAGCACGGATTGTCGCGAGGCTGGCGTCACTATTTCTACGGAGGCGCCGAGGGCGTCGCAGATCTCCTTGCTGAAGCACTCGTCAAGAAATACCCCAACCTAAAGATTGCAGGAACGCAATGTCCACCTTTCCGGCCTCTCACCCCTGAGGAGGATGAGATCGCTTGCGCGAAAATCCGAGCTGCTGCGCCTGACTTCGTCTGGGTAGGACTTGGAACGCCAAAGCAAGAGATCTGGATGGGCCAAAACAAGGGGCGATGCGGTGGCGCAACTATGCTCGGCGTTGGTGCAGCGTTTGATTTCCACGCCAATCTGGTTCGGCGGGCGCCATCTTGGATGCAACGGAGTGGGCTGGAGTGGGCCTATCGCCTTTTCACCGAGCCAAAGAGGCTTTGGAAAAGATACCTGGTAATGGCGCCCATATTCGTGGTGTTGGCGGCGCACGAGATAATCAGAAGGCGATGGTAGTCAGGAAAGATCGGGGACCACGATCGCGCCATGCACAGCAAGCCAATGCTTTTTCTAAGGATCGCTCGTAGCCGGCTGCGATAGCACCTGGGGCAACTTACAGGCTACAGCAGCCCGACAGACGTACACTCGCGCTGACCATTGAGAGCCCATGGCCTACGTCGAAACTCGCACAGCGCTCTGCGTCAACCGCAGATCCAAATCGTCAAGCGGATTTACGACGCCCAGTTGCATTGCGCTTGTTTGTGCTGATTAGAAAATCAACCAACTTCCGACCTGCCTTGAGATGAGGAACCAGCCACTTTGGTTGCTTACCGCGACCGGACCACGTCTCGGATGGGTCGTTGGGATTTTGGTACTTGGGAAGCACCGGCGGATACTTCCGGCGATCGTTGGCCTTCAGCGGCCTGCCTGAGATCCTAGGCTTTTCGATCTGGGCGCCGCCACTGAGCTTCGCGAGACGCTCTTCTAACCCCTGCTTTTCAAGCAAGATCCGGTCAGACAAAATACTGCAAACTTCCTCGTGAAGTTTCCAGAGTTCGTCGATAGATAGTGATTTCAAATCGAACGTGCTTGGCCGCATTTTTCGCTCACAATTGATGAAACAAACCTCGTTCCACCAAATCCCGTAATAGTGGTTCGATCTATTCCGGCAACGCACCAGAAGTTGCAGCGTTTCTACTGCCCGTCCACCTTATGTAAACAGCAGGCGATTCGGGCAATATTGCGCATGCGCGAATTGGAAATACTCTGCCGTTCGGAAATAAATTGGTAAAGTCTCTTCCTTGAATTGATCCGATCGCTTGGGCGAATGCTCTTGCTGCCTAAAATGTCCCCGCGCCCTGATTAAACCTTGCGCAATCAGTTGGCACCCAATGTAGCGCGGGAGTTGCCGGCACAACCGCATTCGGATTTCCGGATTTTTCGCTACAGCAATAGTCTATTTAAAGTATCCCGGCGACAACAATTAAATGGATCGATACCACTTCTTTGGAGTACCCCGTTCTCGCAGGTCTACAACGGTTGGCGTTCCGCTGCTGAGACGACATAACTTCGGCAAATATCTGCGACGACCCAAAGAACGGCGGTCTATCTTGCGAGCGCCAATTGAACGGTACCATGCTCCTCAGGCGAGAGGTGGCTGTCGGCTCGGGGTAAGGTTGACTTATTAGCTTAACGTATGGATTTAATTGCGTTGCCGCTCGAATATATTATCGGTCGGTGGGAGACAATTGCCACCTCGACTTCAACATTGGCAAAGCACGCAACTGCATATTTGGCTCGGCTTTACAGCCAGCTATCAGAAGAAAAGAAAACGGTTTGGAATCGCATGGAACACATTGATTTAGCTCAACAATTTCGAGAGTTGATCGATTTGCGAAGGAGGGTCGGTGAAGCGGAAGCGAATAAACTCAGGCAATCTTCTCAATTGAGGCGCAACGTTCTTCAGAAGCCAAATCGGGGCCCTTCAAGACGCGTAAAACGGCCAAGCAGCCGTGTATCACGCTAGCGTACCAGCAGATGATTACCGTAAAAACACGGGAATCAAAATCTTACAAGCGCTGCATTAAATTGAGAGCTACCCGGAAGAACGCTGCGCCAAGCAGGGGAGCCGAGGCTTAAGTCCGGCTACCCCAACCGCATGGCACGCCTATACTCCATTTAATTGCATTCGCTCATTTGAGAACCTCAGAATCGTGTGGCTGTTTATTGGCTTGTCGCTCACCTTACTGGTCTTCGTTGCAGCCGCTTTCGTCGTATACGTCGCGTTTAATCTTCCTGAAGATATCTATTTCGACGAGGATTAGAGAGGAGAGCAGCTACACGAAGCTGTTCACCTATCCAGCGCGCTACCTTCAGCAAACGCTGTCCTGGATTATTCGTCTCAGCTTTCCTGCGGTCGGCTGCACTTCCGTTGACGTTACCCTCCCCACGAGGTCACGTTTCGAGCCTTATCAGGGTCTGGCATTGGGATAGCCAAATCGGTCCTCTCCCAGCTCCGAAGACTGTGGCTTAAGGATAGAGCTTGCCGGGATTCATAATCCCGCTGGGATCGAGGGCGCCTTTGATCGCCTTCATCAGCGCCACGCCCTCACCGTGTTCGATCTCCATGTGGACGATCTTGTGCAACCCGACGCCGTGCTCGCCGGAGCAGGTGCCACCCATCCCGATCGCTCGCCGCGCGGTGCGGAATGCGAGCGCTTCGGCACGTTCGGTCTCATCGGCATCGTTGGGATCGAACAGAATGCCGAGATGAAAATTGCCGTCACCGACATGGCCGACGATCGGCGCGGTCAGACCGGAGGCGACGATATCCGCCTTGGTCTCGAGCAGGCAGGCCGGCAGCGCCGAGATCGGCACGCAGGCGTCGGTGCCCATGTTGTTCTTGCCGGGGCTCAGCGCCATCACCGCCTGATAGGAATTGTGGCGCGCCTTCCAGAGGCGATTGCGATCCTCGGCGCGCTCGGCGAACTGGAATTCGCCGCCACCGTGATCCACGGTGATCGCCTGCATCATCTCGACCTCCTCCCGCACGCCGGCCGGCGTACCGTGGAATTCGAGGAACAACGTCGGCGTCTCGACATAGTCGAGCTTCGAATAGCGGATCGCCGCGCGCATCTGCACCTCGTCGAGCAGCTCGATGCGCGCCATCTTAAGATTGGACTGAAGCGCCGCCACGACCGCCCCAACCGCTCCCTCTAGCGAGGCGAACTGACAAACCGCGGCGACGATCGTCTCCGGCAGGCCGTAGAGCTTGAGCTGGATTTCGGTGATGACGCCGAGCGTGCCTTCGCTGCCGACATAGAGGTGAGTGAGATCGAGGCCGGCGGAGGATTTTCGCGCCCGGCTGCCGGTGCGCACGATGCGGCCGTCGGGCGTGACGACGGTGAGGCCGAGAATGTTCTCGCGCATGGTGCCGTAGCGCACCGCATTGGTGCCGGATGCCCGCGTCGAGGCCATGCCGCCGATCGAGGCGTTGGCGCCGGGATCGACCGGAAAGAACAGGCCGGCGTCGCGAATGTGTGCGTTGAGGGCTTCGCGCGTAACTCCGGCCTGGACCCGGCAATCGAGGGAGTCCGGCGAGACGTCGAGGATCTTATCGAAGCGGCCCATATCCAAAGACACACCGCCGGCAAGCGCGGCAAGCTGGCCTTCGAGCGAGGACCCCGCGCCAAACGGCGTCACGGGAACGCGACGTTCGTTGCAGAGCGCGAGGACGAACGCGACCTCCTCGTTGGTTTCTGGGAAGACCACGAGATCGGGCACCCCAACTGCCGGCAGGCCCTCGCCATGGCTGTGCTGGTCGAGCACCGATTGAGTGACCGTGACCCGCGCACCAAGACGCTCGACGAGCCGCGTCCTGACCTCAGCAATGATCGCGGGCGCCGGGCGCGGCAGGGCATGGGCGTTCATGTCGGCCTCCTTTTTCTCCCTGCCCCCGTTTGCACGACGGTGGCGCGCGATTCAAGCCGCGACGGCGGTCAGCAGACGGGAAAAGGCGAGCATGCCGGGATCATCGAGCCCGACGGTGCGCTCGCCGAACATGCGGGCGCGGCCGAGCTTGTTAGGCCGGTCGCGGAATGTCGCGAGCGTTTCGCGGGCGGCATTCTGTGCGGCTTGAGAGGCCTCATCGCGAGTCTTGCACGCGTCGAGCGCAATTGCGACCGCGTCGATCATGTCGACCACGGTCTTGTCGCCTAGCTTCGCCCCGCCGCGCGCCATCATCTGATCGCGGACGGATGCGAGGAGGCCACCAAGCTCATCCCAGCCGATCTCGCCGCGTCCCTTGGTCGCCTTCGCAAGCGTCATCATCGCGACCGTCACCAGTGTTCCGAGGCTGGACCCAGTGCCGCTGGCACAGGCCTTGGCGCAGGCCTGGAAGACGTTGCTGATATCCGCCTCCTGATCAGGAATGGCGGCGGCAACGGCCTCGAACAGCCGGCGCAGCATCACGCCGGTGTCGCCGTCACCGATCTTGCCGTCGGCGGCGTTGAGGTCATCTTGCGCAAGCGCGGCCGCCTCCTTTGCGCGGATCGCCGCGTGGCGCAGTGTATTCGCCGTCATCGCCACGTCACACCCTCCAGAACGGGCAGGCGCAGGGCGCGCCCAGAAGCTTTTCGCGCTCGGCGTCGAGGTGGATCATGCTGATCGACAGGCCCGCCATCTCCATCGAGGTGACGTAATGCCCGACCAGCGGACGCATGATGGTCAGACCTTCCTTCTTCAGAAGCGCGGCGACGCGGCGATAGATGATGAACAATTCCTCCAGCGGCGTCGTGCCGAGGCTGTTCACCAGCACGGACACGCGCTCCGATTTGTGAGCGACGGGGTCGGCCAGCAGGCGCCGCACCATCTCGTCGGCGATCTCGTCCGCCGGCCGCAGCTTGTCACGCCAGATGCCGGGCTCGCCATGGATACCCATGCCCATCTCGATCTCGTCGGCGCCCAGCTCGAAGGTCGGCTTCGCCGCGCCGGGGATCTGGCAGGGCGAGAGCGCGACGCCGATGGTGCGGCAGGCATCGACAGCGGCTTGCGCGGTGGCCGTCACGTCCGCGAGACCCGCGCCGGTGTCGGCCTTCGCACCCGCGATCTTGTAGGCATAGATGATGCCGGCGACGCCGCGACGCTTGGCGCCATCCTTCGGCGCGGCCGAGGCGATGTCGTCGGTGCCACGCACGGTCGCGCTCTCGATGCCGTCCATCTCGACCATCTCGCCGGCGAGGTCGAAATTCATGCGGTCGCCGCCATAATTGCCGTAGAGCCGCAGCACGCCGCAGCCGCCGTCGGCGGCGCGGATCGCCTGGATGCAGGAATCGACGGAGGGACCTGCGAACACGTCGCCGATGGCGCAGGTATCGAGCAGGCCGTCGCCGACATAGCCGGTGAACAGCGGCAAATGACCGGAACCGCCACCGGAGACGATGCCGACCCTGCCTTTTTTCGCCCCACCGGAACGGCGAATGACGCGCCCCTCCTGCACCAGTGACGGATGGGCGGCGACAAGGCCCGCAAGCATCTCGTCGACGAAGGCGTCGGGCGAATTCATTAGTTTCTTCATTGCACAACTCCTGAGACGAATATCGGCACGACGATGCCGTGCCTGCCCGCGACCTCTCTTGCGATCGTGAGCACTGAATGCGGTCCAGTTATTCGGCGGCCTCGCCGTGGCCGAGATAGGCGCCCGTCAGGCGCGGATCGCACGCGACCTCGGCCGCGCTGCCCTCGGCGACGATACGGCCCGAGCTCAGCACGTAGCCGCGATGCGCGACCGACAGCGCCATGCGCGCGTTCTGCTCCACCAGCAGGATCGCCGTTCCCTGCCGGTTGACCTCGACCAGCTTGCCGAAGACCTGCTCAACCAGCAGCGGAGCCAGGCCCAGCGACGGTTCGTCGAGAAGCAACAAACGCGGACGGCTCATCAACGCGCGTGCGATCGCCAGCATCTGTTGCTCGCCGCCGGAGAGCGAGAAGGCGAGCGATGCCGACAGACGCCTCAGGTTGGGGAACAGCTCCAGCATTTCCTCGATCAGCCGAGCCAATTCGGAATGCGGCCGGCCATAGGCGCCGATCTTGAGATTCTCGATCACGGTTAGGCCACCGAACAGGCGGCGGCGTTCGGGCACGAGCGCGAGGCCCATACCGACGAGGCGCTCGGTCGGCTCCTTCGTCAATTCATGGCCGGCAAAACGCACCGAACCGGACGCCTGCGCAAGACGCGCGATCGCCTTCAACGTCGAGGACTTGCCGGCGCCGTTGTTGCCGAGCAGCGCCACGAACTCGCCGGTGCCGACGTTGAGCGAGACTTTGCGAACGGCTTCGATGTCACCGTAGCGGACGGTGAGATCGGCAACTTCGAGCAGCGGCGCGCCGGTGCCCTCGGCGGCACGGCCGACTTGCGTATGCAGCTCCGCCTCACGGTCGGCGCGGCCGAGATAGGCCTCGATCACGGCGTCGTTGCTCTGGATCTCCGCCGGCGATCCCTCGGCCAGAACCTTGCCGAAATTGAGCACGGTGATGCGGTCGGCGAGCGTCATCACCACCTCCATCTCGTGCTCGATCAGCAGGATGGTCATCCCGCGCGCATGCATCTGGCGGATCACCTCGATCAGCCGCGCCGTCTCGGCGTGGTTGAGGCCGCCATGCGGCTCGTCGAGCAGAACCAGGCGCGGCTCCAGCGCCAGCGCCTTAGCGATCTCGAGCAGCCGCCGCTGCCCCTGCGGCAATGACGCCGCACTGGTGTCGGCAACATCGGCCAGGCCGACGAACTGGATGATCTCTTCGACCCGGCATGCGTTCTCCCGGTCGAAGCGCCAGGGATGCGACCGGCCGTGCCGCGCGGCAAGCACGTTCTGGCGCACGGTCATCGAGGCGAACAGGCGGGTGTTCTGGAACGTGCGCGCGAGCCCCATCGCCGCGAGCTGATGCAGCGGCTTCGATGTCACCACAGCACCTTCGAAGCGGACCTCGCCTTCGGTTGGTATATAAATGCCGCTGATGATGTTGAACAGCGTGGTCTTGCCGGAGCCATTGGGCCCGATGACGGCGTGGATCGTCCCTTGCGTGACCGAAAGTGAGATGTCTTCGAGCGCGGTCAGGCCGCCGAAGCGTTTGGTGACCTCAGTGAGTTCAAGCAGCGCGTTCATGATGCGTCACATCCGATCGAGCATAGGATTTCTCGCGCCGGCGAAGGCTGCGGAAGGCAGAAAGGACCAGTCCGGAAAGCCCAGCGGGGAGGAACGTGATCACGAGGATCACCATCACGCCGAACACGGCGAAGTAATATTCCTGCATGAAACGCAGCAGCTCCGGCACGAAGGTGTAGAGGATCGCGCCAAGTACAGCGCCGAGCGGGCTGCCGAGGCCGCCGACCACGGCCATGGCGAGGTAGGAGAAGGTCGACTGCCAGGAGAAGACGTCGGGGCTGATATAGCCGCGCAGCAGCACGTAACAGATGCCGGCGAGCCCGCCATAGGCCGCCGAGATCACGAACAGCATGATCTTGAGCCGCGAGATATCGACACCGACCGCCTGCGCCGCGAGCGGATCGTCGCGCAGCGCGCGGATGCGCAGGCCGAGCGGACCGTTGGCGATCCAGACCTGGAGCAGATAGGCGATGGCGACCACGGCGAGCAGCACCCACAGCATCTTGTCGTTCTCGCCGGCAAGCCCGATGCCGGGGATCGCGGTGATGCCGTTGGCGCCGTTGGTGAGGCCTTCCCAGTTCACCAGCAGCCGTTCGACGATCAGCGCGAAGGCGAGTGTGCAGAGCGCGAGGTAGTGGCCCTTCAGGCGCAGGGTCGGCCAGCCAAGCGCCATCCCGACCGCGGCGGAGAGCGCGATCGCGCCGATCGCGGCAACAGGCACCGGCATGCCGGCGGCCTGGAGCAGTGTGAAGGCGTAAGCGCCGATGCCGAAGAAGGCGCATTGCGCCAGCGACATCTGGCCACCGAAGCCGAGAATGAAGTTGAGCCCGAGCACCAGCAGGATGTTGATCAGGGTCACGTCGGCGACCTGGAGATAGTAGACCGACAGGAACCGCGGCAGCAGCAGGCCGCAGAGGATCGCGGTCGCGATCACCAGGACGGCGAGCGTACGCATGGTCAATGAGTTTGCCTCGGCCGACATCATGGACGCTCCAGTTCGAGTTCGCCAAAGAGGCCCTGCGGGCGGAACATCAGCACCGCGATCAGCACGCCGAACGCGATGACGTCGATATATTCCGACGAGATGTAGAAGGATCCAGCCGACTCGATCACGCCGAAAGCCAGACCGCCGACCAGTGCGCCGGGGATCGAGCCGAAGCCGCCCAAAATGGTCGCGGCGAAGGCACGGAGCGACAGGTTCACGCCCATGTCGGACGAGACATAAGAGAGCGGTGCGATCAGCCAGCCTGCGAGTGCCGCAAGCATGGTGGCATAGGCGAAGATGAAGGCGATGATGCGCGCGGTGGGAATGCCCATCAGCCGCGCAGCTTCGGCGTCCTGCGCGGTGGCGCGCATCGCGCGGCCGAGCGCGGTGTGCTGGAACAACACGTGCTGGATCGCCATCATCGCCGCGAGCGCGGCCAAGATGACGAGATATTGCGCGTAGATCGTCGCGCCGAACAGGTGCACAGAGGTCGTGCCGAGGGGACCTGCGAAATTGAGCGGCTGCGGCCCCCAGACGATCACGGCGATGTTCTGCAGCGCCATGGACAGGCCGAGCGTCGCCACGATCGCCGACAATTGCGGCGCGTTGCGCAAGGGATGGTAGATGCCCCAGGCGAGCCCGGCGCCGAACAGGCCTAGGATCACCAGCATCGTCACGAGGTTGAGCCAGAGCGGCATGCCGAGACGGTTGGCGAGCCAGCCGACCGAGACGAACGCACCCAGCATCACGAGGTCGCCTTGCGCGAAATTGACCAGGGAGACCGCGTTCCAGATCAGCGTGTAGCCGAGCGCCACCAGCGCATAGGCGGCGCCGACCGCCAATCCCACCAGCACGATTTGAATGAACGTCTGCAACATCGCATGATCCCATCGCGGGTGTCGGCCGCCGGATGTCCGGCGGCGCGACAGGCACGTCAGCTGGTGATGACCTTGACGATCTCCGGCTTGCCGCCGGCGACCTTGGTGATGATGCCGGAATGGGTCATGTCGCCATTGTCGGTCCAGCCGTAGCGGGTGACGATGCCCTGGAAGTCGCGGATTCCAGTGAGCGCCTGCTGGATCGCTTCGCCCGAGATGGTGTCGGCGCGCTCCATTGCCGCAATGATCAGCTTGGCCGCATCGTGATAGACCGTGGCGTAGAGCTCCGGCTCGTCGCCGGGATAGGCGGCCGCATAGAGCTTCTTCCAGGCCTGCACGCGCTCGTCGGGATTGTCCTTGACGAATTCGCCGATCGCCATGCAGCCGTCGGCGCCTTCACCGGCAAGGCCAAGGAAGATCGGCTGCGAGAACGCGGTGTTGCCGGCGATGCCGAATTTCACGCCGAGCGTCTTGCTCTGCTTGGCGATCAGGCCGGCCGGCTGGTCGTCGGTCCAGACGATGATGCCATCGACATTGGCCTGCTGGAAGGCCAGGATCTGCGACGTAAAATCCTTGGTCGCATCGGTATGGGCCTGCACCAGCACCGGCTCGACATTGCGCTTGGTCAAGGACGCCTTGACCACGGCTATGCCGGACTGCCCGAACGCGGTGTTGACGTAGCCGAGCCCGATCTTCTTCCATTGCAGATCTTCGGTGACGTATTTGACCAGGAGATCCGCACCGATCGCGTCGTTGAGACGCACGCGAAACACCCAGGGGCTGCCCTGCTGGGTGACGACCGGACCGGTCGCGCCGGTCAGGGCCGGGATCTTGTATTTCCCGAGCAACGGCACGTTCGGCAGAATCCCGGGCGTGTAGTGCGGCCCGACCAGCGCCACCACCTCGTCCTGCGTCGCGAGCTTGGTGACGGCATTGGCCGCTGCGGTCGGATTCGGACCCAGATCATCGGCGATCCGCACCTCGATCATGCGGCCCTTGATCCCGCCCTTGTCGTTGACCTGCTTCACCGCAATGGCAACGCCGTTCTTCATCCACTGGCCGTTCTGGGCGAACTGGCCCGTCATCGGGCCGGAGATGCCGATACGGATGGGATCGGCCGCTTGTGCGCGGCCGAGGATGGCCGGCGTGGCGAGCGGCGCAAGCGCCATCGCCTTGATCAGACTGCGTCGTGAGACGTGCACGGGAGACACCATGGAACTTCCTCCGATGTTTTCGTTGGCCCCCGCCTCGATCGGGCGGGTGATTTTCGAAAGGTGGAATTGGCCTCAGGCGCCCGCGCGAAGCGGGCGGAGACCGAAGGTGCAGGCAGCCGAGAACAACGCCATCGCGGCCATGTAGAAGGCGACCCAGGAGGGCGAGCCATATGCGGCCAGCAGCGTCGTCGCGATCAGCGGCGACAGGCCGCCGCCGAGGATCGGACCGAGCTGCTGCACCAGCGACAGACCGCTGTAGCGGATGCGTGCGGGGAACAGCTCCGAGAAGTAGGCGCCTTGTGCACCGTAGACCGAGCCATGGCCGAGCGCGAGACCGAGCGCGATGGCGAGCCAGATCATGCCGGTATGCCCGGTGTTGAGCATCTGGAAGAACACCAGCGCTAACGCGGCCTGGAACAGCATGCCGCCGACATAGACCGCGCGCCGGCCGATCCGGTCCGACAGCGCACCAAAGAAGGGCAGCGTCAGGCATTCCAGCGCACAGCCGACGAGAACGCCGTTGAGGATGGTCTGGCTGGGCAGGCCGAGCTTGGTCTTGCAATAGGTGATGGCGAACACGGCATAGATGTTGAACAGCCCGCTCTCGGCGATCTTGGCGCCGATGCCGAACAGGATGTTGCCTGTATGATTACGCACGGCTTCGACCACCGGCACGCTGGCGGCACCCTCCTCGTTCAGCACGCGCTTGAACGCGGGCGTCTCGGAGATGCGGAAACGGATGAAGATGCCGATGCCGACAAGCACGATCGAGAACAGGAACGGAATCCGCCAGCCCCAGGCCAGAAAATCGCCCTCGCTCATCGAGGTCGACAGCAGGCCGAGCAGCGCGATCGGGATCAGGAAGCCGGCGGGCACGCCGACATGGACGAGCGAGGAGAAGAAGCCGCGGCGGTCTGCGGGCGCATGCTCGACGGTCATCGTCATGCCGCCTCCGTACTCGCCGCCGATGCCGATGCCCTGGAGCAGACGCAGTCCGATCAGGCAGATCGGCGCGAGTACGCCGACCTGCTCATAGGTCGGCATGAATCCGATCAGGAACGTACCCAATCCCATGATCAGGATGGTGAGGAGCAGCGCGGTCTTGCGGCCGACGCGATCGCCGAAATGGCCGAACAGCACGCCGCCGAGCGGCCGTGCGCAATAGCCGACGAAGAAGGTCGCAAAGGCCAGCAGCGAGCCGACCAGGGGATCAGTGCTCGGAAAGAAGATCTTGTTGAACACGAGCGCGGTCGCGGTCGCGTAGAGCGTGAAGTCGTAATATTCGATCATGTTGCCGATGGCGCTCGCCACCGCAACCTTGCGGATGTCGCTGGACTGCCGCGCCTTGGCGGCGGCGGACTGCTGATCCGCGACCCTGCCGGATCCGATCGACCCAACCATTTCGCTCATGACGTTACCTCCGGCTGCGGCAGGGGAAACACCCTGCGCGGACTTTTGTCCGTATTGCGGACATCATGAGCAGTGACTTATCCCACATGTCAAGAGGATTTTTCAGCCCGGCTTGCGATCCATTCTAATTCATAGCCCTAAAAACCTATTGCATGACTAGAGCCGCTTGACGCCGCGCGATCATTTGTCGTAATCGTTTGTCCACATTCCGAACAACCAAAAGGAGGATAACGTGCCAGCAAAGATCACCGGAATCATTCCACCCCTCACCACGCCGTTCGACCAGAATGGCGACATCGACGAGAAGGCGTTTCGCCGCCAGGTGAAGTTCCTGCTCGAGAAGGGCGTGCACGGCGTCTGCGTCGGTGGCAGCACCGGCGAAGGCCACACGCTCACGGCCGACGAATTCCGCCAACTGATCGAGGCCTGCGCGGAAGAGCTGAACGGCAAGGTCCCGCTTGTCGCCGGCATCATCGCCAACTCGACCCGCGAAGCCATTGCGCGCGCCCGCGCCATCGAGCACGTTAACGTCGCCGCGCTCCAGATCACGCCGGTACATTATCTGTTCAAGCCGGACGAGGATGCGACTGTCGGTCACTTCAAGACGCTGTCGGAAGGGGTCAAGCAGCCGGTCATCATCTACAACGTCGTGCCGTGGAACTATCTGAGCCCGGCGCTTCTCCTGCGCATCATGAACGAGCTGCCGGGCGTGATTGGCGTCAAGCAGAGCGCCGGCGACCTCAAGCTGATGGCCGATTTGCTACTCGACGTGCCCACCGGCAAGGTGGTGCTGACCGCGGTCGACGCGCTGCTCTATCCGTCATTCGCGCTCGGCGCACATGGCACGATCGCGGCCAATCCGGCCGCCGTCCCTGGCGCCTGCGTCGCACTGTGGAACGCCGTCCAGCGCGGTGACCACACCACCGCCCTCGAGATCCATAAGCGCCTGCTGCGGTTCTGGAACACCATCGTTGGCGACAACCTGCCAGCCTGCGTTAAGCACGCCCTCACCCTCCAGGGTTCGCCGAGCGGCCTGCCACGGCAGCCGATGCCGGCGCCGACCAGCCGGCAGAAGGAAGCAATCGCAGCAGCTCTCAAGCCGCTGATGGAGCTCGACGGCGGCGTGAGGCTCGCCGCGGCCGAGTGAGTATTCGACAACGGGCGCGGCCGCATTGCCGCCGCGCCCGATTCCGTCTAAGTCGGGTGAGGATCGCGGCTTGCGCTTTATAAGGCCGCATCGCCCGGAAGGTCCCGATATGACGAGCGCTGACGGCAGTCGACAAAGCGTGAAGTCGCTCTTCAAGATGCTCGAAGTGCTCGAGGCCTTTTCCTCGAGCGACCCGGAGCTGAGCGTCGTCGAGATCGCGCGACGCACCAACCTGCCCCGCACCACCGTCCATCGCATCGTCGACAGCCTGCGCAGCGTCGGCTTCCTGGAGCAAGACGCCAGCCGCGACCGTTACCGACTTGGGCTGAAACTATTCGAGCTCGGCGGCAATGCGCTGACGAACCTACCGCTTTATCGCGAGGCGCCGCCCTTCGTTGACACGCTCGCCAAGCTCAGCGGCGAGGATGTGCATCTGTGCATCTTCGATGGCGCCCAGATGGTCTTCGTCAACCGCCGCAACCAGATTGCCCGCCCCCACAACACCGTGATCACAATGGAAGCGTCGCCCTGCCATTCAACCGGCGTCGGCAAGGCTGCCCTCGCCTTCCAGAGCGATGCCGTGATCGAACGCGTGATCCGCGCCGGGCTGGCCTACTTCACGCCGAAGACGATCGTCGAGCCGAAACGGCTCAAAGCCGAGCTTGCTGCGATCAGAGCGCGCGGATATTCGGTAGACGATTGCGAGCATGAGCCGGAGCTGCGGTGCGTCGGCGCACCAATCCGTAACAGTGCCGGCCGCGTCTTCGCCGCAATCAGCGCGAGCGGCCCGAGCCGGCGCGTCACGCCCGAACGGGTACCCGAGCTCGCGCGGGCCGTGATGACGCATGCAGAGCTTCTCTCGATACGTCTTGGATATGAGCCAAGCATGCAAAAGCCCGACACAGGTTTTTCGAACGAACACGGCGGCTCAGTTGATGAGGCCAGGCACGCGAGCCGCGCAACAAAGACACCGGCCGAATAACTGTCCGGTCTCGAGATAGTGGATGTAGAAATAGGAGCGCTCGATATGCAGCCAGCGCGCGCGAGAGACCGATAGAAAATGCCCGCCTGAATCGCCTTCGCCCTGAGCTCACTTGCGACGGCCTCCTTCGCCTCGCGCGCGCACCGGAGCGAACGGTGCCTCTGCTAATCCGCGCCTCGACCGAAATCATCGGACAGTCGAGCGCCCGGTGCGGCATCACCCACACCGAAGGCCTGATCACGTGAGCTGTGATGAGATTTTTCTTGATCTCCCGGTGCACACGTCGTGCACACACGACCTCCTAATCGATTGAAAAACCTGAACTCTCGCTCCGGTCCATCATGGGTGCCACGGAAAATTTTCGCTCTAAGGCATTCATTTCGTTGATCTATTTGACCTTCAACTGATCCTTCGTGTGATTGGACCGATTGAGAAATCCGGTGTGACGAAGCTACCGCAGCTTGGCTCTTCTTGGGCCATATAGGCATGATTTGGAAGCGGAAATCGCGTCTTCGGATTCTCAGGGCACACGCCAGACGCACGAGGGCTATGCGTGCACATGCAAAGTACCGAGATCGTAGCCGCTCAATTATACTCACTTCGCGATGTGAGTATAATTGGCACCTATGCCACAATGGACTTCTTGGGCACCCCGCTTGAGGACGCCTTGCGCCGAGAACGCGACAAGAAAAACGATGTTCGAGAAGTTGATCAGGCCGTTGATTCCGAGAAACTGATCAGTTGCAAACTCGTACATAAGGACTCCAGGACGTTTTCGGATGCGGGCACGCCGGCCCGGGGGCCGGCCCGACCAGCAGCAGGCAGCGACGGCGGGGGACGATATCAGGGCTTACCGTTGGTTAGTTGCTGCGCGAACTCGATAGGGAAATCGCCCCTCCGATGTAGACGCAGCATAAGGATCGGGCCAACTTGAGCTAGCGTGAGCAAAGAAGATCCATGCAAGGAGACGTGATCCGCCTTGCCCACGAAATCCTATCCCCTTAGAAAATCTGCTCGTCAGCGAGGTGTTCGATTGTCGGCCGACATTTTGCTCATGCCGCAAGTCGTTGCAGCATCGCAAGTGAGCCGAACGGTGTCTTCACTCGTGACAAGCATTGTCAACGCCAGGGTCGCGCAAAGTGCCCGCTCAGTCCTTGTGAAATAGACGCCAACAAAAGATGAGCGCCTAACGGCAAAGACTGTTCCCCCTCCCTCTACCCCTAAATCTAGCGACCGCCGTTTACTCCCAGAGATTCGTCTTTAGTTTTACGGTTCCAGTCGGACAGGCCTCCCCGCTCGGGCAAGATGTCGCGCCGCGTTCCACACATTTTGACTGACGAGTGCCGCCGAGGCTCTCGACCAGCTCTCTCGCCCACTCACGCAAAACAGATTTGAATTTTCCCCGTTGCGGTTGTCGGAAGGGCTGCGACCAACTCGAGCCGCTCTGGCCAGTACGAGCGCGCAACACCGGACGCTAGTAAGAATTGCTGCGTCATCGATCTGCCGAGGTCGGAGCGCGCGCCGTTGAGCTGCTGTACAAGACAATCGTCGCTGCCAGCGAGAACCCTCACATGTTGCAAGCCATTCGTAACTACAAATGCTCGCGTTCACACGGTCCTGCTGATCTTCGTCGAGCAATTCAAGACGCCTAAGGTCACTCTCGACTACGTCTTTGGGCGTAAAAGATCGTCTTGCTGCCAACGACATCGACGCGGTTCTTAGGATGCTGCTGCAATGGTTCGCTACTAAAGCAGACTGTTTCTCGCAACTGATCAAGGAAGCGACTGCGCAAGCGTTCGCGGCACAATGGACCACTGGCCCGCTCGCACCATCCTCCACTGTACGGTCCCGGAGAACCAATTCTTCACAAATAGTTGGGGGAGCACAAAAGCTTCCGTTTCCATCAAGCGATTGAGCCTGATCTTTCGCTTTTCCCTCAAATGGCGCCTTCCGCAACCGTCCCACAACTTCAGACGACGCGCTTCATTTTTGGAAAGTCGTTCTGGGGATCCGATTCCGACAGCTTGCGCTCGCTGTGCATCCGATCCTCTACGCCAACATCAATCGGATCGGCTCACTCAATCATACTGAGGCGTGTGCGAGCTGCCTCGCCTCACCGCACTTTCCGCAAGCGCGGGCCCTGTTGCGAGCGCGGCCCCGCCCGGTTTCGGGAATGTCAACGTCTCGGTCAGCTCACCGCGCACCATCGTCACCTCGCGGCGATGCACCGAGCGAAGTCGCCAGCCCTGATAGTCTCCCTCGAGCTTCAGACGTAGCGTGGCCTTGCTCGTCTCGTCGACAAAAATTCCGAAACTCTGATCGCTGCCGACGACAGTTCCGACCAGCACAAGCCGCAGCTCGGCCGGCGGTGGGCTCGGCGGCATCGGCGGCGCTTTCGGCGCCGATACTGAAATCACGGGCGGCGGCGGCCGCCGCCGCGACGCCGAGAAGATCGGCCGTTCGTTCGTATTCGGCAGCGCTGCGAGCGGAACTGACCAGAGCGGATTGCCGCGCATCGCCTCGCGCTTGACGGGATGCGGCGATGGCGCCGCGGGATCGACTTCCGGTGCCGACGTTGCGGGAGACTCCCATAGCGGGCGGCTGGACGCGGGCTCGGTGAAGCCTAGTACGTCGATATCTGAAAAATCCGTCGGCAGCGCCGAGGTCGAGGCGGAGACACCGAACAAAGGCGCCAGCACAAGCGCATGCCGCACCGACATCCACCGCGTCGCCTGATGCCCTCTCATGTTCCCCGTCATCGACCAGTTGATAGCAACGCGCAAGATTCTCAAGTCAAGAAAGGCCGCGGCCCGCGTGGGCGCGCCGAGGGGAGCAAGCTTATCGGTTGCCGATGTGACAGCCGTGCGAAGCGGCGGTCACCTCCTTGATGCTTCCACGGCCTGTTGCGATCCCGGCACTGTGCGGCTCGGCATGGCTGTCGGGTGCCAGTATGATATTGTTGCCACATCGTCATACTCGCCTGCTAAAGTGTGGCATTGCTGTGATTGTGATGCGGAGACGTTGTAGTGCGTGGGGCCTTGTTGCGGGTGTTTTCCGCCGCCGCATCGTCCGCCCTGTGCGCGCTTACGGCAGCGGCACACGAGCGCAACGCGGTCGCGCTCGCCGAACTTCCGCCGGTCACCGTTGCAGCGGCGGACAATCAGCATCCCAAACAGCACGCCCGCAGAAAACCGCCGAAAGACCGCGGTCTGAGCAATCAGGCAGCCGCTCGCACGGACAGCCCGACCGAGACTGGCGGTGCAACCGGCGCGGCGTCCGCCGACTCGCCCGCCTTGCAACCCACCGCCGCCAGTGCGATACGCATCACTGGCACGGAGGTGAACGCGGTCCCCTTTTCGCGGCCGGGCGAGGCGCTGGAAGTAGTGCCGGGCCTGATCGTCACGCAGCACTCCGGCGAGGGCAAGGCCAACCAATATTTCCTGCGCGGTTTCAATCTCGATCACGGCACCGATCTCGCGATCAGTGTGGACGGTATGCCCGTCAACATGCCGACCCACGGGCATGGGCAGGGCTACGCCGACATCAATTTCCTGATCCCCGAGCTGATCCAGTCGGTCAACGTCCGCAAGGGACCGTACTTCGCCGACCAGGGCGACTTCGCATCCGCCGGCGCCGTGGCGATCGACTATGCCAACAAGCTGCCGCACAACATCGCGGAGCTGACCTTCGGCAGCTTCGGTTACCGTCGCGCATTGGCCGCGGGATCGACCGCCGTGGGTGCCGGCACGCTGCTGGCGGCGGTCGAAGCGAACAAGTATGACGGACCGTGGGACGTGCCGGACGACGTCCGCAAGCTGAACGGCGTCCTGCGCTACAGCCAGGGCACCGCAACCGATGGCCTGACGCTGACGGCGATGGCCTATTCCAACGGCTGGAATTCGAGCGACCAGGTCCCGCAGCGCGCGATCGACCAGGGTCTGATCAACCGTCTCGGCTCGCTCGATCCGACCGATGGCGGCACCTCCAGCCGCTTCAGCCTGTCGAGCAACTGGGCGCAATCGAGCGCTTACGGACAGACCAATGTCAGCGCCTATGTGGTGCGCTCCGACCTGCGGCTGTTCAACAATTTCACCTACTTCCTCGACAACCCCGTCAATGGCGACCAGTTCAGCCAGCTCGACGCTCGGACGCTCGGCGGCTTCGACCTGCGGCATTCGTTCGACTGGCGCTTCGGCGGGCTCGTATCGCAGACCCGTGTCGGCGTGCAGACCCGCTACGACGATATCCATGTCGGGCTGTTCAAGACCGAGCAGCGCTCATGGCTTTCGACCGTGCGCGACGACCGCGTGCAGGAGGGCAATGTCGGCCTCTGGACCGATACGACCACACACTGGAACGACTGGCTGCACACCACGGTCGGCATTCGCGAGGATATTTTCGCCGGGCACGTCTTCAGTGACACGCCGGAAAATTCAGGCAACGCGCAGGCGTCGATGGCGAGCCCCAAGGCCGGCCTCGTGCTCGGCCCCTGGTACAAGACCGAGTTCTACGGCAATGCCGGCTACGGCCTGCACAGCAACGACATCCGCGGCGCGACGATCACCGTCGATCCCAACGACAAGACGACCCCGCTCGACCGCGTGCCCCTGCTGGTGCGCTCGCGCGGCGCCGAGCTCGGCATTCGCACCAAGGTGATCGACGGTCTCACCAGCTCGCTGGCCGTCTTCGTGCTCGACTTCGACTCGGAGCTGTTGTTCGTCGGCGACGCCGGCACCACCGAGCCGAGCCGGCCCAGCCGCCGCGTCGGCTTCGAGTGGACGAACCAGTACAAGCCGTTGCCGTGGATAACGATCGATCTCGATGTGGCCCAGACCCACGCGCGCTTCACCGATTTCGACCCGGCGGGGGCCTACATCCCCGGTGCGCCCGCGTGGGTGGCCAGCAGTGCGATCACGCTCGGCGGCGACACCGGCTGGTTCGGCAGCCTGAAGGCGCGCTATTTCGGTCCGCGTCCTCTCATCGAAGACGACAGCGTCCGCTCGAAGTCGTCTCTCATCTTCAATGCGCGCGCCGGCTACAGGTTCGACAACGGCGTGCGCGTGCAACTCGACGTGCTCAATCTCTTCAACGCCCAGACCAACCAGATCGAATATTACTATCTGTCGCGCTTGCCCGGAGAGCCCATCGACGGCGTCGCCGATCGTCACGTCCATCCGGCCGAGCCCCTCGCGGTGCGGCTGACGGTGGCGGCAAGATTCTGATCGCAGCGGACTTGGGCATCAATGCCGGCACCGGCCCGGCTGTCACAAATCCTGAAAAAAACTGACATGGAGCGAGTGCTTCTGTCCGCGAAGGACGCGGCCGGCTGGGCGCGTTCGAGGCAGGAGTGAGGGGAATGCAATCTGAGCCGGACGGCACCGCGATCGCCTCGGCGGACCGGTTCACGCATGTGGTCCAGGACGAGGCGGGTTTCGCGCGCGGGCGTCAGGCTGCGAACCGCGCGTGGGCGTTGATCCCGATCGTGACCGCGTCGGGCTTTGCGGGTCTCGGCTACGAGATCGTGTGGACGCGCCAGTTGAGCCTTGCACTGGGCACCGAAATGATGGCGGTGCTCGGGGTCATTGCCGGATTCTTCGGCGGCCTAGCGCTGGGCGCGTTCGCACTCGACCGGCCGATCCGCCGCTCGCAATCGCCATCGCGCATCTATGCGATCCTTGAAGCCGTCATCGCCGTCTGGGGCCTGATCAGCGTCTGGCTTCTGCCCGCGGCCGGCCGCGCCCTGGCCCCGCTGCTCGGCACCGAACCGTCTGCTGTCCTGCTCTGGGCCGGCAGCCTGGCGCTGCCGACACTCGTGCTATTGCCTGCGACGATGGCCATGGGTGGAACCCTGGCCGCGCTGGAACGGATGACGAGGCAAGCGCGCGGCGAGGCCCGCGTCACGGCAGGCGTGTACGGGGCAAACACGGCCGGGGCCCTGGCCGGCACGCTCGTTTCCACATTCCTCCTGATCCCGGCGCTGGGATTTTCGGGAACGCTACTCTGCCTCGCTGCGGTCAACGCCTTCTGCGTGCTGGGCGCGCTCGCCGTCGGCCCGGCCGCAAAAGCTGATACCGAACAACGCCGGCCGGAGCGAATTCGAGACGTGCGGTTCACAATCACCTTGTTTGCGACGGGACTATTGGGAATCGCATTCGAGGTCCTGGTGGTCCGGCTCGCCGCGCAGGTGATGGAAGACACCGTCTACACCTTCGCCGGCCTCCTGGCGGCCTATCTGCTTGGCACGGCCGCAGGCAGCCTGCTCTGGCAGCGGAGCGGGCGAGATGCGAATGATGGGAATCTGCGCGGCTTGCTCGCCGCAACGGCGTTCGCCTGCATCACGGCCGCGGCGTTTGCGCCTTATGCCGGCCGCCTGGTCGAGCTCGTCTCGACTGCGGACGTCTTCGGCGAACTTGCCGTGGCGATCTCGCTGTTCCTAGTGCCCGCGACCGCAATGGGCGCACTGTTCGGCCTGCTGGCGCAACGGGTGAGCGATCAGCGCGGCTCGGTCGGATCGGCCATCGGCATCAACAGTCTCGGCGCCTGCATCGCGCCGCTGGTGGCGGCGCAAGTCCTGATCCCGGGCGTTGGCGCGTGGACAGCACTGCTTGCCGTTGCACTCGGCTATTTGCTGCTGCTGCCGCCCGGCCGCTCGGCGTTGATGTGGTCTGCGGTACCTGCGATGCTTGCGTTGGTCCTGTGGCTCAATCCCGCGTCTTCGCTCACGCGCGTGCCATCGGGCGGAAAGCTGCTTGCGGTCCGCGAAGGGCCGATGGCGACGGCCAGCGTCGTCGACGATGCCGCCGGCGTCCGCTACCTCGAGGTCAACGGGCATTTCCGGATGGGCGGAACGAGCTCAACGCGATCCGACTACCGGCAGGCGATGCTGCCGCTGCTGCTCCACGAAGCCCCGCAGCGCGCCTTGTTCCTCGGCATCGGCACCGGCGCCACAGTGGTTGGCGGAACGCAGATGCCCGGCGTGAGCGTGCGTGGCGTCGAGCTCTCGCGGGAAGTGGTGGACCTGCTGCCCTGGTTCGTCAATCCACCGCCGACTTCTGCGCCGCGTGTGACCGTGGCGGATGCCCGCCGCTACGTCGCCGCCGATACGGGCCAGAACGACGTGATCGTCGCCGACCTGTTTCATCCCGCGCTCGATGGCAGCGGCGCGCTCTACACGGTGGAGCATTTCGCCGCTGTGAAACGCCGCCTGGCGTCAGGGGGCATCTTCTGCCAGTGGCTGCCACTGTACCAGCTCGACCTGCCGTCGCTGCGTGCCATCGTCCGCGGCTTTCTCGACATCTATCCCGACGGTTCGGCCTGGCTCAATCACTACAGCGTCCGCACACCGATGCTTGCGCTCATTGGAACGCAAGGCGGCCGCCATCTCGACACCGGGGCACTGGCGGCGCGGCTTGGCAATCCCGCGATCGCATCAGCGGTTCGCCCGCTCGGATTCGAGGCACCGATCGACCTGCTCGGTCAGTATCTTGGCGGCGCGCGCGCTCTCTCCGCCTTCGCCGGCGAGGGCCCGCGCAACACGGACGACTATCCGTTCGTGACCTTCGATGCGCGGCGCAATGTCCGGGCACTCAATGCAGCGCCCTGGTCATTGCTGCTCGCCATCATCAAGGACATTCGGCCCGATCCGAATGAGCTGCTCGCTGACGGAGCCGAGCGCGACGCGCTCGGCGCACGCCTTTCCGCCTACTGGGCCGCGCGCAACCGCTTTCTCGAAGCTGGCGCGTCCCTGCCGGGCGATCCCCGCGGCGCCGCCTTGATCGAGGCGGCTTCGCCAGGCCTCATCGACGCACTTCGCCTGAGCCCCGAGTTCGATCCGGCCTACGGGCCGCTGATGGGGATGGCAAGGTCCCTGCTCGGCTCGGACCGCGCGGCGGCCGCGCGTCTGCTACGCAAGATCAACGACGCCGCGCCGTCGCGTCGCGAGGCCAGGGACCTGCTGCTTCGGGAGTTCGGCCTCAGGAACGAGTGATCGGCCGGCTCACGGCGTGAAGTTGATGCGATAGCCCCAGCAATCGAGATGATCGGGGATCGCGTTGAAAGCGATCGTGATCCGCTGCCCGCCGGGATTCCGCGGCACCTCATGGTAAAGGTAGCTCGGAAACAGCACGAGATCTCCCGGTTCGGCTTCCGGCAGGACGTACTTGCCCGCATTGAACGGCCCCATTGCGGCAGTTCGCGTATGGTGGCGGAAAGAGAAATCGGAGCCGCCGGGCGGTCGCACGAACACCGTCTTGCAGGACGGGTGCGAGTCGGTCAGATAAAAAATGCCGGAGACGAAGCTGTTTGCGTGAGAGTGCAGCGTCTGGTTTCCGCCGGTCTCCAGCATGTTGGTCCACATCTCCTTGACGGTCCAGCGCAGCTCTTCGCCGAACAGCAGAACGCCGAAATCGACCAGCTTCGGGGCAGCAAGCTCGGCGATCTGGCGGAACAGCTCGTTGTCGCGGGGATCGGCAACTTCCGTGTGGAAGAGCTGGCCTGAGCGCAAATTACCTTCGATCTTGGTGCTCCGGATCGCAGCCACGGCGGCTTCGTTCACAGATGGCGGGAGCAGCCGGGGCGAACGCAGGAGAGGAATCGGGAAGAGCGGCTCGATCTGGTCCATATCGCAATAGTCCACCTGGTCTTGAAACGCGGGCGAACAATGCGCGCGCAAAGATGACGCTGCGATGACAGCATGCAGCGTCTCGAGGGTCTCGAAAATTGCTACTCGTGGGGCCCGAGCACTTTCAGCTTTTCGCCCGCCCGCAGCTCGTGGCGCCGTTCACGCAGCTCGTCGGAGGCACGCGCCGCCATGTCGATGCATTCGTCGAACTCCCCATTGCCGGCCTCAACCAGCGCCTGATGCAAGTGCCGCTCGGCAAAGTAGCGGGAGAGATGGTCGGCCGGCAAAGCCGCCGCCAGCGCGCGCGCTTCCGCGACCGCAGCGTGGCAATCCTCCCGAGTCGGTTCGTCGGAAACGGGCGCGGCAGCGTCGGACGCGGCCATAGCACAACCAAGGCCGGCAATGATGCCCAGCGTACAGACGGTGATACGAAGCAGGTACATGTCGAGGTACCGGCCGAAACCGGCCTTCCAGAAAAGTGCGGCGGGACGCAATGATTGTTGCGTCCCGCCGGATGGTCTCACGTCCCGTTAGTGGTGGTCGTGATGATGATCGTCGTCGTGATCGTGGTCGTTGTCGTTGTCGGCGCGCTGCCCGAGCCGCCGCGCCAGTTCCGTGTTGGTCTCGACCAGGAGCTTCGGCGAGCCTTCCGGCCTGATGAAGATCGGATTGGCGTAGAACCAGACGTTCGAATAGGCCTGAACGTCGTGGGTCACCTTCTTGGCGCCGTTCACCACGTCGAGGTGCGCCGGGCACGCCGGATCGGTGCAGCTGACCTGGGCGTTGTTGGCATCGAGCAGCGGATTTCCGGCGGTGTCGCTGACGTTCGGCGTCCCGTTCGGAATGTTGGTTCCGCGCGCGCGGATGTAGAACGGCTTGGGGCCAGCGAGGAACGTCGTCGTGAACTTCAGCCGTACGCCGTCACGATCGCGATGCTCGCGCTGCATCTGCGATGAGGAGATCTGCCGGGCTATGGTCGCCGACGAATTGTACACGATCGCCGCGCCGGCCGTGCCCGCGGCATTCGCCACCGCGTAGTTCGGCGCGTCGGGCGCAACGACGCCGGTGATCTGGCCGGTGATCAGATCGACGTGGTCGAGCGAGGGCTTGTTCAGCGGCTGCTTCAGGCCCAGCGACGCCAGCAGCGGATTGTCGAACGTGTAGGGACTGTTGTTCTCCTTCGGGACGGTCATCTCCATCTCGACCGTGATCTTTTCGCCGGGCCTCACGACCAGCGTCTCGCCCATGGTCTTCCAGTCGTCGCCGCGCGTCTTGGCGCGGAACACCAGATCCGGACCGATCAGGTCGGCGTTGACCGAGTAAGAGTTGCCCGAACGCATGCCATCGACGACGTGCTGCGACGAGAACCGTCCGGCATTGGGAACATAGAGCTTGGTGTACTCGCCGGGGATGAAATCGGCCGTCGTGAAGGAATCGCGGGCGCCGCCGGCGCCGCGGCTGTGCCAGTCGGAGCTGACATAGATGAAGAAGTTACGGCCTTCGCCCAGCAGTCCGTCCCAGAGGCCGCCAACCTTCGCGGTGTAGATGCCGGCCATGCCGTACGTGCCGCCGCCGACCGCGCTGGCGGTGTACGAGCCGGAACCACCGCTGGCACCGCCTTCGGCGAAGTGACCGGGCGATTCGATGCCGAACGCAACCGTCGGACCCGCGTTGTTGAAGTCGCGGAAGTGCTCGATGTTGTAGCCCCGGTTGGCGGTCGCACTGAACGGACCCTGGCGTTCGGTGTGGGTCGGGATGACATAGGATTGCAGCGGATAGTTGGTCTGCAACCACTTGATACCCGTGATCGCCTTCTGGTGGCCCGCGGTGCCGGCGTTGTTGACGTTGTCCTTGCCGGGCCAGAGCTGATTGCTGCCGGCGTCGATGACGGGACCGATCGCATCGGTGTCGGCGCGGTCGAAGCGGTATTCGAATTCCGCCATCTTGTCCGCGTTGCCGGGTCCCTTCTTCCGGTGCGTCGGGTGCTGGCCGGTAATGACGGCGACGTCGGCGTGTTCATGGCCGGGCGCAATCCACTCGAGTCCTTCGATCAGCACCTTCTCGTACTGCGACGAGCGATTGACGATGGTCGGATACTCGATCTCGCGGATCGACTGCCAGCGCCACATCTGCGCGCCGGTGCCGCTGCCGTTCGGGGTGCCCTTCAGGCTGGAGATCGTGATTCCGTCGATGGTCTGGCCGAGCGTCTGGCTCCAGGTCGTGGTGGTCTGCCCCGGAAGGTTGGCGCTGGTGTCGCTGAAGCGGCAGTCACGGTTGCCGGAACCGCCGTGGTTGCCGAGCGTGAACCAGTCGAGGTCGAAATTGTTTCCACCGGCGGACGCGGTGCCGCGCCCGACCGCGCGATCGATCGTATAGCCGGCGGCAACCGAGCCGTCCGTGCAGGTGTTGTGGTTGTGCATGTCACCGGCAACGTAGGGATTGCCGCGACGGTCGTCGCGCCCAAATCCCTCGGCTGCGGCGCTCTGAGTCAGCGCCAGGGATGCCGACGCAGCGGTCAACAGGATCGTCTTGCCAGATGGAAACATCTATCGCCTCATTTCAAGTCAGTTATCGCGAAACGGTAGAAAGTCCGGGGATTGGGGATCATTAGCCCCAACTACGCCAGCGGACTCCCTGCAACCTCAATGATGAACAGAGTTCCGATACAGCTTCGTGAAGGATTTGTGTTCGCGCGACGCAACGCTGCACTTTCGTGAAGCATCTTGCCTCGCGCGCGCGGCCGTTGCATTTCCGCGTCACGTGAGCGATTGAAGATGACGAAGCGTGCTGCTGCATCATGCGGCGGCGCGCGCTGTGAGAATTTTGTGACAAACGCATGTCAATGCCGGCGACATCAGTAGAAGTGCAGTCCATTGCGATATCGCGCGCGGAAGCTCCGGATCCGGGCGCCGATGCTGCCGGTGGCGCAGCGACGCGTTCGCGCTCCCTCGCCTCGACGCTTGCACGGTTCTTGCGCGAGCCGCTGCTGCACTTCACCCTGCTGGGTGCGATCATCTTCGGCATCGACGCCGTATTACATCCGCCCGCCAAGGACGAGAAGGTCATCATCGTCACCAAGACGATGCGCCAGTCCTTCATCGATAATTTCGACGAGGACAAGGAACGCACCCCATCCGAGGCGCAGCTCCAGAAGATGATCGACAGCTGGGTCGCGAGCGAAATCCTCTACCGTGAAGGCAAGGCGCTTGCCGTGGACCGCGGCGACGAGACGATCCGCGACCGGATTGCCTACAAGATGCAGTTGCTGATCTTCGACCAGATCCGCGTCCCGCGCCCCTCCGACGAGCAGCTGCGCGTGTGGTTCGCTGAAAACCACGCCCGCTTCGACGAGCCGGAGCTGGTTTCGTTCTACATCACCCCGCCCACGGATCAGGCCACGGCGCAGCGTCAGCTCGACGATATCGTCGGGCAGCGCGAATCCGAGGAGCTGCAGCATCTCACGCGCGCGATCCTCGCTCGCCCGGTCGCAAGTCTCGCCGTGTCCTTCGGCGAGGATTTCCGTGATCGACTGCTGGCGATGCCGGAGGGCGAATGGAAGCTGCTGCAATCCAAGGACGGCTGGCACGTCGCCCGGCTGGATTCGCGGCGTCCCGGAAATCTTGCCAGCCTCGACAAGGTCAGGGACGAGGCCGCCAGGATCTGGCACACGGATGAGACCCGCAAGCTGGCCTGGGAAGCGGTCACGCGGCTGAAGGCGTCCTATCAGGTGCGGTACGAGCCGTGACGGCGATCCGATATCTGCGGCCAGCGCTGCTGGTCTTGACTTTGGTGCTGGCTGCGCTCGTCCGGCCCTCGGCGCTGAATGCGCACGAGGCGGCGATGGGTGTGCTCGAATTCCGCGAGGTGCGGCCCGGCGCATTCGTCGGCCGCTGGAGCATCGAGCCCTCGATCGGCGCATCCCGGGTCGATCTCAAGGTGCCGCCCCACTGTTTTCTCCGCCTGCCCGAAATGAATTGCGGCCAGAAGGGGCTGGTTGGCTCGATCACCATCTCCAATCTCGGCTCCAACATGTCGGTTGTCCTGATCAAGGTCATCCCGATCACCGGGGAGCCGCGCAGCTACACCATTTCGACCGCCAATCCCGTCGTCTCCATTCTTGGCACCGGCGCCCCGACGCTCGAGGCGTGGATCGAGCTGGCGAAAACCTATGTGAATTACGGGATCGATCACATCCTGCTCGGCGCCGATCACCTGCTGTTCGTGCTCGGCCTGATCTGGATCGTAGGCGGCGGCTGGCGCTTGGTGAAGACGATCACGGCCTTCACGATCGGGCACAGCGCCTCGCTTGCCGCGGCAGCCTTCGGCCTGATCGGCGTGCCGGAACGCCCGCTCAACGCCTGTATCGCATTGAGCATCGCGTTCGTCGGGGTGGAAATCGTCAAGCAGCAGCGCGGCGAGATCGGACTCACCGCCCGCTATCCCTGGATCGTGGCATTCAGCTTCGGTCTGGTTCATGGCATCGGCTTCGCGAGCGCCCTGGCGGGACTTGGGCTCGAACGCCGCCTTCTTCCTGCAGCGTTGCTGTTCTTCAACCTCGGCGTGGAGATCGGACAGCTTGCCTTCGTACTGCTCGTGCTCGCATTGATCTGGGCGCACCGACGGCTTGATGCCGTCGTGCCGCGCTGGGGCGAGGCCCTCCCGGCCTACCTCATCGGGTCGGTATCGATGTTCTGGTTCTTCGGCCGTCTGGCGCGCGTGTTCGCCGCGATCTAAGCGAGAGTCGCAAACAATGTCTTTACGCATCCCCCGAGCCCTCACGACCGCGATCGTTTCGTTCGCACTGACGCAGCCGGCTCTCGCGCACGAGCAGGCTGGCGTGGCGGGCGGCGTCGTCAGCGGCTTGCTCCATCCGGTCACCGGCATCGACCATCTGATCGCAATGGTGGCCGTCGGGATCTGGGGCGCGCAGCTCGGCGCCCCCGC
This sequence comes from Bradyrhizobium sp. LA2.1, assembly GCF_040547725.1. Taxonomy (NCBI): domain Bacteria; kingdom Pseudomonadati; phylum Pseudomonadota; class Alphaproteobacteria; order Hyphomicrobiales; family Nitrobacteraceae; genus Bradyrhizobium; species Bradyrhizobium sp. LA2.1. The sequence continues at coordinate 50,107 of NZ_JBEPQI010000001.1, forward strand.
AATCTGGATCCTGCCGATCACCTTCCCGCTCGTCATGGCGGTCGGCGGGGTTTTGGGCGTGCTGCATGTTCCGCTTCCGATACCGGAGGTGATGATTGCCGTCTCGGCCGTGATCCTGGGCGTCGCCGTTGCGGCCCGGCTGCGTCTGCCCTTTTCCGCTGCTGCCGTCGTCGTTGCGATCTTTGCGATCTTTCACGGTCATGCGCACGGCGCCGAGCTTCCGCGCGCGGCGAATGCGCTGGCCTACGGCGTCGGCTTCGTCACCGCCACCGGCCTCTTGCACCTGCTCGGCATCACGATCGGCGCGTTGACGCGCTGGCCCGCAGGCGAGCGCGTCATTCAGGGACTCGGGGCGGGTATCGCGGGAATTGGCTGCTATTTCCTCGCACAGGGCGTCGGAGCCCTTGCATGAACGTGAATTGCACTCGCCTATTAATGACCACAGCGATGCTGCTGGCCGGCGCAAGCACCGCCGAGGCGCATATCGTCGCGGCGCGCCTCGGCGATTTCTACATGGGTGTCGTACATCCCCTCACCGATCTTCAGGATGTCGTTCTCTGGACTGCGACCGGCGTGCTGGCCGGTACGCTTGGAGCCGCCAAGGGGCGCTGGCTCATCGCGGTGTTTCCGCTTGGACTACTGGTCGGGTTGGCTCTTGGACAGGTTTTCAGCACGACTTCCACACAGCTTTCGGACGCGGCAATGATGCTCGCGATCGGCCTGCTGCTCGCGGCAGCGGCGCAGGTGCCCGCATTCATGCTGTGCGCGATTGCCTTCGCAGTCGCCGTGATACGGGGCGCTGCGAACAACGCCGACCTCGGGCCTGAAACCGACCGGTTGCTGTTTGCGGCAGGATTGGCTTGCGTAGGTTACGGGGCCATCACGCTGGCAATGGCGCTGACCGCCGTATTCACGAATTCGGACGGCGTAGCGTCTTGGCGAACCATCGCCGTCCGTGCACTTGGAGGCTGGATCGCGGCTATCGGTCTGATGATGGCGAGCCTTGTTCTCGCGTCGTGAGAGGCCGCGAAGGCGCCCGACGTATGGATGAGGATTGGACCCTTCCCGGTTTCCGTTGAGTGCTCCTCAAGCCCCTGGATAATGGCCCTCGCGCTCGCCTGGTGATCGCAGTGCGTCGTGTTGAAAACGACGTCGGCTCGCGCCGATTCCGTTCTCAGCAGTTGATGATCGTCCAGCGTCCCCACAATGGGATCTATCCCAATCTCCCGCATCTTCTCGGCATCGTCGTTCAGCGGAACCAGCGCTGAAATCGCAAATTCACGCAGGTAATTGCGCGAGAGCATCAGTTGGAGAAATGTTTCGCCGATATATCCGGTGCCACCCGTGATGAAGATGATGGGCTTGCTAGGACTGTGCGTCGTGGATCCTCACGTGCCAGCTCAAGGCCCGCCTCGAAGTGATTCTCTATCGCCGTCAGAACGGCAGGCAGGTGGACTTCCATCGACGATTTGCCTGCACAGCGCCCGGATACGGCGTCCAGAGCCCGCCCCCAAGCATTGCGACATGGTCGCCGTCAGCGTAGCGGCCCCATGACTGCCCGTATTGGACAATCGTGCGCATGTTGGATGTGAGGTCGGCAGAACAAGGACGAGGCTGGCAGAGCAGCCCCAACTTTCAATTTGCCTCCGGGAAATGCCAGCCTGTCCATGAGTCGCGGCGCGCCACGCGACTGCGCAAGGCAGGCCTCGATGGTACCCGCCTGTCCATCGGCTCAAACCAGCAGCACTCCGCACTCAATCCCTGGAGCTCGTTGGGACTACGGGCTCTCGCCACATGAGCTGATGAACCGGCCCGAGCCCTCTTGCGCTTGCCCCGCATAGGCGGATGCTCGGCAATGATCGGCCGCGCCACGGGTTTCGATTCCGCCATGGAGTCAGCCGAGGAATCAGCGTGCATTTGATCCGTCCTCTCATCAGGCGGCCGCTCGGCCAATTCCTGGATCGGCACCACCCCGATGGACGATGGCGGCATTGTCGGCTGGCTGGTATCCAGGACAACCTTTTCCGGCCAATTGCGCGCGGATGCGATCCGGATCGTGGCTGCATCGATACCATTCGCCCGATCGGGAAATCTGTCCGGCAGCTTCGGCAGAGACCAGCCAATTATCAGCAGAAGAGCAGCGAGTGCGCCGCCGACAACGGCAAAGTACCTTGCCATGGGCAGAGCCGATGGCTCCGGCAATCTCGGCAATCTCGATCGACCCATCACAGCAATGCCTGGCCACTCTCACGCAGTGCGGCACGCCATGCCACCGCTGGGGGAACGACCTCGACTAGAGGAAGTTTTCCTTCACCATTTCCCAGACGTCGCCTCCGCGACCGTGCAGGACGGCGCGGGCGGAATAGAGCGCCATCCCGATTGCAGGCTCGACCTGCATGAATGGCGGCATGACGAGCTGCATCGGGTTGACATGCACGTGCAGAAGCGCGGGTCCCGGTTGCGCCAGCCAGTCCTTGACCGCGGTCTCCAATTCGCCCGCGTTCGAAACGGTCTGGCCCCAGAGACCCAGCGCGCGCGCAACGCCTGCGAAATTCGGGTTCTTCAGCTTCGTGAAGGTATCGAGCATGCCCTCGGCCTTTTGCTCGATCTCGACGAAGCCGAGCTTGCCGTTGTCGTAGACGGCGATCTTGACGGGCAACTCCTGTTGGACGATCGTCATCAGATCTCCGAACAGCATCGAGATTCCACCGTCGCCGGCCATGCACACGACCTGTCGGCCGGGTTCTGCCTTTTGGAGCCCAATGGACGACGGCATGCCATTGGCCATCGTTCCATGAAGCAGGCTTGCGAAAATGCGGCGCTGGCCGTTTGCCTCGATATGGCGATAGGCCCAGGCCGCCGGGGTACCGTCGTCGGCCGTGAACAGCGCATCCTTTGCCGCATGGCGGCTGATCACCTGCGTCAGATAGCTCCCCGGAATACTGCCATCGTGGCCTGCAGCGACCTTGGCCCGCTCGGCCTCCCGATAATTCGCGTAGCGCTGAACGTACGCGCTTCGGAACGAGGCGTCGCTGCGCGCGGCCAGCTTCGGCAACAGCGCCTCCAGCGTCGCCTTCACATCGCCGACAACGCCCTTCGTGATCGGATGACGGCGCCCCAGATGGGTGGGGTCGATATCGACCTGCACGATCTTGGCCTTGTCCGGGTAGAATTGCCGCCAGGCGAAGTCGGCGCCGAGCATCAGCAATGCATCGCAATCCAGCAAGGCATGGTAGCCGGCCTCGTTGCCGAGCATCCCGGTCATTCCAATGTTGGAGGGATTGTCAAACTCGAGGAAGTCCTTTGCGCGCGACGTATGCGCGATCGGTGCCTTCAGCCTGTCGGCGACCGCGAGAATTTCCTGATGGGCTCCCTTACAGCCCGATCCGCCATACACCACGACATTTTCGCTGTTGTTGAGGATATCCGCGATCTCGCCGAGATCCGCATCGTTCGGCCGCGTGACGGGTCTGGCGACGTGCACCGCATAAGGGACGCTGTCATTCACGACCGAGGCCGAGATATCCGCCGGCACGATCAATACGGCAACCCCGCGTTTCGCCAGAGCCGTCTGGCAGGCGATGACCGTCTTCCGTCGCGCTTGTTCCGGGGTGTGGATCATGTCGCAGAAGACGCTGCAATCCCTGTAAACCTGCTTGAAGTCGACCTCCTGGATGAATTCGAAGCCAAGTTCGTCGCGAATGATCTGACTTGCGATCAAGATGACGGGGGCGCGGTTGCGATTGGCTTCGAATATCCCGTTGATGAAATGCAAGCTTCCGGGACCGCAACTGCCGGCAACAGCGGTCAGGCGATCGGCGACCTGCGCCTCAGCCTGCGCGGCGAACGCCCCCGCCTCCTCGTGTCTCATCGAGATCCACTCGATCTCGCTTTTTTCGAGCGAGCGGGCGATCAGATTGAGGGTGTCGCCGACGACGCCGTAACAGTGCTTGACGCCTGCGCTTTGCAAGGTCTCAACAATGATATCCGCGACCAGCTTGCCCATGACATTCAACCTTGGCTATGACCGTTCCTGCCACAGCGTGCGCCCAACTGTGCTGTCAGGGCTTGGATCAAAATGCGAGGACTTGAACCCGCCTGCGCAGACGGCGCACGGCTTCGGATGGCGCACCTTTCAGCCGACGTCCTCGGCTCCGGATCGGAGTTGACCGAGCATTTGAACCGCGCGATTGCGGGCAGGAAATGAAATTCCGGCCGGCACGCGATCAAGACTCGCGCTGAGATATTCATAAGCTTCCGGCAAGCGGTCCTGTTTCAGCAACAGCCCGGCCAGGTCCGTCGCGGCCGTCAATTCGAACAGGGTGGCGGACTGGCGTTTGGCCCAGTCGATTGCCGACAGCAGGCTTTCTTTGGCGTCGAAATGATCCTCCGCAGATCGAGACGCCAGGATGCGCCCTTTCATCCTGAACAGGGCGGGCATGTGCAACAATTTTCCGGCGCGCCGCTGTTGCTCGATTGCATTCGCCGTGAGGGTCAGTGCCTGCTCATGCTCACCAAGATCCGCAAGCGCCTCGGCCAGATCGCAGGTAAAATCCATGTTCAGCATCTCATGATTCTGGACGTGAAGGTCATCCAGAGCACTCTTCAACAATTGGATCGCTTCGATGCGCATGTCCTGAAGAAGCAGCCATTGGCCCTTCAGGCCAGCCGCTATGGCGCGATATGGCATCAGGGAATGCGCGACGGAGAGCTCACTCAGCTCACCGATGTACTGATCTGATTGACCCAGATCCGCCATGGCCAGAAACACAGGAAGAACCAAAGCCAGGGATCGGCACAACGTGGCGGGGTTGCCTGACCTCTTGGCCTCCTCTCTGGCGCGCCTTGCATAGTCCAGCGATTGGTCGAGCAAGCCCCTGTACAGGAGCGAACGTGTCATGCCGACGAGCAGGAAGCTCGTATAATGAAAGAGATATGGTTCCGATCGAGAACGCGGTCTGGACGCCAGGTGCCGGAGACCGGCTTCGCAATGTAGCTGTGTGGCGAGATGATTTCCCGACAGATGTTCGGAGGCCGCCAGCATTGCTTCCGCCAGCGCCATGTCGTCGTGAGTTCCCGTTGTCGACGCCAGTTTCTTGCTCCGGGTGGCGATCTCGCTCGCACCTCGGATGTCCATGGTCCAGTGCGAATACATGAAAAGACCGCTTAGAACCCTCAGCTCCTGAGCTAGATCGCCCTGCTCGATTGCAATATCCAGCGCGTTCGCGAAAGCAATCCGCACGCGTCGATCGTTGCTTTCCGTATGCATCAAAGCCAGCGGGATTGATGCGGAGATCTCCATGGCGAAGCGGGAGTATTGATGCGGGCTTCCCAGGTCTGCCATTGCGCGCTCGGCCCATGCCTGGCACTCGATCAGCAACGACAACTCCAGAAACACCTGTGTGGAAGCGGCGGCCAGTCTCGTTGCCGTCTCGGCATCGCCGCGCGGTCCAAAGCTCCATTCGAGCGCCGCACGGACGTTGCTCAATTGGTCGGAATAGGCCGCGGCTCTTTCGGCGCCTGGCAGGCTCGATAGAGCCTCCCTCAGTGTTTCGAGATGTCCGGCGAGGTATTCCGCATGCCGACCGAAGACCATATCGACTTCGTCGTGTTCTTCCAGTTTTTCCAGTGCGTATGCCCGGGTCGTGTTCGGCAGGCGATACTGCGCCTGCGCGACATCGATCCGAGTTGCTATCAATGACTTCTCGACCAGCCCTGCGACAGCGTCGAAGGTTTCCTCGACTCCCACACCGGGTTCACCGGCAACAGACCGCGCGCCATCGAGGGTGAAATGTCCGACGAAAGGAGCGATGCGTCGAAAGACGATCCTCTCCGCGTCGGACAGCAGATCGTAGCTCCAATCCAGTGTCGCCTTGAGCGTCCGATGTCTGGCGACTGCCGTTCGATGGCTCAGTCGCAGCAATTCCAGCCGGGACACCAGGAGGTCAACCGTGTTCTCGAGGCCAAGGGCGGCGACCTGCCCCGCGGCCAGCTCGATCGCCAGCGGAATCCCATCCAGCTTTCGGCATATGTCCGCGACGAATGGCGCCTCCTTGTCGGTGAGAACGACGCGACCCGCTCGCGTAGCCACGCGCCGTACGAACAGCTGCACTGCCGGATATCGCAGCACTGCATTTGCCGTCTGCTCCGAGTCGTCTGGCGGAAAATCGAGAGGAGGAACCCGGCAGCAATGTTCACCCTCGACTTTCAACAATTCCCGGCTCGTGGTCAGAACATGAATCTGTTCCGTTTGCTGATAGAGTTGTTCGGCAAGCGAGGCGACCGCCTCGATCACATGCTCGCAGCTGTCGAGTATGATGAGGAGCTTTCGCGACCGGATGAGGTCGACCAGCTCCGGGCCAGGATCTTTCGATTTGAGTGAAAGCCCCAGGGAGGTCGCAACGGCCGCAGCGACATGGTGCGGATCGGTGAGGCTTTCCAGATCGACAAAATAGATCTCGCTGCCGAGCGCCCGGGCGACGACGCGGCCGACGGCCAGAGCGATGGTTGTCTTGCCGATGCCGCCGGGGCCGAGCAGTGTCACGAACCGGTCATTTTGAAGCCTGTCGCCGACCTCGGTGACGAACGTCTCGCGTCCGATCATCATGATCGGTCGCACCGGAAGCCTGCCCTGGTGCCTGGACCTGGCGGTCCTGCCTTCCGTGGCGCCCCCAAGGGAGGCCAATGTGCCGACGAACGAGTAGCCCCGTCCCTTGATGTTTGCGATGTAGCGGTTGCCGAATTGGCCGTCACCAAGCGCCTTGCGAATCGCGGCTACGTGGACCCGGATGCTCCCCTCTTCGACCGTCACGTCCGGCCAGACGTGATCGATCAACTCCTGCTTTGCGATCACCTTGCCGGGGCGCTCGGCAAGGTAGATCAGGATGTCGAGGGCCCTGCTGCCGAGGGGCAGCGCCACGCCGTCGCGCCGAAGCGCCCTCTCTTTGCTCGAAAGCTCGAACGGGCCAAACCGCAGATTTCCACGAGGCTCATCGTCAGCCATGGCTGTTAGCAGGGGCTTGGGATGCTTTTCCTGGATGTTCGTTGGTCCGCGCGAAACCCAAGCGTGCGATCTTGATAGACATCAGCTTGCTTTCGGCTCCACGCGCGGATCTGAAGGGATCAGCACGCGGCGACCGGCATGCAGACTGCATACAACCGACAACGCCCGGCGCTTCCCTCTCGCTGACAGAGATCGTACAATTTCACCATGGTTTGCATCCCCCGAATGGGGGGAGGACTGACGTGGTTAGGGGGAGCCTTTGATCCAGCCGCACTCCAGCCATCCGACTCATGGAACGGGCCCCTCGCCTGGCGGAGGACAGCTGCCATTTCTCGCGACCAAGATCCTGCCGGCACGATTCGGCGGGCTGGTCGCGCGTCCGCGACTGCTCGCCATCCTGTCGGACCTTCCGGCCAAGCGACTGGGTGTCATCAAGGCGCCGGCGGGCTTCGGCAAGAGCTCATTGGCGGCCACCTGGGCCGAGTCGCTCGAGCAAGACGGCAATGCCGTTGCGTGGCTGACGATTGATCCGGACGACGACGAGGCCACGCGGTTTCTGTTTTACGTTTCCCAGGCCCTGCATCACGCCTGCCCGGACGTCGGCGTCGGCGCGATCGGGCTGATCCTCGAAAACAATTTGATCGACCCAACGGCGATCCTGTCGAGCCTGATCAACGATCTGGCGGAGATGGAGGATGACGTTTACCTGTTTCTCGAGGACTATCACTGGGTCAGCGCTTCTCGCATCCATCAGACCGTCGCGTATTTTCTGAAGCACGCACCGTCCCACTGTCACGTGGTGCTGACGACGCGTACCGAACCTCCCCTGCCGCTCGCGACCTTGCGAGCCCAGAACCAGCTGATCGAGATCGATGCCGAAGCCCTGCGGTTCGACATGCTGGAGACACAGACGTTTCTGGACAGCACTAAACCCGGAATGCTGGAATTCCCCGACGTGCAACTCTTGCAGCGCAAGACCGAAGGCTGGCCGGCCGCGTTGCGGATCATTTCATCCATGCCTTCGCAGTCCGGATCCGGCCTGAAGGAATATGTCCACAATCTCTCGGGCTCGCAGCGTCCAATTGCCGCCTACCTGAGGGAGATGCTGGATGAGCTTCCAGTCGAACTGGTCGACTTCATGCTGCGAACGGCCGTTCTTGATCGGCTCTCCGGCGCCCTCTGCGAGGCCGTAACGGGTTTGGGCGCGAGCCGCAGCATCCTGGCATCGCTTGCCCAGCGCCAGATGCTGCTCACGCCGCTCGACAACGACGGCGTCTGGTTTCGCTATCACACGCTGCTTGCCGAATATCTGCGACAGCGGCTCGAGGCGGACCGTGGCATTGAAGTTCCTGAACTGCACGGGCGTGCGGCTCTTTGGTATGCCTCCCATGAATTATGGACTGAGGCGGTTCAGCACGCGATCGCGGCCGGCGCTCCTGACCGCGCGATCGGCTGGATCAAAAATTGCGCGATGGCCTTGATCAAGAAAGGCGATCTCTTCACCTTGCTGGAATGGCAGCGACAGTTTCCCGACGAACTCATGCGAGGTCAGTGCGAGGTCCGATTGGCGATCGGCTGGGGATTGGCGCTCGCGCTTCGCTTTGACGAGGCCCTGAAGCTCGCAACCGACATCGAAGGCGACATCGCCGCAATGCCTCTGCCTGATGGCAACCTGCTGTGTGAATGCCAGGCGATCCGCTCCGTTGCCATCGCGCTGAAGGATGACAGCGAAAGCGCGCTGCCTCTGGCACAGGATTGCGTCGACCGTTCATCCGATCCCTGGACCGCGAACGTAGCATCGAACGTCGTTCGCTTCAGCCACATGAAGGCGGGCAGCCTCAAGCAATTCCATGCGACGCCATGGATTCCCTATTCGGTCGAGGAGGATCGCAGGAATGTATTTGCCTCGGTGTATCGACACTGCCTGAACGGGCTTACAGAAGAGCGGCAGATACGCCTCGCGGCGGCAGAAAAGCACTACCGCGAGGGCTTCCGGGTCGCCGAGCAGGATGTCGGGCCGAATTCGATTGCAGCGGCCTTGCCGGCAAGTCTGATCGCGCGAATCAAGTACGAGCAAGGCCTGCTTGATGAGGCGGAAGCCTGGGTCATCGATCGCCTCCCGCTGATCAACTCGGGGACAATGCTCGACTGCGTGTGGAGCACTTATTTCGTGATCTCCCGGGTCGCCGCGGCACGGATGAACTTCGAGCGGGCCCGCACTCTGTTGGAACGAGCTGAAAATCTCGGCGTCGCACGGGATTGGGGAAGGCTCTCGGCCGGCGTGATCGCGGAGCAGGCGCGGCTCTACCTGAACGATGGCCGGCTGGATGAAGCCGCCGCATGCGTCGATCGCCTGGAACGCCTTGCACGGAAATACCCGGCACCGAGGCCTGGCGCCTGGTCGGAGATCGGATGGTACCACAAACTGGCCCGCGCTCATTTGCTGGGCCTGCAGGCTCGATCGGACGAGGCCGCTTCAATCCTGCAACAATTGCAGCACGAAGCCGAAGCGATGGAGCACCGTCAGTTCCTGATCTCCATTGCGATTCGTCAGTCGACAGTTCAGCTCAGCGCGGGCAAGGCCGCGGAGGCGGTGAGCCGGTTTCGTCGCGTGCTTGCCGCGTGTGCGGCGGCCGGTCTCTATCAGACCGTCCTCGACGAGGGGCCAGCCATTTCGGAGCTTCTCCAGGCGACGCGGGAGGGAGGAAACCTCAAGGCGGATCTGATCCCCTACGTCGATCGTCTCGCGGCGGGTCTGCAGCGAGCACGACAGGATCGCTCAGCGCCGGACTCAAGCGCACGGATTCTCAGCGCATTGAGCCGTCGCGAGACCGACATTCTCACGCGGATCGCGGATGGATTGTCCAACAAGGAAATCGCCCGAAGCCTCGATATCGGTCCCGAGACGGTGAAGTCGCATCTCAAGAGCGTTTTCACCAAGCTGGGTGTGGAGAAGCGTGCGCAGGCCGTGTCACGCGCGCAGACCCTCGGCATTGTCACCACGCGGTGAAGCTTCGCCCCGTCATCCGGCTTGTCGCGCACGAACGCGGGTCTGCTCGAGGACCAGCCTCGCCGACATGAGATCCGGCGTTTCGAAGCCCTCGGTAAACCGGTCGTAGATGGCTCCGATGAGATCGTGGGCCTTTCGGGTTTGACCCCGATCAATCCAAAGCCGCGCAAGCTCCAAGCCTGCCCGCAGCTCGAACGAAAGCGCCGATTGTTGCCCGGCCAGGGTCATCGCTTCCCCGAAACACTCCGCAGCCAGACCAAGCTGTTGAGGCTCTCCGCACACAAAGGCCGAGCCTTTCGCCAGCAACAGCGCCGGAAGGTGAAGAGGCCTGTTCGATCCGAGCTGCGTGGCGATCGAACCGTCGATGAGAGCCAGCGCTTCCGCGCGCTCGTTCTGTTTCGCCAGGCCGAGCGCCAATTCGGAGACGAAATCCGTTACAAGCATTTCGTATCGCAGGATCTGCAGTTTTTCTAGGCCGTCCCGCAGATGACGCATGCCATCTTCCGTCTGGCCGACACGGACCAGATAGCGCCCCCTAAGTCCCGTGGCGACAGCCCGGAATGGCTCCAGCGAATACTTCTCCGCAGTCAGCTCGAGCGCGGAGAGGTTCGGTTCGACCTGCTCCAAATCGTCAATCCAGAAATAGAAAGGCATCGTCAGCATGAGAGCTCGACACAGAGCGATCGGATGATCCGATCTCTCAGCCTCCTCGATGGTTCTTTCGGCATAATCCGCGGCTCTATCGAGATTGCCAGCGAACCAATGTGACCGGGTAAGGTTGAACAGCGAGGTGGTTCGCAGATCGAACAGATATTGAGTTGCGTTGAACCGGCGGCAAGCCGGCGACCTATGCAGAGCCCGTTCGAGGTATTTTGGCGCGCGGACGTAGTCCGCAAGCATATAATAGGCGGCTCCCAGCATCGAATCCGCAAGCGCCGAATCTTCCGGATTTCCGGTCTTGTTCGCGACCGACTCCGCGCGTCGCGCAACTTCAAGGCTGCCCGCCGCGTCGATCGTACGATGAAGATACATCGACAGCCCGCTGAGAAGACGCAGTTGCTGGTAGGCATCGTCGCGCCGTTCTGCGAATGTCAACGCCGTATTGAAGGCATCGCGCACCCGCTCGCTATTCCCGGCTGTGAACATCAGCGACAAGGCGAGAGAAGCGTGGATTTCCATCTGGTCGCGCGGGTCGCAGTCCTCACCAACCCGATCGATCGCCTTCTCCATCCAATCCCGGCACTCCACGAAAAGCGACTTGACCAGAAATAACTGCGAGGCCGCCGCCGCCATTCGTATGGCCGCGCGATCGTTTCCATCGGGGCCAAAGCTCCATTCGAGCGCGGCACGGACGTCTCCCAGATAGTGCTGTATCGCGCTCCCCGGAGGCTGTCCGGACTCTAGGTCGAAAAGATTGTCCCGGCTGTCCTCCAATGACTGGCTCAAATGGCTCGCGTGACGCGCCGCCATGGAATTGTGTTCGTCACTCGCAGCAAGTTTCTCCAGGGCATAGGAGCGCGTCGTGTCGAGCAATCGATAAATCATCCGTCGATAGCTGGGCCACGCCACGATGAGCGATTTGTTGACAAGGTTTGCGACCGTTCCCTCGATCTCCGACCGATCAATACCCTCCTGCTCTGCGACCGTACACGCCGCTTCCAATGAAAATGGCCCGATAAAGATCGCGACACGTCGCAGCACAATCCGTTCGGACTCGGACAGGTGATCGTGGCTCCAGTCTAGCGTCGCCTTGAGCGTCTGATGCCGAGGATTCGCCGTCCGGCGACCGAACTTCAGGAGATCGATGCGCGAACCCAACCTTGCCACGGTATTCCCGACGCCGAAGACAGCGGCCCTTCCGGCGGCGAGTTCGATAGCGAGCGCAATGCCGTCAAGCTTGCGGCAAATCTCGGCAACCATGGGAGCTTCGTCGTCACTGAGCGAAAAGCTGCCGCGGCGAGCACTGACGCGTTCGGCGAACAACCGTGCGGCCGGATAGGCAAGCACCTCTGACGCGGTTGGCTCCGGCTGCTCCGGCGGGCAGTCCAGTGGACAAAGACGAAATACGCTCTCGCCAGGAACGCGTAAGGTTTCCCTGCTTGTCGCGAGTATGTAGATGGCGGGGGTATTCCGGACAATATAGTCAGCTATCTCCGCGGATCCATCGATGAGATGTTCGCAACTATCGAGAATGACAAGCGCCTTGCGAGCGCTCAGAAAATTGAGCAGCGCCTCCTTCGGATCGGCTGGCTGTGGGACGAGCCCGACCGCGGAAGCGACAGCACCGATGACTTGCTCGTTCTCGCTAACCGTTGAAAGATCGACAAAGAAGACCGCCTCGGAGAAATCAGCAAGCGCCGCGTGCCCGACCGACAGGGCGACCGTTGTCTTGCCGATGCCGCCGGCACCCAAAATAGTCGTGAGGCGCTGGTCCGTCTGGAGCAAACGCTGAATCTCAAGGACGACCTTGCTGCGGCCAACCATGCGGCCCAATGCCGGCGGCAAGCTGGACAATCCCGAAGATGCGTTACCGCTGTCGACGGCCGCGGAAAGTGGCGTGACCGGCGCAATGAATCTATACCCACGGCCCTGGATGTTCGCGATGTACTTGTTACCAAATTGACCATCGCCCAGTGTCTTGCGCAACGCCGATAGATGGACGCGAAGACTGCCTTCCTCGACGGTTACGTCAGGCCATACCCTGGCGATCAGTTCGGACTTGGGGACGACCTCACCGGCATTTTCGAGCAGAGCTATCAGAATGTCGTAGGCTCTGCCGCCCAGTGGAAGGATCTGGCCCGCCTTGCTCAGAGAGCGCTCGGCGACATTCAGCTCGAACGGGCCAAACCGAAGCCGGACTGCACGCGATGAGCCAATTGGTTGGACCGACATAATCTATTCCGCCAAGAGCTCGACGTTCGGTGATTGCACCGTTCGTCGTCGGTCTTGAGCAAATACACCCGGCCCATCGAGGGTTATCCCAAACCTTCTCCAGCGACAAGCCTCAGTGCATCGAGTTGGCGGCGCCATCGTGCAAATGTGAAACGGCTAGTACCTGCTTGGCCAACCGCAGATCGACGGTATCAAGGCCTTCCCGGAATTTTGCGTGGGTGAACTGCAAGGTCTGCCACGCCCGCTCCTTCAACCCGGCCGATTTTTCCGCCACGGCCAGGCTCGTCGCGGCCCTGAGCTCCCACGATAAGCTGGCTTGACTGGCGGAGAGTTCGAGCGCCGACAGAAAATACTGTCTGGCGACTTCAAGCCCCTCGTCGTTGTACAGGGCCAGTTCGCCTCTGATGCGGCGCAATTCCGCGGCGTACCATTGGGTCTCGTCAAGATTGATCTTGGCCCGTTCGAAGATGGCAAGCCCCAGCTGCGGATGACCCGCGACGGCCGTGCATCTTGCGAACTCTGCTTGCAGAAACCAATTGAAGACTTCATATCGCGCCGCGGACAACTTCTCCAAGCCTCGGTAGAGCGTCGCTGAAGCTGCATCGCCCTCGCCCCGCCTGACGCCGCAGAGAGCCTGCATGGCGAGGCCGAACCCCTGGTAGCTCTCCACATTGTATTTTCCGGCATGGTCGACAAGTTCGTTGGCAAGCGATTCGGTCTCGGGATCGTCCGGACTTGCCAGGTAGGTATTGAAGCTTGCCCAAGCCAGCGCCACGCAGAGCGGTACCGCGTGATCCAACTGGCGTGCCTCAGCGATCGACGTCAGTTTGAGGCGCCGCGCCTGATCAGGACAGCCCCGGAGCCAGGTCACATTGGCCAGTACGGCCAGGGCGTCGACTTTCCGATCGTAGCCAAACCGGGTGATGAGAGACCGGCGGGACGCTTCGTCGTCGCGGTGCAGGGACAACTCAAAGCAAGCTTCAGCCTGTAATATTCGCCCACTGTGGTGGTACGTTACGCCACGCATGTAGTTGGCCATTGCGATCGCGCCACTATTGCCGCTCGAAGCAGCGACTTCGCCGCATCGATCTGCCAATTCCGTCGCCTCGGCATAACTTGGAAGCCGGATCTGGTGGGCCCAAAGAACAAGCAGGGAATCGAGCTGGCATTCGGTGTCGTTAAGACACTCGGCAAGAAGGCGCGCTTTTTCCCAGCTTGCGTACGACTCTTCGGTCATGCCATCCGTGAACATCATGCAACTGGCGAGCGCGGACTGAACGATCATTTCTTGGCGCGAGCCGGCACTCGCATTGTCGAGCCGGCCGATGGCCTTCGTCATCCAATCCCGGCATTCGGTAAGAAGGGCCATTGCCATCCAGGTGCTTGCCGAGGCGGCGGCAAGTTCAACGCCAATTTTCGCATCACCTTCGACCGAGAAAGCCCAGTTCAGAGCCGCTCTGACATTGCCGACCTCGACCCCGAGCGCCTGGAGCCTCTCGGGAATGTCCAATGAAGAACCCTGTTTGAACAGGTCGCCGAAGTAGAGGGCGTGACGGCGGCGCAAACCGACCTCATCGGCGCTTTCGGCGAGCCGTCGTGACGCAAAGGCACGTGTGGTGTCGAGCAAGCGGAGCCTCGCGCCCTGTCCCTGAGCAGCAATCATCGATTTCGAGCGGAGCTCCCAAATACAATCCGAGACGTTTGCTTCATCTATCGTTTCGTCAGCGACCACGGCGACCGCTGCTTCGAACGTAAATCCGCCGGCGAAAACACTGAGCCGGCTCAGGACGCGCTTCTCGGTCACGCCAAGCAGGTCGTAGCTCCATTCCAGCGTGGCGTTCAAGGTCTGGTGCTTCGGCAACGCCGTTCTGCGCCCCACCCATGACAGGTTTAGCCGGTCGTCGAGTAAGCTTGCCGCCTTGCTAAGGCCAAATATGTCAACTCTGCCGGCGGCGAGTTCGATCGCCAATGGAATTCCGTCAAGCCGCCGACAGATCCTTGCCGCAATCGGCGCATCCGCATCTGTTAGCTCGAAGTCACCGCGTACGGCCCGCACGCGATCGACCAGCAGTTGGACCGCGGGATATTGCAGCACGTCGTGCGCCGACTTGTTGTCTTCCCCAGGGCATTCGAGCGCGCAGAGTTCGTAGATCTGTTCACCTTCAACTCGCATCGCCTCCCGGCTGGTCGCGAGCAGATGCAGTGTCGGGACACGGCAGATCAGTTCTTCCGCCACGGCTGACGCCTCATCGATAAGGTGTTCGCAACAGTCGAGAATGATGAGCGTTGACCTTCCCTGCAGCCGATCGATCAGGGCTGGTACGACATTGCTCGTTTGTACCGACACGCCTAGTGCTGCCGCTATTGCTGGAGCGACGCGCGAGGCGCCGCCCAGAGCACTCAGGTCGACAAAATAGATCTGGCCATTGAAGGTGGCGCTCATTTCGTGGGCAACCGCCACCGCTACGGTGGTTTTACCAATCCCGCCGGGGCCGACGATCGTAACAAATTTCTGCTCGGCCAGCTTCATCTGGATCGTGGCGAGCGCCTCTCTTCGTCCGAGCATCCGAACCAGGCGCGCAGGCAGTCGGGGCCTCGAAGATGGATTGAGATCCCCAGACATTGGCAGGGAAGCTGACGTTACCGGTACGACGAAGCTGTACCCTCGCCCGGGCACGTTCGCGATATACCGCCGACCGGGGTCACTCCGATTGAGGGCTTTGCGGAGCGCCGAGATATGAACGCGCAGGCTGACTTGTTCAACTCCGCTCTCCGGCCAAACGCGCTCGATCAGGGTTCTCCTGCCGACGACCTTGTTGGCTTGCTCCACCAGGACAATGAGAAGGTCCATGGCGCGCGCGCCAAGCGATACGGTCTCTGCGCCATTCGTCAGAATCCTGCCCCCGATCGACAGCTCGAAAGGGCCGAAGCTCAGCACTTTGCCGCGCTGATCGCTCATGGGATATTCTCGTCCAAGCCGGGTCTCAAGCTGACCTCGTCAGGGATGCCGCGCTCGCGTCGCCAATTGGCCGGGCTCCGGCCAAAAGCGTGCCTGAAGAGCCTACATAGATGCGCCTGATCGGAAAAGCCCACGCTCAGGGCTATTTCGCTCAGTGAGGCCGCACTGGTCATCATCAGGTGGCAGGCTCGCTCCAGGCGCCTTCGCACCACATAGGCATGCGGCGACTCCCCAACAGCCAGTTTGAACTTCCGGGAAAAGTGCGCCGGGCTTCGACGTGCGACCGCACTGAGATCCCGGATGTGAATGGTACGGTGCAGATTGCTGTCGATGTAAGCTCGCACGCGCAAGATCTGCCAGGCCGCCAGACCGCCCCTTGTGGAGCCGCCAGCGCCCGAACATCGCTCGATCTCCGCTTGCAGGATGTGGGATGCCGTCGCCAGCGACACCCTCGCCGCATCTCGATCACGCTCCAGCTCTCGCCTCGCCGTTTCAAGCAGCGTGGCCAGGCTACTCGCAACCAGGTTGAATTGTTGGTCGGATGCGAGGGAAGATTCTGGGGCGGTAGCCGGAAGTCCTGTCATATTCATTCCCTCGACGCTTAGCCCGACAGCCCGGATCGGCGAGAGAGTGCAGCAAGGGGAGCCCCTTGGCTTGTTAAGTAACGTTCTGAACAGTTAAATTCGGGCAAATGCTCTTTTGCTGGGCAAACGTTCGATGACGCGAAAGAGTTGTTTATTTTCAACAAGATAGACGGCGGCGGCGGCACTCCGACGACATCCTAGCGAAGCGGCGGCTGTGCACTTCGCCGTCCCCGCGCGAGCGGTCACTTATAAAGCACGGTCTTCGAGGATTTTCAGATCGCTGGTCGAATAGGAAAGCGAGTACCGGAAGCCCGACTCGATCCGACGCGGCGCGAGCGAGTGGAGCTCCTCACCGTTCGCATCCGGAAAATTGAGCTCTCCTGTTCCGATCCATGCACCGGCAACGGTGAGATTGTCGGTGACTGACATCGCCAGCTCGTCGACGGCAGGCTTGTCCCGGCGGCCGGCCACCAGGCTCGGAAAGTAGCGCAGCAGGACCGTGGGGCGGCCGAGCAGAGACAATCCGTCTTCGACCGGCTCGCGCAAGGTGACGCACGCTTCCGCAAGACGCTGGCCATGCGCCGAAAGGCTGGCGCCAAACCGGCTGCCTGACGCCATCGGCGCCGCGGCGGGCCCAGGAGCCACAAAGGAGCGTGTCTGAAAGATGCTCCCCATCTTCTTCGGAAATCCCTGTGTCCAGCCGCGCGCCAGCGCAGCGTCATTGTCGACATAAATGTACGGACACCACATGACCGGGATGTCTACATACATTGCGTCGACCAGGACAAACGCCTCGCGATATTGATAGCGAGCCGGTTCGAGGTATTCGTCGTCCTGGGCGGTGAATTGCCAATCCAGAAACAGCATGACGGCGTGACCGTTTGACTCAGGATCCGGGGAAAGACCATTCGGCAATGTCGCTGCTGTCGCGTCGGGGTCGGCCCAGAATTCGACTCCGACAGCATCGCCAGCGTAGTGCCAGGGTGGCGGCGGAGTGAGAGCGGCCTGGCCGAATGGCGACTTCGGAACTGTAAAGCCCTTCAGCATTCCCGTGTCCTGATGCATCGCTTTCGGCATAGAGGCTACCGGAACCAGCCCCGCTTGATTTGATTGAAATGCGCCGGTTTGTCGATTCCTGCCGCAATCCGGAACACGCCTGTTGACATCAGCCGGCTGCTACGCTGTCAGGTCTGCCAGAACTTCGATGTCGGTGACTGAATAGGAGAACGAGAACCGATATGCGCGTCCCACCTTGAGCGGACCCAGCATCTCCAATTCTTCTCCGTAGACCTCCGGAAACTTGAGGTCACCCTCGCCGATCCAGATGTTTGTGATCAGGGAATGATCTGAGACACATCGAACGAGTTCATCCACGGCTGGCTTGTCGTGCATGCCGGCGGAAAGCCGCGGAAAATACCGCCGCCCCACAATCCGGCGGTCGAGAAATCCGACAAGACGCTCGGCCTTTTCGCGCAAGGTGACGCTCGCCTGCACCAGCAAGCGGCCGTGAGCGGACATGCAGGCCGAAAACCTGCCATCATGGGCGAGAGGCGCCGAAGCCATGCTCGATGCGGCAAAGGTGCGGGTCAGGTGCACAGTGCCGAACTTTCTCGGATAGCCCTGAATCCAGCCTCTCATCAATGCAGCGTCGTTGTCGACATAGCAGTACGGGCACCACGCTATGGGTTTCCCCTTCCACATCGCGTCGAGGAGAACGCTGAATCCGCGGCACTGATATCTGGCCGGGTCCAGATACTCCTCATTCTGCGCCGTGAACTGATAGTCCGTGAAGAGTGCGACCGAGCGGCCTCGACGCCGCTCATCAAGCTCCACACCCGACGGGAGGATCTGGACCGATACATCGGGATCATTCCAGAATTCCACCGCGAGTACGTCGCCAGCGAAGTGCCAGGGTGGCGGCGGGACCAATGCAGCAATCCCCCGAGGCGACCGAGGAGCCGTAAATCCCTTGAGCATGTCTTCGCCTCGCCAGCAGTCGGTGTCAGGCGCATCATTCCAAGATCGAACACTAGCGTCCGTATCAGGCGCGACGCTTGGACGAACGTGTGACGCCTTGGCGGTTCGTGCGGACCCGCGGTTGCTACAAACCGGCCCGAACCTCGCAACTCCATATTGCCCGCTCCCCCACAAGGCCGTTCCAGCACGCGGTGGGCCGCGGCAGGGTCGAAAGCTACAAACGCTGACATTTTGCGACAAGCCCGTGCTCCGACGAGAGCGTATCGGTGTCAGCTCGACGAGGTCGAGTATCGGCCTCGATTAATCAGCGCGAGATTCCTGATGAAAACGAGAAGTTCAAACAAGCGGATGCCACGGCGTTCGATATCCCTGGCGCGGGGTGTGTCCCTGTGCCTGCTGCTCGCCACCGCCTGGCCCGCGCCCTCGTTCTCGCAAGGGACACCGGAACAGCGTGCGGCATGCACGCCCGATGTGTTCCGCCTTTGCAGTACATTCATCCCCAATGCGGACGACATAGCGATTTGTCTGAGAGAGCGGAGCTCCGAACTCAGCGATACCTGTAGGCAGGTAATCCAGGTGGACATCACGCAAATCCCCGGCGCCAGGGACAGCAACAGCACTCGCAAGCGCCCCACAAGATAGTCGGCCCGTCACAGCATTACGGCGCGATGGGCGCCGTCGAGCGCCTTCTGATCGCCGGGGCCGACCAAAGCCAACGACCACGCACTGCGCGAGGGACGGCATGCTCGAACGACAGCAGCTATCCCCGCGACACCCTTCAATGCTGCATCCTCATGCCCATCGGCGCGCCCGGCGGCATCATCATGTTCGCGTTCATGTCTGCCACGATCCACATGGTGCCCGCGATCACGACGAATACGATGAGAGCGCCAAAGGCAAGCGCGAGCACGTTGTTGGTGCTTTCCGGTCCGCTGGTGATGTGGAGGAAAAACACTAGGTGAATGCCCATCTGGGCAATGGCGAGGACGGCGAGACCGAGGACTACCCCGCCTGACCAGAGCAGCGTCGTGTTTGCAGCCCAGAATGACGTAGCCGTGAGAAGAATCGCCACAAGCAGGCCGATCGTGTAGACGAGAAGCTCGGATGGAGCCGATGCGTCCATCTCGCGGCTCGGCCTGTCTCCGGGTGCACGTTCGTGTCGAGCCTCGGTCATGAACTCACTCCCATCAGATAAACCACCGTCAAGACTCCGACCCAGACGATATCGAGCGCGTGCCAGAACAAGGAGAAGCAGAGCAGACGATGCTGCACCCGCGCAGCGAATCCAAATACCGCAACCTGCACCATCATCACGGTCAGCCAGACCAGTCCGAGCGTAACGTGCAGCCCGTGACATCCGACCAGCGTGAAGAATGCGGACAGAAACGCACTCCGCTGCGGCGCTGCACCGATGGCGATCATGCTCAGGAATTCGCGGATCTCGAGAGCAAGGAATATGGCTCCGAGCACGAAGGTGATCAGCGCTCCCAAATAGGTCCTGAAATAGCGGCGCGAATTCACTGCCAAGGACATCAGCCCGCAGGTGTAGCTCGAAAAGAGAAGGCAGGCCGTCTCGATCGCGACCGTCGTCTGGTTGAACAGCTGGGCGCCGGTCGGGCCGCCGGCCGTGGAGCGCACGAGGACCGCGTAGCTCGCGAACAGCGCGGCGAACATGATGATGTCGCTCAGCAAGAAGATCCAGAAGCCATAGGCGACCACAATCCTCTTTGGAGCAGGTCCCGCTTCACTCGCACTTGGCAGTGCCTCTTGCGGAATCTGATCGATTGCGACGGCGATATTCATGCTGCAACTCCAGCCTGGTGGGCCTGCACGAACCGGGCGATCTCCTCGGCCGGCACCTCAATTTCGTTGTGTCGGCGGAATGAGAAGGCAAGTAGCGTCACGAATGCGCCGAACATCCCGACACCGGCCAGCCACCAGATGTGCCAGATCAGCGCAAAACCGATGACGACCGCGAAGAAGGCCGTAATAAAGCCGGTGGCGCTGTTCTTCGGCATTTCGACGGGCTCGTACCTGCGCGCCGGCCTCGGCCCGTCCGTCGTCGCTTGCGCGCGATCTTTGCTGGTCCAAAACGCGTCCAGTCCGGCGACCTTGGGTTGGAATGCAAAGTTCCATGCCGGCGGCGGGGACGCCGTCGCCCATTCGAGCGTGCGGCCGTTCCAGGGATCGCCGGTCACGTCCCGCAATTCTTCGCGATTGCGGATCGACACAACGAGTTGGACGATCTGGCAAACGACGCCGACCAGGATGATAGCGGTGCCGAATGCCGCCGCTATCAACCACGGCTGCCAGGACAAATTGTCGTAATGTTGCATGCGCCGGGTCATGCCCATCAGGCCCAGCACGTAGAGCGGCATGAAGGCGACATAGAAGCCGACGAACCAGCACCAGAACGACGCTTTGCCCCAGCGTTCGTCGAGCTTGAACCCGAACGCCTTGGGAAACCAATAATTGTACCCCGCCATCACGCCGAACACGACGCCGCCGATGGCGACGTTGTGGAAGTGCGCGACCAGGAACACGCTGTTGTGCAGCTGGAAGTCGGCCGGAGGCACCGCCATGAGCACGCCGGTCATGCCGCCGATGACGAAAGTCACCATGAAGCCAATCGACCAGAGCACCGGCACCGAGAACCGAACCCGGCCGCCGTACATCGTGAACAGCCAGTTGAAGACTTTCGCGCCCGTCGGCAAAGCGATGATCATGCTCATGACGCCGAAGAAGCCGTTGACGTTTGCGCTGGCACCCATTGTGAAGAAGTGGTGCAGCCAGACCAGGAAGGAGAGGATACAGATGGCCATCGTCGCGGCGACCATCGAGCGATAGCCGAACAACGGCTTGCCGGAGAAGGTCGCCATCACTTCCGAGAATACGCCGAACGCCGGCAGGATCAGGATGTAGACTTCGGGGTGCCCCCATACCCAGAACAGGTTCGAGTACAGCATCTGATTGCCCTGGCCTTCGAGCGTGAAGAAGTGAAAGCCGAGATAGCGATCGAGCGCCAGCATCGCGAGCGTCGCGGTCAGGACCGGAAAAGCCGCGACGATGAGCAGGTTGGCAGCAAGCGCGGTCCAGCAGAAGACCGGCATGCGCATATAGCCCATCCCTGGCGCGCGCAGTTTGAGGATTGTTGTGACGAAGTTGATGCCCGCGAGCAAGGTGCCGATACCGGAGATTTGCAGCGACCAAAGATAGTAGTCGACGCCGACGCCGGGCGAATATTGCATTTCGCTCAGGGGGGGATAACCCCACCAGGTGGCTTTTGAGAACTCACCGACCGCCAGCGAAATGTTCACCAACAACGCGCCCGAGGCAGTCAGCCAGAAGCTGACGGAGTTGAGCGTAGGGAATGCGACGTCGCGAACACCAAGTTGCAACGGGACTGCGAAGTTCATGAGCCCCACCACGAACGGCATTGCCATAAACAAAATCATGATCGTGCCGTGGGCAGAGAAAATCTGATTGAAATGCTCCGGCGGCAGATAACCTTGTGCACCGCCGGCTGCGAGCGCCTGCTGCGCGCGGATCATGATTGCATCGCTGAAACCGCGCAGCATCATGACGAGCGCCAGTATGCAATACATGGCGCCTATCCGCTTGTGGTCGACCGAGGTGAGCCATTCGCGCCACAGATAGAGCCAGGCTCCCTTCGCCGTGACGAATCCGAGAACAACCAGCACGACCAGGACCATGAAGCCCGTTGCGCCCATGATGATCGGCTCATGGAGGGGAATCGCGTTCCAATCGAGCTTTCCGAGGAGATTCATCGATCTGCCCTCTGCGAGGTTGAACAAACTGATAGAGACGAGTCTTGGGTGCCCATCCCAGCACTTACGATGCTGCTAAACAGATCGGAGACGACGCCACGATAGGTGAACGGCGCGACCGCCTTGCTCGGCTTGACCAGATCGGCGTAAGCCTGCTTATCGAGGATCGAACCGGTTTCGCCGGCCTGCCGAACCCATTGCGCAAACCGATCGTCGGTCACTGCTTCGACCGTGAAGTGCATGTCGGGAAAGCCGTCGCCGCTGAACATGGCGGAGATCCCTGGATAGGTTCCGAGATGGTCCGCCTGCAGGTGGAGGCGGGTCGCCATTCCCGACATGGTGTAGATCTGGCTCCCGAGCTGAGGCACGAAGAAGCTGTTCATGACGCTCGATGAGGTCAGTTCAAAGCTGATCGGCGTCCCCACCGGCACGACCAGCTTGTTGACGCTCGCGATGCCCTGCTCGGGATAGATGAACAGCCATTTCCAGTCGAGCGAGACGACTTGAACGTTGACAGGCTTGACTGCTGAGCTGATTGGCTTGCCCGGATCGAGATCGTGTGCGCCGATCCATGCGACGCCGCCGACCAAGAGCACCGTCATTGCGGGGATGGACCAGACCAGCAACTCAAGACGTCCGGAATATGTGAAATCCGGCCGATAGCGCGCTCGCTCGTTCGATGCACGAAACCAGAAGGCGAAGCCAAGTATCGCAAGGATCACCGGGATCACGATCGCAAGCATGATGCCGAGCGCGTTAAACAGAATTTGCCGCTCGGCCAGCGCGATCGGCCCTTTCGGATCGAGCACGCCTTCGGTGCAGCCGCCGAGCATCATGGCCCCGGTCAGGAGGACTGCCAGTAAGCCGTATCGCATGTTAGACCTCCCTGGGATAGTTGGTGCGCCATGCGCTCCGGGCGACCTCCGGCAGGAGCTCAGCATGCACCGACGTGCCGATGCCAGCGTGCGAGGCACGCATGCGCCGGAATGGCTCGCCGCCATGGTCAACCAGGAACGCCGCGAACAGCGCGAACAGGTAGAAGATGGAGAACACGAACAGCCTGTGGGCGGGACGGCGATCAGGCCCGATGCTTCTGTCCAGCAGGAACGCAAGTATCAGGAAGAGCGCGCTGCAGATCGCAACCGTCACGCCATAGATCACACCTGCGAACCCCAGTGCCCAGGGCAGTTCCGAGGCGAGGGTCAGTAGGCCGCTATAGATCAGTATCTGCCGCGTTGTTGCCGCGCGTCCCGCAACAACCGGCAGCATCGGCACGCCCGCGCGGGCGTAATCCTCGGTGCGGTTGAGCGCCAGCGCCCAGAAATGGGGTGGCGTCCAGAGAAAGATGATGAGGAACAGCGCGAGCGGCTCCAGCCCGATATCCCCTGTTGCCGCGGCCCATCCGATCACGGGCGGCAGCGCGCCGGCGGCGCCGCCGATGACGATGTTCTGCCGCGTGGACCGCTTCAGCCACGCCGTGTACACCACGACATAAAAGAGGATAGCGCCCGTCAATAACGCGGCCGCCACGAGGTTCGTCGCCAGGGCGAGAGCCACCACGGAGAAACCGCCAAGAAGGAGTCCAAGGACAAGCGCTGCGAACCGGGAGACCTTGCCGAGGGGAATTGGCCGCATCGCGGTGCGGCTCATGACCGCATCGATATCGGCATCGTACCACATGTTGAGGACACCGGCGGCTCCGGCTCCCGCTGCAATGGCAAGAACTGCCGCAAGGGTTGTTAGCGGATCAAGTCGAACCGGAGCGGAGCTCAATCCGACGAGCGCGGTGAAGACCGCGAGCATCATCACGCGTGGCTTTGTGAGGGCGACGAAGTCAGACACATTCCAATGGTCAGCCAGCGAATGAGGGGTGCGAGCGCGTCTTTCCCCAAGCTGGCCAGCAATGGACTTGACGTTCATCTCGCGGCTCCAGGTTCATTCTGAATGCGACCTGTCATGTTCCGTTCGAACAGCGACAGTGCGTGCGTTCAGTATGTCTTCCCAGTGGTGGCCGCGATTGAAGATGGCTGCTCGATTGGTGCCAATCCTGCTCAAAACAATTGGCTGGGCGTCTGGTCACGCCTGCATCTTTCGTGAACGCACGATTCAAAGCGATCTGAGCACTTTTCAACAAGCGCTTTGCGCCAATTTTTCCTAGAGCAGCCTTATATCTGTGACGCTCGATCCCTGGTTTGAACGTCGGCGAGATTCTTTCCGTTTGCGTGGAAGCGGTCGCCGAGCCTACGGAGAACTATCGATGAAGACGCCTTTGCTCTGGACGATTGCAGCTGTTTGCCTGATGGCCCCAGCCGCGCAGGCACGATCCGCCTATGACGGCTCCTGGGATCTCGTCTTCGTGACGCAAGGCGGCGCATGCGATCCCAGCTACAACTTCACCGTCAATATTTCCGACGGAATAGTCACGCATTCCAATCTCGTGAAATTCAGGGGCTACGTCGCGAGATCCGGCTCGGTCCGCGCTTCGGTAGAGGTTCACGACAAATTCGCGTCCGGCACGGGCAGACTTTCCGGGAACTCGGGTCGCGGAAGGTGGAGCGGCTATTCGGGAAGCTCACGATGCTCGGGCTACTGGACCGCGCAACGCAATTGACCGAGCGAAAGCCGGAGAGCTCGCGCGCCGAACCGCCGTCTTGCGAAACGGCGCTGAGCACGACCGTGCTGGCGGCCGCTCTTCTGTTTGCTCACGGTCAGACCACGGAACGGACGGTTGTCGCTGCCACGCGCCTTGGGCGCGCGCTCGGCGTCGCGGTGAAGGTGCTCCCGCAATGGGACGAACTGATCATCGAATTGAATGGCTCGCGCGTCTCGCAAGCTGTGCCCGCCAGGCCGCTCGGCGTCGACATGGGCAGGGTACTCGCCGTTACGACGGTGATAGATCAGGTTTGCGACGGCACATTGCCGGCCGGTGCCGCGCAATCCGCACTTGAGTCGGCCGGTCGTCTACCGCCCGCTTCCACGCCACGCTTCACCTTGCTCGCAGCCGTTGGTGCGGCCTCGCTTGGCGTCATCTTCGGCGCGCTCGATGCAATGAGCCTGCTCCTGATCGCAATGAGCGCAGCCGCCGGTGCGCTCGTCAGGCGGAGGCTGTCCGGCTTCAGCCATAACCCGCTCCTCCAGCCGCTTTGCGCCGCGCTGGTCGCCGGTGCTGTAGCTGCTCTTGCCAGCCGTTTTCGACTGTCGGATGCAATTGCGCTGGTCGCCTTCTGTCCCTGCATGGTGCTTGTCCCCGGTCCGCATATCCTCAACGGTGCCATGGACCTCGCTCGCACGCGCATCGCACTAGGCATGACGCGCCTGGCCTATGCCGGCATCATCGTGCTGCTGATCTGCGCCGGCGGCCTGTTCGGGTTCACGGCCGCCGGCGGGCAACTCGCGATAGCCGGGCCATCTCCGCCCCTGCCGTTGATCATCGATGTGATCGCAGCAGGATGCGCAGTCGCCTCATTCGGTACTTTCTTCTCAATGCCATGGCGTCTGCTGCCTTTCCCGATTGCAGTCGGCATGCTTGCACATGCCGCACACTGGGCGGTGATCTCCGCCGGCGGAAGTGCTCCGGCCGGAACACTCGTCGCCTGCATGTTTGCCAGCGCCCTCACGGCTCCCGTGGTCGATCGCCTGCATCTGCCCTTCGCGGCGGTCGCGTTCTCCGCCGTTGTCTCGTTGATGCCTGGTTTCTTCCTGTTCAACACTGCGACGGGCCTCGTCGAACTGGTCTCAATCGGCCCGGGCGCACCGGCGGCTCTGGTCACCAGCATCGCTGCCAGCAGTGCCACGGCGCTTTTGATCATCACGGCGATGGCCTTCGGGCTGATTCTCCCGCGCATGCTGTACGAGCGGCTCAGACCTTTCCCCGGATGATCAGGCACGGTCGTTCAATGCACCGCAGCGCCATCCAAGATTAATCCGGAGCTCCGCTGTATCTGACCCTGACGGGGGCGGCTGGCCCTGGAGAGTCGGTACACCCATGACGACAATTCTGACCAAATCGTTCCCCCAAGATGAGCAGCCCCTGGCAAAGCCGGCCCCAGGCAAAAAGCGCGTCCTGATCGTCGGCGGTGGCTTTGCGGGTATCGCGACGGCGCGGGCCCTGAAGCGAGCCGATGTCGACATCACGCTGATCGACCGGCGCAATCACCACATCTTTCAGCCGCTGCTGTACCAGGTCGCCACCGCCGTTCTGGCGCCGTCCGAGATCGCGGCACCGATCCGGCAACTCGAGGCAAAGCAGAAAAATCTCAGCGTCATGCTGGCCGAGGTCAAGGGCCTCAACCTGGGAGCGCGTACCGTGGAGGCCATCTGCCCGGAGATTGGCAGTCGAAAGCTCGAATACGATTTCCTGGTGATCGCGACCGGAATGCGTCTGAGCTATTTCGGTCATGACGAGTTCGCGCGGTTCGCACCGGGCCTCAAGAGCCTGAGCGACGCCGAGACGATCCGGACCAAGATCCTGAGCGCGTTTGAATTGGCTGAAGCAACCGACGACGAGAAGGAACGCGCTCGCCAAACCACCTTCGTTCTGGTGGGCGCCGGCCCGACCGGTGTGGAGCTTGCAGCTTCGATCGCTCAACTGGTCTCGGTGACCCTGCGTAACAATTTCCGCAAGATCGACCCTGCCAAGAGCCGGATTGTTCTACTGGATGGCGGCACTCGCATCCTGCCGACCTTTGCGGAATCGCTGTCGCGAAAGGCAGCCAAGCGACTGACGAAACTCGGAGTCGAGGTGTCGACGGGCGTAAAGGTCGAGAAGGTCGACGATCAGGGCGTGATCGCCGCCGGCGTCCGCATCCCCAGCGCCACCGTGCTATGGACGGCGGGCGTCAGCGCCTCGCCAGTCGTGAAAATGCTCGGGACCCAGACAGACCGTGCCGGGCGCGCATTCGTTGGCGCCTTCATGGACATTCCAGAGGCGCCCAACGTCTTTGTGGCAGGAGATGCCGCCACGATGACTCAGGATGGCCACCCGGTGCCGGGAGTGGCACAGGCAGCCATTCAACAGGGACGATTTGTGGGGCGGGTCATCGCCAGCCGCGTCAGGGGACACAAGGATGGCCCACCGTTTCGGTACCGCAACAAGGGCAATATGGCGGTGGTCGGAAAGAATTTCGCCATCCTCGAATCTGGCCATTTGCGCAGCAGCGGCTTCGTGACCTGGTGGGTGTGGGCCGCGCTGCACGTCCTCGCGCTGCCGCAGCTTCAGAACAGATTTCGAGTCCAGACCCAATGGTTCTGGTCGTATCTGTCGGGACAGCGAAGCTCACGGCTGATTTCCGAGGGACCGAGATCGCCCTCGTCATAGTTGCGGCCAATCACGACCTGGCAAGCATTTCCGGAACTCTGTTAAGGACTGCACCTGTGGATGCCTCCATCATCTCCGCGCTCGCCGCTCTCACCGGAGCAGCCGTCGGCGGCTTGACGAGCGGAATCGCGAATTGGCGGAGCCAGCGAAGCCAGGTCCGCGCCCAGTGGGTTCTTCACGAGGAGACCCGCAGGCAGACCCTCTACAGGGATTTCATCGAGGACGCCGCCAAGTGTTACATCGATGCGCTCCAGCACGATAAGGCCGACATTCCCAGCCTGGTCAGCCTTTACGCCAAGATGAGTGCGATGCGGGCGATATCTTCAAAGCCGGTGGTCCATCATGCCGAAGACGTCACCCGAAAAATCCTGGACACCTATTTGGAGCCGGACAAGAGTTTCGTCGAACTACGCGAAATGGCCATCGACGGCACGATCGATCTGTTGCATGACTTCAGCCGGGCGTGCCGCGACGAATTCGACCAAATGCGGCCGATCCATTTTTGAGCGTGACACTGCGATTTCAGCCCGCTCTTGCCGCGAGGGGGCAGACGCGCTGCCCCTGCGATCGGATCATTTGGAACGAACCGTTTCGGCCCAAATGGCGAACGCCTGCATGAACGCCTGGAGGAATTTGCTGGTGCCGTCGCCGGCGAGCTTGCCGTGCTCATCGAACAGCTTGTCGACATGGCCGAGATAGGCCTCGGGCTGCTGCAGGGTCGGCACGTTCAGGAACACGAGCGATTGCCTGAGATGATGATTGGCGCCGAAGCCTCCGATCGCCCCGGGAGAGCCGCTGACGATCGCACCCGGCTTGCGATCCCAGACGCTGCGTCCATACGGTCTGGAGCCGACATCCAGCGCGTTCTTGAGCACGGCAGGCACTGACCGGTTATATTCCGGCGTGACGAACAGAACGGCGTCGGCGGCCTTGATGCGCTGGCGGAACGCGGTCCATTGCGCGGGCGGAGCTGCGGTATCGAGATCTTCATTATAAAATGGCAATCCTCCGATCTCGACGATGTCGAGCCTCATCGAGGACGGCGCCAGCGAGATCAGTGCATTCGCCAGCATCCCGTTGAACGAAGCCTTCCGCAGGCTTCCAACCAATACGCATACGTTCATCGGCTTTTCCTTGGTCATGCAGTCGCTTGAGACTTGATGTTTCGCGTGAAGTCGGGCTTGCGCTTTTCCACGAAAGCTGTGAACGCTTCCCTTGCGTCTTCGGAGCGGACTTGCGTGCTGAACTCTTCGTTCTCGGCCTTCATCGCGGCCTTGATCTGCTCGCGAAATGGCTGCTTCATGAGCCGCTTGCTGGCCTGTAACGCAGCCGCGGGCTTCGCTGCCAACTTCCGGGCCGTGTCGGTCGCCTTCGCCCGGAGATCGTTGTCGGCGACGACTTCAGTAGCCAGACCCAACTCGACCGCGCGCCTGGCATCAAACGGAGCTCCCAGCAAGATCAGCTCGGCCGCGCGGAGGTGACCGATCCGCGCCGGCACCGAGCAGCTCGATCCGAATTCCGGCACCACGGCCAGATTGATGAAGGGCATCTGGAATTTTGTGCTCTCGCCGGCGTAGATGAAGTCGCAGTGCGTCAGCATCGTGGTGCCGCCGCCGATGGCGGCGCCGTGGACGGCCGCGACCAATGGCTTGTCGAAGTCGACCAGCGCCTTCATGAGGCCGGCCTGTGGCGATTCGCCGGGTCCGGGCGGATTCTTGAGAAAGTCGTCGATATCGTTGCCGGCGCAGAACGAATCTCCCGCACCATGCCAGAGGACGACGCGTGTGCTCTCGTCCTTCGACGCCGCGTTGAAGATGTCCGCAAGAGCCACGTACATGGCCGACGTCATCGCGTTCCGTTTTGTCGGACGGTTCAACTGGATGCGCAGGATGCCTGCGGCCTGTTCGGTAACGATCTCATCCATTGTCGAACTCCTGATCCCTTTGGTGAATTTCACTGCAAACGCAGGGTCGCGGCGGCTTACGCCGCCAAACCCCTGTCGTCATGCTAGGGCCGCGTGGTCCTTTGGCTTCGGAATGGTACCGCTCGCACGCAGACCATCGATCTCGGCCGCGCTGAATCCCAGTTGCTGGAGAACCTCGTCGTTGTGCTCTCCGATCTTCGGGGCGCGCTTTGCAGACACCTTGGCGACACCATGCACCTGAAGCGGGCTGGAGATCGTTGACGTCAGCTTGCCGCCCGCACCCTCGAGCGGCACGATGATGTCGTTGGCCCGGAGCTGGGGATCGTTGATCACCTCCTGCGGCCCGCGCACCGCGCCGAACGTCACGTGGGCGCCGTTAAACACCTCGTACCAATGTGCCATCGGCTCGGAACAGAAGGTCTGGTCGAGAATCGCCGTGAGCTCCGTCATGTTCGCCATCAGCTTGGTCGGGTCGGAGAAGCGCGGATCAGTCAGGAGATCGGGGCGACCGATAGCCTTCGCCACGGCCTCCACCTTGTCAGGCGTGATGATGAGGACGAACCAGGTATCATCCTTGGCGCGATAGACGTTCATAGCCGCATTTGCGGGGTGCATGCGATCGTGCAGCCCGAAGAATTTCGCATCGCAGAGCGCGGCCTGGATCGAGACGCTGGCGGACCACACGCCCTCGGCGAGCAGCGAGGTGGTGACATGCGCCCCCTCTCCGGTCCGTTCACGGCGATACAGGGCCGTGACGATCGCCGAATAGAGTCCGACGGCGGTGGCGTTGTCGCCGCTGCCGGCCACCGGCCAGGTCGGCGGCGCACCGGCATCGCGCGTCATCGACAGCAATCCGCTGCGGGCCCAGTAGGACGTGATGTCGAAGCCGGGGAGATTCGCATCCGGCCCCTTGTCGCCGAAGCCCGTGATGTCGGCGTAGATCAGCCGCGGATTCCACCCCACCACATCCTCATATTCGAGCTTCAGTTTCTTGCGCGCCGGATGCGGCGTGTTGACGATGAGCACGTCGGCCCATTTGACCAGCTTCTCGAGAACCTGATGGGCCTCCGGAGATTTCAGATCGAGTGCCATGCCGCGCTTGTTGCGGTTGGCCAGGTGCCAGGGATATGCATCGTCGGCGACCGGCTGCGGCGGGAGGTGGTTCGCATGTCGCCACAGCTCGCCGCTCGGCGGCTCGACCTTGATCACATCGGCGCCGAAATCGGACAAGATCACGGCGGCGCTCGGGCCCGCGATGAAGCTCGCGAGGTCCACCACCTTCAGTCCGGAGAAAATGTTGTTTGCCATGGGTGTCCCTTCCAAATCTCCGTAGAGAGCGACCTTGTTTCAGCGTCCGCGAAACTGCGGCGCACGTTTTTCGAGGAAGGCTGCGGTGCCTTCCTTCTTGTCTTCGGTGGCGGCGCAGATGCCGAAGAACGAGGCTTCCAGCACGAGGCCTTCGCTTTGGCTCGTCTCCATCCCCTTGTTGGCGGCTTCCAGCGAGAACTTCACGGCGATCGGCGCGTTGGCCATGATCTGCTTGAGGACCGTCTCGGCACGATCGATCAGACTGCTGGCAGCAACGACTTCGTTGACGAGGCCGATGCGATAGGCTTCCTGCGCGGAAACCGTCTCGCCCGTGAGGATGAGCTGCAACGCACGCCCCTTTCCCACCAGGCGCGGCAGGCGTTGCGTTCCGCCACCGCCGGGCAACAGGCCGAGCTTGACCTCGGGCTGACCGAATTTGGCATGCTCCGCGGCAATCCTGATGGTGCAGGCCATCGCCGTCTCGCAGCCGCCGCCAAGCGCAAAGCCGTTGATCGCCGCGATCACCGGCTTGCCGAGATTTTCGATGAGGTCCAGCACACCCTGCCCGAACCGGCTGGACTCCTCGGCGTCGTAGGCATCGACATGGGCGAGTTCACTGATGTCGGCGCCGGCGATGAACGCCTTGTCGCCAGCGCCGGTGAGGATGACGCCGCGCACGGACGCGTCCGCTTTGGCATCCTCGAATGCGGCGTGCAGATCGGTCCAGGTCGGCGTATTGAGCGCGTTGAGCACTTTCGGCCGATTGACCGTGACGTAGGCGATCGGCCCCTTCTTCTCGTACTGGACGTTCGCAAGGGCCAGCGCTGCTCTGGGGGCGGAATTTGGTGCTGTCGCAGGCGAAGGGGTGAATGGTGCAGTTCCCGAAACCATGGTCGTGTCTCCTGAGTAGGGCAGCCGGCGCCGATGCGCCGGCCCCGCTGAAAGGTCAGAGGAAAGCGCCGTGGCCGGTGATGGCCTTGCCGACGATCAGATTCTGCATCTGATAGGTGCCTTCGTAGGAGTAGAGCGCCTCGGCGTCGGCGAAGAAGCGCGCGACGTTGTAGTCGGCGACGATACCGTTGCCGCCCAGCACCTCGCGGCCCCATGAAACCGTCTCGCGCGATTTCGCCGTGCAGAATGCCTTCGCCAGTGCCGCGTGATGGTCGCCAAGCTTGCCCTCGTCATCGAGCTGCGCCAGGCGGAGCATCAGGCACTGGCACGCGGTCAGATTGCCGAGCATCTTGGCGAGCAGATCCTGGATCAGCTGGAACGAGGCGATCGGCTTGCCGAATTGCAGTCGTTCCTGGGCATATTTGAGGGTGGCCTCGTATGCGCCCATCTGGATGCCGGTCGACGCCCAGCCCACCATGTAGCGCGTCATCCGCAGCACGCGCGCAGTGTCGCGAAAGGAATTGCCGCCCTGGAGGCGGTTCGCTTCAGGCACCCGCACGTCCTTCAGCGTGATCTGGCCGTTCTGGACCACCTTGAGCGCGATCTTGTGCTCGATCTTCTCGACGCTGAATCCAGGCGTCGACTTGTTCTCGACGATGAATCCCTTGACCTGATTGTCGGCAAGATCGCGCGCCCAGATGATGGAAAGGTCGCACCATGGTGCGTTGCCAATCCACCGCTTCTGTCCGTTGAGAACCCAGGTATCGCCCTCGCGTTTGGCCGTCGTGGTCAGACCACCGCTCGTTCCGGAACCGACCAGCGGCTCGGTGAGCCCGAAGCAGCCAATCTTTTCCCAGCGCGCCATCGCCGGCAGCCATTTCTGCTTCTGCTCCTCGGAGCCGTCGAGATAGATCGAGCCCATGGCGAGGCCGCTATGCACACCGAAGAACGTGCAGAACGAGGCGTCGGTGCGCGCCAGTTCCATCGCCACGAAGCCGAACAGCTTCTGACTGCCGCCCGCGCAGCCATAACCCTCGAAGCCGAGCCCACCGAGGCCAAGCTCCTTGAACGACGGCAGCAGCTCGAACGGAAACGCGTCGTCGGACCAGTACTTGTTGATGACCGGCTGGACTTTGGTCTCCATGTAGGTCCGCACCTTCTTGACGAGCGCCTTTTCGTCCGGGGTAAGGAGGTCGACCAGTTGGTAGAAATCGCCATTGGGCGCCGGCGGTGACTTCGGCGCGGCGGTCTTGCCTGCTGTGGTTGCGGTGGGCATTTGCGATCTCTCCTCGCTGCGGCTCGGAAGCCTGAAAAGTGAAGGGTTGAAGGTATGATTGATCTCGCGGGCGCTGCCGATTTGCGTCAGCTCGGCTTCGCAGCCTTCTTGCGCAGCTCGATCAGGCCGAGCAGAATTTCGTCGCGCTCCGCCTCCAGCTCCGCGATGGTGCGCGATCCGGCCTCGGCGTGGACGCTCTCGATGAGCTTCTTCTGCACGTCCGGCGTCAGCACCGGCGCGCCGAGGGTCTTCCACCAAGCCGTCATCGGGCCGGTGAACTGCTGGAAGAAGTGCTCGATGCCGCCCGGACCGCCGCCGAGATGGTTCAGCATCAGGCTGCCCATGACGCCCCAGCGCAAACCCGGGCCCCAGCTCAGGGCGGTGTCGACGTCGGCGGCGCTCACCACGCCTTCGGCCACGAGGTAATAGACTTCGCGGCTCAGCGCCGCCTGCAGGCGGTTGGCGACGTGCCCCGGCATTTCCTTGTTGAGGCGCACCGTCCGTTGCCCGATCGACGTGTAAAATTCCGTTGCGCGCCGGATCGTGGCTTTCGAGGTCTTTGCCCCGCCGACGATCTCCGTCAGCGGGATCAGGTGGGGCGGATTGAACGGATGGGCGATGACGCAGCGCTCGGGATGGGACGCGGCACCCTTCTGAATTTCGCTCATGGTAAGCCCCGACGAGCTCGATGCGATGATCACGTCGGGCGGCAACAGCTCGTCGAGCTGGCCATAGAGCTTCTGCTTGAATTCGATCCGCTCGGGTCCGTTCTCCTGGACGAGGTCGGCGCCCGCGAGTGCCTGCGCGATGTCGGGCGTGAACGTGAGGTTCGACTGCGAAGCTCCAGGCGACAAGCCCAATCGCTCAAGCGCCGGCCAGGCCGTCTCGACGAACTTCCTTAGTGCTGCTTCCGCGTTCGGCGCGATATCGGTCGCGACGACCTGCATTCCCTTGGCGAGAAACAGCGAGCTCCAGCTCGCGCCGATCACGCCGGTGCCAATGATGGCGATGCGGCGAATGGGCTTGGTGTCGGTCATGTCGTTCTCTCCAATGCGTTGGTCAGACTTCGGCATAGGCAATGCCGGTGAGATTGCCCTGGGCGAAGAGGAAGTTGCGCTCGCCGGATCCATCGAGCCGTGCGGAGTAGATCGAGCCGGCAAAATCCGTCACGAACATGCGATCGTTCGCGACGTCGAGCGCAATGCCGATCCCCTCCATGAGATGGGTCACCACGATCTCGGGCTCGGCAGGCTTGTTGTCGATCGAGGCGCGGTTCACCGTATTGCCGCGTGGTGGGTCGCCGCGGTCGGTCCAGTAGAGAATGCGGCTCTTGTGATCGATCTCCAGATCGATCGGCTCCGGCAGACCGTCGTAAAATATCTCGATGTCGGATCTGGTGGCTGCGGTCTGGCCGGCGGGGATTTCGACATTGGCGCGGAAGATGCGGCCGAGCCCGGCATTGTCGGGCCCCTTTTGCGTCCAGTAGATGCGTCCGAATTTCGGGTCGATCGCCAGCCCGACGCACCATCGCGTCTGGTCCTTGCGATCGGCTTCGCCGTGGCCCGCCTCGATGAGCGTCTCCAGCCGCGAGCCGTCGAGGTTACAGCGCATGACGCGCATGCCCTCGCGATCGCACCAGTAGAGCTTGCCGCCCTTCTTATCGAGAATGATCTGCTTCGGCGTGTGAGTGTGTCCCTGCGGGACGATGGTCTTGCGGTTCTTGCCGTCGATGTCGGCGCGCTCTATGGACCCGTCATCCAGGCTCGGGATGCCCATGTTGGTCCAGTAGATATGGCCAGCCTCGACATCCACGACGATGCCATCCGGGAGGTGGCAGCCGGTGACGATGGTCGTGCGTTCGGAGCCATCCGCATTCATCAAGTGAATGCAGCCCGCGTTCAATTCGAGGACGAAGAGACGAGGGATCGTGGGGTTTGATTTCGTGACGGCGTTTGGCATGTCGCACCTGCATCCTGGCCCGACCACGGACCGGGTCAGGTGACGCGACTATGACGCGATCGCCGTCATTCATCTTGGACAGGAATGTCATCGCTGGGATGGGTCTGCTGCTTGATCACTTGGCACCCCCCGGGACGTCGGGACGAGCACCACTGCGAGAGCAGCAGCTTTCAACAAGTCAGGGATCAAACATCCAAGCGTGGGTCACGGACAGGTTACATGGTCGGCTCTGACTCAAAAAAATCATCGCCTCGCGATTGCGGCTGGGCCTGACAACCGAATAAACTAAAGGCCATCCGGCCATCAGAAAGGGAGTCAGGCATGGACGTGCCGAGCTCTGACAAGGACGTTCAAAGCACGCCCGACGTGCCGAGTAACGGACCGGCGAAAGCCGCGCACAACCCGACACGCACGCCCTCTATCATCGTCGGTGTCGTTGCGGCTGCTGTCGTCGGGCTTTCCGTCTTCTATCTGTTGCGCCCGGAGCCCTTGCTGGTTCAGGGCGAGGTCGATGCAACGCGGCTCGATATCGCGGCGCGCGTGGACGGACGGGTCGGCAAGATTCCCGTCGAACGCGGCCAGAACGTTGCTGCGGGCGCGGTGCTGGTCCAGATCGACAATCCGGAAACGCTGGCCAAGCACGAGCAGATGAAGGCGGCCAAGGCTGTCGCGGACGCCCAGCTTGCCAACGTACTCGTCGGAACGCGGGTGGAAGTCATCGCGGCACGGAAGGCGGAGATGGAGCGCGCCCAAGCGGCGCTGGTGCTGGCGCAAAAGACCTTTGACCGCACGCACACATTGACCGAGCAAGGCAACGCGCCGCAAGCGCGCCTCGATCAGGCAACCGATGCGCTGCATGAAAGCGAACGCGCGGTCGATCAGGCCAAATCGGCCTATGAGCAGGCGGTCAATGGCTACACCAAGGAGGAGCGGGCCATTGCGAATACCAATGTCGAAAAGGCCAGTGCCGATATCCAAAGTGTCCAGTCGATCATCGACCAGCTCGTGGTTTATGCGCCCGTAGCCTCGCAGATCTATCAGCGTAATGTGGAACCCGGCGAATACGTGTCGCCGGGCGTCCCGCTCGTCACCTTGATCAATCTGGCGGACCTCTGGGTGCATTTCGATCTTCGCGAGGATCTCGTCAAAGGCCTGAAGGTCGGCGATCGCTTCGATGTCCGCATCCCCGCCCTCGGCGACCGCCCCGTCACGGTCGAGGTCAAGCTCATCGCGACCAAGGGCGAATATGCAAGCTGGCGAGCCACGCGTGCTTCGGGCGATTTCGACCTGCGAACGTTTTCGATCCGTGCCTATCCCGTTCAGCCCGTGCCCGAGCTGCGACCGGGAATGAGCGCCTATCTCGACTGGCGGTCGCGGCCATGAGGCCGGCGCCAAAGCCCGGGTTCCTGCTGGTCGCGCGGCGCGAGTGCCGCTGGCTGTTTCACGATCGCGTGGCGCTGCTCCTGATCTTCGGCGTGCCGCTGTTCGCCTTCGTGGTTCTCACCACGGTCTTCAGCCATCCGGTCATCCGCGGCCTCGGCGTGACTGTTGTCGACGAGGACAAGTCGGACGCCTCGCGGGCCCTGGTGGAATACGTCGCTGCGTCTCCGAGCCTGAAAATCACAGACCGCTCCGGGACCCTGTCTACGGCGGTGCAGGACATACGCTCGGGCAAGTCGATCTCGGCCGTCTACATCCCGCCGGATTTCGAGCGCGACCTGAAGGCCGCGCGCCGCCCGCAGATCGTCGGATTTTACAACCAGCAGTTTTTGACTCCCTCCGGCATCGCATCCTCGGGTCTGAGCGATTCACTCTCCGCCGCGGCAGCCGTGGCCGCTCCCGCCAGTCGCGCGGCACCTGCGCCAGCGTCCGTGGGAGCGCTCAAGGCGGAGACCATGGCGCTCGTCAATCCGCAGAAGAACTACGCGCAGTT
Source organism: Bradyrhizobium sp. LA2.1 (assembly GCF_040547725.1). Taxonomy (NCBI): domain Bacteria; kingdom Pseudomonadati; phylum Pseudomonadota; class Alphaproteobacteria; order Hyphomicrobiales; family Nitrobacteraceae; genus Bradyrhizobium; species Bradyrhizobium sp. LA2.1. The sequence continues at coordinate 86,928 of NZ_JBEPQI010000001.1, forward strand.
CCTGCTGCGCGCGCTGCTGCCGACCATCATCCATGTGGTGATGACCCTTGCCGCCGGCTATTCCGTCGGCTCCGAATTCCGCCGCCGCGACGCGCGGGCCTGGCTCGAAAGCGCCGGCGGCGATCCGCTTGTCGCGCTGGCCGGCAAGCTCGCACCGCTGTTCTGCATCTTCTTCCTGATCATGCTGGCCGAGCCACTGTTCCTGGAGGGCGTGCTGGAGATTCCCTTCAAGGGCAATCTGCCGTTGATGATCGCCGCGGCCTCGCTGCTGATCGTCGGTTATCTGTCGCTCGGCGCCCTGCTCCAGCTTCTGGTCGGCGATCTCGCCACAGGGCTCGGGCTTGCGGGCCTCATTGCCTCGCCTGCATTCGGCTATGCCGGCGTCGGCTTTCCCACCATCGGCATGAATGCCTTTGCGCAGACATGGAGCGCGATCCTGCCGCTTCGCTGGTACATGGCCGTCCTGTTGGGACAAGCCGCGCGGGGATTGCCGGTCGCGAATTCCGCTATTCCCTTCGCGGCGCTTGCGGGCCTGGCGTTGCTGTTTGCCGGCCTGGCATGGCTGCGCATGGCGAACGTCACCCGCAAGGGCTGGTTTGCAACAGCGCGGCCTGTCGAGCCATCCGAGGCCATCTCCACACCGCGCGGCGTCGGCGGCGCCTTCGTGGCGGAGTGGCGGCGCGTGCTGGGAACGCGGAGCGCCTTCACTCTGCTGTTTCTCGCTCCCCTGATCTACGGCATCTACTATCCGCAGCCCTATCTGAACCAGATCCTTCGCAAGCTTCCGATTGCGGTCGTCGATAACGATCTCAGCGATCTCAGCCGGCAGATCGTCGAGACGCTGGATGCGAGCGGCGCATTGAGCGTGACGGTTCGTGCCCGAACGCTGGCTGAGGCGCGCAGCGCGATCGATCGCGGGCAGGCCTTTGCCGCCATCGAGATTCCGCCCGACACGGAACGCGACGTGCTCAAGGGCATCACCGCCCACATCCCCGTCTATGCGGACGCAACCTATCTGTTCATCTTCCGATCGAGCGCCAGCGGGGTCGCCACCGCCATCGGAACTTTGACGTCCGAGCTCGTTTCGCGCGGCGCGCGCTCGGATGGCAGCCTCGTCAAGGCGAAGCTGGCGAGCTCGAGCCCGGCCGACGTACTGCTGCAGCCGATCTTCAACCCGGTGGGCGGCTATGCGAGCTACGTCGTTCCGGCGGCGTTCATCCTGATCCTGCAGCAGACCCTGCTGATCGGCGCAGCGATGCTGACCGGCACCGCGCTGGCGAGCGGAGGCGCAGCCTTTGCCGGCGTGCTCGGCCGCGGCATCGCGCATCTGACCGTCTACCTTCCTGCGCTCGCGCTCTATCTCATCGTGCTGCCGCGGATCTACGGTTTTTCGACACTCGGCCATCTTCCGCAGATCCTCGCGCTCGCGAGTGTCTTTCTGCTGGCGACGAGTTTCATGGGTCAGGCTGTCGGGGCCTGGTTCACGCGGCCTGAGAACGCAACCATCCTGCTGCTGGCGACGAGCCTGCCGCAGTTCTTCATGGCCGGCTTCGCGTGGCCGCGCGAAGCGATTCCGGACGTGGCCCTTGCGTTCGGCCGGTTGTTCCCGGCCGACTCCGCGATCGACGGCCTCGTGCGCGTCAACCAGCTCGGCGCCGGCATCTGGGAGGTTGCGCATGACTGGCTCGCATTGTGGTGCCTGGCGCTCGGTTACTTCGCGCTCGCGGTGATCTCGGCATTTGCCGTCGGGAGGAGACAGGGACATGCCCAACCTTAGACCTGCCGCCTTCGTCGCGATTCCGCTCGCGCTGATCGCGGCGGGCGCGCTGCTCTATGTCATGCGCCACTCGGCACCGCCCGCAGCCATCGTCGGCGTCGTGCGCGCGACCGAGATCAGGGTCGAGCCGGAGGTCAACGGCCAGCTGGTCTCGATCGCGGTCGAGAAGGGTGCCTCTGTGAAGGCCGGCGACGTCGTGGCGCGGCTCTCGGCGGTGGAGTTGACGGCGCAGGCGGACCAGGCGCGTGCCGTGCTGGCGTCCGCCGTCGCAAGCCGCAACAACGTCTATGCCGGCGTGCGCCGCGAGCAGGTCGACTCGCTGAAAGCCGCCATCGCCAAGGCCAGCGCCCGCCTCGACTTCGTGCAGGCCCAGCTCACCCGGACCAGCACGCTGGCGCGCCAGAGCTTTGAATCCCAACAGTCGCTCGAACAGGCAGAGAACGACGTCGCCAGCGCACGAGCCGGCGTGGCGGAGGCCCAGGCCAATTACGATGCGGCCGTGGCGGGACCGACCCGGGAAGAGCGCGCGATCGCCGACGCGCAGGTGCAGGCTGCGGCCTCCGCGGTCACCGTGCTCGAGCGCCGCCTCGACAAGATGGTGTTGCGCGCGCCGGCCGACGGCGTGGTCAGCGTCATCGCCGCCGAGCTCGGCGAAAACGTTCGCGCGGGTCAACCGATCCTGATGGTCGAGGCCGCGGGCAGGCAATGGCTCTCATTCAACGTGCGCGAGGACCATCTCGATCGTCTCGCGATGGGAGAAACCGCGAATGTGATGCGGAACGGTGCCGATAGCGCGACGAAGGCGGTCATCACCGAGCTGCGGCCGCTCGGCGTGTTTGCCACCTGGCAGGCAGAGCGTGTCATTGGCGATCATGACCGCAATACGCTGCGCTTGCGCCTCGATCCCAAGGGAGAGATGGCCGGCCTCGAGCCGGGCATGACCGTCTGGATCGACCGCTAGCACCCCAGCGATTGAAATCGCAGAGCTACACTATTCCGACCATTTGCAAACGGTGTGCGCACCAAGCTCCAACCTGGGACCCGCTGATTGAGAGCCAGTTGCTTCCCATCCCAGGATGCTCATCGTTGATCGAATAAGCCGCAGATAGCTGCGCGAATAAGAAGTGGCGCTTTCCCCGCGACCGCTCGCCCATTTCAGAAGCTTGCTTACGTCGGCTATCGCAAGATTTTTCTTGATCTCCTGGTGCACACGCGGCCCTCTAACCAATTGAGAGAATTAAACTCTCGCTCCAATCCATATGGGGCCGCGGAAAATATCCAGCGCAAGGCGTTCATTTCATTGAACTATTCCGCCTCCGATCGATCCTATATGTGATTGGACCGACTGAAAAATTCGGTACGACGAGCCTTTCGCGGATTACTCCTTCTAGGCTCATCTATGTCCGAATTGTAAGCGAAAATCTGGCTTTCGGATTCTCAGTGCACACGCTACTCGTATGAGCATTGCACGCCTTTCGCGTGAAGCCATATTGAAGGGGCGTTATACTCAAGTCGTGGCTTGAGTATAATTTGCGCAAACCGGTCGACCTTTGGCTGGTGCGTTTTGCGGGAGATCATAGGTTGGAATAGGAGGTATGGTACAATTCTCCGAACTTCGCTAGCTGAGCTTTGCCGCGGTGCGATCTATGAATTAGCCCAACCCGGCAATCCGACGGGTCACCAGCATCAGAGCCATCGGGCGCGTTTGAAACGCAGGTACAGCACCCCGCAAAGCAGGATGATAACGCCCACTACGACAAAGTAGCCGTATTGCGTCTTCAGCTCGGGCATATTTTCGAAGTTCATGCCGTAGATTCCGGCGATCGCGGTGGGTACGGCCAGTATGGCGGCCCAGGCGGCCAACTGCCGCGTGATCACGCCCTGACGCTGCTGCTCCAATAGATTGCTCACTTCGAAAACCGAGGTCAGAACGTCTCGCAGGGAGTTCACCATCGCTTCGACGCGCCGCACATGGTCCAGGACGTCTTGAAAATACGGCCGAGCGTTGGCGTCAAGACACGGCGTCTCGAGGTGCACGAGCCGGCCACAGACCTCCGTCATCGGGCCGATAATTCGCTGGAAGCGGATCAGTTCTTGGCGAAGCCCGAAGAGCCGCTTGACGTCCGCGCGGCTAAGAAAGCTGTCGAGAGCGCTTTGCTCCATGGTGAGAACGCGTTCCTCGATCGTCTCGACCACCGGAAGATAGCCGTCGACGATAAAGTCGAGGATGGAATGGAGAACGTAGTCGGGGCCATAGCCCAGCAGGCTGGGGGCTGCTTCGAGCTGGGCGCGGAGATTGCTATGCGCGCGCGCCGAGCCATGCCGAACCGTGATGATGAAATTCTTCCCGACGAAAATTGCGGTTTCACCATAGGCGATGCGGTCGTGCTCGAGATGGGCGGTGCGCGTCATCACGAACAGCTGGTCGCCATAAACGTCGACCTTCGGCAATTGGTTCGCTTTCAGCGCATCTTCAATCGCAAGAGGATGAAGCCCATAGTTCTTCTCGAGCTGTTCAAGCTCTCGTTCCGGAGGCTCGAATAACCCGATCCAGACAAACTCGGATTTTCCGTTGCAATCGATAGGCTCGTCCAATGAGACGGCTTTTGCCTTCTTGCCATGACGATACAAATGGGCTGCTACGACGCTCACAACGAGCTTCCTCCAAACCTGTCGAGCGGTGTGCACCACCCCGTCACCTTAAATCGCCTGCCTTCATTTTGTTGCAGGCTTGGAGCGCGGGATGGTTCGGATTCAATCTGACGGTCGGGCATCGCGTTTGACCCGCGCATGTTGACGGTCAAGCACCAAGGCTAAGATGCGCACAACGACGTCGATCTGCGCATCCGGTGACGAAGGGCGTTCATCAGGGTCGAATGCGATTCCAACCACGGCATTCCGGCCTTCGTCCGTCTCCACGGGCCAGAAATCAAAGCGGGAGGCCAGATTGGGGTAGATGCCACTGCGTATGACAGTTCCAGTCGCCAGGGACGATCGTGCCGCCTCCAACTCGGCCTCCTGCGGCTCCACGTCTCCGACTTGCTCGAGGGAAACCACCCTGCCCTCCCTAACGAGCATCACGATGACGGGAACCTGGAAGAGCGTTGCCAGTGCCCGGGCCGTAACCGAGACGATCGTCTTCGTATTGTCGGCCGCGACGACATCACGGCAATAGCCTTGCAGCAAGGTCGCGCGCCTTCTCGACAGCTTCGCTTCGGTCGCCCTCTGCCGGGAGGTGAAGGCAACTGCACTCACGATGACCCCGACCACGAACAGCAGCCCAATCGCCCAGATGTTCGCGGGGTCATCGACCACCAATGAGTAGCGTGGCTCGGTCAGAAAGAAATTGAATGCCAGAGCACCTGATATCGCCGAACAGAGTGACGGACCGAGGCCGAGACTCACCCCTGCGATGATCACTGGAAGTACGAAGATAAGCGACAGGTTGGGGATCGTGACGCTGCTGTCAATACCGACAGCGATGACCGTCGCAGCGGCGGTCATGGCGATTGAAACAAGGTAGCGCGCCAGTTCCGATGCTACCGGCCCCAGAAGGGGCTCGGCATCAGGCGCCGGCGTGATGTCCTGCGGCAGCTTCGATTCAACATCCGTCACCACTTGAACTCCCGCCTGGCAGGCGACACACGTCGGCCGAAAAGCAAGCCCGTCAGCGTGCGCTTGCGGCGCTGATAGCTAACCGAGCATACAACAACTCCATCCACATGTGAGCCGCATCAAAGGCAAATTCAACGTCGCGCGAAGCGCGCCGTCGCCTGGAGTTTCAGGTATTTGATTTTCCGATTGGCGGTTGGCTGAGGCAGTGCCGCGGGTCCGCCATTAGCGCGCGATCATTCCTGTCCAGGGCACGGAGAGGTGATCGACCGTGGGGGAGAGACAGGCTCGGCCAGATATTTCGCACGCCATTTCGGCCCTGGACCGCGCATGTAATGATTTTCCGGCCGGTATCTGGCGGACGGTCCGTACCAGGCCGGGAACAGGAACGTCATCAGCACCTCAAGGGCGCGATAAGTGACGAGCATCAGCCTAGCGAACGATTCCCTTGCCATATTGCCCCCGAAGCCAGACGCCGCCGATACCCGCGTTCGCACTCTTGGTTCGCACTCTTGGGAGTGAGATCGCGGTCAATCCGGAATGAATCGGTTCGATCCTCGAAGGCAAACCGGCTGCGATGGTGATCGCCACCTAGGCACCCTGGCCTCCACGAACGGTTATCGCATGGAAGCATGATGTGGGTGATCGGATAGGAAATCGAGATAGCCCGGCGTCCGCTCATATAGGCGCCGCATAGTGGGCACGACTGCCCGAGAACCGGAGTTCATCAGTTGCCGTCGCGAGCAACGGCAGACATTTAGCGGCCATGACGGTCGTCGCAATGCTGGCAAACGGTCGTCGGCCGGCGGTGCGCTAGTTCTTCTTCTTGGACGCCTTTGCCGTATCCGTGGCGCGGGCGCCACCCCAGGGATCGTACTTCTCGTCAGGCACCGGAATCCTGTCCAGCGCGGCCTTGTAAGCCTTCTCGTCGACCTTTGGCCGGCTTTCGACGGGCGGACCTGAGTTGCCGCGGCCTCGGCCAAAACCCTGTGCGTTGGCTACGAAAGTGGAGGCCAACACGGCCGCGACGGCAACAACGAGAGCCGGGAGTGCGCGCCTTCCGCCGATCATGCTCATTCCTCCTGCGGCGCGAACGCCTATTGTCCGGATGGTGTGCGGACGCCGTGCCAAGCGTCGCGCACCTGGTGATAGTGGGCCTCCGGCAGATAATCCGGCGTATCGAGATTGAGCGTGCGGACATCCAGCCGGCCGACGGCGCTGAGCAGCGTGTAGGAAGCGATCACCCGGTCGCGCTGCGCCTGGATCTGACGCGAACGGGCCGCGGTGAGGTCCTGCTGAGCGTTGAGCACGTCGATCGTGGTGCGCTGGCCACCGGCGGCCTCGCGGCGAACGCCCTGCAATGCGACGTCTGCCGCCTTAGCCTCCGACTCGGCCGCTGTCAGTGCGACCTTGGTGCCCTCATTGGACACCCACGCGCCGACAACCGCCGTCCGCGACTGGCTCCTGACCTGCTCAAGCACCAGACGGCTTTGCGAGGCGAGTTCCTTGGCTTGGCGCGTCTGGGAGGCGGCGGTACCGCCGTCATAGATTGGTACGTTGATCTGGCCGAGGATCGAGGCCTGATCGGTCGCAAACGTGCTCAGCGTCGAATCCGAATCCTTGGAGCGGCTGGCGTTCGCCTGTACGGCAACCGTCGGGAGCAGACTGCCTTCTGCGACCTTGATCGTGGTCTGCGCGACATCCACATCGTATCCCGCACCGAGCACCGCAGGATGCTCGTGATTGGCGGTCGCGATCGATGCCGGCATCGTCACCGGCGATAACCGATCGACTGGCGTGGCCGACGTCAACTGACCGGGCGGCCCGCCGATCACCTGGACGTAGGTCGCCTTGCTGATGGCAAGCGTCACCTCAGCGGCATTGAGATCGGCAAGGCCCCGACTGAGGCGCGCCTCGGCCTGGGCCGTATCGGTCGGCGTCACATCGCCCGCATCGAGACGCTTCTTCGTCGTCGCCTGGATCTCGCGCAGCACAGCGACGTTGGTGCGCTGCGCCTCAACCAGGGCCTGATCGGCCAATACGTTCATATAGGCCGTGACGGCGTCGAGCAGCACGCCTTGCCCGGTGTTGCGCAGCGCCTCGCGCCCCGACAGAACCTGATACTCGGCGACGCGCACGCTGTTGGCGGTCTTGAAGCCGTTGAACAGAACCTGGCTGACGGTCACGCCAATCGTCCACGGACGCAGTGTCGCGCCCTGGATCGTATTGTCGGGCAGCGTATTCCTGACCGCCTGCAAACCCGCGCTCAGGCTCGCGACCACCTGCGGCCGGTAGCCGGCGAGCGCCTGCGGCACGTTCTCGTCCGTGCCGCGCTGCCGGGCACGATCGGCGTTGAGCTGCGGGCTCGACTGATAAGCCCGGACCAACGCCTCGGACAGCGTTTCCGCGCGCGACGGCCCCCAAACCGTCATCGCCGCCCCGGCAAGGAAAAGTACCAGTGTCCGGCCGGACGCTCGCACAGCCCCCCTGACGCTCTTGTTACGCACACCCCACCTCATTCTGCCGGCGCCAACTGAGGCTGCGCCGCCAGGCCCGGCCGGGTCCGCCGCGAGAACATCGAGATCAGCGCTGGCAGCGTGACCAGAATGACGATCGGCGCCAGCATCATTCCCGCGACGACCACGACCGCAAGCGGCTTCTGCACCTGCGAGCCGATGCCGCTGGAGAGCGCCGCGGGCAGGAGCCCAATGCCCGCGACCACGCAGGTCATCAGCACCGGACGAAGCTGAAGCTCGCCGGTGCGCAGGATGGCGGCACCGCGTTCCATACCCTCGTCGATCAGCGCGTTGTACTGGGACAGGATGATGATTCCGTCCATCACCGAGATGCCGAACAGTGCGATGAAGCCGATTGCAGCCGAGACGCTGAAGGGAATGCCGGTCACGAGCAGGCCCAGGATGCCGCCGAGCACGGCCATCGGGATCACACTCATGGTCAGGACGGTGTCGATGATCGAGCCGAAATTGAACCAGATCAGCATGGCGATCAGCGCGAGGCTGATCGGCACCACGATCGACAGCCGCCGGATCGCATCCTGTAGATTGCCGAATTCGCCGACCCATTCGAGATGCGAGCCCGCCGGCAATTGCACGTTGGCCGCAACCTTCTCCTGCGCCTCCTGGATGGCGCTGCCGAGATCGCGCTCGCGCACCGAGAATTTGATCGGCAGATAGCGTTCCTGCTGCTCGCGATAGATATAGGCGGCGCCGGACAGGACCTTGACTGTCGCGACTTCGCTCAGCGGCACCTGCGTGACGCCGTTCGGCCCCTGCGCCCCAATTCGCAAATTCTGGATTGCCTCGGCGCTCTTTCGGAACTGTGGTGCAAGGCGGACGATGATCGGGAAATGCCGGTCGGAGCCCGGCTCGTAGAGATCCCCGGCGTTGTCGCCACCGATCGCGGTCTTGATCGTCGCATTGATATCGCCCGGCGACAGCCCGTACCGCGCGGCGCGGGCACGGTCGACATCGATCTGGATGGTCGGTTGGCCGAGCGAGGTGAAGACCGCAAGGTCAGTGATCCCCTGAACGGTGGCGAGCTGCGCCTTGATCTTGTTTGCGGTGTCCGTCAACGCCTGGAGGTCACTGCCATAAAGCTTGATCGAGTTCTCGCCCTTCACGCCCGACACCGCCTCCGACACGTTGTCCTGGAGATATTGCGAGAAGTTGAACTCGACGCCCGGAAACTTTTCCTGAAGCTGCCCCAGCAGCATGGCGGTCAGCGCGTCCTTGTCCTCGCCCTCAGGCCATTCCTTGGCGGGCTTGAGCGGCGCAAAGAATTCTGCATTGAAGAAGCCGGCAGCGTCGGTACCATCGTCTGGCCGGCCATGTTGCGATACCACCGACTCGACCTCTGGCCGGGCAGCGATCACCTTGCGCATCTGGTTGACGTAGGAGTTACCCTCCTGGAGCGAGATGGTCGGCGGCAAGGTTGCGCGGATCCAAAGATTGCCCTCCTCCAGCTTGGGCAGAAACTCGAGCCCGAGCAATCGCACGGCGACGATCGTGATCAGGACCAGGACGGCGCCGCCCGCCAGCACGACGCGGCGATGCGCGAGCGATCGCGCGAGCACAGGCATATAGATCCGATGCACCCAGCGCATCAGAAACGTCTCGGTCTCCTCGACATGGGCCGGAAGGATGATGGCGCTCAGCGCCGGCGTAACCGTGAAGGTCGCAAGCAGGCCGCCTGCAAGGGCATAAGCATAAGTCCGCGCCATCGGACCAAAAATATTGCCTTCGACGCCGCTCAAGGTGAACAGCGGCAAAAAGGCCGCGATGATGATGGCTGCGGCGAAGAAGATCGAGCGCGACACGTCGGAGCCAGCCGTCAGGATGGCATGATGCTTCATGTCCATGACGGTGCGCGACGAAATCGTCGCCCGCTCGCCCGGCGTCAGCCGCGCGGTATGCGACAGGCGCCGGAAGATCGCCTCCACCATGATCACGGTCGCATCCACGATCAGCCCGAAATCGATCGCCCCGACCGATAGCAGATTGGCGGATTCGCCTCGCAGCACGAGAATGGTGACCGCGAAAAACAATGCAAACGGAATCGTTGCGCCGACGATCATCGCACTGCGCAGGTCCCCGAGGAAGACCCACTGCAACAGCACGATCAGGCCGATTCCGACCACCATGTTCTCCAGCACGGTGTGGGTCGTGGTCTGGATCAGGTCCTTGCGGTCATAGATGCGCTCAATGCGCACGCCAGGGGGCAGGATCGACGAATTGTTGATGCTGGCGACGAGCTCTTCGACGCGCGAAATGGTCGGCGAGCTCTGCTCTCCGCGGCGCATCAGGACGATGCCCTGGACGATGTCGTCGTCCTGATCCTGGCCGGCGATGCCGAGCCGCGGTTGATCGCCGACGGTGACGGTTGCGACGTCGCGGACCAGGACCGGCGTGCCGCCATTAGAGGCCACCATCGTATTTTCAAGCGCATGGATCGAGCGGATCAGGCCGACGCCGCGAACAACGGCGGATTGCGGGCCGATATTGACGGTGTTGCCGCCAACGTTGACGTTGGCGTTGTTGATGGCCTGTTGAAGTTGCGGGAGCGTCAAGCCGTTCGCCACGAGCTTGTTGAAATCAGCCTCAACCTCGTAGGTTTTGGTCTTGCCACCCCAGCCAGTTACATCGATCACGCCCGGGACGGTGCGGAAGCGCCGTTGCAGGACCCAATCCTGCAACGTCTTCAGATCGAGCACGGAGTAGTTGGGCGGCCCCACCAGCCGGTAGCGGTAGATCTCGCCGATCGGGCTCAGCGGCGAGATCTGCGGCTGCGCATTGTTCGGCAGTGGCGGTAATTGCGAGAGGCGGTTCAGAACCTGTTGGAGCGCCTGCTCGTAGGTGTAGTCGAATGAGAACTGCAGCTTGACGTCGGACAAGCCGTACAACGAGATGGTCCGGATCACCTTCATGTTCTTGATGCCGACGACCTGAGTCTCCAGCGGGATCGTGATGTAGCGCTCGATCTCCTCGGCCGACAGCCCCGGACTTTGCGTCACGATGTCGACCATCGGCGGCGTCGGATCGGGATACGCTTCGATGTTGAGCTGCTGAAACGCGATCAGGCCGCCGACCAGCATGGCGGCGAACAGGCCGACCATGAGGAAGCGGCGACTGACTGCGAAGGCGACGAGACGTTCCATGTGAACCGGCTTGCCTTGAGTTAGCTGCCGGAAGCGGCACGGTCGATGAACAGGCTTCCGCGAGTGACGATCTTTTCACCGGCCTTCAGGTTGCCGCGCGCCTCAACGAGGTCGCCATTGGTCAACCCGATCTGGATTTCGCGCAGCTCGACGGAACCGTCGTCGCGCGAAACCCAGACCCGGACACGATCGCCCTCGAAGATTAGAGCTTGCTTCGGCACGCCGACCGAGGGACGGCTTTCGCCGGCATAGACGGTAACGTTGGCGAACATTTCCGGCTTGAGCGATCCGTCCCTGTTGTCGATGGTGGCGCGGACCATGAGACGCCGCGTCGACGGATCGATCGCGGCGGCGACGTAATCCACACGCGCCTTGAACTCGCGACCGGGAAGCGCCAGCACCGTAAAGGCGATATCCTGTCCGATGGCGATGTCCGCAGCCTCGCTCTCGCGCACGAAGGCCGTGAGCCAGACCGTCGAGAGGTCCCCGATCACGAAGACCGGATCGCTGGCGCTGCTGCTGATGAACTGGCCGGGACCGATCTTGCGCTGCACGACCGTGCCGCCGATCGGCGAAGTGATCGGCGTCTCGGCGCTGATCTGGCGCGTCTCCTGGAATTTGGTGATCTGCTCCTCGGACCGCCCCAGGATGCGCAGCCGATTATGCGCCGCCTCGAGCGCGGTCTCCGCCGAGCGCATGTCATTCTGCGCTGTGATGAGATCGGCTTGCGCCTGCTGCCAGTCCTTGAGAGGCACCGCTTTGCCGGCGTAGAGATCGTTGGCGCGCTTCTCGACGATCTGCGCGAGGTTGAGCTTGGAGCGCGCAGTATTGAGGCTGCCGAGCGCCGTCACGAAATCGTTCAGGCCCTGCACGGTGTCGGTGGCTTCGACCACGAACAGCGACTGCCCGCGCTCGACGACATCGCTGGGCTTCACCAGAAGTTTCACGACACGGCCCGCATAGGGCGAGAAAATCGGCGTGGAGCTGTCTTCGTTGACGGCGATCTTGCCCTCCGTGACGTGCTCCGCACGAAACACCCGCTCCGTCACCGGCGCAATCGAGAGCGTGGCCAGCTCAGATGCGGTCGGAACGTAGCGCGGCGGCTTTACCTTGGCCTGGCTCGACATCTCCATGGATTTGCCATGTGACGCGAGCAACCGCGTCGCGCCGACGGCCGCAATGCCAAGCGCGAACGCCGCAGCCGCAAGCGTAACGGTTCTTTTCCGGCTACGGCTCGAACCGGCGTTCATGATGCAAACGTGCGCATTGACTCATGCACTCCCCGCCTCCTGCGAGGCCTTGGCTTACTCGCCCAAACGGGGCTCAATTCTGAACGCGGCCGCGCCACATCGGCGATCTCGACCCGCGGTAGCACCGCATCGGACCGTGATTGCCGGACATGCCGTCGGCGATCCGCCGTGATGCTCCCAGGCTGTCATGGCGTCGGCAGCGCGTAGCATGGTTCGCTTGCACAGAACTGACAGCACGTCCCGTCAACATCACACTCGCGGCAACGGAGATCCCGATCCGCACGGCGCGTCCGCTCACAGGGCACGCCGTGCCGATCGATCTCATTGGCTCGGCCACATCGGATATTTGGGCCCGCCGTAGTAGCGCATCTGGTGAGTACCCGGCGCATCTGTTGCGGTGGCACCGAGATCGCTCACGCATCCGGCAAGGCTGGCGCCAAGCCCAACGAGAGCGATCATCGCCGCAACTTTCAGTCTTCGTCTCGAGCCGATCATGCAGTCCCCCTGCCTCCTGGCGTCAATACTTCGCGACCACCGCGTTGCCGCCGAACTTGAAGTCGAGCCCGACCATCACGGTCGAATAGGTGTTCGCCACGGTGTACGGCAGCACACCGTTGGTCGGCGCATCGCGATGGAACGTGCCGTAGTCGAAATAGCGATACTCGAACTTTCCGATCAGATTGTTGGTGAACGCATAGGCGATGCCACCGCCGGCGGTCAGGCCGCTCCGTGTGGCCTTGAACGTGTCCACGCCGACGCCGGGATTGGTGTTGGTGTGCGTCAGCTCGCCATAAGCCCAACCGCCCGTGAAGAACAGCAACAAGCGGTCGACCGCGATGCCGCCGCGCCCCCGCAGCGTGGCCCCCCAGCCCAGCTTTGTCGCGTCGTTCCAGCCGAGTGCGAAATTGTCGTTGCCCTTGATGTCAGCGCCAAAGCCGTCTGCTTCGATACCGACGACGATGTCGCCGCTCTGCCAGTTGGCGCCGATCTCGCCGCCGCCGAAGCCGCCCGTCGATTCGTAGTTCGCCGTGAAGTTGGCGAAGCCAACCGGGCCGGTGGCGTTGTTCACGTTGTGATTGCCGAGCCCCCAGCCGCCGAAGACGCCGACATAGAAGCCGGACCAGTCATAGGCCGGCGCCGCGACTGGCGGAGCCTTGCCGTAGATCGGCAGATCGGCGCCAAACGCCGGCGACATCGCCGTCAATGCGCCCAATGCAACCGTTGTGAGAAGAATCTTTTTCATTGTTTGCCCCTGTCGAATGTCTCTTCCGAAGCGGGTGGCGCTCGCGGCGCCACCCGTCCGCAGAATCAGAAGTGGATGATGATGTCAGCCGAACCGATGATGGCCGTCTTCTTGTTCGGGGGAATGCCGAAGTTGGCGTTACCGTTGAACGCCGGCGCGTCCAGCGCGTGATACACCGACACTTCGGGCCGGATCTCGATCTGCGGCGAGAACCAGTGCTGCCAGCCGATCCCCGTTTCGACGTAGCGCGTCTTCACGCCGGTACGCTGTCCCTGCTTGTCGTCGAACCACTCGAGACGATAGGAGATGTTGTCCATTTTCGTCGGGCTATAGTTCACGTAGGTCAGGAAGGTCTGGACCGACGCCGTGCACGAGAGTTGGGTTGCGTTGCCGCAATGCGCGCCGAACGGTGCGTTCCAGGGCATGACGTCGAGCGAGAACGGTGTACCGCTGGCCACGAGCGCGACCGAGGCAGGATTGTCGAGGTTGAGCACGTTGTTCTGGTGCTCGTTGTAGGTCTCGAACGAGATGTGCCACTGATCGTTGAACTTGTGATAATAGGTCAGCCCGTACCACTGGAGATTGTTATAGCCCCAGGTGCCGTTGTTGATGCCGTTGGCGATCACGTAGACGCCGTCATTGCCGCTGTCGGTCACATAACGAACGGCCGCACTGAAGGTCGGCTGCGCGACGGGATCTTTCAGCATGGTGCTGTCCGGAAACAGCGGATTGGGATTCGGATTGGCGATCTTGGCGCCGACATGCCAGGGCATCGCTTCGGTGCCGACCGAGAATCCTCCCTGGATCATCCAGTTCTTGTTCAGCGCGAGCGAGGCGTTGATGCCGGTGTTCGTATAGTTGTCGAACGTATACGTCATCGAATGCGTATACATGTAGTTGTTCGGCGCGAGTTGCGCCTCGATGTCCGGGATCGAGATGTAGCGGCCGAACCTCAGCAGAAGGCCGTCGGCCAGATAGGGAATGAAGACCTCGCCATAGGCCATCGGCATGTCATAGCCGTAGTTCCTGTTCTGCTGAAGGAGCTGATTGCTCCACAAGCCGTAAGCCGTGGTGTAGCGGTAGTTCTCGCCATAGATCGGCGCGATGCGGAAGCCCCAGTCGATGTGGTCCTTCTGGACTGTGTCGGGCAGCCGCTCGATATAGACCACGGCCTGATCGAGCTGAACCGTGTTCGGATTGTAGTCGTATGCCGCCGGCGAATTGCCGCCGCGGACGGTGTTGTTGCTGAGGTTGCCGCCGGCGTTGACCCAGCCATAGACCTGAATGTGCGCATCGTTCATCCACTGCCCGACGGCCGTGTTGCTCATCGCGTTCATCAGTGGGCTGTCGACCGAGTTCGGACGCGTGACGCCGATTGCGGTCGCACCGCCATAGGGCCATTCGGTGAACGGCATCGGCGGAATGCTCTGCGGTGTCGCAGGCCATCCGTCGCGGCGCGACGCCGCTGCCTTCGGATCGGACGGCGCGGCCTCATGGCCCCATTCGAGCCGATAGTAGTTGATGAAGCGGGTCATGAAGTCCTGACCCAGATAGGAATCCATGCACGCATAGTTCTTGTAGGGATCGCAGAACGTCTTCCCCACGGGCGGAAGCGTGTCCGCTGCATTGGCAGCGCCGCCAATCCCCATCGCGACCAGCGATACGCCCGCCAAAAGATAGTTTCTCATCATATTGCCCCAAGCTGTTGGACCGACGCCTTCCAGGCGCTCTTTCGGTTTGGTTAAGCTTCAGGTGCAATCTTTCGTGAGGCAGGCAAAAAAAAGCGATGCGGTTTCCGGCGCGCGTTCGTTAAAATAAAATAGCGCGAGGCGCCTCGCGGGCATCATTTGCATTCGTAAGCATCAGATGCTCACCGCGTTTGCTCAAATCGTCAGCGAAAAAGTGGTCTTTTGCCGTTAGAACGATGATGCAGCGCAAACGTTCACTTCAAGCTGTGTCATTTTCGTCATAGTGCGCGACGCGCTGTGCTCGACTTACTCGCAACCAAGCGCCGTCTGCTTACCACAGCTATTATTTTGCTACGTATGTGCGCCAGATTGTCGATCGAAGATATATGCCTGGACTCGCTAAGCTCGCCACGTAGGCAAATTTGCTTCGCGAGGTTTGATCATGGAAGCCGTGACTTGTGCAGCGCGCGCCAGCGACAACACAACAGCGGACGGTGTCGCGTTCGACCTCGGCTTCCTGCCGAATCACCTGACGCGGCAATGTTGCAGCCTGATCGAAACGTATCACGAGGTTCACGGCTTCGCCTCATTGCCCAATATGCTTTGGCACTTTCGCATGGGCCCGCTGATCGAACGGCACACTGAGCTTCGCCGAATCCTGCGCCGCGCCTCGACGACCCGCAGCTCGAAGAAGGCCAATGACGGCTTCGTCCAGATCGCGACCACGATTCTCTCCCTGGAGATTCTGGCGAGCAGCTTCGCCGGATGGAGCGCGATCTATCCGGTCGCCGGCGAGACCGCGCGTGACGTCCTGAAACAGAGTGCGCACGGGCCGCATATGCCGCTGATGGACTTCTATCTCTATCCGCCCAAGCAGATCAGCGCCGCGGCGGTCGCGGCCCTTGCGCTGCCTCAGACCCGCTCGGCCGACGAAGCCGGCCTCTACCGGGCATCCAGGCCAGAGCTTCTCGGCGAGAAGCGCGCCCTGCAATATGCGAGCTTGGTCCGGCAGGCATAAGACGCCTCACAGCCACGAATCGCGGCGTTGCCCTGAGGCCCGGTACAATCGTTGAGGGAATCAGATCTCGACTTCGCCTGACGCGGAGTCCAGAGCGAACTTATTCCGTAGAATTACGGAGGCTATGGCTATTTCTTTTTTATGTTGGACCACTCCCAACATCATAGATTTTCTACGTCGATCTGGAACATCGTTCCATCGCCGGGTAGTTGACGACATCGAAGAGTCTGCATCACGACATTGAACGGGTTCTGGTGCACGCCGTTGGTCGACGCATGCCGATAGCAATCGAATTTCCGAACATTGTCCGATCGGGTCTTGTTTGACCATTGATCCCGTTGCGGCCAACGCGGCCGGAGCCGGATCTTTCGATGTCGCCGTCGGCAAGGGCATGTACGTACTTTGATTCTTCATCCACCTCTGGGCCGCATGTTTTCGATGACGAGCGTGCGGCAGACCGATTCCAAATTGCCATCCTCGGGGATACCGGTCCTGGATGAGGTCGCGTCGCTGCGTGTCGTCGTGTGGCGCAACGTGATCCCGGTGTTGCTGTCGGTTCTGAGCATCGGACTGGTCACCACCGCGCTGTTCGCACTCAGCACGACCTTGGCGTCAAGCCTGGTCCCGATCGCCTACCTCGTTCCAGTCATGTATGCTGCGACTCGATGGGGCGTCTGGCCGGCAATGACGGCATCGATCACGGGCACGGCAGCCGCGGATTTCTTCTTCTTCGAACCTCTTTACAGCTTTCGCGTCGACAACCCGCAGGAGGCGGTCGACCTCCTGCTGTTCCTGATCGTTGCGCTGGTCAGCAGCAATCTGGCCTCGCGGCTGCGCAAGGAAACGGACACGTTGCGACAGCGCGAGAAGGAGATGCATGCGCTCTATGACTTCTCGCGTCGCCTCGCCTCCTGCTTTACGGTCGCGGACTTGATTTCCGCCATCCGTCAACATTTCGAGGGCGCCTTCGGCCACGCGGCAACTTTGTTCGTGACGACCGCGGACGGGAATTTCGAACCGCCTGAGTCCCGCTTCGCGCCACTTTCAGTGCAGGCAACTGCGGCAGCGATGAATTCCGGAGCGGGTCCAGGGTTGCAGACCATCGTCGACGAGCAGCGCGGCGAGATCTGGCTGCTCAGGGCGATCTCGTCAGATTCCGCTATTCACGGCGTGATCGCGGTCAATATCGGTCTGGGTTCCCAGCCAGCGATTGAACGGCGGACTCGACGGATCCAATCAATCCTCGACGAGACCGCGCTGACGCTGCAGCGCCTCGACATCGGCAAGGTGATGGAGAGCGCGCGATTGCGCCTGCAGGCGCAAATGTTACGCGACGCCTTCCATGGAACACTGTCGCACGAGCTTTGCACGCCGCTCGCGGCGATCCAGGGTTCGGCGAGCGTGCTGGAGACCATTCCAGCCATACGTGGGGACGCGCGCACAAGAACGCTGGTCGAGGCGATCTCTGACGAGGCGAGCCATCTCGACGGCTATATCAGCAACCTGCTCAGCGCGACTCGCGTCACCGCGGGCGGACTGAGCCCACGCCGCGAATGGGCGGACCCCAGGGATATCGTCAACGGCGCCATCACGCGCCGCGCGCGACGGCTTTCGGCGCATCGGATAGAGGCAAATTTCACAGATGATCTTCCGCTGCTCCACGTCGACTCGGGCCTGGTGGAGGAGGCTTGCGGGCAGATCCTGGAGAACGCCGCGAAATATTCGCCGTCCGGTTCGACGATCACCGTGGACGTGCGTTGCGAGCCCCGTCGCGTGCACGTCGTCGTGTCCGATCAGGGCGTCGGCATCACCGCCGATGAACAGCAAAAGCTTGGCCGGCGATCCTTTCGAAGCGCGCGACATCAGGCGTCGGTGCCGGGGTCGGGCCTCGGTTTCTGGATCGCCTCGACCTTCATCCAGGCCAATGAGGGCGTGATCACGGTTCATAGCCGCGGCCAAGGACAGGGAACGACGGTATCGATCTCCCTGCCCGCGCTCGAGCCATCCACCTCCGAACCGATCGCGCTGACAGATGAGTAAGCCCGCAAACGTCGTTCTCCTGATCGACGACGAACCGAAGATCAGGCGCTTCCTCCGCGCCGGCTTCGAGCTCAACAGCTTCGCCGCGCTCGAGGCCGAAAATGCCACCGAGGCATTGAAGCTCGCGACCTTCAGTTCACCTGACCTCATCGTTCTCGATCTGGCGCTACCCGATCTTCACGGCGCGGAGGTGCTGGAGCGGATCCGTGCGTGGTCCAACGTGCCGATCATCATCCTTTCCGTCGCTGCCGGCGAGGACGAGAAGGTACGTCTGCTCCAGGCCGGCGCCGACGATTACGTCGTCAAGCCGTTCGGCATGGCCGAACTGCTGGCGCGAAGCGAGGCCGCCCTGCGGCGGTACTTCAAGTCGGCGACGGAAAATCCGGTCGTGGTCGCAGGCCCGCTGTCGGTCGATCTCGTGACCCGTACGGTCTCGCTGAACAACAATCTGGTCCGCCTGACCCGCAAGGAATATCGGCTGCTGCACGTTCTCGCCATGCATGTCGGCCTCGTCGTCACCCACGATCAGCTCCTGAAGGATATCTGGAACGGCAATCAGCGCGACAACATCCAGTACCTTCGGATCCTCGTGCGCAAGCTTCGCCAGAAGATCGAGGCCGACCCCAACCAGCCACGTCTCCTGGTGACCGAGTCGGGTGTCGGCTATCGCCTTCAGAACCGTCAGGACGCCGCGCCGGTGGCGGCACGGGTGAGTTGATGCTTCGCCCTTCTCCAAGACGATCCTTTTACGTCGTCGTGTCCTGGTCCGGCGATGCAGGTCAGGATTGGTCCTGGGAGATCCGGCGCAAGCGCAGGCCGATGGGCATCAGGCTTCGTGAAGCCGGGTTTCGCTCGCACCGGGCCGCACACGAGGCCGGACGCGTCGCGCTCGAAGATTTCCTCAACGGACTGGTCATCGAGCGCGCCTCGCGATCCGCGCTCTGACCAGGGCTGCCCCATACCTTGCGCCGCCCGCGAGTGCTGGCATGCCTGCGCACGACGCGCAGAACACCCATCGTATAAAAATAATATATTTCCATTCCCGAACCGCGTAGCTTGCCCAACAAAAGGGCGAGTGCCGTGGACTTCCTCATTCAAACATTTAGCGTTTTTGGCATCGACGCCCAGTACTGGATGCTTGCGGGCGCGGCCGTTGTCGCAATCTTCATCATCTTCGCCTGGCGAACGCGCGACAGGAATTGACGGGATTGCGCACCGGACCACCGGCACAAACACAGTGATACAATCTCAGGCGACCTTCGACGTATCGCGCGGCCATGTCCGGCGTCTCAATTTACCGAAACCACTCCGCGAGTCCGGAAGCTATTTTTCCTTAATCTTTTTCGGCATTTTGCGATGTCGCGAGCGTACAACGCGCGCGCAAAAAGCGACCTCTGCGCGCTCAAGCAGCCCTTTCGGCATCGCGGAATCCGTGCGCTGTCCCTAACATCATCTCCGAAGATGAATTGGCCTCATGGCCATGCAGGGGGCTCGAATGTACGGACGATTGAAATCTCTTGTTGTCGCAAGTGTGCTGATCGGGCTCGGCGCGGCGAGCGCCGCAGTCGCTGCCGATCTGCCGTTGAAGGCGCGGCCAATGGCTGCCGCTCCGCTCTACAACTGGACCGGCTGCTACCTCGGCGCCAATGTCGGTGGCGGCTGGACACGGGTGAATACGGCCCGCGCGCTGGACGTCGGCGGCCTGGCTGCACCGAACGACTACGGCCGCGAGAAGGACAGCGGGGTGATCGGCGGCGGCCAGGTCGGTTGCGATTTCCAGACCGGCAATCTGGTGTTCGGCGTCGGCGGCAGCTTCGATTTCGGCAACATCAAGGGCAGCCACGCCTTGACCGACTTCCCCGCCTTCTCCGAAGCGAACAACCTGAAAGAGATCTACACCGCGACCGGCCGCATCGGCTATCTCTGGACGCCGCAATTCCTCGGCTATCTCAAGGGCGGTGCGGCCTTCATTCGGGAACGCAACCAGGTCTTTGCGCCCGGCGGCGCGCTGATCGAGTCCGCAAGCTTCATGCAGCCCGGCATGACCATCGGCATCGGCGCCGAATGGATGTTCGCGCCGAACTGGTCGGTCTTCGCCGAGTATAATTACATGTGGTTCCTCGACGACAGCGCGCGGGCCTTCACACTGGCCGGCGGCGGCGCGGGTGAAGTCATCAACGTCCAGCAGCGTGCCTCGACCGCGCTGGTCGGCGTCAACTACAAACTCCATTGGGATGCCCCTGTCGTCGCCAAATACTGAAGTCTCTCGGCAAACCTCCAACCCCTCGAGCCCCGGTACGTCCGGGGCTACTTTTTGAGCGAGGCTTCGGTTCAGGCCAGCCCTCCAATTGTCCGATCTGTGCAACGCCACCAGGGATGGGGAAGTCTCATGGGTTTGCGCTCTTGGCTTCTCATCCTGGTGACGGCCGCCGTCGCGCACGTCATTCTTCATGCCTTGGATCGCCAGATCGACGCCGGCATCCATCGCCTGTCGGAGGCAACGATCAACCATCCTGGTGCAGGCAGCAGTGCGGAGCCCGACCTGAGATCGGTGACGGCACGAAGCGCCTACATGCGCAACGAACGTTGAACACACCCCAACCTCGTCCCGACCCTATGCCGTTCCTATGAGATAATCCTGCCTGTCCCCTCGAAATCATACTGGCCGCGAACGATATTGGTCGCGCCATTCAAGGCAACTTCTCGTTCCAGTGCGCCCGCGCACCTACTGTAAGGAGTATCTTCGTGCTCCACCCCGCTCCCTTCACCGATCGCGACCAGGTGGTCGAGACCATGATCTCGCTCACCCATCTGTCGAATCTCAATCGCGCGATCGTCGCGGGCCGTGGTAGCGCCGAACTCTATCAGGCGCTGCGCCAGCGCGGCTTCACCCGAATTGGACTGCCCTCCATCTTCTTGCGTAAGCCGGCCTTTTCCGTCGGCCTCATCACCGTGCAAGACATGTTCAGTGAGTTCGAGATGGCGCTGTCCCAGATCGCACCATCTCTCGGCACGACCGCTGCAATCGCGGTGCTGATCAAGTCGAACGAGGCGGGCTTCGCGCTCAAGGTCCGCAAGAAGCTCGAACAGCTCGGCTTCCGAATCGAGGCCGGGGTCAGATGCCGTCAGGGCTTCGTGATGTCCGCCTACCGGCAGGATTCTGCCCAGATGAAACGGGCGGCCTGAAACGCGAAGCTGCGGCTGATTCCGTCTATATGAGTTTCCTATGCGGCGACGCCGCAGGCGCTCTCGCTTTCCTACATCCCGCACGTCATCATGCCGCAGCAGGCAGGTTGCGGCGAACGATCGCGATGTATTGGGAGCCTCATGACGTCGCCCTACTACCTCGCCATGGCCGCCTTGTTGGACCTGGTGACAACGTCCTCCTCCCTGATCGGCGCCGCGATCGGACTTCACGCTCCCTTTTCAAAGCGTTCCCAAGCGCCGCACCTCAATCTGTGTTGCCAGCCCTGGAAACGACGCCAGCACCCCCTCAATCGCATTGCAGCGCGAGCAGACGAAGAAGCGGCCCGGCTGCTCGGGATCCTCAAATCCGGGCTTCAACAGGAACAGGCGATCTCCACTCATGTCCGTTCTCCCGAAGTCGACGTAAACTTCAATGGCCGAACAGCCGGTAGCTCCGATCCGCATCGCGCAAGTGCCGGCTCTCATTGGTCCAGCCTACTGCACGCCGATAGCTGCCGAGCACTGCGGCTTCCTTCAACGCGGCGACGTCGACCTGTTGCGGCGCGTCGGCGAATGGCGAAACGAACAGCGCATCCTCGGGGCAGTAGAGCTCGCACAGGAAGCAGGTTTGGCAATCGCTCTGGCGCGCGATCCTTGGAATGTCGTCGGTCTTGTCGAAGACATTGGTGGGGCACACGTTGACGCAGATGTCGCACGCCGTGCAGCGCTCGGCATCGATGACCTCGATCATTCCGCGGCCTCCGCGTACTGAGAGGAACGCAGCGGGCGCGCCGAGGTCCAGACGTCGTCGAGCCCTCCGGTCGTCACGTAGTGGCGATAGCGGTCGTCCTGCTCGGGATAGTCGTCGCGGCGATGCATACCCCGGCTCTCCTGACGCGCCAGCGCGCTCCGATACATCCAGCGCGCCGTTGCGAGCATGGCCGTGGCCTCACGTGCGCGAAGCAGATCCTGCTCGTCTGACGCGCCGGCATTCGATGCCTCAGACCAGAAGCCGTCCAGACGCCATAACGCCTCGCTGAGCCGCCCGGCTTCGCGGAAATAGTTCAGCTCGTACGGAAACACCTCGTCCTGAACGTTCCGGGCGAGCTTGTCAGCCTGAAGCGGTCGCCCACCGCCGGAGCGAAGCGCAACGCTGCCGCACCGAAATGCCTGACGCCCGCTTGTGGTGCCCAGTTGATGCGCGAATTCGGCCGCGCCCTGACCGGCCCAATACCCCGACGACATTGCCCAGGCCGCATTGTGGCTGCCGCCCCCGGTGAAACCACCGCAGATCAGCTCGCGGGTTGCCGCGTCGCCCGCAGCGTAGAGACCGGGAACGGTAGTCGCGCAGCTGTCGTCAACGATCCGCAGGCCGCCCGTGCCGCGGACGGTCCCCTCGAGGCGAAGCGTGATCGGAAAACGCTGCGTGAACGGATCGAGGCCGGTCCGGTCGAACGGCAGGAAGAAGTTCGGCTGAGATACCCTCATATGCCGCTGGGTCTCGGCGTCGGCCTCGTCGAGCCGGGCGTACACCGGGCCCTTGCGCAACGCCCGAGCAATAATCGACCGGCCGCCCTTGGATGACGCCCCTGGGATCACACTGCCTTCCTCGTCGGTGAAGCTCGACCAGCTGTAGAACAGGGTCTTGGTCACGGAGCCGAATGCCGGCGAGATAGCATAGGCGTTGGAGAACTCCATGCTGGTGAATTCCGCGCCGGCCTCGGCCGCCAGGAGATAGCCATCGCCGGTCAGAACGTTCGAGCCCAACGTCTTGCTAAGGAAGGCGCATCCGCCGGTGGCGATCACCACAGCCTTCGCATTGACCACCCAACGGTCGCCTTTCTGCCGTCGCAGGCCTGCGGCGCCGGCCACCACGCCGTTCCCATCCACCAAAAGCTCGAGCGCCGGCGAGTGATCCAGAATGGTGACGCCGGCTTGCTTCGTTCGCTTGCGCATCAGCCGCATGTATTCCGGACCCTGGAGCGAATTCCGCTGCGGCTTGCCGTCGTCATCCGAAGGATAAGGATAGCCCCAATCGGCGAGCTGGTTGCTCTGGGCGTAGGTCCGGTCCAGCACGCGCGCCATCCAGCGACGGTCCTGGAGGTGGCCACCGAGTTTCTCACGGCTGGTCATCGCGGCCTCGCGGCGCTCCGGAGCGGGGTCGACGTACCAGACACCGGTGCCGGCCGCCGCGGTCGCGCCTGAGGTGCCGCAAAACCCCTTGTCCGCCAGCACGACGCGCGCGCCGCGGCCGGCGGCGCTGATCGCCGCCCATGTGCCCGCGGGACCGCCACCGAGCACCACCACATCGGCATCGAACACGACGGATCCTGCCGAACTCGATAGCTTCTCGGCACGGCCAGGTGGGTTTGTCATCGCTCGTCTCCGGATTGAACCTGTTCAGAACGCGGGTATCTGACCCGGCAGCTTGTCCTTGATGGTCTGGCGGACCGTATCGTTCTGATAGGCGCGCACCAGCTTCGCGACCCAGGGAGCATCCTTGTCCTTCTCGCGAACGGCGATGAAGTTGTTGTAGGGATTGTTGACCGAGGATTCGATTGCGATGGAGTCCTTGCGGGGAATGAGGCCGGCGGGGACGGCGTAATTGGTGTTGATGACCGCAGCATCGACGTCGTCCAGGCTGCGCGGCAGTTGGGCGGCGTCGATTTCACGGATCCTGAGCTTCTTTGGATTTGCGGTCACATCGAGCGCGGTCGGCAGGATCCCCACGCCGTCCTTGAGCTCGATCAGCTTTTCGGCCTGAAGCAGCCGCAGGGCCCGGCCACCGTTCGAAGGATCGTTGGGGATGCCGATCGACGCCCCCTCCTTGATCTCGGCAACCGACTTCGCCTTGCGGGAATAGAGCCCGATCGGTGCGACGATCGTCTCGCCGACGGCGACGATCTTGTATCCCCTGGTCTTGATCTGGTTGTCCAGGAACGGCTTGTGCTGGAAGGCATTCGCATCGAGATCGCCGACATCCAGCGCGGCATTGGGCAACAGATAATCGTTGAAGACGACGACCTGCACATCGAGGCCGTCCTTGGCCGCGATCTCCTTCACCTTCGCCCAGATGATTTCGGCATCGCCGCCCGATATCCCGACCTTGATCTTCTGATCCGCGGAGGCCGGCGCGGTGAATAGTGCAAAGGCGGCCATCACGAGCAACAAGCGACGTCTCATGGTCTACGATCTCCTTATCGAGCGATTATCTGTTCCGACGTCTAGCCGACGCGGGCAACCAGGACGTCCGCCGTGGCATCCGCGAACTCAGACGACATGTCGTTGAAGAGAGCAAGTTCCTGAACCGTCGCAGCACGCGGACGATGGTTCGAACCCTTGGAGCCTTGAAGGAAGAAACGATCCAGAGCCTGCACAAACCCCGGCGAGCCTGCAATCTCCGATGCGTGCCTCTCACTTCCCGCCACGAAGGCAAAGCTCATCTGATTGACGTCGACGACATAGATCATGGTGCAGTTTCCCAACGGACGGCGCTCTCCTAGCTGCTGAACCCCGCCGGGATGAAGGCCGGGATCTTCTCTTCGATGAACTGCTTCACTTCCGGCGAGTTGAACACCTGGATAAATGCCTTCAGGCGCGGATCGTCCTTCTTGTCGGGCCGGGCCGTGAAGCGCAGCACGAGCCCGTCATCAACGGTGCGGTCGATGATGAGCGCAGATTTGGGATCCCCGCCGGCCGGAATGAGGTAGGTGATGTTGACGAGCGCCAACGTTACGTCGTCGAGCGACCGATAGGTTTGGGCGGGGTCGAGCTCGACGATCTTGAGGTTCTTTGGATTCTCGATGATGTCGAACTTGCTGACCGAGAAGCCCTTACCGGGCGCCAGCTTGATCAGCCCGGCCCGCTCGAGCAGGATCAGCCCGCGTGCGCCGTTGAGCGGCTCGTTCGGAATGGCGACGCTGTCGCCGGACTCGATGTCGTCGAGCTTCTTGATCTTCTTCGAGAACAGACCGACCGGCGCAATGACGCCGACTTTGTCGACCTGCACAAGGTTGAAGCCGCGCTGCCTATTCTGAAGCGCGAGATAGGTTGCATGCTGAAACAGATTGGCGTCGACGTCGCCGCTGTTCACGACCTCGTTCAATGCCACCCAGTCCGACAGCTCGACGATCTTGACGTCCTGCCCTTTCTCCTTGGCGAGCTTGGCGGCAAAAGACGCCAATTGCCCAACCGGGCCGGCGCTGGTCGCGATCTTCAGCGGCTCGCCGGCGAAGGCGGCCGCCGTGAGAGCAAGCCAGAGACCTGCGGCCTGGGCGGTGCGACGAAGAATTTTCATGATCTCAAGTCCCGTTACGATTCAGATGATGTGCCTCACGCAGCCTTGCGCGCCCCAACGTCGGCCTGTGCGAGCGCCTGACCGAGATCCGCCAAGATGTCGTCGGGATGCTCGATCCCCACCGACAGGCGTACGTAGCCGGGCGTGACCCCGGCGGCGAGCTGCTCGGCTGCGGTCAGTTGCTGATGCGTCGTCGATGCAGGATGAATGGCTAACGACCTGGCATCGCCGATATTGGCGACGTGATAGAACAGCTTGAGCGCGTCGACGAAGCGACGGCCGGCCTCGACGCCCCCTTTCAGCTCGAAGCCGACCAGCCCGCCATAGCCGCCCTTCAGATAGGCGTCCGCCCTGCGCCGGTTCTCTCCGTTTTGCAGACCGGGGAAGATCACGTTCGCGACCGAGGCGTGCTTGGCGAGGAAGTTCGCGACCTTCACCGCATTCTCGTTGTGCTGGCGGATGCGCAGCGGCAAGGTTTCGAGGCCCTGGATGAACTGGAAGGCATTTTGCGGCGCGATCGATGCGCCGAGGTCGCGCAGCAGCTTGACGCGGGCTCGCAAGATGTAGGCGATCGGGCCAAGCGGCTTCGCGGCCTCAGTCCAGATCGCGCCGTGGTAGGCCTCGTCGGGCCTGTTCAGAAGCGGAAAGCGATCGGCATGCGCGGCCCAGTCGAAGTTGCCTCCGTCGACGATGGCGCCGCCGATCGCGGTGCCGTGGCCTCCGATATACTTCGTGGTCGAATAGACCACCACCGCAGCGCCATGCTCAAACGGGCGTGCGATCAGCGGCGACGCCGTGTTGTCGAGGATCAGCGGCACGCCAAGCGAGCGGCCGATGTCCGCGACCTCCTTGATCGGGAATACGTGCAGCTTGGGATTCGGAAGCGTCTCGCCGAAATAAGCGCGCGTCTTGGCGTCGGTCGCGCGACGGAAGTTTTCGGGATCGGCGGGATCGACAAAGCGCACTTCGATGCCGAACTGCTTCAGGGTCTGCGATAGCAGCGTCCAGGTGCCGCCGTAGAGATCGGTCGAGGACACGATATTGTCGCCGGCCTGGGCAATGTTGAAGATCGCGAAGGCGGAAGCCGTCTGTCCAGAGGCAACTGCGAGGGCGGCCGCCCCGCCTTCGAGTGCAGCAAGCCGATCCTCAAAGGCCTGCTGGGTTGGATTGCCGATACGGGTGTAGATCGGTCCGAGCTGCTCGAGCGCGAACAGGCGCGAGGCGTGATCGGCGTTCTCGAACTGGAACGACGTGGTCTGATAGATCGGAACCGCGACCGCGCCGGTGGCGGGGTCGGAGCGGTAGGATCCGCCATGCAACGCCAGCGTCTCGAAGTTCCGGGTCTCCAAGGTCATCTGCAATTCCCTTTCGATCTCGAGAGCGCGCCATGCGCGGCAAGCCGTGCTTGTCGACGAAAATGATGCGGTCGGATTCTGCTGCTGTCGAGCGTGTCTGAAAAATAGCGATGCGCGTGCTGCGTCATTGCAGCTTCGCAACGCGTTTGTTCCCGGTCTTTCGCTGAATTGGAAACAAACTCGCTCGCGCAAAATGTTAAAAATGCTCACGCGAAGAGATGTTCTTTGCAATTGGCGATTGGGCCCGACCATGACGAGACCGCGCGAGCTGCGCTTTAACGCTTTCAACATGACTGCGCCCAGCCACAATTGGGCGGGCCTGTGGTCTCATCCGCGCGATGCGTCCATCGACTACAACACGCTCGATTATTGGGTCGACTACGCCAGGACCGCGGAACGCGGACTGCTCGATGGCATCTTCCTGGCAGATGTGTTCGGCGTTTACGACGTCTATGGCGGCACGGCCGATACCGCCGCCCTGCATGCGGTGCAGCTTCCGAACGCGGATCCGACGCTGCTCGTATCCGCCATGGCGCTCGTCACCAGCCATCTCGGCTTCGGCATCACATCGAACCTGACCTTCGAGCATCCCTATCAACTCGCACGTACGTTTTCGACGCTCGACCATCTCACCAAGGGCAGGATCGGTTGGAACATCGTCACGGGTTATCTCGACAGCGGCGCGCGTGGGATGGGCCTTCCGGCTGGCCGCGCCCATGACGAGCGCTATGACGCGGCCGAGGACTTTCTGACCGCGGCTTACAAGCTATGGGAGGGAAGCTGGGAGGACGATGCGGTTCGCCGCGACCGCGGCAGCCGCGTCTTCACGGATCCCGCTAAGCTCCACCGGGTTCTGCATGATGGTCGCTACTTCAAGGTTGACGGCATCCATCTCGCCGAGCCCTCGCCGCAGCGAACGCCGTTGCTGTATCAGGCCGGCACCTCGAAGCGCGGCCGCGCCTTCGCCGCCCGGCACTCGGAAGCGATCTTTCTCAACGGTCAGACCAAGCCAATCCTCGCACGCGCTGTCCGCGAGATTCGAGAAGCGGCCAAGACCTATGGCCGCGATCCCTACGACATCCGCCTGTTTGCCGGCGCGACCGTGATCGTGGCGCCGACGCGGTCCGAGGCGAATGATCTGCTCGAGGACTACGCACGGCATGTCGATCAAACCGGCCAGCTCGCCTTGTTGTCGGGCTGGACCGGCATCGACTTCTCGACCTACCGGCCCGACCAGCCGATCGAATATGTCGAGAGCAACGCCATCCAGTCGATGGTCGAGAATTTCACGGTCCGGAGCGACCGGCCGGTCAATGTCGGCGACCTCGCCAGATTGAGCCGCGCCGGCGCCCGCTCGCCCTTCGTGGTCGGCTCGCCGCAGGACGTCGCCGACGAGCTGATCGCTTGGGCTGACGAGACCGACGTCGACGGGTTCAACCTGTTCCGCCTGGTCGCGCCGGAGTCGCTGAACGCCTTCGTCGACCTCGTGGTGCCGGAGCTGCAATCGCGCGGCGTCTACAAGACCGCATATCGCGACGGCGCGCTACGCGAAAAGCTGTTCCCGGGACGCGGCCCGCGGTTGCACACGACACATCCCGGCGCGAGCTTCCGGCGCGCGCCTTCGACGACTGCGCTCCAATCCGACGCCGCCGAATAGCAAGGACGGAGCTCACGCCTGCGTGCGATGCTCGCGGAACGCGGCTGCCAGCGCCCCCAAGGCGGCCCGTGACCGCCGATCGGTCAAGGACGAATGAAGCACGATCTCGGACGGCGGCAGCTTGGGAAGCCCAAGCTTCTCGCCGATGTCGATGGTGCCACTCGGCGCGATCCGATACGACAGCGGCGCGATGGCGAGCCCCGCCACGACGGCGGCGTGAACCGCCGAAGAGCCGCCTCCCAGGAACACCTCGATCCATTTGATGCCGACCGCATCCAGCGCCTGCGTGGCTACGTTGCGCACGCCGCAGGTCGGAGCCAGCGCAGCCAGACGTAAGGGCTCTCCCGGCCTGTGCTCGAACCCCTGCGCCGCAAACCAGCCGAAGCGCTCACGCGCCAGCGTCTCGCCATCACGACGATCGTCCTCGCGCTGGACGATGGCCGCATCGAGCCGTCCCTGGTCGAACAGGTCGAGGAGGTTGCGCGAATTGTCGAGCTGGACCTCGATGGTCAAATTTGGATCGTGCGCGTGGAGACGTGACAGCAGGGCTGGGACTTCCGGCCCGGCGACATGCGCAGCGATACCAAGTCCGAAGTGACGCGGAGACGCATTGAGCCCCGCGATCGCGCGTTCGTGAGCAACGATCAGCTCCCGCGCGCCCTGCAGAAAGGCCGTCCCTTGCGCAGACAGCCGGACCGATCGCGGTGTCCGCTCGAGCAACCGATGCCCGATGCGATCCTCGAGCCGCTTCAGCTTGACGCTGATCGCGCCCTGCGTCGTCCCCAAAGCCTTGGCGGCACGCGTGAAGCTGTGAAGGTCGGCCACCATCACAAAGGCTCTGACGGCATCGACATCGAGCGAGAGCATTCCATCATCCGGCTTTGTTGTCTCTGAAATCTATATCGATCGGATTTTGTTGTGGTCAAGGGCCCCCTATGTTCGCTCAGCCTGAAGCGGGCCTAAGCGCACGGGACACCAATCCCTCCCGGAGCGAGCGATGGCGCATGCGTGCTGGCAATCGACACCATGTTTGGAGGTCACGGCCTTGACGGTCTTATCATCACGACGAAACACGATCGCCCTTGCCGCAGCCTGCCTCGCGTCCCTCATGTTCGGCCTGGAGATATCCAGCGTACCGACGATCCTGCCGACGCTCGAGACGGTGCTGCACGCCAGCTTCCAGCAGCTGCAATGGATCATGAATGCCTACACGATCGCGGTCACGACGGTGCTGATGGCAACCGGCACGCTGGCAGATCGCTATGGCAGAAAGCTTGTATTCGTGGTCAGCATCGCCGTGTTCGGCCTCGCCTCCCTGATCTGCGGTCTGGCGGAAGACGCGCTCCTCCTCATCGTCAGCCGCTTCCTCCAGGGCATGAGCGGTGGTGCGATGCTGATCTGTCAGGTCGCGGTTCTCTCCCATCAATTCCGGGAAGGCCCCGAGCGCGCCCGCGCCTTCGCCGCCTGGGGGATCATCTTCGGCATCGGTCTTGGTTTCGGACCGATCATCGGCGCGACGATCGTCGCGGTCTCCGGCTGGCAGTGGGTGTTCCTGATCCACGCATTCATCGCAATCGTCACGATCGCGCTCGCCGTGACCGGCGTGCGGGAGTCGCGCGATCCCGAGGCAAAGCACCTCGACATCGCAGGCATTGCGACGCTCTCGACGTCGGTGTTCTGCGTCGCCTTCTATATCACGGAAGGCCCCGACTTCGGCTTCACTGGCCCAACCGGCCTTACGGTCGCCGCGACGGCCGTTCTGAGCTTCATCGCCTTCGTGTTGGCGGAGTTGCATAGCGCCCGCCCGATGTTCGACTTCTCCGTGTTCCGGATACGCGCCTTTTCGGGCGCGCTGCTCGGATCGGCCGGCATGAATTTCAGCTTCTGGCCCTTCATGATCTACCTACCGATCTTCTATCGCAGCGCCCTTGGTTACGACAACGTCGCAGCTGGCCTTGCGCTTCTCACCTACACGCTTCCGACGCTTGTGATTCCGCCGCTCGGCGAACGGATATTGCTGAGGTTCGGCGGCGGCATCGCCATTCCGGTCGGCCTGTTCGTCATCGGACTTGGCTTCATGCTG
Organism: Bradyrhizobium sp. LA2.1; assembly: GCF_040547725.1. Lineage (NCBI taxonomy): Bacteria > Pseudomonadati > Pseudomonadota > Alphaproteobacteria > Hyphomicrobiales > Nitrobacteraceae > Bradyrhizobium > Bradyrhizobium sp. LA2.1. The sequence continues at coordinate 117,808 of NZ_JBEPQI010000001.1, forward strand.
ATGTGGGCCGGTAGCGGCGTTGAGCATGTTACCTGGTTGACACTGGCACCAGGATGTCTGCTTGCGGGCGCTGGCCTTGCCCTCACCAACACACCGGTGACCAACGTCACGACGGGAGCGGTGTCGAGCACGCGAGCCGGCATGGCATCGGGCATCGACATGAGCGCCCGCATGATCGCGCTCGCCATCAACATCGCCTTGATGGGCTTCATCCTGATCGCCGGCATTTCCTCCCGGCTGAGCAGCGCGCTTCCCGGTGCGCTCGATGCCAGCCATCTGCAACACCTTGCGGAGCGGATCGCCGGCGGCACCGCAGGCATGTCCGACTTCCCCGAGCTGAGCCTCCTGCCGGCAGCGGAAACTGCCGTGCAAGATGCGCTGATCCACGGCTTCAGGCTGATGATGCTCTATGGCGGACTGTCCGTCTGGATCATGGCGCTGGTAAGCTTCGCGATTTCCGGCGAGAGCTATGCCGCACGGAAGCGCTCCGCGCAGAACAGCGATGAGCCAAGCTGTGTTCCCCGCTCATCGCCCTGCTCGGATGCGTCCAGGCAGTGCGCTACGACAACATCCTTTCCGCGCCGATAACTCCATTCTCAATTCCGAACGCACGAGAGAATGTTCGTTCCCTTCTGCGCCCGACTGCGAAATTGCCACGCGGACCCGTTTGCCGGCAAAGTGAGCCGTCCAGTCTCCCCAAACAGAGGTCGAGACGGCAAGGCAGTTTCGTTGAACAGGATACCCGAAATGCATCATCTCACGTTCCGCCTGCGAGCCCTTGCCGCGGTTGCGCTCGGCTTCTTGGCCGTGGCGTCCGTTCAGCCCGCGAGATCCGATGAGATCCGCATCGGCTATCAAAAGTCCTCGATACTAACGGCGATCCTGAAGACCAACGGGGGGCTGGAGAAGGCGCTGGCTCCGCTCGGCGTCACCATCTCCTGGCACGAATTCACCAGCGGCCTGCCGCTGCTGGAAGCCATCAACATCGGCAGCATCGACTTCGGCGCCGACGTCGCCGACACCGTGCCGATCTTCGCGCAAGCCGCGGGCGCCAAGCTCGCCTATGTCGCGGAGGAAGCAGCCTCGCCGGCGGCGCAGGCGATCGTCGTTCCACAGTCTTCAACTATCAAGACCATTGCTGAGCTCAAGGGCAAGAAGATCGCCGTCACCAAGGGTGCCGGCAGCCACTATCTGCTGCTTGCGGCGCTGGCGAAATCCGGGCTCAACTTCAAGGACATCACGCCCGCTTATCTGACACCCGCCGACGGCCGCGCTGCGTTCGTTAGCAACAACGTCGATGCCTGGGTGGCCTGGGATCCGTTCCTGACCAGCGCCTTGCACCAGACGAAGGGCAGCATCCTGACGGACGGTAGCAACGGTCTCGCGAGCTACAAGCGCTACTATCTCGCCTCGGCCGCTTATGCGGACAAGCATGCCGAAGTCCTCGACGTGATCTTCGCCAAGCTCTCGGTGACCGGCAAATGGGTGAAGGCGCAGCCGAAAGACGCGGCCACGTTGCTGGCGGGCCTCTGGGGGATTGACGCGGCGACCGTCGAAGAGGCCAACAGCCACCGCTCCTATCAGGTGGGCGCGGTGACCGGCCCGGGCCTGTCCGAGCAGCAGCGCATTGCGGACGCGTTCCACGCCGAGGGCCTGATCCCCGTGAAGATCGATACCACGGCGATCAAGATCTGGGCGCCGAAGGGGTCCTGACTTCCGGCTTAGGCCGCGCTCAAGCCACGCTGGATGTCCGGCACGGATGCCAGCAGGCTCTTTGTGTAGGCGTGCTGCGGTTGCCTGAGCACGGCCTCGGCGCCACCCTGCTCGACGATGCGGCCGTTCTGGAAGACGAGCACGCGGTCGCACAGATGCTCGATGACGCCGAGATCATGCGAGATGAACAGCAGCGCCGTTCCGAGCCGCGACTGCAGCTCGGCCAGGAGGTCAAGCACTTGGGCCTGGATGCAGATGTCGAGCGCCGAGACCGGCTCGTCGCAGACGATGATGGCGGGTTCAGCCGCTAGCGCCCGCGCGATCGACACCCGCTGACGCTGGCCGCCGGACAATGATCGCGGCACCCGATCGAGATGATCGACACTCAGGCCGACCAGTTCGAGCAGCGACACGATCCGGTCCAGGCGCGCGATGCGGCCATCGGCGCCCGGAAGATTTTCCGCAATGATGTCCCTGACGCGGTAGCGCGGATCGAAGCTGCTAAGTGCGTCCTGCGGGATGTATTGCAGCTTGCGACGAAGCCGGCGGCGCCCGGCTTCCGCGACCGAGGACCAGGGCTCTCCGAGCAATGTTACCTCACCGTCATCCGGGTGAAGCAGCCCGAGCACGATCTTGGCACAGGTGGATTTTCCCGAGCCGGATTCGCCGACGATACCGACGACCTCGGCGGCCCTGACATCGAAGCTGATGTCCTGCAGGACCACCGACTTCGCCCGTCCGGCGGCTTTCGGCGCAATGAAACTCTTCGAGATCTCCTTGACTTCGAGCACGACCTCGCCTGCCGCCTGTCGCTGCGGCAGGGGCTCCCGCACGATGGAGACCGCCGTCGCATCGCTCGCACCCGGCTCGAACCTCGCCGACGCGAGCCTGGACCCCCGCGACCGCCCCGACGGAACCGCCGCGATCAACTGCCGCGTATAGGGATGGCGCGGATGGGTAAGGACATCGCGAGTCGGCCCGCTGTCGACCACCCTGCCGTCGCGCATCACGATGACACGGTCGGCGATGCCGGCGACCACCGCGAGATCGTGACTGATGAGCAGGAGACCCGCCCCCTCGCGGATTCGCTCCGCCAAGACCTGGAGCACCTGCGCCTGGACGGTGACGTCGAGCGAGGTCGTCGGCTCGTCCGCGATAATGAGATCGGGGGCAGCCGCGATCGCCGACGCGATCAGCGCGCGCTGGCGCAGGCCACCGGACAATTGATGCGCATATTGCAGAGCACGATCCGCGGGGTTGGGAATGCCGACCTTGCCGAGCGTCTGCAGCGTCCGATCCCGGATAGCGCCTGCATCGGTCAGAATGCGATGGCTCGTAATGACCTCGGCAACCTCCTGGCCGATCGTGCGCAAGGGATCGAGCGAGACCAGGGCATCCTGCATGACGAGCCCGGTCACGGTCCCGCGCAGCTTGCGCCAGTCGGCTTCGCCGAAGCTGCGAGCGTCGCGTCCCTTGATCTCGAACCGGTGCGCGGCGGTCTTCGCACCGTCGCCGGCGAGATTGAGCAGGCTTCGCGCGGTGATGCTCTTGCCCGAGCCGGATTCACCGACCAGGGCAACGCATTCGCCGGGCCTGATCGTCAGATCGAAATCAACAACGATCGACTTGCCGCCATTGGCGCCGGCAAAGCCGATGCTCAGTCCCTGCACCTCGACGATCGGCGCCGCCCGATCTATCTGCGAACCTACGCTGCTCATGCGAGCCGCCCTTCAAATCTCTGTTGTAGGTGATTGCCGATCACGCTGAAGGCGATCACCGTCGCGGTGATGGCGAGGCCCGGGAAGACTCCTGGCCACCAAGCGACGCGCAGCACATCCCGGCTCTCCGCCAGCATCACGCCCCATTCCGGCGTCGGCGGCTGCGGTCCGAGCCCGAGAAAGCTCAGGCCGGATACGATCAGGATCGTCGAGCCGATATAGACGGTGGCGATGATCGGGATGGCAACAAGGACATTGGGCAGGACGTGCCGGATGAACACTTGCCAGCGGCTCAACCCGTAGATCGCGGCCTGCGTCACGTAATCGGCATCGCGTATCAGCTGGGTCTGCGCCCGCACCACGCGACCAAATTTCGGGATGCCGGCGATGCCGACCGCGATGGCGATGTTGAGCATGCCTTGGCCGAGGAAGGTCACGATCAGCATGGCGAGCAGCACGCCGGGAAATGACGACAGCATATCGAACAGGCGCGACACGGCCTCATCCAGAATGCGATTGCGCTGGCCCGCGATGATGCCGAGGACAATGCCTGCTCCGAGTCCGACCGCAACACCGCCGAACCCGATTAGGAGCGAGTAGCGCGTGCCGAAGACGGTCCGCGCGAAGACGTCGCGGCCGAGCCGATCGGTCCCGAACAGATGCGCCCAGCCCGGCGGCTTCAGGCCCTCGCTGAAATGGCCGACGAGCGGATCGAAGTGCGTGAACAGCGAAGGCACGATCGACGCCGCGATCAGGAACGCGACGAAGACGAAGGACAGGACGAGCCCGAACGGAAGACGGCGCCGAGCAGCGATTGCAGCCAGAGAATGTGACCCCTCGAAGCAAACGAGGTCTTGCGGGGCCTCGAGCGGTACGGCCGTGACGAAGGAGCGATGCGACGGCGCGGTCATTGGGCCCTCAATCTCGGGTCGATCAGCACATAGAGGATGTCGAGCAGCGTGGCCGCGGCAACGTGGATGAAGGCTGCGAGCAGCACGACGGTGAGCACGACCGGTACGTCGTGGGTCAGCACCGCGCCCAACGTTACCGTGCCGAGGCCTGGCCGGCCGAACACCTTCTCGGTGATGACCGCACCACCGAGCAGGCCGCCGATCAGCCAACCGCCTAGCGTCACCGCCGGCAAAAGAGCGTGCCGCAACACGTGACGCCAGCGAATGACGAGTTCGCCGACGCCGCGCGACCGCACGGTCGTCACGAAAGGCTGGTCGAGCGTCTTCTCCATGGCTTCACGCAGGACCTGCGTCAGCAGGCCGGCGGTCGGCAATGCCAGGGTGATCGCCGGCAGCACGAGGGAATTCCACCCCTCCGCGCCCGACACGGGAAACCAGCGCAGATTGAACGAGAATGCCATCAGCAGGAGGATGCCGAGCCAGAAGACGGGCGTCGAGGCGAACACCAGTTCGACGAACGAGGCCAGCTCGCGCGAGAACCGCCCTCGCCCCGCAGTCAGCAGCGCGATAAAGCCGGCAATCACGATCGCAAGCACGCCGGCCGTGAGCGCAAGCTCGACGGTCGGCAGAAGCTGCGATCCGACGACCTCGATCACCGGCTGGCGTAGCACATAGGACGTGCCGAAATCGCCGCGGAGGATGCGCGACAAGAACTCGACGTACTGCTCGGGCAACGAGCGATCTAGGCCCCATTCGGCTGCGATCGCCTCACGGAGGCCGGGATATTCGACGTCACCGGCGAGGATGTCCTGAATGCGGCCGGGCAGCGCATGCAACGCGAGAAACGTTGCTGTCACGCTCGCCCAGGCCACCACCAGGCTGGTGAACAGCCTGGAGACGATGCGGGACCACATGGCTTACTTCTTCGCGATCCAGAAATCGTAGGCGCTGGACGGCGAGTCGAGGCCGGCCTCGAAGCCCAGACCGTTGACGTTGCTCTTCGCCGCCAGGAACCAGCTCGGCGCGAACAACGGTACGATGAAGGCCTGGTCCACACCCCGCTTCTGAATCGAGTCGGTGAGCTGCCGCTTGCGGACGGGATCGGTCGTCCGCAACGACTCGTCGATCTGGCTCACGATCTCCTGGTCTGGATTGGGAATGTTGGAATAGAGGAAGCCCTTCGATCCCAGCATGTCCCAGAGCTCGCGGGCAGGATCGGACGGATTGTCCGTATTGGGATAGATCACCCAGGTGCCGTTGGCGTTGTTCTTGGCGTATTCGCCCGCCGTGATCAGGCGCAGGTTGAGATCGAGGCCGACATTCTTGCGCAACGCCGCCTGGACGCCCTGGATAAGGATGTCGCGATTGTCACGCACATAGGGCTGCGGATAGCCGACCTCGATCGAGAGGCGCTTGCCGTCCTTGGTGCGGAAGCCTTCGGAATCGCGGCCAGTCCAGCCGGCTTCGTCGAGCAGCTTGTTGGCGCCAGCAATGTCGTTGCCCCAGGAACCGACCAGTGCCTTGTTATAGGCGGGATTGGCCGGGCCGATGATCGACCAGGCGCGCGGCACGGTGCCGAGATAGACCTGCTTCACGATCGGCTCCAGATCGAAACCGTCGCGCAGCGCGCGGCGCACGCGAACATCGTCCGCCGGCGGGCGCGTGTAGTTGATGTTGAAGGTGAAGGACGTGCTGGCGCCGGACGGGCCGGTCAGCAGCTTGAAGCCCGGCTGCTCCGCGAACAGCGGCGCATCGGTCGGCTGCACGCCCTCGATCAGATCCACCTGCCCCGAGGTCAATGCGCCCGTGCGAACGGCATATTCGGGGAGGAAGCGGAAAGTGACGCGGTCCAGATGAGCAGGTCCGTTATGCGCGGCATTGCCAGGCGCCCAATTATAGGCCGCGTTGCGCGCGAACACCGCGGACTGGCCGCGCGTGTAGCTCTCGAACACGAACGGTCCCGTGCCGGCCAACCCGCGTCCACCTCCGCAGAGATCACCCTTCGCCAGCGATTTCGGCGAGATCAGGCCGAGCTTCACATTCGAGGTCGACTCCAGGAAACTCGAATCCGGCGTCGACAACACCAGTTTGACCACATAGGGCGAGACCACTTCGGCACGATCGTAGGCCTGGAGCAGCGAGACCGCGGTGACCGCGTTCTCGGGCTTCTTGACGAAATCGTAGTTGGCCTTGACCGCTGCAGCGTCGAACTTCTCCCCGTCGTGGAAGACGACGTCTTCCCTCAGTCTGTATGTGTATTCCTTGCCGTCGGTCGAAATCGACCACTCGGTCGCAAGCCAGGGTGCGAACGTGCCATCCGCCTTCTTCGCGATCAGCGAGTCGATGTAATTGCGGGCCACGAAGAACGCGGCCTGCTGTGACGAATAATGCGGATCGAAGCATGATGGCTCGGTCGTCACGCCCCACCGCAACGCGCCTCCGGAAACCGGCTTGTCTTCGGCATACGCTACATTCGACGCAAGCAAGGCAATCGCCACGCCGCTCACCAGCAAATTATTCTTCTTCATCCGCGTCACTCGCAATCGTTTCTGCTGCTGCCCCTGCAATCGGCGCATCGAACATCATCAATTGAAGGATGACGTTCGTTTACGCTTCATCCGATCTGCACGAGGCGTTATCTCTTGTTGCATCGCGATGTAGTTCGTCGTCGCGCGCAAACGCAACATGCAAACGGTCGCGACCGCGGCTGCACATGAAGTTTGAAAAATTATTCGAGCACTCACGCCGACGGTGGATGAAATCGACGACATCGAACGCCAATCCGACAATTCGATGCTGCGCGATCGTTGCGTATCGTGACCCGACAACCAGCTGACCTTTGGAATCCCCATGTCGCCACGCCAATTGCACCTGAACGTCAACCTGCTTCACTCCGGCGTATATCCGTCAGCTTGGCGACTGCCCGACAGCGATCCACGCGCCTTCTTCGATCTCGGTCATTATGTGAGCGTGGCTCAGATTGCCGAGCGCGGCAAGTTTGACGCAATCTTTCTGGCGGACTCGCCAGCCGTGAACGACCGTATCGACTACCGGTCGTTCACGTCGATGGAGCCGACCATCGTGCTGGCAACAGTTGCCGCAACGACCAGGCACATCGGTCTGATTGGGACGGTGTCGACGACCTACAACGAGCCCTACAACATCGCACGCCGTTTCGTGACGCTCGACCACGCCAGCGGCGGCCGCTCGGGATGGAACGCGGTCACCACGGCAGATGCCGCTTCAGGCCGCAATTTCGGTCTGTCGTCGGTGACGGAACACAAGGCACGCTACGAACGCGCCAAGGAGTTCACGGAAGTCGTCCACGCATTGTTCGACAGCTGGGAGGACGACGCCTTTGTGGGCGACAAGGCGAGCGCGCGATTTGTTGATACGTCGAAAGTGCACCCGATCGCGCACCGCGGCCCGCATTACTCGGTGGCAGGACCGCTGAACGTCCCACGCTCACCACAGGGGCGACCGATCACGGTGCAGGCGGGTGGCTCGAATGACGGGCGCGATTTCGCGGCAGCCTATGCAGAAGCCGTATTCACGCTGGCGCAGAGCATCGAGGAAGGCGTCGCGTATGCGCGCGATCTGCGCGCACGCGCCGCGTCCTATCGTCGTTCCGGCGATTCCATCGTCATTCTGCCCGGGCTCGCCACCGTCATCGGCAGCACCGAGGCCGAAGCCAAGCGGCGACAGGACGAGCTCTGGGAACTGGTGCCGATCGAATACAGCCTGGCGCGGTTGGCCGGCACGCTTCAGATCGACCCTACCCTCCTCGAGCTCGACAAGCCCCTGCCGGATCCCCTGCCGCTTCCGGTCAATGCCAACCATACCATGTTCCAAGGCACCGTGAATATCGCACGGCGTGGCAATCTCACAGTCCGACAGCTGATCCGCGCGCTCGGAGGCGGCGTCGGACATCGCATCATCGTCGGCACGCCGGAGCAGATCGCCGACGACATCGAGGCTTGGTTCAAGGCGGGTGCCGCCGATGGTTTCAACCTCATGCCAGACGTACTGCCGTCCGGTCTGGAGACCTTCGTCGATACCGTCGTGCCCATCCTACAGAGTCGCGGGCTGTTCCGCACCGAGTACGCCGGCTCGACGCTACGCGATCATTTTGGCCTGCAGCGACCAGTGAGCCGATATGCGAAGCGGTCGCCGGAGGTCGCATCAGCCTAGCTGTCCCGACTATTTATCCCAGAGATCGAGCCCGCCCGTCGGCGGGCTTGGCCGATTGCCTGGCCCGCACGCGCGGAATTACCTCGAGTGCAAATCGCCGCATCTCGGCCTCGAACGGCTGGAATTGCAGCATGAAGAGCTCTATGCCGGCCGCGTGGAACGCCTCGATGCGCTCAACCACCTCGTCATAGCTCCCGACCAGCCCCGCGGCAGTACCGCCATTGCTGCCAACGCGCGGCGTCTTCTGCATGGTCTGCATCATCACGACCTCAGGGTCGGTGTTCTGCTTCTGGATCGCCTTCATCGGCGCATCCTTTGCGGCGAGGCTCAGCAACCGCTCGTAAGCGGCCTGCGCCAGCCCCCGGGTTTCGCGTGCGACGACGAAGGCCGACAAGCCGAAACGGAGCGGCGGCGCGGCATCGCGCGGGCGCACTGCGACATCGGCAATCAACCCAGCCACATCCTCCAGCGGCTGGCCATTGATGAACCAGACGTCACCATGGCCTGCAACGAGGCCGCGCGCCGGCCCGGACTCACCGCCGACATAGATGGCCGGACGCTTGCGATACAGGCTGGTCGGGCGCAGGGCATAGTCCGTGACGTTGAAATGCTCGCCCGCATAATTGAGACGCTCGCCTTCCATGAGACGCGAGACGACAGATATCCACTCGCGGCCATAGGCATAGCGAGCGTCATGATCCGGGAAGCCGATCCCGGCCTTCTCCAGTTCGGGACGGTTCCAGGCATTGACCAGATTGATCGCAAACCGGCCACCGCTGATGTTCTCGATCCCGAGTGCGAGCTTCGCCAGCACGACGGGGTGATAGAGATAGGGCTTGATCGCAGCAATGATCTCGATGCGCTTGGTCAGCGCCGCGATCGCTGCCGCGGCACTCCAGGCCTCGAGCTGATCGAGGTCTTCCTGATGCGGGTTGATGGTGTGCTGCGCGATCAGCGTTGAATCATAACCGAGCTCTTCGGCTGCAAGGATGAGATCGCGATTGCGCTCCCAGGACGCATCATAGGGCTCTTCGGGATCCTGATGCGCCGCGCGCGGCCCATGCACCAGCGCCCAAATGCCGAAGCGAAGAGGTGCAGTCGCCATCGTGCTCTCCTGTAACTTTCTTTGGCCATGCTATCGATCGTTACCTGTTCTCGCCAACGGCTGATGCGAGATCAAGCACATCCGCCTCAAAAGATTTTCTTTGTCGTGCAGCGGCGCCGCAACGACAGCAGATCACTCCGTATCGAATGACAATTGAAATAGCGCTCTATTTCTGTCGGGCCGATTTCGTGGGACATTTTCCGCGGACGGCAAGTCATTGGCGTCGCACCTCCCGGATCGGGTGCAGGAGGTGGAACGAGGACTCGCGTCTTGAGCAATATCGAACTGAGCCAAATCGACAGTACGGCGATCGGCGCGGCTAACGCGCCGTCAACGCAGGGCAGCGTTCAATCGCCGGCGCGAGCAAGCAAGCTTGGTGCTCGCGGCCTTCAGCTCCTGTCCTGGATCGCGCCCGCGATGCTCGTGATTGTCTGGGAGGCGCTTGCACAGGCGGGATGGCTTTCGCCACAGGTTCTGCCCGCGCCGAGCAAGGTCATCCGGACAGCGTTCAAGCTTGCGACCACCGGGAGTCTGTTGAACGACCTCGGCGTCAGCCTCCTGCGTGCCGCAGCCGGCTTTGCGATCGGTGCTGCGGTTGGCGCCACGCTGGGCATTCTTGTCGGCTTCTCGCGGGTAGCGGAAGCCGCGATCGACCGCAGCGTGCAGATGATCAGGGCCATCCCCTTCCTCGCCGCGCTCCCCCTCGTCATCGTCTGGCTGGGCGTCGGCGAAGCGGAAAAGATCTTCCTTGTCGCGCTCGGCGTCACGTTCCCGATCTATATCAATACGGTGCTTGGTATCCGCCAGGTCGATCCCAAGCTGCTTGAGCTGGGACGGGTCCAGGGCCTAAGCTCGCTCCAACTGATCCGCAGGATCATCCTTCCAGGCGCGCTGCCGTCGATCCTGACCGGTGTTCGTTACGCTCTTGCCACGGCGTGGCTCGCGCTGGTGGTGGCTGAAACCATCGGCGCGCAGTCGGGAATCGGCTTTCTCGCGATGGATGCCCGCGAATTCCTGCGCACCGATGTGATCGTCCTGACGATCGTGATCTATGCGCTGGTCGGCGTCGCGGCCGACGCCATTGCGCGCTTTCTCGAACAGCGCCTCCTCGCCTGGCATCCGAATTACGGAGCAGCGAGATGAACGTGCACGTCGCTCCGCAGCCCTCCGCGCCGTTCGAATCCAGACCGGCCGTCGTTGTCCGCAACCTCGTCCGCAGCTACGGCAGCCGCGTCGTGATCGAGAAGCTGAACCTGCGCATCGATCGTGGCGAATTCGTCGCCCTGCTCGGCGAGAGCGGGTGTGGCAAGACAACATTGTTGCGGGCGCTGGCCGGGCTCGACCCCATCCAGGGGGGCCGTATCGTGGCGCCCCGCCGGCCGGCCGTGGTGTTTCAGGAGCATCGGCTGCTGCCATGGGACAATCTCTGGCGCAATGTGGCACTCGGCTTGCGGGCTCCGGATCCTCGCGAACGCGCCGCCGAAGCGCTTAGCGAGGTCGGCCTCGGTGACAGGCTCGACGACTGGCCCCGCAATCTGTCCGGTGGGCAAGCCCAGCGCGTTGCCCTCGCCCGCGCGCTGGTGCAGCAGCCCGAGCTTCTGCTGCTCGACGAGCCGTTTGCCGCGCTCGATGCGCTCACCCGTATCCGCATGCACGAGCTGGTCCGCGAGCTGGTGGCCAATCATCAGCCCGGCGTCCTGCTCGTCACCCACGATGTCGACGAAGCCATCGCGCTTGCCGATCGGATCCTCGTGATGCGCAACGGCGCGATCGCCTTCGACCATCGCGCCGTGCGTGACGGCTCGACACCCATCTCGCGCGCCGAGCTCCTCGGCGAGCTTGGCGTGGTTCCCCATTCTCCCAGCTAGTCATCCGGAAGGCCAACATGTCCGACTCTTCATCTTCCAAACCATCCCGGCGGAGCTTCCTCGGCTCCGCAGCTTTTGGCATTGGCGCGCTCGCCGGCATGAATATCAGCGAATTCGCCCAGGCCGCGCCTGGCCGTACCACCGACACGGTCCGCCTGACCTGGGGCCTGAGCGGCCTCAATCTGATCGCCAAGGAGCGCGGCGAGTTCGAGAAGGTGCTGGCCAGGGATGGCATCAAGGTCGAGTGGCTCGGCCCCTTCCCGAATCATGCGCCGACCTTGCAGGCGGTGACGGGCGGCAGCGCAGATTTCAGCTTTGGCGGCAGCACCACGCCTGCGCTCGCCGCTATCATCGCCGGCTCGCCGCTGGTGTTCACCCAGTTCGTGGTCTACGAGCCCCGCACCACAGCGATCATCGCCAAGGACGGCTCCGGCATCGACAAGGTCGAAGACCTCGTCGGCAAGTCGGTCGCGGTCAATCGCTCAGGCCTCGGCGAGTTCCTGCTGGTCGCGGCGCTCGAGAAACACAAGGTCGACCGCTCCGCGGTAAAGTTCGTCTATCTCAATCCTCCTGATGCGGCGCCGGCGCTCGCCTCCGGCAAGGTCGACGCCTGGTCGATGTGGAGCCCCGGCGTCGACATCGCCCGGCTCGAATACAAGGCGCACGACATCTTCCTTGAGGGGCGCGATCTCGAATTCCAGATCGACTACACGTCCTATCTGACCACCCGCAAATTCGCGACCGACAATCCCGCCCTCGTCCGCGCGGTGAACGACGCCTTCCGCGCCGAAGGCAAGTGGATTTCGGAGAACAGCAGGGATGCCGAGTACATCGCCCAGAAGGCGGGGAAATACAGCGATCAGGTCCGCGACCAGTTCATCGCGATGAACCGCAAGTATCGCTACTTCGCGGTCAACGACGAGCAGTTCGTGGGCGAGCTGCAAAGGGCAGCCGACTGGCTCGCGGCCCGCAAGGTTCTACCCGAGCCGGTCAAGGTGACCGACCATCTCGCCCAGCTCTAATAACAGGCCAACACTATGAACAAGACCGTGTCCGCCCCCTCCCTCGGCACACCCGAACCGCTCAAGACCGGCTCGCCGGAGCTGGAGGCTCTGCTCAACCAGATCGCCGAGGGGGCCAGCGACCGCGAACGCGACCGCGTCCTGCCCTTCGAGATCATCGATCTCATCCGGCGGGCACGCTTGGGCGCACTACGACTTCCGGTAACCGCCGGCGGTGCTGGCAGCACGATCCGCGATCTCTTCGCCTTCGTGATCCGGCTTGGCGAGGCCGACGCCAATGTCGCGCACATCCTGCGCAACCATTTCAGCGTGGTCGAGCGCCTGGTGCGTACACCCAAGGACGAGCAGAGCCGACAATGGCAGAAGGCGGTCGCCGAGGGCGCCATCATCGGACTTGCGACGACCGAGCTCGAAAGCCCGCGCGTCGGCAATGTCACGCCCGGGACGACGTTCACGCCCGACGGGAACGGCGATTATCTGCTGAACGGCACCAAATACTACAGCACAGGCACGTTGTACTCGGATTATGTGCTGGTGCGCGCGGCCGATCCGTCCGGTGCGACGGGCGCCACGATCGTGTCGATCAAGCGCGAGGGCATCGAGCTGGTCGATGACTGGGACGGGCTCGGGCAGCGACTTACCGCGACCGGCACGACGCACTTCCGCAGCGTCAAGGTCAGGCGCGAGGAAGTGGTGTTCGATACGCCGGACAGCGGTTATGGCGTGCCCTATTCCAACACGTTTGCACAGCTCTTCCTGACGGCGGTCGTTGCCGGCATCGCACGCGCGACGCTGCGCGATGCGACAGTCCTGGTCCGCTCGCGCAAGCGTACGTTTTACTACGCGCCTACCGAGATCCCGACCGACGATCCGCTCCTGCAACAGACGGTCGGCCAGATCGCCAGCGGCGCTTTTGCGGCCGAGACGGTGGTGCTGGCGGCCGCCGAGGCGCTCGACATTGCAACCGATGCGTTCGACGCCGGCGCGGCGAACGCTATCGAGGCGGCGCACACCGCCGCGCTGCTCTCGGCAAAGGCCAAGATCATCGCCGATGATTTCGCCATCCGAGGTGGCAGCCTGCTGTTCGATGTCGGCGGCGCATCGGCGACCAAGAAGGTCACCAACTTCGACCGTCACTGGCGCAATGCACGGACGCTCTCGTCGCACAATCCGACCACCTACAAGGCGCGTTCGATCGGCGAACACGAGATCAACGGCACGCCGTTGCCCGCGAAGGGCTTTTTCTGAGAGCGAACAGGCCGATCCACGGCGTCCGATGCGAGGAGCGACAGATGGGAAAGTCCGACATTCATCTGGTCAGCGGCGATGACGAGGTCGAGCATCAGTTTCGAGCCGTGATGCGGCGCCTGGCCGGCGGCGTCACCATCATCACGGCCGGCCGCGACGAGGACATCACCGGCATGACGGTGACGTCCCTGACGTCGCTCAGTGCCAGTCCGCCCCGGCTACTGGTCAGCGTCAACCGGCAGGCCTCGTCCTTTGCTCGAATCGCGCGTTACGGCGTATTCGGCGTCAACATTCTGGGATCGGACCAGCAGGCCCTCGCCGGGCGCTTCAGCGACGGCAGCTTGAAGGGCCACGAGCGCTTCGACGGGATCCGATGGTCCGCGGGGACGGCCGGCGTGCCGCTGCTTGGCGACACTCTCGCAACCATCGAATGCAAGGTCGAGGAAATCATCGAACGGCACTCGCATGGCATCATCATCGGCAGCCTGTTGAGCTTCGAGCTGTCCCGCGAACTGTCGGGCCTGGTGTACTGGAACGGCCAGTACATCAGGATCACCCATGACTTCGACCTCGACCTCCTCGCCGAAATCAGCATTCCGTTGGCCCATGTCAGATAACCCGCCGGAATCGCCCAGCGGCGGGCGCTGGCAGCTTGATAGGATTGTCGCCGAGCTTCGTCTCTCGCGCGAAGAAACACACAGCATACGGCGCGACGGAGAGGCGCGACGCGCTCCCTCGCGCGAGGCGCTTCAGGCCATTCTGGATGGCCTCACCGAGGCGCTGTTTCCGAGGCATTACGGTCAGTTCGACCTCGACGGCGAGAATATCGACTATTTCGTCGGCAATCGCCTGAGCATCGCTCTCGACGGCCTTTGCGACCAGATCCACCGCGGCGCACGATTCGTCGGTGACGAGCTGATCCCGGGCTACCGGCGCGAGGACGCGGTCGAGCTGACGCGGCAGTTCGGCGAGCGCCTGCCGGTGGTGCGTGGACTCCTGATCTCCGATCTGAGAGCCGCCTTCGTCGGCGATCCCGCAGCCAGGAATTTTCCGGAGATCCTGATCGGATATCCGGGCATGACGGCGATCATCCATCACCGGCTGGCACATATCCTTGATGGGCTCAATGCGCGCTTGATCGCCCGACTTGTCGCGGAGATCGCTCATACGAGAACCGGGATCGACATTCACCCCGGCGCCAGCATCGGATCCGGCTTCTTCATTGATCACGGGACCGGTGTGGTCATCGGGGAGACCGCAATCATCGGCGACAATGTCCGGATCTATCAGGCCGTGACGCTCGGCGCGCGCCATTTTCCAACCGACGACGATGGCCATTTGATCAAGGGCGATGCACGGCATCCGATCGTCGAGGACGACGTCGTGATTTATGCCGGCGCAACCATCCTCGGGCGGATCACGATCGGCCGGGGCGCGACGATCGGCGGCAACGTCTGGGTCACCCAGGACGTGCCGCCGAACAGCATCGTGACGCAGGCCACCGCCCGCAACAAGCAGGGTTAGGCGGCGGGCGCCTTCCAGCGCATCAGGCGGCGTTCCAGCGTCTCGAGGATCGCGTTGAAGACGAGGCCGATCACGGTAATGCCCAGGATGCCAAAATACATCTGGGGGATCAGGAAGCTGTATTGGCTGTTGATGATGAGATAGCCGAGCCCCGATTTCGCGCCGACCATTTCTGACGCCACCAGGACCAGCATCGCGGATGCGCTCGCCAGACGGATGCCGACGAAGATTGTCGGCAATGATGCCGGCAGGATCACCTTCCGGAACAACTGGCTCGGTGTCGCGCCCATCGTCCGCGCTGACTTGACCAGCAGCGGATCGACCTGGCGTACGGCCGCGATCGTATTGAGCAGCAGCGGCCAGGCGCAGCTATAAACCACCATGGTGACCTTCGAGAGCTCACCAATGCCGAGCAGCAGGATGAAAACAGGGAGCAGCGCCAGCGGCGCCGTGTTGCGTGCGATCTCGATGGTCTGGTTCAGGAGATCGCCAAGCCGCGCGTACCATCCCGTCAGCACACCCAACGGCACGAACAGGACAATGGCGATCAGGAATCCGCTCAGCGCGCGAAGCAGGCTTGCACCGACGTCGTCATAGAGTTCACCGCTCTGCGCGAGCTGCCAGCCCGCGGCGATCACCTCGGAGAACGGCGGCAGGAACGTCACGTCGATCAACCCGAGGCGCGGCGTCGTCTCCCAGACAGCCAGGAACACCAGCAGCAGCAGGGATCGTTGCCCGATGATGCCGAACCATCGCACTAGGCTGCCCGTCGCGGCGGCAACCGCGCCGGCGCGTGGTCTGGCCCGATCCTTCGGACTCCCCTCGGCGAGTTCCAGCAGCGTCAGGATCTCCAGATTAGACATGGGCCAACTCCTTCTTTCCTGCGCGCTCGCCGTCCGGCGCGGGCACCTGGGAGCCCTGCGCCTTCAACACTTCGTCGCGCAGCAAGGACCACACCTCGTGCCTGACCTGCCCGAACTGGGGCAGCGAGCGGACGTCCTCGGTCTCGCTGTGCAGCTCGGCGGGAATATCGACAATCTGCTTGATCCGGCCGGGGCGCGAGGTCATCACGGCCACGCGCTGGCCGAGCACGACGGCCTCGTCGATGCCGTGCGTGATGAACAGGATGGTTTTCCCGGTCCTGCGCCAGATCCGCAGCAGCTCGCCTTGCAGCGTCTCACGCGTCTGTGCGTCGAGCGCGGCAAAGGGCTCGTCCATCAGCAGCACCTCCGGATCGTAGGCAAGGCTTCGCGCGATCGCGACGCGTTGCTTCATGCCGCCGGAGAGTTCGTGCGGATAGCGGTCGGCAAAGCCAGACAGTCCGACCAGATCGAGATAATGCAGAGCCCGCTCGCGCCGCTCCCTGGCTTTGAGACCCGCGATGTCGAGCCCGAACTCGACGTTCTGCGCGGCTGTGCGCCAGGGAAACAGCGCATATTGCTGGAACACGATGCCGCGGTCGCGCGCCGGGCCCTCGATGACCTTGCCATCGAGCAGGATGCGTCCGCTGCTCGGCGCCGTCAGTCCGCCGAGCAGATCCAGCAAGGTCGACTTGCCGCAGCCGCTCGGCCCGACCAGCGCCAGGAATTCGCCGGCACGAACATCCAGCGTGATATCATCGAGCGCGGTGAAGCTCTGCGCCGGCCCGCCATCCTTGCCGCGGACCAGGAACTCCTTGCGGACGTGCTCGAAGCGGATCTTGGCCATGGTCATTTGGCCTCCGCGGTCTTGCCGGGGCGGAAATGGTTGAACTCGTTGGTATAGATGTCCGATGGCTTGAGCTGGTCCTGCTTCAACAGACCGTCCTTGACCAGCCAGTCGATCCACACCTGGAGCTCAGCATCGCCGATCACCCCGCCCCTGGTCGCGACACCCGTGCTCTTCCAGTATTTGATGGGTGTTGCGTCCTCGTTGCGCTTGCGATCGGCAATGATGCGTTCGAAGCGGGCGCGGACCTCCTCGGGCGGCGTCGTCTGCGCCCAGGCGATGGCACGGGACACGCCCTCGATCAGCTTGCGGGAGGAGTTGGGGTTGTCCTTGATGAACTTGTCTCGCAAGACATAGGAGCCGCCAGTGAAGTTTCCGAAGATGTCAGAGTCCGCGAACAGCCTGCGGATGCCGCCGCGCTCCAGCGCCTTGTCGCGCAGCACGCCGTTCAGCGTACTGACCTCGACCTGCCCCTGCCGCAGCGCCTGCTCACCGGTGACCGGCGGGATCGCAACCAGCGTCACTTGCTTCGCCTCCGCCGGCGTCAGGCCATTGCGGGTCAGATATTCGCGCAGCACGAATTCGAGATGCGCGCCCAGCGTGTTCACCGCGACCTTCTTGCCGATCAGGTCGCGCGCGGTCTTGATCGGACTGACCTCCTTCACGTAGTAGCCGTTGTAGGTGTTGTCGTCCGAGCCGTAATAGCCGACAACAGCCTTGATCGGCGCCCTGGCTGCGATCAGCTTGATGATCGCGCCATAGAACGCGCCGCCGATATCGATGTCGCCCGTGACGACGGTCTGGATGTCCTGCGGACCGCTGATGGTGTTGCCGACCCATTTGAGCTTGAGCGGCGCGAGATAGCCGAGATCGTCGGCCAGTTCGATGAACGTCACCTGCCCGGCCCAGCCCTGGTAACGAATCTCGGTCTTTTCGAGCTGCGCCTCGGCCATGGCACTGCTGGCGAGAGCCGTCAGGCCGAGGCCGGCCAGACCGAGTTGCCGCCCTCTTGCCCGCAGGCCGGCAACCAGACGACGCAACGCAGAGATAGCGATCTTCATTGTGTTCACTCCATTGCTCGGTTCAGGCGGCCTTCGCCTGGGGCTTCGCCGCCTTGACGCGGGTCACGCTGCTGCGGCCGTCGATGCTGACCGGCACCTCGCCATCGATGGTGGCACGCCGGACCACGCGGTGCTGGTCGCCGTAATCGTTGACCGCATAGTGCTGGGTCGCGCGATTGTCCCAGATCACCACGTCACCTTGCCGCCAGCTCCAGCGCACGGTGTTCTCGGGTGCGGTGATGTGCGACTGGAACAGGTCGAACAGTTTCTGGCTGTCGTATTTCGACAGGCCGACAAAGCGCTGGACGAAATTGCCGAGCACCAGCGTCCGTTCCGCGGTTTCGGGATGGACGCGAACGACGGGATGCTCGGTCTCGTAGACCGTCGCCGTAAAGACCTCCTCGAATTGCTTCCGGTCAGCATCGCTCGCACGGGTCTTGACCGCATAGTCATAGGCATTGCTGTGCACCGCCCACAACTCGTCCGCGAGCTTGCGCAGCGGAGCCGGCAGATCCAGATAGGACGCCGCCGTGTTCGACCAGATCGTGTCGCCGCCGAACTCGGGGATCACGACGCCGCGCAAGACTGAGATCTTCGGATAAGCGTCGACGAATGTGACGTCGGTGTGCCACTGGTCGGCGCGCCCGCCTCCGCGCGCGGAGTCAAGTTCGAGGATCGAGGCCGTTCCCTTGGTGGCGCCGACCGTGGGATGTGGCACCAGCTTGCCGAGCCGATGGGCAAAACGCTCCTGCTCGGCATCGTCGAGATGATTCTGGTCACGGAAGAAGATGACTTTGTGCTCGAGCAGCACCTGGTTGATCGCCGCAATCGTCCGATCCGGAAGATCGCCCGAAAGCTTGATGTTCCTGATTTCGGCGCCGATACGGGCCGATCGCTTGACGATATCCGAACGCGGAATGACGTTGTCGATGGTGATTCCGTCTGTCATGTCATCTTCCCCGAGACCGCGATCCATTTGGACAAGGCTCCGCCGTTCGCCGATCGCTGCTGCGATGGCGGAGTGAAAGGCAGTGATGTTGCGATCGATCCTCTTGCGAGACCGCCGTCTGCTCTGGCGACAATCGCGTCTGGCGGGATCTTCCCCCGGGGCTGCATCGATGCAGCCCCTTGTTCAGTCACAGGATGCTAACTCAAGGACTTCGGAAATAGCTTCCAAAGTTCGAGGCCGCTAAGAAACAGACGCATCCACGATCATGGCGTGTCCAGTTGCTACTTGCACTCTGCTCTATTCTGCCGCGACGATATTCGGCGACCGCCAGACGGCCGACGCGTAAAGGGCCGGCTCGAAGTCGTCGGCGATCGGCCCGTTGATCCGCGCCTCGTGCGCCGGAAGGTCGTCAAGGAACAGATCCCTGCTGATCCGCGCCACGACGCCCGGAATATCGCGCTTGAAGCTCGGCACGTCCCCAATCGGCAGGCCGAAGCTGACGAATGCCGCGGGGTTGAACACGTGGATGTTCCGCAAGTAAGGCGCGCGGCCGGGCTCCTTCTCCAGGAATTCATGGCCCGCACCGAGATAAGGGTGTGCGCCCAGGGCCTCGTCCTGCTCGTCCGCGGCCGGAGAATAGCGGTCGCGCCATAGCAGGATCTCGTCGGAGAAGGCGGCGAGCTCAGGCCGCTTCGCCAGATCGACCTGGTAGCCCGTACCGGCGATGACGAAATCGAATGCGATGTCGCCCTGCGGCGTGGTCGCGAGCAGCCGCCGTCCGAACGGCTTGGCTGACGTCCACGGCGCTGCCAGATGAAGGTGGAAGTTGGGGAACTTGACCGCACGCGCGATTGCATCGGGCGGCGGCGTCGATCCCGCGCGACGGAAGCGAATGGCCTGATGCCAGCGCACCGCGTCCGGGAGCGCCCCGTAGTTGTCGTATGCGCCCGGATATCCACGCGTCCTGATCACAGGCTCCGAGGCCACCCTGCCGCGGCGTGCAAAGAGATGCACCTCCCTCGCCCCTGCTTCGAGCGCAACAGCCGCGGCATCGAACGCGGAGGCCGCGCTGCCCAGCACCGCGACCGACTTGTCGCGAAGCTTTTCGAAATCGATCGGCTCCAACGTATGCGCGTAAAGCTCCTTTGGCAGACTGCGCGAGAGCACGTCGGGAACGACGGGGCCGCCGTTACTTGGGAAGCCGCCGGCCAGGATAATCTTGCGGGCCGTCTCGATCCTTGCCTCACCGGCGACGTCGAGATGAAGCCGCAAATGATCCCCCGCCGGCTCGATGCGGAGAAGCTTCGCCCGGTAGCGCACCTCAATACCAAGAGTCTTGCGGTACCAATCGAGGTAGGCGGCCCAATCCACGCGAGCAATGCGATCGATCGCTTCATACGCGGCCGCGCCGTGGCGGGCCTCATACCAGGACTGGAAGCTCAGTCCGGGTAGGCCGAGCTCGGGTCCGGGCAAGCTCTTCGGCGTGCGCAGCTTGTGCATGCGCGCGCTGCTCAGCCATGGACCGGACGACGCCGCGTCATGTGATGCATCGATCACCGTGACCTTGCCGATGCCGGCACGGCGCAATGCAAAGGCGAAAGCGCTTCCGGATTGCCCGCCCCCGATGATGGCGACGTTGTGGTCGACCCCGTGACGATCCTGAACCCAGTTCTGCGGATCTGGACCAATCAGACGCAGGGTTTCGCGAGCCGCGTCATCGACATCAGACTGAAACATGTTGCACCCGGATTTGTCCGCATCAGATGCGACCAAATCGTAGAAGCCCACGACACTCAGTCAATGAAATGGAATCGGTTTTGTTTGGCGGCCCGAACAACGAACCCACCGCGAGGGCACAGCGTGTTGAAAGATTTGCGTCGATAGCGCGGAGCAAGCCAGGAAGGGCGACCGGACATTCGCTCGTACGTCGGCTTTAAATTGAGACGATCGGTTCGTGACGTCATCTACTGAATGCGCTCCCGCCACTAGATTCATGCTCGCATCGCACCGAACAACGCAAATCCATTTCATCGACTTTTCTCACCCCGGCAACATAGAGTTCGTCTCGATCAAGCCGTCTCGACGGCTCGTTGGAGATTTTGGAAAGCACGATGTCGACCGCCGGCGTCATCAGCCTTGAACGGGACACGCCCGAGCTTGCACGGACCTACGAGCAAGCCGGCATCCTCCAGTTTCACCATGGCAAATTTCTCATTGGACCGCTGGCTTTGAAGTCAGGGGATCGCGTGCTCGATATCGGCGCCGGCACCGGCCGCCTGACCGAATTCGTCGCGGGACTTGTCGGCCCGACCGGGCGCGTGATCGGCATCGACCCGTTGGAGAACCGGGTCGCCATCGCGCGTCCGCGCGCCTCGGGGACGCTGACCTTCGATGTCGGCCGTGCCGAGGACCTTTCGCGCTTTGGACCCGCGGAATTCGACGCCGTCTACCTCAACAGCGTCTTCCACTGGATCGCGGACAAGCGGCAGGCGCTGCGTGAGATCGAACGCGTCCTCAGGCCGGGCGGCCGGATCGGGCTGAACGTTCAGGATCCGACCAAACCTCACGAGTCGCGAACCCTGCTCCGCCAGGCGATCGAACAGGCCGGCTTCGGCGAGAGAAGCAGCGAGTCGCATCGCGTGCTCGGAGCAACCGACGACGAGCTCAGAGCCCTGTTCGCCGAGGTCGGGTTCGTCGATTACCGAAGCGACCTGCGCTCGCTCGTCGATCTGCACGGCGACGTGACGTCGGTGCTGGGATGGTCCGAGGCCAGCGCCTTCGGCAACTTCCTTGGCGGCTTTTCGCCGGCGGAGCGGGCGGCGATCGACGCGGCCTTTGCAGCGCTAGTCGAGGCGAGGCGTACCCCGGAGGGCCTGCGCCTGGAGCGATATCTGCGTTTCGCCTTCGCGCGAAAGCCGAGGTCGCGAACGGCTCCATCCGCCTCCTAGTTTCTCCGGCAATCGCATCTGGACATTCGAACCATGGGCAACCAACGGCAGCTTGTTCTCAATCTCTTCATCTATCCCGGCGGCCACCACGAAGCCGCGTGGCGCTACAAGGGATCGTCGGCGGAACGCATCCTCGACATCACCTTTTACCAGGAGCTGGCGCAGCGGGCCGAGGCCAGTAAATTCGACGCCATCTTCTTTGCCGACGGTCCGGCCCTCGCCGACAACGTTCGCTATGCCCAGCGCTTTCGCTTCGAGCCGATCACCTGGCTGGCTGCGATTGCCGCAGTGACGAAACGCATCGGCCTCATCGCAACCGCGTCGACCACTTATACCGAGCCTTACAACCTCGCGCGCCTGTTCGCCTCGCTCGACCATCTGAGCCAGGGTCGCGCCGGCTGGAATATCGTGACGACCAGTGCGCCACAAGCAGCGCAGAACTTTGGCCTGCCCGAACACCCCCCGCATCACGAACGCTACGAGCGCGCCCGCGAATATCTCGACGTGATCTCGCGGCTCTGGGACAGCTGGGAGGATGACGCGCTCGTCAACGACCCCATCTCGGGCATTTTTGCCGATACCAGCAAGATCCACACGCTCGACCATGTCGGCAAACACTTTCGCGTGCGCGGCCCGCTCAACATTTCGCGCGTGCCGCAGGGCCGGCCGGTCTATGTCCAGGCCGGCGCCTCCGACGACGGCCGTGCCTTCGCCGCCCACTTTGCGGAGGCGATCTTTACCGCGCATCAAACCGTGGACTCGGCGAAGGCGTTCTATACCGATATCAAGCGCCAGGCCCGCGCCTTCGACCGCGGTCCGGATGAGATCAAGATCCTGCCGGGCATTAGCCCTTTCATCGGCAGCACGCAGGCCGAGGCGGACCGGCTCCAGGACGAATTCAACGCGCTGATCCAACCGGAATATTCCCTGACCCAGCTGCGCCAAATGATCGGCGTCGATCTCACCAGCTATGATCTCGACGGCCCCGTCCCGCGCCATCTCATCGACACCGCGAGCGCGCGCGGCGTTGCCAGCCGCTTCAAGCTGGTGGTCGATATCGTCGATCGTGAGAAACCGACGATCCGGCAGCTGGTGCAGCGCCTCGCCGGCGCCCGCGGCCACTGGGTGATTGCGGGCACGCCGGAAAAGATCGCCGACAACATCCAGACCTGGTTCGAGGGCGGTGCGGCGGACGGATTCAACGTGATGCCGCCCTGGCTGCCCGGCGGCTTCGACGTCTTCGCCGAGCAGGTCGTCCCGATCCTGCGCAAGCGCGGCCTGTTCCGCGAGGACTACACCGGTACGACGCTCCGCGAGCATTACGGCCTGGCGCGTCCCGCCAGCATCTACTCCAACGCGGTCAAGGCGATCGCCTGACACCGATTCCGCACTGACATCCCAACTCGAGACCAGTAAGAAGACATGAAGACAGCGTTGTTTCTCCTCTCCGGCCTTTTGGCTCTTTGCCCTTTCGCCGAAGACGCCTTGGCACAGCAGCCCGCGAAGCCGGAGCTCCGGGTCGGCTTCGTGCCGGGGCCGTATATCGACGAGTTCAAGGTCGGCGTCGAGCCAGAGCTGAAGAAGAAAGGCTACAAGATCCGCTATGTCGAGTTCTCGACGGGCCTTGAAGCCAACAATGCGGTATTCAAATCCGAGATCGACGCCAATGTGATGCAGCACACGATCTTTCTCGATTCCTACAACGAGCGGCAGAAGACCGATCTCGTCGGCATCGTCCACGTCCCCACCCCGCCGATGGGCCTCTATTCGAAGAAGCATCCGCTGGGCACGCCGATCAAGCCGGGCTCCAGTGTCGCCGTGCCGAACGATCCGGTCAATCTCCAGCGCGCCCTGTGGGTGCTGCGCGATCTCGGCCTGATCGAATGAGCTCCTGTCATGATGCCCAGTGCGAACAGGAAGATGATCAGCAAGACCAGCGGGAGGACGAAAGCCTCCTGGAAACGAAGCTTATTGGTCATCGCTCGCGCGTCGACCGCGCGCTCGGCGGTGGAACGGCGGCTGGCCCATTCAAGCGTGAAATCGAACATGCGATCCCCTCACTTCATGTAATCAGCCGTGGGGCCCGAACAGGCGTTTCTGGTTGGATTGGAGTGCGTGGTGAGATTTGGCGCTACTATCTGCGCACTACTGCAATCGCCCGCCGCTACGCCACATGTACCCGATCTCAGACATTCGTATCGTAGCGCCTGCTGAGCGCTTCGATCCACCTTTGGACGCCTGCTCACGCTGGCCTGCTCAAGATTTTTCTTGATCTCCCGGTGCACGCGTCGTGCACACGCCACTATCTAACCTATTGAAGGACTTTAATTCTCGCTCCGGTCCATCATGGGCGCCACGGAAAATCTGTGATTTAAGCTATTCATATTACTGAGATATTCCAGCTCCAATCGACCCGCATCGATTGAGAAATCTGATTTGGTGAGGCTTCCGCCATCAGGCTCTTCTAGGGCCATATATGCATGAATTGGAAGCGGAAATCGCGTCTTCGGATTCTCCGGGCGCACGTCGCGCCCACGAGAACAAGGCGCTCGCCTGGCTTTCGGAACTGCCCAGGACTCATCGCCGAGATTAGCCGGCACGACATTTGTCTCGATCGCATTCGAGCGAACCAGGCATCCGCCGGCTCGTCCGATGCGGCTTCCAACGTCACCGATCTCGTCGGCACGAACAATCGCATCGAAGGCCGTTTCTGACCTGTTCCGTTTCGCCCAAGATCGCGCTACCGACGCAAGCTTCGCGCGTATTCTCGATCGCCAGCATGCCGTTCTACAGCGCTCGGCTTTCTGCAGAATGTCTTTTCAATTTGGTGATGCGCCGCGCGACATAATGCGCCTGAGAGGACCGTCGCGACGCCGAACTCGGGTTGACGCGCGAATGAAGCGGCAATCGTTGCGCTGTTCGGTCACGGGCAAACCTAGATCGGGCGCGTTCGCAATGAAAACAAAATGACCATCGCGTCCACTGCCCCGCCCCGACGCTTTTGTTGTCTGTCCCAAGTGAAATTTGGAATGGCCAGGTCCCTTTGTTTCGCTTCTCCTACGAGGAAACGCTGATCGTGCCGTAACGCTTTCGCGAAACGGTGACCTGATCGCGCATCAATCATCAGGGGCTCTTCATGACCGCACGTTTCCCAATGCTCTCGCTCTCCCGGCGCCGCCTCCTCGCTACGGCCTCCGTGATTGCAGCAGCGACCTTGACGGCGATGGCAGGTCTCCCTCCAGCTCGAAGTGCCGGCGCTCCACCGAACGGCGGCGACATCACCTTCCTCATCGACTCGCTCGGAAGCACCTGGATTCCGAACAACAGCGCGATTTCCAGCTTCCAGGGCCACATCTGGGGCCACGTGACCGACAAGCTCGTCTATGTCGATGCTGACGGCAAGGTCAGCCCCTGGATCGCCGAAAGCTGGGAGCAGAACGGCGAGGCCACACAGTTCACCCTGCACCTCAAGAAGGGTGTGACCTTCTCCGACGGAACACCGCTCGACGCGTCAGCCGTGGTCGCCAATCTCGACATCTGGCACGCAGGCCGGCGGAACGAGGGGATCAATCCGATTGGCCTCTTCCCGAAGACTTACGACCATGCTGAGGCGGTCGATGCCACCACAGTGAAGGTTGTCTTCAAAGCGCCGACGCTCGGGTTTATCCCGACGCTCGGCTATCACGGCTCTATCCTCATCTCCCCGAAGACGATCGCGCAGCCCGCCGCGCAGCAGGCTGATCTGGCCAAGACATCCGGCAGCGGCCCGTACGTGGTCGCTTCCTGGAAAGAGGGCGACTTCGTCAAGCTGGTCAAGCGCAAGGACTACAATTGGGGGCCGGCGGCCGTCGGTCACACCGGTCCGGCCTACCTCAACTCGATCACCTACAAACTCGTGACCGAGCCGTCGCTGCGGGTCGCCGCTGTCCAGTCGGGACAGGCCGATGTCGCCTACAGCCCCTCACCGCAGGAACTGAAATCGCTCAAGGAAGCGGGCTTCACGGTCGCGACCCCGCGCTATCTCGGTTTCGTCAACGGCCTCGCGATCAACACCAAGCTGGAGCCATACAATGACGTGAAAGTGCGCCAGGCTCTTCAGGCCGGCATCAACCGGAAGGAGATCATCGATACCGTCTATACGCCTGACTGGAAGCTGGCGACGTCCTTCATCCAGAGCAACGTGCCGGGTGCCACCGACCATAGCGAGCTCCTGGCCTACAATCCCGGCAAGGCGGAGAAGCTTCTCGACGAAGCCGGCTGGATCAAGGGTGCTGGCGGCATCCGGACCAAGGACGGCAAGCAGCTGTCGCTGACGCTCCACTCCAACCCCTATCTTGCGACGGCAAAGTCGATCGACGAGCTCATCGCCCAGCAACTCGGCAAGCTCGGCTGGAAGGTCACCATTCGCGCCTACGACGTCGTGACGTTCGGCGAGAAGGTCCGGTTCGGCGGGCCGGCCGTGCCGGCCTACGAGGTGACGCGCAGCTTCATCGACGCCGGCACGGTGGCCAGCATCCTCACCGACGCCAATAACGGCGAGAACTGGTTCAACCTCGGCGACAGCGACAAGACGCTCAATGAACTGCGCGACAAGATCGCCGGCGCGGCCTCTTTCGACATTCGCAATCCGCTGCTCGACGAGTTGCAGACCTACGTTCTCCAGCAGGGCTATTTCATCCCGCGCACGCAGATCGTCCAGCGGATCTACGTGCAGTCCCCGAAGCTCAAGGGGGAGGTCTACAACGGCATCGCCTACGCCAGCTATTACACGGCAACGATCGGCGAGTAATCCGCAGTGCAAACAAGCAGCGTGAGGAGGCGACCGGCATGAGAAGCGCCTACCTATCCTATGCCGCGAAGCGCTTCGCCCAAGCCGTCGTCGTCATCCTGCTGGCTTACGTCTTCACCTTCGTCGTCGTCAGTATTCTGCCTGGTGACCCCATCACCAACGTGCTGCGCGACCCGCAGAATGGGTTCAGCGAGGATCAGATCAAGGAGATCATCGCCGCCCAAGGCCTGGACCGGCCGATTCCGATCCAGCTCTGGGCGTCCTTGTCCAACTTCGTGACCGGCGACCTCGGCCTGTCGATGCGATCCAACCGGCCTGTGACAACCCTGATCGCCGAGGTTCTCCCTTCGACACTGATCCTTGCATCCGCAGCTTTCGCCATCGCGCTGCTGCTGGCGGCCACGATCGCCTACGGCACCCAGTTCCTTCCGAAACGGTTCGGCCAGGGCTTTCTGCGTGGCTTCCCATCGTTGTTCCTGTCGGTGCCGAACTTCGTGATCGGCCTGGTGCTGATCCACATCTTCGGCTTCCAGCTCGGCTTCTTTCGCGTAATCGCGCCGGACAGCTTCTGGGCGACCTTCTTCGCCGCGGTCGCGCTCGGCATCCCCATCTCCGCACGGATCACCGAGGTGCTGATCGCGAACCTCGACAACGAGTCCGAGCAGGAATACGCCGCCGTTGCGCGCAGCCGTGGGCTCGGGCAGATGCGCCTCTTTGCCAAGCACCTGCTCAAGCCGTCTTCGCTCCCGGTCATCACCGTCATCGCACTCGCCATCGGCGAACTGCTCGGCGGTTCGCTGATCACCGAGACGGTGTTCGGACGCACCGGCATCGGCAGTCTGGTGCAGCGTTCGGTGAGCACGCAGGACCTGCCTGTCCTGCAAGCGGTCGTCTCGCTTGCGGCAGTGGTGTTCGTGCTCGTCAATTTGATCGCCGACCTCGTCTACCCGCTGCTGGACCCGCGCGTGAAGCTGATCGGCGGTCGCAAGGTCCGCCCGACCACCGCCGACGAGAGCTCCACCAATCTTTCCCAGGCGGTGACGCCATGACACTCGTCTCCGTTTCCTCCTCGCCACGCATCACGGCGATCAGCCGGCTGGCAGCCCTTCGGGTGCCGCCGACCGTCGCGCTCGCCTTCGTGGTCATCGCGCTCGTGATCGCCTGGTCGCTCGCACCTGGCCTGTTCACGAGTCATGATCCCGCCAACGGCGTCCCCGCTGACAAGCTGCTCAGCCCCAGCGCAGCACACTGGTTCGGTACCGATCACCTCGGTCGCGACCTCTATACCCGGGTCGTCTATGGCACGGCCTCCTCGGTGACGAGCGCGCTCATCGCGGTCGTCATCGCCGCGGTTGCCGGCGGGCTCATCGGCCTCCTGGCCGGCTTCCTCGGCGGCTGGGTGGACATCGTGCTCGCCCGCCTGGTGGATGTGCTGCTGGCGATCCCGAACTTCCTGCTGGCGGTCATCGTCGTCACCGCGATCGGTTTCGACACCACGAACGCTGCGGTTGCGACCGGCGTCTCGGCGGTCGCCGTGTTCGCGCGGGTGATGCGCTCGGAAGTGATCAAGACCCGGCAGGCCGTTTTCGTCGAGGCATCGTTCCTGATGGGCGGCTCGCGCTGGCACATTCTGCTGCGGCACGTGCTGCCGAATGCATCGCGGTCGGTGCTCCCGCTCGCGGTGCTGCAGTTCGGCCTGTCGATCCTGGTGATCGCCAGCCTTGCTTTCCTCGGCTACGGCGATCCGCCTCCCGCCTCCGACTGGGGCCTGCTGATCTCGATCGGCAAGGACTACCTCAAATGGCCGTGGCTGGTGTACGCCCCCGCCTTCGTCACGATCGCGACCGTCCTCTCCGCAAACAGGATCAGCCGATGGCTCCGCAAGACAGACTGACCGCCACGTTCACCCGCGCCGAGCGCGTCGCGCCGACGCCGCTGCGGTCGATTCCGCAGCTCCGGGTCGACGGCCTGTCGGTCTCCTATGGGCCGCACGAGGTCGTGACCAACGTGAGCTTTGAACTCGGCCGCGGCGAGAGCCTCGCCCTCATCGGGGAGTCCGGGTCCGGCAAGTCGACGATCGCCCGCGCGGTGCTGCGGCTACTCCCCAGCGGCGGGCACGCCACCGGCCGCGTCGCGTTCGACGGCCAGGAGGTGCTGGGGATTTCCGAGCGCGGCTTCCGGCCGCTGCGGGGACGAGCCATCGGGTTCGTCCCGCAAGACCCCGCCAACTCACTCAACCCGGTGCGGACAATCGGTGCCCAGGCGCAGGAGGCGGCTGCGCTGCTCGACGAGCCCGACAAGGCGATCCGCAAGCAGCTCATCCTGGAGACGTTCGCCCAGGTTGGGCTCGACAACCCCCTGCGTGTCTACGACTCCTACCCGCACCAGCTGTCCGGCGGCATGCTCCAGCGCGTGCTGATCGGCCTTGCGATCCTGCCACGGCCGGCACTGCTGGTCGCGGACGAGCCGACCTCCGCGCTCGACGTCACGATCCAGAAGCGGATCCTCGACCTGCTCACGCGGCTGCAGCACGACCTCAAGATCAGCCTGCTGCTCATCACGCACGACCTTGCGATCGCCGCCGAACGAGCGGACGCGCTCGTGGTGCTCAAGGACGGCGTCATCCAGGAGGCTGGCCGGACCGCTTCCGTCTTCTCCTCGCCGGCGTCGGCCTACGCAAAGAGGCTGCGCGCGGATGTCCCGGCCCTCAACCCCGACCGTTACGCCGCACTGCGCGACACGGGCTTCCGTTCCCTCAAGACCGGCCAGGCACCGAAGATCGAGGTCAGCGCCGTCACGAAGACCTTCACAGTCGACGGCAAGGCGCTGACGGCCGTCGACGATTTGTCGTTCAGCGTCCCTGCTGGCACCACGCACGCGCTGGTCGGCGAATCGGGCTCGGGAAAGACCACGACGGTCCGGCTGCTGCTTGGACTGGAGGGACCCGACACCGGGAGCATCTCGGTCGCAGGCGAACAAATCACCGGCCGCTCGCCCGAGGCGCTGCGGACGGTGTGGCGCCACCTTCAGTTGGTCTACCAGAACCCCTTCACCTCGCTCGATCCGACCTGGACGATTGAGCGGCTCGTGCGCGAGCCGCTCAATCGATTCAAGATCGGAACGCGAAAGGAACGGGATGAGCGCGTCCGCGAAGCGTTGGCCGATGTCGGACTTGGCGAGCACCTGCTCTCCCGCAAGCCCGGAGCCCTGTCAGGTGGCCAGCGCCAGCGCGTGGCCATCGCCCGGTCGCTGGTCCTCAAGCCCGACGTGATCGTGCTCGACGAACCCACCTCCGCGCTCGACGTCAGCGTCCAGGCCGGCATCGTCGAAGTCCTGCTCTCGCTACAGGCCAATCTGGGCCTGACCTACGTGTTCGTGTCTCATGACCTGGCGCTGGTGCGTCAGCTCGCCCACACCGTCTCCGTGATGCATCGCGGACGTATCGTCGAACATGGGACCGTCGCCGACATCTTCGACAACCCTCAGCAGCCCTATACGAGGTCGCTGCTGGCGTCGATCCCGTCGGGTGGCGACGATCTCGCACACATGCGCACGCGCGCCTTCGGTTGATCATGACCGCAGATTGAATAAGCCGCGGAAGGCCCCTGCCCGCTCAGTTCTCATCATCCAGTGCAAGCACGGCAAAGCTCGCGAGCCAGTGCTCTCCCATGTAGTGACCGGTAATATGGGGGAGGCCTGCGGCCAGATGCTCGCGCGCCGCTTCGTGAGCAACGACGCGGCGGGGGTCGCCTGCCGGCAGGGCGTCGCCGAGAGAACGCCAGCACCAGGCGCGGCTGAGATTGAGCCCATCGAGATGAGCGATCTTGCCGTCGGTGCGATCGGTGACCGTCGCAGGCTTGAACAGCGCTGCCGGCCGTCGTTCGACCAGCCGCGGCAGAAACCGATCGAACCAGGGCAGGAACGCGTCCGGAGGCAACAGGCGCCGCATGCATTCGGCCTCGATAAGAGCCGAGGACTGGAAGTCGTCGCCGCTCGGCTCACCCCAGGCGGGGCAGTCGCTGTCCTCACCATACCAGCGCTGGCCAGTCTCGTGCAGCAACCTGGCGAGCGCTTCATCCTTTTTGGTGCCGGCGTAGTCTGCCGCCATCCGCAGGCCAAACGCCGTATTGAAATGGGTGCCGACGCGTACGGGATAGAACGCCAACGGCAGGAAGTCGCGAAAGCGTTGCGCGATGATTTCGGCCAGCGGCGCGAGATTGCGGCTCCAGCGATCGTCAGGATGGAGCGCCAGTTCAGTCGCGAGCTTCAGGAGCCAGGCCCAGCCATACGGCCGCTTGAAGCCGCGAGCAGTCGGGCGGGCGAAGTAAGCACGTTCGGCGGCGACCTTCTCGGGCACGAATTGCGTATCGACGAGAGCGCGGATGTCGGAGGCTGCCGCAAGGTCGGGAAACCTGCGCAGCAGTCGCGCCAGCATCCAATAGCTGTGGACGCAGGAATGCCAGTCATAACTGCCGTAGAAGATCGGATGCAGCTGGCTCGGCGTGCGGGCATCCGCAGGTTCAGCCAGCGCGTGATCAACGTTATTGGGATATTCGCGCCCGACATGGCCGAGCGCGATGTTGGCAAAATGCGAGGCATGTTCGCGGGTAAGACGGGGCGTGGTCACGGCTTGGCCTTTCCAGTGTTCCGGCCGATCAATGTCTCGATCAGGCGCGGCAGGAGGTAGATCGGAAATTGCGTCGCCGCGAAGTATAGCGCCATGCGTGGCGAGGCGGCAGCACCCAGCGCCGACCAGACCAGGCCGACATTGCGGTTGCCGAGGATGAGCCCGACGGTCAGCCGCTGGCTCAAATTGCCCGGCAGCAGCACGACACCAGCTGCTTGAAGGGCGATATTGCAAGCAAAGGCGAGCCCGAGGCAGAGCGTGGCGGCCTGCACATCCGCCGCGATCTGCGCGCGAATGTCAGCCATCGTCGCCACCGCAAAGACGAGGAGCGCCGCGACGATGATCCCGTCGACCATCCCGCCATGGGCCGCCAGCACCGGGGCTGCGTGCCGGCGGACCAGGAAAGCCACTCCTTCGGCGCCGCCGATCAACAGCGCCAGACGAAGCGCGAGCTCGAGCGCGCTGATCTCGAGCCCGCCGAACCAGCCTGCAAGAAGCGGCACGGTGACCGGAGCCAGCACCATGGACAACACCGTCACCACGAGCGGCACCGCCCCGTCGAGCCCGAGCATGCGTGCCACTGCTGCCGTTCCGCTCGATGGCGGCGCCGAGACGGCGAGCACAGCCGCAAGCGCGATCTCCGGACCAAGGTTCAAGGCGTGACCGGCAACACCGATCACGAGTGGACAGGCCACCATGACGACAGCCGGCAAGAGCACGGAAAGCGATGGCCGTCGCAGCGTTGCGACGACGGCCTGACTGTCGATCCGCAACAGCGTTCCCAGCACGATCAGGAAGATCGTGGTTGCCATCAAGGGGCGAGCCAGGTCCGCAAGAGCCGGAAAGGCCAATCCAAGCAGGACGCCAAGCGCCAGCAATGTCGGTCCGCGCGGGATGAAGTGCAGGAGTGAGGATCGCATACGCCGCGCCCAATCATGTCGTCTTCGCCAGGAGACCACACCCCGCATCATCCTTGAAATCGATTGTTACTATATCTATCATCGCTCAAATGAATTTGGCTTCCGTCGACCTCAACCTCCTGGTTGCCTTCGAGGCGCTGATGGAGGAACGCCATGTGACCCGCGCCGGCCAGCGCATCGGCCTGGCGCAACCGTCCATGAGCAGCACGCTGACGCGGCTGCGTGCGCTGTTTAGCGATGAGCTCTTCGTGCGCTCGGCCTCCGGCATGCAGCCGACGGCCAAGGCGCTGGCGCTGGCGCGGCCGATCAGCGACGCTCTGGGGCAGATCAGGGGCGTGCTCGAACCCACATCAGCCTTCAATCCGGCAACAGCCCGCCATCGCCTGTCTATCGCGGCGACCGACTATGGCGACCTCGTCGTGGTGCCGCGACTGGTCGAGGCGTTGCGGCTGGAGGCGCCTGGTATCGATCTCGTGGTGCGCCCCATCATTGATCCAGCCGCGAGTGTCGCGAGCCTGGAACACGGCGATGTCGACGCGCTGATAGGTGGCCATCTTCCCGCTTCCCCGCGCATCATCCGATCCACGCTTTTCACGGAGAGTTTCGTCTGCATTCGCGACGCCAAGCGCGCCAAACTGAAAGCCCGTCTCACCAAGGACGATTACACGCGGCTTCCGCATGTGCTGTTCTCCGCCGCCGGCGGCGACGGGCTTCCCGGCGCAATCGACACGATGCTGAGCCGGCACGGAGGCAAGCGCCGGACCGCGATCACGCTCGCCCATGTCGTCGCGGTGCCGTTCGCCGTCGCCGGCACCGATCTCGTGGCAACCATGGCCGAGCGCGTCGCGCGCCGCTTCGCGACAGCCGCCGGCGTGTCCGTCGTTCCGGTTCCCTACGATGTGGAGCCATTCACCATCGACCTTCTCCACACGCGCCGCGCCATGGCCAATCCGGCGCTGCGCTGGTTCATCGAACTGGTCAATCGCGTCTGTGGGACGCTGTAGCGATCGGCGGGCCGGCAGCAGGCTGCTATTTCCGCTCAATCAGCTGCGCGATCTCCCAGACATGGCCTGAGGGGTCGGCAAAGGACGCAGTTCGTCGCCCCCACGGACGGTCGATCGGGCCATTGAGCAGATCGACGCCAATCTCCCGCAGGGCCGAGCAGACCTGATCGACGTCGACGACCCTGATCGTCAGGAGTGCGCGCGCCCCTGCGGAGGACTGCGCGACACGCAGCGGCTCGACAAGCGGCGGTGCCTGAGACGCGTCGAGAAGATTGACCAGGAGCCCACCAAATCGAAGCACGGATGAGACCGCATCCTCCCAGACCGTCTCAGATGTGAAAACCTTGGCGTAAAACGCTTTCGACGACGCAATGTCATCGACGAACAATGTGATGACTTCAACTTCGCTTGGCAGACCATTGACCATGTCGCCCTGCTCCTCACCGTTGCTGCGGCAGCCTGCACAAGCGTGACAAGCCGCTTGCCGCTATATCTCACGATGTTAGAGCATGACGCAATTCGGCGAGCCGGGTCATCGGCCCGGCTCGGAAGCCTCGATCCCTAATTGAATAGATCCGGTTCCGCCTCGGTGATCCAGTCCCACAACGGCTGGAAGCTGAAATAGCCGCCCTTGTGCGTTCCGACCTGCCGCGAGGTCAGGCTGGCGATCTCGTGCGGGATCGGCTTTGGCGTTCCGGCGGCTTCCGCAAGCAGCTGGGCGCGCGCAGCATTGTCCATGGCGATGTACCACCACGCGGCCGCTTCGATGGTCGGCCCGACCGTGAGCAGGCCGTGGTTCTGCAAGATGGCCGCCTTCTTCGATCCCAGCGCCTGCGCGATCTTGCGGCCCTCTTCCGCCTCCAGCACGACGCCGGAGAACGGATCGAACAGCACCTGATCCTCGTAGAAGGCGCAGGAATCCTGCGTCAGCGGATCGAGCAGGCGGCCGAGCGCCGACCAGGCCTTGCCATAGGTCGAATGGGTGTGCGCGGCCGCGATCACCTCCGGATGCGCGGCGTGGATTGCGGAGTGAATCACGAAGCCGGCCTGGTTGATCGGCTTGTCACCGATCAGGATGTTGCCGTCATGGTCGACGAGTTGAAGGTCGGAGACCTTGATCTGACTGAAATGCTTGGACAGCGGATTGATCCAGAACCGCTCGGGGAACTCCGGATCGCGCACGGTGACATGGCCAGCGAGCCCCTGATCGAAGCCGTAGCGCGAGAACAGGCGGAATGTTGCGGCAAGCCGCTGTTTGCGGTGCAGCCGCTCTTCCTCGAACGTCGCGGGCGGCGTGCGCTCGACCAGAGAGTACTTCTTGGGCTTCTCGACGACCTTGTTCATTGTTGCCTTTCCTTTTTTAGTATTCGAGATTCTTGTCGAAGACGTCGGCCAGCGCCACGCCATGGGCGTAGGCGTCGAGGTTGATCAGCGTCTTATCGGCCAGCCGCTTGATGTCCTCTCCTCCCGTCCAAGAAACATGCGGGGTCAGGACGACCTTGGGATGGCGATAGATCGGATCTCCCTCCGGCGGCGGCTCGGGATCGGTGACGTCGAGCGTCGCGCCGGCAATCCGCCCCTCGTCGAGCGCCTGCAACAGCGCACCCTGATCGACGATCCGCCCACGCGCGACATTGATTAGGTGCAGCGACGTCTTGGCCCGCGCCAGCACATCGGCGTTGATCAGACGCGCGGTCTTGGTCGTCGCCGGCAAAGCAAGGACGAGATGATCGGAAACCGCGACCAGCTCCTCGATGCTATCAACCGGCTGGATGCCCGGAAGGACATATGGCCAGGCCGCGCGCCTGAGAACCCTGATGTTGACACCGAACGGCTTGGCCCGCTCGGCGACTGCGCGGCCGATCGCGCCGAAGCCGGCAATCCCGATCGTCTTGCCGGTGAGCGAGCCCAGCGGACTGATCTTCCACTGCTCGCGATTGCGCGGCCGGATGTCATGGATGCGCTTCTCGAAGCCGAGAATCGCCGCAAGGACATATTCCGCGATCGGATCAGCCGAGATGCCGCGGCCGACCGTGACCACCGGACCGTCGAGCAGCCATGTCGGAAAGAAATCGACTCCCGTCGATGCGGTCTGGATCCAGTGCAGGCCAAACGGCCAGCCGGCCGGCTTCTCCGCAGGCGCCTTGTGCCAGCCCACGAGCGGCCGCGTCAGCAGCACGTCGGCTTCGGGAGCAACCTCCCAGGGCGCGCGATCGGCGGAATGATCGATGATCAGCGGGCGCGACCAGTGATCGACCAGCGCCGCACGAATGTCCGGGCCAAGCTGATTGACGATGATCGGCGATCGCACGCTGGTGGAGGCGCGCTGGCTTTCAATTCGGGGAGTGTTCATGTCACGCAGTCACGTTGGCAACGATCCGGATATGCTAGGCGTTTGCTGCAAGATAGTCCTTTCAAAGATGACGGGTGCCTTGCAACAAGAGGACGACGCGCTTCGGCAAGACATAAGAATTTGTCTCCGGAGCCCTGGCGCTTCTGCGGGGGCCGCGCCCGACGCGGCCAAGTACTCGAACCTGGGACCCGCTGATTAAGAGCCAGTTGGTCCCATCCCAGGACGTCGCGTCATTGATCGAATAGGTCGTAGTTAGCTGCGAGAGTGCAAAGAAGCTGCGCTTTCCGCGACCAATCCGCCTGCTTCAAAACGCCTGCTCACGTTGGCCTGCGCCAAATTTTTTTCTCGATCTCCCGGTGCATACGTTATGCACACGCCGCCCTTTAACTGATTGAAACAATCTAACCCTCGCTCCAATCCATCACGGGCCACTTTCGGCTAACAACAGCGAAGAAGAGCGAGCCCTATCTAACGTGAACCGCTCGATGCCGCAGTCGGTCGTCGCGGCGCTTCCTGTTCAGGAGTCGAATCCAATGGAGTGACCTCGTGGAACTCGAATACCTAACGCAGGAGGGCGTTTCCGCGCTGGCGCAGCACAGAGCTTAATTTCGCGACAGCAGGGCATCACTGATCTTCTCGGCCGCCATGATCACAGGGATGTTGGTATTGGCCGTCGGCAGCCGCGGCATGATCGAGGCATCCGCCACAAAAATGTTCTCACTGCCGATCACTCGGCCCCCGGGATCGACCACCGCCATCCGGTCGGCGGGATCGCCCACGCGGCATGTCCCCACTGGATGC
Organism: Bradyrhizobium sp. LA2.1; assembly: GCF_040547725.1. Classification (NCBI taxonomy): domain Bacteria; kingdom Pseudomonadati; phylum Pseudomonadota; class Alphaproteobacteria; order Hyphomicrobiales; family Nitrobacteraceae; genus Bradyrhizobium; species Bradyrhizobium sp. LA2.1. The sequence goes on from NZ_JBEPQI010000001.1 coordinate 154,267, forward strand.
CAGACCCCGAACACGCTTTGCCGTACGAAGGCTTCGAGGGCACGGTCGTCGGCAAGCGTCTCCTGGAAGGCCGTGCCGTTGAGCAGCACGAGCCGGATCACAAGCGCCCTGAGGCCCGCGGGTATGTCGAGCATCGGCCCGAGGATGGACGCAACGATGCGATTGACGGTGCCGTACCGGCTCAGCCGCTTGATACGCGGAGAAAAGGAGGCCGGGAAGAAATCACCCGCCTCCGGGTTGAGCGCGGGATGAACGACAAGCTTCGCGAGCAGCCGGACGGCCGCGACCATCCGTTCGAGATCGCGTCGGTCGGACAGCAGGTTGAAATCAACAACGGGATAGGTTTTCGGGTCGCGGCTCGCCAGCGTGAGCGAGCCACTCGAATACGGCCGGTTGCACCAAAGAAAGTAGAGACCAAGCCGCGTGCCCAGCGCATGCCACCCGCCGCGCGCCGAGGCAGTGATGTACATGTCGGAGGCGTCGCAGCCGGGATGTTCGGACGAGAAGCGCATCGCCGCGAAATTGGGACGCCGCCGGGCAAGCGGCAACCGCAACCGGCGCGGCAAATATTGACAGAAGGTCAGTGCGGGATGATCGCGCAGATTGCTGCCGACGCCGGGCAGATCGATCGCCACGGGAATGCCGAGCGCTTGCAGCGCCGCACCCGGGCCGATGCCCGCCCGCATCAGGATCGCCGGCGATTGCAGCGCGCCTGCGGTGAGGATGACACGGCCGGCGGCGACGGCGAGCTTCTGCCCGCCCCGCGCGACCACGACGCCCGTCGCGCGGCGGCCATCGAGCTGGAGTTGTTCGACCTCGCTGTCCGCCCAGATGGTCAGGTTCGGCCGCGCGCGCGTTGCTGCGTCGAGATATCCGGCGGCGGTCGAGACGCGCCGGTCGTTGCGATTGGAGAAGGCCGGCGGGAAGATGCCGTCCTCGAACTCGCCGTTCTGGTCCTTTCGGAACGGCAGGCCTGTCGCCGACAACGCCTCGCCGACGGCGTGGCCAAACGGCGGCATCGCCTCGCGCGCGATGCGGCGGATCGGGATCGGGCCGTGCTTGCTGTGCAGCGGGCCGTCGAAATCCAGATCAGTCTCGAGCTTGAGGAAGTACGGCAGCACATCCGCCCAGCCCCAGCCGCGCGCGCCGAGATCGAGCCACTCGTCATAGTCGCGCGGCAGGCCGCGATTGGCCGATTGCACGTTGATGCTGGAACCGCCGCCCATCACCCGCCCCTGTTCGTAGGCGCGAACGACCGGCTTGCCCTCGGCATTGCGGCCGGCGGCCGCTGACAGGCCCGGCCAGATGTATTTGTCGCCGAAGAACAGCGTCATCGGATAGCTGTCGAGGATTTCCGGCGGCGTCGCCTCGGGCGGCGTGTCCATCCCGGCTTCGATCAGAAGCACGCGGCGGCTTCCGTCTGCGGAAAGCCGATTGGCGAGCACGCAGCCCGCCGATCCGCCACCAACGATGACGTCGTCGAAATGCAGCCCATCCATTCTTATCTCGTCGTGCAATTCGATGGATCGGCGCGGCCGCAGGTGCAGCCGCGCCGATTTAACCTAGCGGAAGTTACCCTTGGTCTCGGGGATCACGACCGCCCCGATCAAATAGATCACGAACACGCCGACCGCGAAGTAGGCCAGCGACATCGGGATCTCCGCGGGGCTGCCGCTCACCAGCGAGACGAAGGTCGGCATCATGCCGCCCAGCGCAAAGCCGATGTTCCACGACAGACCCGTGCCGCTCGCGCGCAACGCGGTCGGAAAACGCTCGTTGAGGAAGATCAGCACCGGCGCATAGCCGGCATTGCCGATGAAGGCGATCGCCAGCGCATAGAGCGTGATTTGGGTCGTGTCCTTGGTCGCCGCGAGATTGAGATAGCACAGCGGCAGCAACACCGCGGCCAGGACGCCGATGATGAGGAACGTCTTCTTGCGGCCGATACGATCGCTCAGCGCGCCGACCAGCACCGCGGAGAAGAACGCCGACACGCTCGCACCCATCAGGATCAACGACGAGGTCTGGTTCGGGACCGCATTGATGACTTTCAGGAAGCTCGGCAGGTAGCCCGAGGTCAGGTAGTAGCCGGCGCCGCCACCGAAGGTGATGAGAAGGTTGACCAGCAGCACGCCGCGATATTCGCCGGAGAACACGTCCCTGACCGGCGCCCTCGAGACCTTCGCCTGCTTGTTACCCTGCTGGCGCTTGAGCTCCTTGAAGTAAGGCGACTCCTCGAGGTTGCGGAAGATGAACCAGCCGAGCAGCGAGCTCAGCAACCCCGAGAAGAACATGAAGCGCCAGCCCCACACCGCGAAGGCATCGCCGGGGAAGATCGAGGACGTGATCAGGAAGATGAAGGACGCGAGCAGCGCACCGATGCCGGCGCCACCGCCGCCGACCAGACCCGACATCGCGCCGCGCCATTGCGCCGGCACCGACTCGGTGCCGATGGTGTGGGTGGAGGCCACGACGCCGCCGACGAAGATGCCCTGCACCAGACGCAGGATCAGGAAGAGGATCGGCGCGATCACGCCGACCTGGGCGATGGTCGGCAGCAGGCCGAACGCCGCCGTGCTGATGCCGACGCCAATGATGGCGATCAGCATGGCCTGCTTGCGGCCGTGCACGTCGGCATAATGCCCGAACACCGCCGAGCCCAGCGGCCGCATCAGGAGCGTCACGGCGAAAGAGCCGTAGACCGCAGCCAGCGACAGCGCTGGGTTGCTCGACGGAAAGAACAGCGCGCCGACGACCGGCGCCACGTAGAGTAAAATGAACAAATCGAACAGATCCAGCGCCCATCCGAGCACCGATGCGATGATCGCATTGACCATCTGCTTGTTATCCGCCGACGCCTGTGCGCCCGCGGCCGGCATATCCATCTCAGCCATGCTGTTTTACCTCCCCCGTTTTGATAGAGCCGCGGCTCGCGTCATTGCGAACCGCGGCAGTTTTGTCGCGCATCAGCGCCCGGTGAACTTCGGCGGACGCTTGGCGTTAAAGGCTTCGACGCCTTCCTTGAAGTCTTCCGACTGGCGCAGGCGGCTGTAGCAATGGCCTTCGAGCTCGATCGCGATCGCGAGCGTCGAATCCTCGGTGTCGTTGAGGAGCTTCTTGGCGGTACGTTGCGCCAGCGGCGAGAAGGTGCGGAGCTCGTCGACCAGCTTGTCGGTCGCCTTCTCCAGCTCGGCGTCCGGCACACACTCCGTGGCGATGCCCCAGTCGAACGCCTGCTTGGCCGAGATACGCTTGGAGCGCATCACGATGTCCTTGGTGCGGGTGATGCCGACCATCTTCTGCAAGCGAGCCGAGCCGCCCGAGCCCGGGATCTGGCCGAGCTTCTGCTCCGGCAACGCGTATTGCGTGGTCTCCGAGGCGATGCGGAAGTCGCAGGCGAGTGACAATTCGAAGCCGACGCCGAAGCAATAGCCGCGATTGGCAACAATCACGGGCTTGGCGCAACGTGCAGGCGCGGCGATGTTCCAGGCGAGCTTGGAGACATGCTCGGGGCTCGCTTCCATGAAGCCGCCGATATTGCCGCCGCTGGAGAAATGCTCGCCCTCGCCGCGCACCACGATGACGCGCACGCGCGGATCCTCGTCCAGCGTTTCGAAGGTCAGTCGCAGCTGGTCGCGCTGCGGCATCGCTACGACATTGTAGGGCGGCCTCCCTAAGATGATGTCGGCGCGCTCATGCGCCTCGTCGATCTCGACCTTGAACCCGTCAAGCTTGGCGAGCCGGGGATCGGTAAATGTGTAGGGTGACGGCATCTGTGCTTCCTTCTGTTGATGGTTATTGATCAGGCGGCGTCTGATGGCGGCAGGCGCTCGGCTTCGTATTCACCGGCGACGAGCAGTCGCCGCAGCAGTTTTCCGACCGGCGATTTGGGAATGGCGTCGACGAAGACGTAGCGGCGCGGCCGCTTGAAATTGGCAAGGCCCGTGGTCCGGCAGAACTGCTCCAGCTCGACGTCCGACACAGGGCGATTGCGCTTGACGAAGGCGGCGACGACCTTGCCCCATTTCTCGTCGGCAACGCCGACCACCGCGACCTCGTCGACAGCGGGATGCAGCGACAGGCAGCTCTCGATCTCGACCGGCGAGACGTTCTCGCCGCCGGTGATGATCATGTCGTCGACGCGCCCCGTGACGAACAGGTCGCCGTCGGGATCGACGAAGCCGGTATCGCCCGTAAAGTACCAGCCCTCGCGCAGCGACTTGGCGTCGGCTTCAGGGCGGCGCCAGTAGCCCTCGAAGGCCTCGTCGCCGGCGAGCGTCGCGATGATCTCGCCCTCCTCGCCGACCGCAGCAAGCTCCGCGACCGACTTCGCGCCGATGCGCACGACCTTGACGTGCTGGTTCAGCCCGGCCCTGCCGGCCGAGCCGGGCTTTGCCGCGGCATCCTGGTCGATCGTAAAGGTGTAGATCTCGGAGCTGCCGTAGTGATTGACGAACAACTCTGGCTTGAACGCCTCGTTCAGCTTCTTGAGAAGGCCGTCGGTCATCGAGGCACCGGCGAAGCCGAGCTTGCGGACGCTGGAGACGTCGGTCCTGGCAAAGGCCTCGTGATGAACGAGGTCGTGATAGAGCGTCGGCACCAGATAGAGGTGGGTGATCTCCTCCTTCGCGATCAGGGCCAGGGCCTGGTGGCTGTCATAGCGCGGCAGGCAGATGAAAGTGCCGCCGATCAGCGACATCGCCAGCAGCGAGCGGACGCCCATGGTGTGGTAGAGCGGCATCACGCCGAGCGTGCGCTCGCCGCGGCCGTAGAGATTTTGCGCGACATGAGCGATCGCGGCAGCACGTTCGGCGCGATGCCGCCGCGGCACGCCCTTCGGCCGCGACGTCGTGCCTGACGTGTAGAGCATGATCGACCAGGCATCGGTGCCGACACGCGGCTCGGCGTCCGGCGCGCTGTCCTTGATCAGATCGGCAAAGCTGGTGGCCTCCCCCGTCCCGGGATCGACGGAAACACGCAGCAGCTTGCCTGCCAACCCCGAGCCCTGCACCGCCTCGGCAGAGATATCCTGATAGACGATCGCGCAGACTTCGGCGTTCTCGATGCAGTAATCGAGCTCGTCGGCCTTGGCGCGCCAGTTGATCGGCGTGATCACCAGGCCTGCGAACTGGCAGGCCCAGTGCAGCGTCGCCGCTTCCCAGCGGTTTTGCAGCAGCGTGACGACGTGATCGCCAGGCTTGAGGCCAAGGCGGTCGAACGATGCCACGAGCGCGGAGATCTTGCCGTACCATTGCCGGTAGGTCAGGCGCAGATCACCGTCGACAAGCGCGATCGCATGGGGATCGCGCGCGGCGCTGGCGATGAAGCTGCTGGCGAGATCAAGCATCGGACGTCTCTTTTTTGGATGAAGCGAGTTCGGCGGCGGCTTCGAGCGCCGCCTGGATGATCGGTGTGTAGCCGGTGCAGCGGCAGATATGCCCGCTGAGGAGGTCGCGGATCTCGGCCTCGGTCGGCGCCGGGTTCCTGGCGAGGTAGTGGTCGAGCGACATCAAAATGCCGGCGGTGCAGAAGCCGCACTGGAGCGCGTGGTTGCGGCGGAAGGCCTGCTGCAGCACGCCGAGCCGGTCCGCCGACGGTGCGAGCCCTTCGACGGTCTTGAGCTCGCAGCCATCGACCTGCGCAGCGAGCGTCAGGCAGGACCGCGTCAGCATGCCGTCGACGACAACAGTGCAGGCGCCGCAGACGCCGTGCTCGCAGCCGACATGGGTGCCGGTCGCGCCCAGCTGCTGGCGCAAAAAATCGGAGAGCAGCATGCGCGGCTCCGCCTCGCCCTCGACCGGCTTGCCGTTGAGCGAGAAACGGACGGCATGGCGCTGATCTGCCTTGAGACGCGTCATTGCAGCACCTCGCCGATCAGATCGCGACCGATCATGCGCACAAGGTCGCGCCGGTAGCGCGCGGTGGCGTGGACGTCGTCGCGGGCACCAAGCTCGTAGGCGAAGGCATTGAGGGCATCGTCGAGCGCGCTGCCCTCCAGCCGCGGCCAATCGCGCACAGTCGGAACGTCGGCGACGCCGCCAACGGCGATACGCACGCCCGTCGGGGTCTTCATCGCCGCGCAGGCGACAATGGCGAAATCGCCATGGCGGCGCGCGACCTCGCGGAAGGCGAAGCGCGATCCCTTGACGGCGGGCAGCGAGATTCCTTCGATCAGTTCGTCAACGGCGCGCGCGGTCAGCATCATGCCGGCGAAGAAGTCCTTGGCGGCAACGCGCCGCCGCCGCTTGGCGCTGCGCAGCAACACCTCGCCGCCGAGCGCAACCAGCGTCAGCGGCATCTCGGCGCTGGGATCGGCATGCGCGAGCGAGCCGCAGATGGTGCCTCGGCTGCGGGTCTGCACGTGCCCGACCCAAGGCAGCGCCAGCGCGACCAGCGGCAGCGCCTCGGCTAGGTCAGGCCATGCCAGGAGGTCAGCCTGGCGCACGCCGGCGCCGATAGTGACGGCATCGCCCTTCCGCTCGATCTGGCGGAGCTCCTTGATGCGCATGATGTCGATCAGCAGTTTTGGCTTGGCGAGGCGCATGTTCAGCATCGCCATCAGCGACTGCCCGCCCGCGAGCACGCGCGCGTCGCCGCCCTGCTGGGCAAGGCCTTCGAGGACGTCGCCGACATTCTCGGCACGGAGATAGTCGAATGCGGGCGGCTTCATCGGCGCCCCCCGAACAGGCTGGCCAGTTTCGCCAGCACGGCGAACAGCGAGAAACCGCCGCCCTCTGCACCACCACCGCCAGCCTTGCGGGCCAGTGCGGTGAAGAACTGGCCGATGATGACGCGCGTCGCGCCGTCGAGCAGGCGACCGCCGATGCTCGCCACCTTGCCGCCTATCGCAGCGTCATAGCTGTAGGTCAGCTTCGTTCCGCCCTTGCCGTCTGGCGCGAGCGTGATACGTCCCTCGGCATTACCGAAGCCGAGCGCGCCGGTGGCGCCGCCGCGCAGGGTGACCGCGCGCGGCGGATCGAGATCGAACAACTCGACATCGGCGCGATAACGCCCGCTGACCGGGCCAATGCCGAGCGTGACGTCGGCGCGGAAATGCGTGTCGGTGATCTTGTCGACGCGCTGGCAGCCAGGAATGACCGATTGCAGGGTGGCGGGATCGAGCAGCATCGCCCAGACCTGCTCGGGCGCCCCCTTTACCGAGGCCTGTCCCTCGCCGCGCAAGCGCCGGTCGCCTTCGCGCACAGGCGCAGCCGTCGCGCCGCCAGCGGGAGGCGGCGGTTCGGCACCGCGCACCAGCTCTGCAAGTCGCGCCGGCACCAGCGGCAAGGTGATATCGGCAATGCCGAGCGCGTCCGCGACTGCATTGGCGAGGCAGACGGGTGTGGACATGCAATTGCCTTCGCCGACGCCCTTTGCACCGAGCGGCGTGAACGGCGACGGCGTCTCCATGTGGATGATCTGCGGCTCCGGCACCTCTGTCGTGGTCGGCAACAGATAGTCGGCGAGCGTTCCCGTCAGAAAGCTGCCGTCCTCGGCGTAGGCATATTCCTCAAAGAGCGCGGCGCCGAGCGCCTGGGTGAAGCCGCCGCGGATCTGGCCGTTGACCATGCCGGGATGCAGGATGGTGCCGCAGTCGTGCATGGTGACGTAGCGATCGATTCGCGTCTCCAGCGTCGTCGGATCGATCTCGACGCCGCAGAAATCGAAGATGAAGCCGTGGCAGAGCGAGGAGTTGATGCGGTCCTCGTCGTCGGGCGGCGTCAGTTCCGGCGGCGTCCAGAACACGGTCTCGCGGATGGTCTGGCCGGCATCATCAGGCAGCGAGCCCGGCGACCAATGGCTGAGCGCCGCGACGCGCGAGAACGCGATCCGGTTCTCCGGATTGTGCCTGGAGGCAACGAAGCCTTTCGCAAACACGATGTCGGCGGCTTCGACGTTCAACTGGCTTGCGGCGATGCGGGCGAGCCTGCCGGCGACGCGCTCGGCGGCGATCTTCGCGGTGCCCGCCACCGCCGCCGCAAAACGGCTGGCGTAATTGCCGGACGCGATCGACCAGGCGTCCTTGGCGGTGTCGATCTCGGTGTTGACGCGGATGTCCCTAGGCTGGAGACCGAAGACGTCGGCGACGACCTGCGACAGCACCGTGCGATGGCCCTGCCCCTGCGGCACGGACGCGACGTGAACGGTGACGCTGCCGACCGGATCGAGGCCGACGGTGGCCGTCGCCTGCGCGCCGTTCTTCGGACCTGCCTTGCGGCGCTCTGCCGCCGTCAGCACGGTCGTGATGTAGCCCATGTTGGAGACGCTGGGCTCGACCACCGCGGTGAAGCCGATGCCATAGAGCCGCCCCTGCGCCCGCGCCTCGTCCCGCTTCGCCTTGAGCGCAGCGAGCCTGCCCTGCTCGACTGCGAGCGCGACGGCTTCCTGGTAGTTGCCGGAGTCGAGCAAGGCACCAGTCGCTGTGCGATAGGGAAACGCGCCGGCGTCGATCAGATTGCGCTTGATGACATCGAGCGGATCGAGGCCAAGGCCGATCGCGATCCGCTGCACCAGGCGCTCCAGTGCGAAATAGACCTGCGGGCCGCCAAAGCCCCGGTTGAGACCGGTCGGCGTCTTGTTGGTGACGACGACGCGGTTGCGGATCCTGACGTGACGGATGTCGTAGGCGCCGGTCAGATTGCCGTGCATGCGGTAGAGCGTGGCAGGCTCAGGCGCGCGCAGATGCGCGCCGCAATCCTCGACCTGGTCCCAGTCCAGCGCGAGGATCTTTCCGTCGGCTGCGACCGCCGCCGACAACGTCGTCGCGCGGTTGGTCGCCGACACCGACGCGGTCAGATGCTCGAGCCGGTCCTCGATCCACTTGACGGGCCGGCCCGTGACACGCGCGGCCGCGGCGATCAGCACGATGTAGGGAAACACGCCTTGCTTGACGCCAAAGCTGCCGCCGGAATCCGGCGGCGTGCGCAGCCGGAGCCGATTCCCCGGCACTTTTAGCGCGCGCGCAATCACCGTGTGGATGCTGAACGGGCCCTGGAAATTGGCGAGGACTTCGTAGGCGTCCTCGCCTGCATCGTGCGATGCGACGACGCCATAGGTCTCGATCGGCGTGCAGGAATTGCGCGGATATTTGATATCGATGGAGAAGCGATGCGGCGCCTCCGCGAAGGCCTTTTCAGGATCACCGTAGCGGAAATGGCGGTCACTGGCGAGATTGCCGGGAAAGCCTTCGTGCAGTACCGGCGCACCTGATACGAGCGTCCCAAGCGGATCGACGACAGCGGCACGCGGCCGATATTCGACGTTGATCAGCTCGGCCGCATCCTCGGCGCGCGCACGGTCAGTCGCGACGACCAAAGCGACCGGCTCGCCGACATAGCGCACGCGGTCCATCGCGATCGGCCAACACTCCACCGGCGCCTTCACGCCGACGACGAGGCTCGTCGTGACGGCCTTGACGTCGCTGCCGGTCAGAACGGCTGCAACGCCCGGCAGACGCTTGGCGGCTTCAACATCGATGGAGAGAATATCGGCATGCGCATGCGGAGAGCGCAGGATCGTCGCGTGCAGCGTGCCGGGCTGGACACCGAGATCGTCGATGAAGCGGCCGCGGCCGCTGAGCAGTGCGGCATCCTCGACGCGCTCGATCGAACGCCCGACCCACGGCTCATCGCCACTTCCCGGATTTGCGGATTTGACCGCCTGCAACATGTCCCGGCATACCTCCCGACGCGTTCTTTGACGCGACGATGACGTTTGTCAGGACTGGGGGTGCGGGAGCCATACCGCCCGCTCTCACGACTTACCAAATCGTCTCATTCGAGAGCGTGCAGCGCAATATCAGCCCGCAAGACTCAACCCGCGAGACGCGAGACGTTGCGAAACTCGCGCGGGCTGACGCCGGCATGGTCGCGGAAGAAGCGCGTGAAATGCGCAGGCTCCGGAAAGCCAAAACGCTCGCTGAGCTCGCCGAGCGGTGTGTCCTCGCGCATGACAGCATCGAGCGCGCGCTCCATGCGGACGACATTGAGATACAGCTTTGGCGAGACGCCGAGCGAGGTCTCGAACAGGCGGAAGAACTGCGCGCGCGAGAGGCCTGCGCCCTTCACGAACTGATCGACGTTGGCATAGGAATCGTGCACGCGCATCGCGTCCATCGCGCGGCGGATCCGCCAATCGCAGCTCACCGCGCTCATGCCGCGGATCGTGGTCGGGAAGCTGCGCCAGGGCGTGAATCGCTCGATCACCGCGATCATGAGATCCGAGAGCGTCTGCTCGTGGGTCCGCACCGCATCCGGATTCGCCATCATTTCGGCCGCCAGATGCAGCGTGAGCTGACGGATGCGCGGCGATACCTCGCCCGACGGCCGCTCGAAAAAGCCGGGCGCACCGCTGGCCGCCCAGCCGGGACGGAACTCCTTCAGCCATTCCGGCTCGATATAGAGCGCCATGATCAGCGTGCGCGGGCGATTGGCGTCGTGCACATAGGCATGCGGCTTCCAGCCGTCGACGAGCACGGCGGCCGTATCCGTCAGCGGCGTGACCTGGTCGCCGACAAGAAACTGCGTGTCGGAGCCCTCGACCTTGAGCAGGACGTGGCAGTGATGATGAGCGTGGCGGACCAGCGAACGGTCCATGTCGAGCAGAGCGACCCTGCCGAAAGCGCCATGAGCGATGCGCAGGGCCGTCGACATCAGTTCCTTCCTCCCGGCAGCGTTGCGCTGCAAAATGATTGCTTCATCGGCGCGGCACTATTGGCAGCACCCGCTTCATATTCCAACGGCGCAAACCGACGCAAGTTGCTTCCGAGCGGTAATCCGCTCATGCGCGCGTCTCCGAAAGAAGCCGCGCGACCGCAGCGCCGGGGTCGGCCTGCAAGGCGGTGGCGAGATCGACCTCCTCCTCACCCTTGACGCGAATGCGCTTGAAAGCGAGCTCGGGCGCGTTGACCGGCGCGGTCGCATCGAGACCCATCTTGGCGCTGATGCCGTTGTCGGTGGTCGGATCGAGCTTCGAGCCGAGCGCGCCGGCGACGACCATGAGGTCGCGGTCGGCCTGGAAGCGCGTCGCCACCGCCCATTCGATTTCCTCGGACGAGGAGATGTCGACGTCCTTGTCCACCACGATCACCTGCTTGATGTCGTAATGGGCGCCGAAGGCGCACATCATGATGTTCTTGGGCTCCCCGTCGTTCGCCTTGTCGATCTTGATCGCGAGGTGGTAGCGGCAGGTGCCGCCGCGCGTGAGGCGGACGTCGATCACGCCAGGAAAACTGCGCCGCAGATGCTGGAGCAGCGTCGCCTCGCGCGGCACGCCGCCGAGGATCAGATGCTCGAAACCGCCGCCCACGATGGTATGGAAGATCGGTTTCGCACGATGCGTGATCGCATCGACCTCGATCACCTCGCGATTGGCGCGCGGACCATAATATTGGGGGAATTCGCCGAACGGACCTTCCGGCTCACGCACGCCCTGAAGAATGCGTCCCTCGATGACGATCTCCGCGTGGGCGGGGACGCGGACTGAATTGGTGCGACACTTCACGACGTCGACAGGCGCGCCCAGCAGCGCGCCGGCAATCGCCATCTCGTCCTCATCGAGCGCCGCGATCGCCTGCGAGGCCAGCATCAAGGCGGGATGGGCGCCGATCACGATCGCGATCTCCAGCGCCCGGCCCAGCTCTTCCGCGAGGCGGTAGTAGGAGAAGGTGTGCCGCGGCAGCAGCAGTACGCCGATGCGGTTCCTGCCAGAGATCTGGCAGCGGTGGATCGAGACGTTCTGTACACCGGTCCTCGGGTTGCGCGCGATCAGCAGGCCGGCCGTGATGTAGGGGCCGCTGTCGCGCTCATTGTGCTTGGGCACCGGGAGTTGGCGGAGCAGATCGACGTCCTCGTGGACGACGTCCTGCACCGGTCCGCTCGCGACCTCATGCGTCGGCAGTGGATGGTTTGCGGCAGCCAGGAACCGTGGCAGCAACTGGTCCTCGGTCACGCCGATGGAATCGGCGACCCAGTCGCGTCCGGCGAAGAGATTGGCGACGACGGGAATTTCATGCCCATCGGGGCGCGGGAAGAGCACCGCGCTGTCGCGCTCCAGCCGCTTGGCGACGGCGGCGAGCTCGTCAGCGAGCCCAATGCCCTCGCGGGCGATCGCGAGCTTGCCGCGCTCGGCGAGAAACGCGAGCCAGGCGCGCAGATCGGCGGGCGCGTTCGCGCCTCTCCTCGCAACATTTTCCATTCGCATACGGGTCATTCCTCAGGTCTTCAGGTCAAGGCGCGATCTTGCGCAGCGGCGGCGAGCGGCGCTTGAGCGCCTCGTCCTCGCCCCAGCGGCGCACAACGCCGATATCGATGTCGAACAGGTCGAGCACACGGCCGACGGTGTGCTCGACCAGGTCGTCGAGGTTCTCAGGTTTTGCGTAGAAGGCCGGCACGGGCGGGGCGATGATCGCGCCCATCTCCGACAGGGCCGTCATCGTCCTGAGATGCCCGGTGTGCAGCGGCGTCTCGCGCACCATCAGCACCAGCCGCCGGCGCTCCTTGAGCACGACGTCGGCAGCGCGGGTCAAAAGCGTCGTGGTCACGCCGGAGGCGATCTCGGACATCGAGCGCATCGAGCACGGCGCCACGATCATGCCGGCGGTGCGGAACGAGCCGCTGGAGATCGCCGAGGCCATGTCGTCGATCGCATGGCAGACATTGGCGAGCTCCCTCACCTCCGCGATCTTCAGGTCGGTCTCGTAGGCAAAGGTCAGCTCAGCGGTCTTCGACATCACCAGATGCGTCTCGACGCCGGCATTGCGCAGGAGCTGCAGCAGGCGCACGCCATAGGTGACGCCGGAGGCGCCGGAAATGCCGATGATCATCCGCTTGGGTGTGGCGTCCTGCATATTTCTGATTTCGCTCCCAGACGGCGCGGCCCTCGAGGCCTCGCGGTCCGCCACGAGGCTAGGCAATCCCACCCATCACTACAAATAATGATTGATTATATCACCCATCATCTGTGATGATGGCCGTGCGCAAGCAACAGCGAACAAAGGACAGCCCCGTGGAACTCAGGCAGATGCAATATTTCCTTTGCCTGGCCGAGGAAAAGAACGTCACCCGCGCCGCGCGCCAGCTCAACATCGTGCAGCCCGCGCTGAGCATGCAGATCGCCAAGCTCGAGGCCGAACTCGGCCAAAAACTGTTCGACCGCAGCGTCCAGGGCATGACTCTGACCAGCGCCGGCGAGGCGCTGGTGCGGCTGACCGCGCCGATCGTGCGTGACGCCGAGTACGCGCGGCAGGAGATGGCGCAGCTCGGCGGGCGCATTTCGGGGCGGGTTTCGGTCGGCCTCATCACCTCGGTGGCGCAGAGCACTATGGCCAGTTCGTCGGCGAAGGTCGCCAGTCGTTATCCCGAGATCACGCTGTCCGCCTGCGAAGGCTATACCGAGACGCTGGTCGACTGGGTCAACACAGGCCAGCTCGATTTCGCGCTGATCAACGTGCCGCGCCGGAAGACGCCGCTGTCCGCGCATCACATCATGGACGAGGAGATGGTGTTCGCCTGCCGGAAGGACAGCCCGGTCAGGCCGCCGGCAAAACTACGGTTCGACCACATCGCGAATTTCGACCTCGTGCTGCCGTCCAAGCGCCACGGCCTGCGGCTGATCCTGGATGAGCACGCCGCCGCCGTCGGCATCGACCTGCGGCCGCGGCTCGAGCTCGACACCCTCCCCGCGCTCTGCGACGTGATCGCGACCACCGACTTTGCCACAGTGCTGCCGACCATCGCGCTCCGGCAATCGCTCGCGAGCGGCACCATCCGGGCGCATCGCTTCGACCAGCAACGGATCGTGCGCTCGATTGCCTGGGTGCATCACCCGCGGCGAGCGGTGTCGGTCGCGGCCAAGGCGGTGCTCGATGTCATCAGCCACGATCTTGCGCAAGCGGCCGCCGTGGCGAGAGAGTTTGTGGAGCCTTTCATTGGCAGCACGACCTCATCGCCCCGCAAGGCGCGCAGCAAGACGCGGCGGAAAGCGATCTCTTGAGTGCAGAATTCCTGCTCGGACAAGATGTCGCGCCCACTGCAAAATGAGACGGGTTGGTAAGTTTTGAGACGTGCAGGCATGACGGTCGTAGCGGCCTGCTAACTACGGTCCAGGCGCAGAAGAACGCGACCTGGCGCTCATCCCCGACGACTCCCGTCCCGGACGCTCCCTGGGCTCGCAGAACAAGACACAGTCGGGAGATTCAGTCCGAGATGGCACGGTTCGGTCGCAGCAAGATCACAGATGGCGCTCACCAGCAGAGCGAGGGATTTCGTCCTGACCGGAGGTCGCTGCTCTCGCTCGGTGGTGGCGCCCTGCTCGCAGCAACGGGAATGCGGCATGCAAACGCGCAAGACTATCCGACCCGCCCGGTCCAGGTGCTTGTGCCCTTCGCCGGCGGCAGCGCTAGCGACGTCATCACCCGCATCCTGCTCAACCGCATGTCGATGTCACTCGGGCAGGCCTTCGTGGTCGACAACCGTCCCGGCGCCGGCGGCAATATCGGCACCGCGGCTGCGGCGCATGCAGCGCCCGACGGCTACACGCTGCTTATGAGCACCTCCGGCCCGCTGGCCGCGAACAAATCGCTGTACAAGGAGCTGCCCTACGATCCGCAGAAGGATCTCGTCCCGATCGGCCTGTTCGCGACGTTACCGAATGTCATCGTGATCAATTCGAGGCTGCCACCGAAATCGCTGAACGAGCTGATCGACTATGCCAAGGCGCATCCGCGGGAGCTGAACTACGGGACGGTCGGCGTCGGCTCGTCGCAGCATCTGGCGGCCGCCTATTTCGAGCAGCTCACGGGCACCGAGATCACGCACGTTCCCTATCGCAATATCGCCGCCTACACGCCGGACTTCATCGCGGGCCAGGTCCCGCTTGGCTTCCAGCTCTTGCCGAACGTCATCAGCCTGATCAAGAGCGGCGACGCACGCCCGCTCGCGGTGGCCAGCGACAAGCGCATGACCGCGCTGCCGGATGTGCCGACCGCGGCGGAGGCGGGCCTCAAGAATTACGAGAGCGCCGCTTGGCTTGCTCTGCTCGCGCCCGCGAGCACAGGCAAGGCCGTGCTCGACAGGCTCTATGCGGCGATGGCGGAAGCCGTGAACGATCCGAAGGTGCGCGCCCTCTTCGTCGAGCAAGGCGCCGAGCCCATGGTGATGGACCCACAAGGCCTGAAGGATTTCATGACATCGGAAACGACGAAATGGGCTGCGGTCATCAAGAAGATCGGCATCGAGCCGATGTAACCCCGAGATTTTGTGCAATTATCAGCATCGTCCGGATGATCCGTCCGCGATAGCTCGCCAAAAAGCGCCTCCAACTTACGCTGCCGTGAAGGGCCGCAGATCCATGTGCCGGTTGACATCCTTATAAAGGAGATAACGGAACCGACCTGGGCCCCCGGCGTAGCACGCCTGCGGACAGAACGCCCGCAGCCACATAAAATCTCCTGCCTCGACCTCGACCCAGTCCTGGTTGAGCCGGTAGACAGCCTTGCCCTCCAAAACGTAAAGACCGTGCTCCATGACATGGGTCTCTGTGAAGGGAATAGATGCGCCCGGCTCGAACGTGACAATATTGATGTGCATGTCATATCGGATATCGGCCGGATCGATGAAGCGTGTGGTCCTCCATCTCCCATCCGTATCTGGCATTAGCGTCGGTGCGACCGAGTCCTCGTTGGTCACGATGACGTCGGGGTGAGCAAGCCCCGGCACGCCCTGATACAGCTTGCGGATCCAATGAAAATGAGCGGGGCTCGAGCTGCGATTGCGAATACTCCAGCCGCGGCCGGGCGGAAGATAGGCAAAGCCCCCGGGCCGCAGCTCCCGCTCCTTGTCCGCCACCTCAAGGCTCAATTTGCCACCCGCGACGAACAGCGCGCCTTCGGCATCCTTGTCCGGCTCCGGCAGCTCACTGCCCCCACCCGGTGCCACCTCCATAAGATAATGGGAAAATGTCTCGGCGAATCCGGAGAGCGGTCGCGCCAGCACCCAGACACGCGTGTTATCCCAATGCGGCAGATGGCTGACGACGATATCGCGCTGCACACCGCCGGGTATGACCGCATATGCGTTCGTGAAGACCGCCCGGCCGCTCAAGAGCTCCGTCTGGGCCGGATGGCCGCCCTGCGGCACGTGATAGGTTTGCGATCGCATGGTCGTGGCCTCCGATAGGTTTCCCGTGTGGTATGTCATTGCACGGCTCTGCTTGCCGCACGTCATTTCCCGAGAATGCTGTCCGGCGCAAAATCGAGCTGCATCATCTCTTCCAGCCAATATTCCTCAAGATTGTCGCCCCCGCCCTTCCGGTCGACGACGAAGAACGGACTGGAGTCTTCCAGAACAAGCAGCGGATGGTGCCAGCAGTTGCGGGCATAGTTTACGCCCTGGTGTCCCGTTGCAGCGAAGGCCCGATAGGTCGAGGCGATATGCGGATCCGTGCAGACGACGATCAGCCAGTCCTTGCGGTTCAAGGGCATGAACAATTGACTTCCAAGCGGATGGCGCTCCATCAGCCGGATCGCGATCGGCGCAGGCCGGGTGAAGGCGACAAACCAACTGATGTTGATCTGTCCGCCTTCCGCGGTGACGTCGATCGTGGCGAGATCGTTGAAGCGCCGGGCATAGCCTTCGTTGATCGGCAGGGGCGTCAACCCATCCGTATCGACGACATCGCCAAACGGCGCAAATGCCTTCCTCGTTAGAGGCTCAATCGAAAGCCTCAGCATCGCCATATTCCAACCAACACGCGCGCTTCAAGCCGTCTGTGCACTCGGGACGGGCTCATCTCCGCCGACGGCATCGACCAGCCCCTCACTTGAGGGGTCAATCTCGCCGTTCAGGATACGATGCGCCTTTGCCCTGTCGATGTCGCCTTCCCAGGACGCGACGACGACGGTGGCAACGCAGTTTCCGACATAATTGCCGAGGGCGCGGGCAATGCCGATGAACCAGTCGACCGACAGGATGAGCACAAGGCCGATCGCTGGAATAGCCGGGATAGCGGCAAGCGTCGCGGCGAGCACGACGATGGCCGAGCCCGGAACGCCGTGCGCGCCCTTCGAGGTGAGCAACGCGATGCCAAGAATCGCCAGGAGATCGCTTGTCGCAAGCGGCGTGTTGGTCGCCTGTGCGATGAAGACTGCGGCCAGGGTCAAGTAGATGGAGAACGCGTCCAGATTGAACGAGTATCCGGTCGGTATCACCAGACCAACCGTCGACCGCTTGATGCCGAGCTGCTCGAGCTTTCGCATGGTTTGCGGCAGAACGCTGTCGCCTGCGGCGGTGCCGAGAACGATCATCAACTCTTCGCGCAAGTAGGCGAGCAATTTGAACAGGCTGAAGCCGGACAGTCGCATGATTGCGCCGAGCACCACGATCACAAACAGGACCACGGCCAGATAGAACAGGCCGACGAGCCCACCGAGTTGCTTGAGCGAACCAACACCGTACTTCCCGACCGTGAAGGCGATGGCACCGAAGACGCCGATCGGCGCGAGCCGGACGACGAAATTCATCATCTTGAAGATGATCTCGTTCACGCGCTCGATGAACTCGACGACCGGCTTCGCTCGCTCGCCGCACAAGGACACGGCGCAGCCGAACATGATCGAGACGATCAGGACCTGCAGGACGTCGCCGGAGCTGAAGGCCCCCACAATCGTCGAGGGGATGAGCTTCATCAGGAATTCGGAGACGCCGCCTCCCGCGACCTGAGCCGCGGTCTGGCTGAACCCGCTAAGGGCCTTGGCGTCGAGCGTCTTCGGGTCGATGTTCATTCCTGCGCCCGGCTCGAAATAGTAGGCAAGCCCAATGCCGAACACCAGTGCGACGGTGGTGACGATCTCGAAATACAGGAGAGAGCGGATGCCGACCCTTCCAACCTTCGACAGGTCTCCCGCCGCGGCGATACCGTGCACGACGACGCAGAACACGATCACAGGCACCAGCATCTTGATCAGCTTGATGAAGCCGTCGCCGAGCGGCTTCATCTGAAGGGCGAGGTCGGGATTAGCCATGCCGAGGGCGATGCCCAGCATGAGCGCAATGACGACCTGGAAGAAGAGTGACTTGAAGATCTTGGGCACGGCTTTTCCTCGCTTGGCTGGTCTTCGACTGACGCGGCTTGGTGGGCCTTCAGGCCTCCGCCTATCTTGTTGTTTGATGGTGACGTGTCGTCGTACGCACAATGGAGCGCGCTTGCCGTGATCGCGGACCGCGCCCGGCTCGCAGAGGGCTCCGTCGGGCATTCGTTGACCATCGCGGATCTCAAGTCCAATATATAGAACGACACGATTGATAGGTTTTCCAAATGGATCTCCGCCAGCTCCGATATTTCATCGCCGTCGCCGAAGAACGCAGTTTCACCCTCGCCGCTCGGCGACTGAACCTCTCCCAACCACCGCTGAGCCAGCACATCCAGACGCTGGAGGCCGAGCTCAAGACGCAGCTTCTCCACAGGACCAGCCGCAGGGTCGAACTGACTAAGGCCGGCGAAGCCCTGCTGGGTCGAGGTCGCGCCATTCTCCAGCAGATCAAGCTCGCGGAAGACGAAGTTCAGTCGATCGGCGCTGGCCTTATCGGCACGCTTGACGTTGGTGCGACCGGCTCCATCCTGCGCGGTCGGCTGGCGGAACTGCTTGCCGCCTACCGAAAGGTTGCTCCGTCGGTGAAAACCACGGTGCATGAGCAGGCGCCTGCATTGCAGATCGCAGCACTCCTCAACCGCACGACCAACATTTGTCTCATTCGCAGCGTTCCGACCGAACACGGCCTGACCAGCAAGCTTGCCTGGCGCGAAGAGGTGGTCCTCGCACTGCCGCACGCGCACCCGTTGGCCGGGCGCAAGCGGGTTGCGCTTAGCGAACTAGCATCGGAGGATCACATCGTCCTCGACCCCAATAGCTCCGAGTTCGCACGCTACATCCAGAAATGCTGCGTCGACGCCGGCTTTTTGCCGCGGGTATCCCAGCAGGTCGTCGACGCCCAGTCGATTCCGAGCCTGATCGTGGCGGGCTTCGGCGTGGCACTGGTGCCCCAGTCCATTGCGCGCTTCACGACAGCCGACATTGTATTCCGGCCCATCAGACCCTCGCCACCCTCGGCAGATGTGTTCTTGGTGTTCCGAGAGGATGAGACGTCGATGGTCGTGCGCAATTTCATCAAATTGGCCGTTCGGTACCTAGGCCACCGCAAAAGCCCGAGGCAAGCCTCCTGAAAGAGCACGACGGTCGTCGTCGCCATCGGCGGTCGGGTCTGGGTGGCTTCCGGACATCCCGGCGTTGAACGCTCGACAGATTGTCGACTGGGCATCGCGACCCACGCGGGCCCTGATGGCGCTCGTCGCGTCGAACTATGGTTAAGAGGCTCGCAGCGCGTTCGTTAGAGCAGACAGCGCAGCCGGCTGATGCTGACGACTGGGGTAATACATGAAGAAGCCGGGAATTGGCGGCGTCCAATCTTCCAGCACCCGAACAAGGCGACGTTTCGCAATATGCTCTGCGACCTGCTCTTCGAATGCGAGTCCCAGGCCGGCGCCAGCGAGTGCGGCCTGAATCACCAGGTGGGTATCATCGATGATGAGCGGGCCATTCACGCCGACCGTGACCGCCTTTCGTCCTTTCTCGAATTCCCACCTGTATGGGCCGCCCGGAAGACGCAGGTTTATGCATCGATGGTCATTTAGATCCTTGGGTTTCCGGGGAATGCTTCGTGATGAAAAATAGCCGGGCGATCCGACCACCGCCAATCTCAACTCCTGGGTGACCCGCACCGCGATCATGTCTTTCTGAATGTACTCGCCAAGTTGAATACCGGCGTCGAACTCACCCGCAACGAGGTCGACGGGGCCAGTGACGGTAACAACGTCAAGAACGATGTCGGGGTAAGCTTCCGCGAATGCCGTGAGCCGCGGCAACAATACCATCACGGCAGCCGACCGGGACATGACAATCCGAAGGCGCCCTGCAGGCCGGTGCCGAACGTTTCGGGCTTCGTTGATGGCACGAGCAATCTGCTCGAGTGCCGGAGACAATTCCTTCAAGAGAGCTGCCCCTGCGGCGGTTGGTGCCACGCTCTTGGTCGTTCGAGCAAGAAGCTGCAGCTCGAGCCGTTGCTCAAGTCCCCGGATCGTGTGGCTCAGGGCAGACTGAGACACACCGATCTTTGCCGCAGCCCGCGTAAAGCTTCGCTCTCTGGCGACGATTGCAAACGTAGCGAGTTCGTTCAGCTCGTTTCTCATGATTTATGAATATTCCTCATAAGCCCATGTTGTTCAACACGCCTACCCTCATAAGCTACTTTGTCCTAGGTTCGGTCAGCAAGGAAGACTTGATGCAACCTTCTGCAGGTTTCGGCCGGAGACGAAACTTTCCAGCCACGCGCAGTTTCTTCCCGTTCCAAACGTTATGGATAACAGGCCTATGGATACCGATAATCGTGCCTTGCGCTCTCTGGCGCAGACCTATTTCGACAGTGCCTATGAGATGGATGCCGACAAATTCGCGTCTATATTCCATCCCTCGAGTTCCGTGACCAAGGTCGGCGACGACGGCAACGTGAGCGTGACGCCAATTGCGACGTGGTTGGCAGCTGTCCGTAATTTGAAAGCTCCGAAGCAACAGGGCCTGGAGCGCCAAGATCAGATCCTCTCAATTGACGTTGAGGGAGAGCTCGCGCTTCTGAAGCTGAAATTGCAAATTCCGCCGCGCTACTTCACCGACATGTTGTCGTGCTTGAAGGTCGACGGAACCTGGAAGATCGCTCAGAAAGTAATGACTTCGAAACTCTGACGGTTTCGGTGCCGTTTTGAGAAAGTGAATCTCACGCTTGTCAGGTTGTCCGTGAAAGCTCTGTCACAAAGCGCCAACACCTTGGGCTGCGCTTCGGGATCATGGAGGATTTGGTCACTCTCTGATGGATATGTCGACCTGCCCGCCGAATCCCTCAAATATCCAAACGACAAAGTAGGCAGGCAGACCGAACCGCCTCAGCGGGACGCTTCGCTGGTTCGATTGTCGGTCAACTGCTTCCTATTCGATCGCTCTGGCATGGATCGCGTCTTGATCGATTGTGGAGCCGGCGCGAGCTGGGACCCGTCCATGGGTCACCTCGCGGAGGCGATGGCGGAGGCAGGCATCGACACGTCATCGGTCACGATGATCGCCCTCACTCATGCTCATGGCGACCACATCAATGGTCTCCTGATGCCCGACGGTCGACGAGCGTTTAATGGCCTGAGGAAGATTGTGATAGGGGAAGACGCCGTCGAGGAGTTTCTTGCCGAGCCCGTGCTGGAGCAGTTTCGTTCGCTCCTTGCCCCCATCAACGGTGGAGATCGGCTGGCCGATCATTTACTGGCGGTGGATATACCTGGGCACGCTCGGGGCCATATGGGTTATCTCCTCAACACTGACGAGGACGATGTCTTATTCTGCGGCGACCTCATCCACGTTCCCGCCGCACAGTTTTCCTGTCCCGAGCTTACCTGGGCCTATGATGATGACCAAGCCGTAGCGAGGGCAACCCGGATCAGGTTGCTCCAGGACGCAGCCAATGCGCAGACGTGGCTCGCCGGCGCTCATTTAGGTCGACCAGGCATCGGCAGAGTGGTCGAAGAAGGGCAAGGATATGCGTTCGTTCCGGTCGCGTAGCGGCCCATGAGCCCGCGCGATCGGCGGCAGCACCTTCGCGCACGCCCTCGTCAGCGCGGGACGACGGCAGTCGCTTCGATCTCGACGCGCGCCGATGGCTCGACGAGGCGCACCACCTGCACGAGCGCCATGCTGGGGTAATGGGTGCCGACCACCTCGCGATAGACCTTGCCGAGCGCCTTCAGATTCGTGGTGTATTCATCCATGTCGACGACATACCAGGTCAGGCGCACGAGATGGTCCGGCCGGGCGCCGCCTTCCGCCAGGATCGCAACGATGTTTTCGAGCGTCTGCCGAACCTGCGCGACAAACCCGTCGGCGAATCGACCCGCGATATCCCAGCCGACGACACCACCCGTCACAACGAGACGCCCTTCGGCCATGATGCCGTTCGCGTACCCCTTCGGCTGCGGCCAGCCACCGGGCTGAAGCACTTGCAGACCGCTCGTCGCGGGGCCTTCTGACTTTCTCATCGTACTCATGCCGGGTCTCAATCCTCTTAGCGCGGCTTTAGGAGATCGCGCGCGACAATCAGTTTCTGGACCTCGGTCGCGCCCTCGTAGATGCGCAGCGCGCGGATTTCGCGGTAGAGGCTTTCGACGATCTCACCCTTGCGCACGCCGCGGCCGCCGAACATCTGGACGGCGCGGTCGATGACGCGCTGCGCGGTCTCGGTTGCCGTCAGCTTCGCCATGGCAGCTTCGCGCGTCGTCGGAAGCTTCTGGACGTCGCGGCGCCAGGCCGCGCGGTAGGTCAGCAGCGCGGCGCCGTCAGTCTCCGTCGCCATGTCGCCGAGCGCGGCCTGGGTCAGTTGGAGATCTCCCAGCGTCGCACCGAACATGTGCCGGCTTTTCGCATGCGACAGCGCTTCGTCGAGCGCCCGCCGGGCGAAGCCGAGGGCTGCGGCCGCGACAGACGCCCGGAAGATATCGAGGGTCTGCATCGCGAGCTTGAACCCGCCGCCCGGCGCGCCGAGGCGACGGCTCGCCGGAATCCGGCAATTGGTGAAGCGCAACGTCGCCAGCGGATGTGGCGCGATGACATCGATACGGTCGGCGATACCGAAGCCGGGATCATCCGGGAAGACGACAAAGGCCGAGATGCCGCGGGCGCCGGGCGCCTCGCCCGTTCGCGCAAACAGCGTGTAGACGTCGGCAATACCGCCGTTGGAGATCCAGGTCTTCTCGCCATCGATGACGTAGTCATTGCCGTCGGCCCGCGCCGTGCAGGACATCGCCGCGACGTCCGATCCTGCCTCCTTCTCGGACAGTGCGAAGGCCGCCAGCCATTCGCCGGCGCGAACTTTCGGCAGCACGGCCTTGCGCAGGTCCGCCGAGCCGCCGAGCGCGATCGCGCCGGAGCCGAGCCCCTGCATGGCGAAGGCGAAATCGGCGAGGCCATCGGCATAGGCCAGCGACTCCCGCGACAGGCAGATCGAGCGGGAATCGATCGTCGTCGCATCGCCGTCGGGCGCCGCGACGGCGCAATCGAACACCCCCGCCTCGCCCATCGCGCGCACGAGCTTGCGGCAGGCGCCATCGACATCATTGTGATCGATTGTGTCGAGAGCCCCCGACTGCACGAAGCGATCGAGCGCCTCGCCGACCGCATGATGACGCGACTCGAAAAACGGCCAGTCGAGCCATTCGCGTCGGATCACTTTCGCCGTGGAGCTCATCTGATCCCTCCTCCGCTCATTGCGCGCTAGCTGCCGCGGCGCGCGCCAGATTGGTTTCGTATTGTCCCTTGGCGGACAGATACTGCTTCGGCCACTCGACCTTTGTGATGCCGATGCGCGCGGCTTCGTGCAGCGTCCAGGCCGGGTCGGCAAGGTGCGGCCGCGCGATGGCGCAGAGATCGGCGCGGCCGGCCGCGAGAATCGAATTGGCGTGATCGGCCTCGGAGATCGCACCGACTGCGATGGTCTCAATGCCGACCTCGTTGCGGATCAGGTCGGCGAACGGCGTCTGGAACAGGCGTCCATAGATCGGCCGCTCGTCCTTCCAGACCTGCCCCGACGAACAATCGATCAGGTCCGCCCCTGCCTCCTTGAACATGGCGGCGAAGATCGCCGCATCGGCCGGAATGTTGCCGCCCTCGGTCCAGTCATGGCAGGACAGGCGCACCGACATCGGCCGATCGGACGGCCACACCGCGCGCATCGCCTCGAACACCTCCAGCGGAAAGCGCGCGCGGTTTTCATGGCTGCCGCCATATTCGTCCGTACGCCGGTTGGTCAACGGCGACAGGAAGCTCGACAGCAGATAACCGTGCGCACAATGGAGCTCGAGCCACTCGACGCCGGCGGCAGCGGCACGACGTGTTGCCGCGACAAAATCGTCGCGCACGCGGTCCATGTCGCCGCGGTCCATCGTCCGCGGCATCTGGCTGTGCGGCAGATACGGCAACGCCGAGGCCGAGATCAGCGGCCAGTCTTCGGATTCAAGGGGTTGATCGATCCCTTCCCAGGGCACCCTGGTCGCGCCCTTGCGACCGGCATGGCCGAGCTGAATTCCCACCTTGGCGTGTCCGACACCGTGAACGAGATCGACCAGCCGGCGCCACTGCGCCGCTTGCGCATCGTTCCAGAGTCCGAGACAACCCGGCGTGATCCGCGCATCCGGCGAGACACAGGTCATCTCGGCAAAGACCAGCGCGGCGCCGCCCATGGCGCGCGCGCCGAGATGGGCGATGTGGAAATCGTCGATGAGCCCGTCCTGCGCCGAATACATCGCCATCGGCGAGACCATGATGCGGTTCGCAAGTGCAAGGCCGCGCACGCGGTGCGGCGTCAACATCGGCGGCGGCACCCGCTCGCCATCCTTGACCGCAATGCCCGACCGCGCGGCGAACCAGCGCTCAAAACCTTCCAGCCAGGTGCGATCACGCAGGCGAAGGTTTTCGTGGCTGATGCGCTGCGAGCGCGTCAGCATCGAATAGAAGAATTGCGGCGGCTCGAGCGTATCGGCATAGCGGTGGCCGACCACCTCGAACCATTCCATGGCGTTGCGCGCCGCATTCTGGATGCGCGCCACGTCGACGCGGCGCACCTCCTCGTACGCGTCCAGCACGGTTTCGATGCCGGCGCGACCGTGACCATGGCGATCGAACTGGTTGGCAAGCTCGATGGCGTCGTCGAGCGCGAGCTTGGTGCCCGAGCCGATCGCGAAATGCGCGGTATGCGCGGCGTCCCCCATCAGCACGACATGAGACTTGCCGTTGAACACGCTCCATTTGCCGCAGATCAGGCGGCTGAAATTGAGCCAGGCCGAGCCGCGCAGATGGCGCGCATTGGTCAGGAGCTTCGCGCCGTCGAGAGTCTCGGCGAAGATTTTTTCGCAGAACTCGATCGAGGCCTGCTGATCGAGCTCGCCAAGCCCGTGGGCGTTGTAGGCTTCTTCCGTGGTCTCGACGATGAAGGTCGAGGTCTCCGCATCAAACTTGTAGATGTGCGCCTGGAACCAGCCGTGCTCGGTCTTCTGAAAATCAAAAGTAAAGGCGTCGAACGCCTTCTTGGTGCCGAGCCAGATGAAGCGGTTGGGCCGGATCACCATGTCGGGCTGGAATTGCTCGGCATAGCGAGCGCGGATCCTGGAATTGACGCCGTCACAGGCGACGATCAGGTCGGCGTCGGGGTATTCGAGATCGGATTCGACCTCGCGCTCGAAGACGAGCTCGACACCCAGCGCTTCACAGCGCCGCTGAAGAATATTGAGCAGATGCTTGCGCCCGATACCGATGAAGCCATGGCCCGTCGTGCGCTGGCGCGTCCCCTTGAAGACGAGCTCGATGTCGTCCCAGTGATTGAAGGCGTCCTCGATCTCGGCCGCGCTCTCGGGGTCGGCAAGGCGCATCGCGGACATCATGGCATCCGAGAACACGACGCCCCAGCCGAACGTATCGTAGGGCTTGTTGCGCTCGACGACCGTGATGACATGCTCCGGGTGCCGGCGCTTCATCAGCAGGCCCAGATAGAGACCGGCCGGGCCGCCGCCGATACAGACTATGCGCATGATCCCTCGCTTTCGCGCGTCGCGCCGTGTGCCGAGCTTTCACCCAAATTATTTTAAGCATAAAATATTTCCTCGGCGCTCATCTTGTCAAGGCGGTTCTGCAAAGACCCGGCCCACGGGCTGGTCTCCGCGGCATCGATCTGGAGATTCAGTGTAAATTGGACACACGGCAGCGCCGATTCCGAGCCGCTCGGGCGCAGCCTTGTATTTACTTTTGGCACGAACTATCTTGCCAATGACCACGACAGCTGCGCCGGCTTTCGTCAGGCCACCAAGCCCAGGAGATTCGATTGGCACTCGCGAAGGAGTCCACGCCTGTTTCAAAGAATGGGGCGGATCAGGACGCCGAGTACAGGGCTCAAACGCGGGTCTGGCTCCGGTTGCTCGCCTGCACGACCCTGATCGAAGGCGAGTTGCGGCGCCGGTTTCGCGAAGAGTTCGATTTCACGATGCCCCGCTTCGACGTTCTGGCCCAGCTCGACCGCGAACCGAGCGGACTTGTGCTGGGAGAGTTGCCGAAGCGCCTGATGGTCTCGGCCGGGAACCTCACGCCGATCGTGGACCGCCTGGTCGAGGACGGATACATCACGCGCACGCCTTCGAACCTCGACCGCCGCGTACAGATTGTCTGCATGACGGTCGAAGGCCGCAAGACCTTCAGGCGAATGGCCAAGAGCCACGGCGCGTGGCTTGCCGAGCTGCTGGCGGATTTCCCGGCGGACCGGTTCGACGGATTGATCGGCGAGCTCGACGACCTCAAGGCTGCCGTCAGGGACGCCCTGCAAAAACCCTGAGCGGACCGACAGTCAGCGCCGCACCTTCACTCCGGCCGCCTCGCGATCCCAGGTATCCGTGGTGATGCCCGCCTCGCGCAGCACGCCCTTCTTGATCTTGCCGTTCTCAGTGAGCGGCATCTGGCTCAGAATGCGCACATAGCGCGGGATGGCGAAATAGGCGATCTGGCCTTCGCAGTGCCTGACGATGTCGATGGGCTCCAGCGATTGGCCCGGTTCGAGCAGGATCGCAGCCGCAACCTCGTCCTCGCCCAGCTCCGACGGCAGCGGGTAGATCGCGCAGGCGGCGACCGCGGGATGGGACTGGATGGTCTGCTCGACCTCCCATGAGGATACGTTCTCGCCACGCCTGCGGATCGAATCCTTCATGCGATCGATGAAGCGGTAGTGTCCATCAGCATCCCGAACGACCCGATCGCCCGAATGGAACCACAGATTCCGCCAGGCCTCGACCGTCTTCTCCGGCATGCCGAAATAGCCGGTGGCGAAAGCAAAAGGTTCTCCGGCGCGAAGCACGAGTTCGCCGGCCTGTCCGTCAGCAAGCGCTGAATCGTTTTCATCGACGATCCGCGCCTCAATGCCTTCGGCCAGATAGCCCATCGTTCCCGGACGATCGGACGGGATCGTACCTGCGAATACGAAGTTCGTCTCGGTCGACCCATAGCCGTCGACCAGCGGCACGCCAAACCGCTGAAGGAATGGACCGTGGATTTGCGGCGGCACGCCGCCGCCAAGCGCGACGCGAAGACGATGCGCCTTGTCGTTCGCATTCTTCGGCTGCGCCAGCAGCATCGATGCCATCGCGCCGAGCAGATAGCCGACCGTCGCCTTATGCCGTTGCGCCGCGGCCCAAAAGCCGGACGCGGAGAATTTCGGCTCCAGCACGTAGGTGCAGCCGTTCAGGAGCGCCTGATAGAACGCATTGAGCGCGTTGGTGTGGAACAGCGGCAGTGTCGTGAACAGCACATCGCCCTCGCGGACGCCGAGCGCCCGCGCCGAATAAATGCCCCACCAGAACAGCTGCGCCTGCGGACAGCACACACCCTTCGCTGGCCCCGTCGTGCCCGAGGTGTAGAGGATCGCAACGGTATCGCCGGGACGCACGGCACCCGCCGGGGCTGCGGCTCCGAGCGCCGGCAACGGTACGGCGGAAAGCCGGGCATCGACTGCCCCGGCGGCAGCTCCGACGATCCAGGTGCGAGGTGGCAGTTCAACACCCGCCTCGACGCTATCGATCGCGGCAACGAACTGAGCCTCGACGACAAGGAGCGCGGGACGCGAATTGCGGAAGATGTGGGAGAGCTGGAAACCGCGCAGCGCGGTATTGATCGGGACTGCGATGGCGCCAAGCCATGCGCAGCCGAGATAGACCTGCAGGAACTCCGGACGGTTCGAACACATCAACGCGACCCGATCGCCCGGCCTGATCCCGGCGTCGACGAGCGCCTGGGCCGACGCGGCCGCGATCGCCGCGGTCTGCCCAAAGCTCCAGCGCGTCTCACCGGCGACAAGCAGCACGCGCTCGCCGTAGCGCTCGGCTTGCCGCGTGAGGATCGTTGAGAGGATGCGGTCCGACGGCGGAAACGACGTCACTGCACACGCCCAGGCCGGCGTCACGTTCTCCTGGCCGACCGCGTCGCTGACGTTCACCGGCGCGTTCTCCGTCACGATCATGCTCCCGTCTCAGGGCAACAGCTTGTACTTGCCGTTCTCGATCTGGACCATGACGCGCGAGCGATCGTCGACGCCGTGCCGATCCGCCGGCGTATAAGTGTAGACGCCCTGCGTCCCGACGACCTCCTTGGTCGTGAACAGCGCCTGACGAAGCGCGGTGCGGAATTCCGGCGTGCCGGGCTTGGCACCGGTTGCCATCGCGCGTTTGGCGGCATCGGCGAAGACGAGCCAGCCGTCGAAGGAATAGGACGAGAATGAATCCGTCGGCGCCTCGCCGTTCGCCTTCTCGAAGGCAGAGCGGAAATTCAGGGCCACCTTCTGGATCGGATTGCTGGACGGGAGCTGCTCCGCCGCGGTCACGGGTCCAGTCGGGCAGATGATGCCGTTGGCGGCCTTGCCGGCGAGACGCAGGAAATCGGCGCTGATCAGCCCATGATTGCCGTATAGCGGCCCTTTATATCCCCGCTCCGACAAGGCGATGACCGGCAGCGCGCCGGGCGTTCCAGTGCCGCCGAGCATGATGGCGTCGGGACGTGCGGCGAGTGCGCGCAGCACCTGAGCCGTGACCGAAGAATCCGATCTGGCGTAGCGTTCGTTGGCAATGATTTTGATGTCGGTCGTCTTCACACTCTGCTCGAGCGAGTTGTACATGAGGTCGCCGAACGCATCGGAGAATCCGATGAACGCGACGGTCTTCAGGCCCTTCGCCTTCATGTGATCGACGATGCCTTGCACGAGAAGCGGCGTCGGTTGCGGCGTCTGGACGACCCAGGGGCCGCCGTCGCCCGGCGGCACCGGCGCGATCGGCGATACCGCGATCATCGGCACTTTCATCTCGATCGCGGCGGTCGCCATCGCTAGGGTCTGCGGCGCGCCCGACGTTCCGATCAGGATATCGACCTTCTCCTGCTCGACGAGCTTGCGCGCGTTGCGCGCCGAGGCGGTGGCATCGGAAGCGTCGTCGAGTTGGATGACGCGGACCTTCTCGCCGCCGATCTCACCGACATAGGCCTCTCCCGCCGCGATGCCCTTCGCGTTCGGGATGCCGATCGAGGATACCGGCCCGCTGAGACCGGTGACGAAGCCGACGAGGATCTCGGCCTGCGCAAGTTGCGGGACGGCGAGAAGCAATGCGGTGGAAGCCAGCAGGCTCTTGATCAAGTTCATGGCACCTGTCTTTCGTGAGGATGTCTGTTCCGATTGGCAAGCGCCATGGATTGGATTCAGGTTGACGCAGCCAGCGCGATGACGCGAAGCGGACTGCCTGAGCCGTTCTGGATCTTCAGTGGCGAGGCCACGATGACGGCGCCTGTGGCCGGAAGCTGATCCAGGTTGCACAGGCATTGCAGGCCGTAGCGGCCCGCGCCGTGCAGGAAATGATGCGCCGGATAAGGCGGCTCGAAATGACCGGCCTGGCCCGCATCCGTACCGATGGTCTCGGTGCCAAACCCGATGACGCCGCGCTCCTCCACCAGCCACTTCATGACGGCCGCGTTGGGGCCGGGCGTATGTGCGCCGTCATCCCTGAGATTGGAGTAGTCGCGCCAGCCCTTCTTCGACCAGTCGGTCCTGAGCAGCACCCAGTTCCGCTCGGGGATCCGGCCGTGCTTTGCTTCCCAGGCCTCGACGAGCGGGACGGTCAGCAGGAAATCGGGATCCTGCGCCGCCTGCGCGGAGCAATCGATCACGCAGGCCGGCGCGATCATGTCCTTGGTCGGCATCGTGTCGACGGCATTGTTCGGCAGGTTCTTGCCCGTGAACCAGTGGATCGGTGCGTCGAAATGCGTGCCGGTGTGTTCGCCGAACGTGACGTTGTTCCAGTACCAGGCCGGACCGCGACCATCATAACGCGAGATTTCCTGGATGCGGACGGGCGCGGCCTGGCCGAACTCCGGCGGCAGCACGATGACCGGAAAATCCGGACTGAGCGTAAATGTGAGATCGACGACGCGCACCGCGCCGGAAGAAACCGCACCCGCCAGCTCCAGGAGATTGTTGCTCTGCATCGTCACGTCCTCCGGCTTGGTTGAAATCCCGATCTCACCTGTCGAGCTCGCGCTCGAGCGCTTTCGGATTGGCCGCGAGACGTTGCCGGATCTCTTCGGCGACATCTCCGACATACATCTCCTCGAGCCCGCCTCTCAGCCCCGACACGACCGCCTGCGCGATTGCGCGCGGCGCAACCTTCGGCGGCGGTACGGTCTGGAACCACTCGATGTCGACGGGCCCGGTGAACAGATTCATCACCCTGACGCCGCCGGGCCTGAGCTCGGCGCGAAGGCAGTGCGAGAGCGACAGGCACGCCGCTTGCGAGGCCGAGTAGGCGCCAAAGGCAGGCCAGTTCGCCAGCGCATGGACCGAGAGAATGTTGACCCACGCGGCGCTGTTGTTGGTGCCATCCGCACCCCGCATTCGCATGGCGGGACCGAAGGCCTGTGCGAGGTTGATGAAGCCGAGATAGGCCTGGTCGATCTCGTCGCGCGCGATGCTCGTGCCCCTGCGGTCGAGCAGGCCGCCCGGCCGCACATACTCCGTCGTGTTGACGAGGATATCGACCTTGCCGCCGATGTCGGCCGCGAGATCGGCGGCAGATTTCTCGTCGGCGGCGTCAAGGGTCACGATCTCGATTCCGTCCTGGCCGCGCAGCAGCTGCTCGCCGGCGAAAGGCCGCCACGGTTCGGCAATGCCGACGAACACCGTCTTGGCGCCCGCGGCCTTCAAGGCGGCGACGGCCTCCTGACCGATCACGCTCCGACCGTTGGTCACCAGCACGCGCCGGAATTTCGGATCGGCCGTCATTTCCCGCCATTGCTTGTCGTCTGCCATGTTGGGAGTCTCCCCCTCGGGATGGGCAAAAGCCACCGCCTGGCCGCTCTTGTCGAGTTGAAACGACATGCGGACGGGTGCGCCCTCCACGCAGTCGGCATGGAGGTGCGTCACAATCGTCGGACCGCAATCCATCTTCACGAGGCCGATGCGCCAGGGCGCCCGCTCGCGGAAATAGACATCGCTCGGCACGCGCGCAGTCGTTTCGGCAAGAAGAACACCTCGTCGTGGCGCATCGACGAAGGCAAGGCCGGCCGACAGGCAAGACGGGCAGGCCTCCCGCGCCGGATAAGCAAAAGAACCGCAGGCGTCACAGCGTTGCAGCATGAAGCGGCCCTCGGCGGCTGCCCGCGTAAACCCATGCGACGTCCTGCTGCGCGGTCGCGGCGGCGAAGCAGGCAGCCGCGTCCGCTGCAGCGGGTTCTTGCGCCGGGGCGGCTTGATCGGATCAATCATCGCGACGGCCCTGCAAAGATCGCGGCGCCCGAGGCGAGACCACGGTCATAGTTGATCATACCGAACCCCGAGGCCAAGGCGAGGCTCGCATTCCCGACCTGGGTGGGGCCTGCAGTCCCCAGAACCTGCCGAAGTCCCTCAACGAGACCGAGATAGGCGCCGGCGGCGCCGGCCTGCCCAGCCGAGAGCTGTCCGCCCGAAGTATTGTGCGGAAAGTCGCCGTCGATGGTGAGATCGTGCTGGCGCACGAACTCGGCCCCCTCCCCCTTGTTGCAGAAGCCGAGATCCTCGAACTGCATCATCGTGATGACGGGGTAATCGTCATAGGTCTGCACGATATCGAGATCGTCGGGCTTCACGCCGGCCATCGCATAGAGCTCGCCGACGTCCATTGCCCAGCCGCCGCGGACCTGCATCGGATCATCAGCAAAGGCGTTGTGCCGCTCGATCGTCGAAAGCAGCCGCGCTGCTGTCAGCCCGAGCGAAGCCGCGGTCTCGTCCCGCATCACCAGGAAGGCCTCGGCGCCGGCGCATGGCATCACGCAGTCGAAGAGATGGATGGGATCGGAGATCGGCCGGGCCGCCAGATACTGCTCCATCGTCAGCGGCGTCTTCATCAGCGCATGCGGGTTGCGCAGGGCATTGGCGCGCTGGGCGACGGCGATCCTGCCGACATCTTCACGCGTGACGCCGAAGGTCCGCATGTAGTTGCGGGCGATCAGCGCGAAGCTCGCATTGGCGCCACCGGCGCCATAGGGATAGACGGCATCCTGGTTGAAGCGCGAGAAGTTCTCCAGCGTCAGCCGGAAGGAATCGACGTGGTTGGTATCGCCGGCGATGCACGCCACGATGTCGGCGTCGCGCGCCTGAACCGCGCGCGCCGCTTTTCGCAAGCCTGCGATGGCGCTGGCGCCACCGAGCGGAATCGTATCCAGCCATCGCACGCAGAGTCCGAAATGCTGCGTCAGCCCGATCCCGCTGTCGGTGCCCATGGTGAAGCTGGAGACGCACAGACCGTCGATGTCGGAAGCCTTGATGCCGGCCTGCGCAACGAGCGTGCTCAGTGCCCGCCCGATCCACCACTGTGCACTCTCGATGGAGTAGCGCACATAGGGAATCGTGACGGGCGCCGCAATCACGACGCCGTCGTACGGTGTACGCAAGGTATTGGTCACCAACCGCCCGCCTCGTTCATTGTCTCAGATGACCGTCAGCTTCACGGCAATATTGCCGCGGGTTGCATTCGAATAGGGACAGCGCTCGTGCGCGCCCGCGACGACCTCCTCGGCCACCGACCTCTCGACACCGGGCAGATTGACCTTCAGTTCGACGGCGAGCGCATATCCGACGGGAACCGGACCCATCGCAACCTTCGCGGTCACTGACGGCTCAGCGGATGGGACGACCTTCCGGGTGCGCGCGACGAGCTTGACCGCACCGAGAAAGCACGCGGCGTAGCCGGCCGCAAAGAGCTGTTCGGGGTTGGTGCCTTCGCCCCCGGGACCGCCCAGCGATTTCGGCACGGACAGCGATACCGACAACAGGCCGTCGGCGCTGGCGGCCTTGCCGTCCCGGCCGCCGATCGCCGTCACCTCGGTCTCGTACAGGATCTTTTCGGGAGTCATCATCATTCACTCTCCAGTCCTAGCGGCTGTTGCGAGCAAGCAGTGCGCGGAAATCGTCGCGCGCCTGGGCGCTGGCCCGCTTGAAGCTCGGCCCGCGGCTGGGCTCGGTGCCATTGAGCTGCCGGAGCTGCACCCACATCTCGGCACTTTTCAGCGCCACCGCCGCGCAATTGACCACCGGCGCGTGCCCGACTTTCAGGCCATGCTCCCTTCCGATCAGAAGGCCCGGCAGTACACCGGCGGGGATCACGACGTCGGCGCCGTGCTCGATCAGCGGGCGTGCGCAGGCGACAAAGTCCTTGATCATGCGGGCTTGCGCGGCCTGATCTCCGTCAAAGGCATCGGCGAAATCCGCCGGCTTGCAGCCAAGACCGGTCACATGGACCACGCGATCGCCGAGGCCATAACGCTCGGCCTGCTCGTAGTGCCAGACTTCGAAGACGGGATCGAGCGTCACAAGGCCGAGTCTCCGGCCGAGCTGAGAGGCCGCGAGCAACGTCGCCTCGCCGGTCCCGATCACGGGAATGTCGAGCGTCGAGCGCAACTCGTAGAGTCCGGGATCCTGGAAATGTCCCATCACGAAGGCGTCGAACCCGCCCTCCTCGGCCGCGATGCCGTTGTCGATCGCCTGGACGGCGCAGCGCAATTCCGCGAGCCGTCCGAACTCCCGGTCGGGCGGCGAAATGCCCTCGACGTGAACTGTCGTGCCCGATGCAGCAATGTTGTTGAGGTATTCCGACAGCCGCGCCATGTAGGGCGCGTTCACGCTCGCATCAACGAAGCTCTGCCAGAAGATGCGCATCGTCCTTCTCCTCGGGCGGTGATCGGAGGATCGGTCGTCGACGGCCGATAAATATATTTCAATCATAAACTAATTCACGCGTCAAATGCGCTCGGCGTCGCCAGCGACGGCCGCTGCCACCGCAAGGGAAGTCCGTCCTTTTCGTACGCTCGATCGGCACTGATGCGCCGCACTCTGGCGAAATTGTATGCAACAACATTTTTTCTGACAGAGCCGTGACACGTGTTGACGGCTCCAGCAACAATACTTTAGGCTTTAAGTAATTCCTCGCCGGCCAGGGACCGGTGGATGTTGCAGGGCACCGATTTTGAGAGACTCGATCGTGTGGACAGTCGCCGTGCTCGGACAGCCGGCAGCAACAGCATCGCCGGCCGCGCATCGCGGCCGGGCCAACGGCCTTTCGTTGCTTCGGGAAAGTCCCGCCCGCATCTGCCGATGGGCCTGTCGTTCGAGCGGCCACCAGCGCCATGGCCGCTGAGATCCGGCCGAGCAAACCCTCTTCGGTCGCGCCCGGATTTCGGCGCTGCAACAATGCTTTCAATCGGTTCATTCGTCGTTCGGGGTCCCCGCACGGCAGCTTCGAGGCATTCCTATCCAGCACCAACGGAGGAGAACGCGTATGCGCAAGACTCTGAGCCTACTCGCACTTGTCGCCGGCCTCTTCGCAGCGCCGGCTGCGCAGGCCGACATCACCATCGGTTTCGTCACCTCGCTGAGCGGCAACGGCTCGTCGATCGGCATCCCCTATGGGCGCGGCATCAATGCCGCCTATGAATACAAGAAGACCATCAACGGCGAGACCATTCGCCTGATCCAGCTCGACGACGGCTCCGACCCGTCGGCCGCGACCCGCAATGCGCGCAAGCTGGTGGAAGAAGAAAAGGTAGACCTCCTGATCGGCACAGCCACGGCGCCCTCGACCATCGCCATGGCGGCGGTGGCGAGCGAGCTGAAAGTGCCGATGATCGCGGTCTCGCCGATCGGCAAGCTGC
The DNA here is from genome assembly GCF_040547725.1 of Bradyrhizobium sp. LA2.1. Taxonomy (NCBI): domain Bacteria; kingdom Pseudomonadati; phylum Pseudomonadota; class Alphaproteobacteria; order Hyphomicrobiales; family Nitrobacteraceae; genus Bradyrhizobium; species Bradyrhizobium sp. LA2.1. The sequence goes on from NZ_JBEPQI010000001.1 coordinate 189,101, forward strand.
CGGATACGCCGGAGCAGTGGGTGGTGTCGGTGCCGCAGCCGGCCTCTCTCCTCGTCAAGATCGTCGCCGACCGCATGAAGCGCGACGGCATGAAGAACATCGGCTATGTCGGCTTCTCCGACGCCTGGGGCGACCTCGTCTACAACGGCGCCAAGGCCGCCGAAGCCACCGGTGACATCAAGATACAGACCAACGAGCGCTATGCCCGCACCGACACCTCGGTCACCGCGCAGATTCTCAAGGTGATGGCCGCACGTCCCGACGCCGTGCTGGACGGCGGCTCGGGTACGCAAGGCGCGCTGCCCCTCCTCACGCTCGCCGAGCGGGGTTTCAAGGGAAACACCTACGGCACGGTGGCACTCGTCAATCCGGACTTCGTCAATGTCGGCGGCAAGGCGGCCGACGGCATTCAGGTCTCCGCGGGTCCCGTGATCGTCGCCGAGCAGCTTCCCGACGAGCACTTTGCCAAGAAGACCGCGCTGGATTTCCGCAGCGTCTACCAGAAGACGCATAACATCCCGACCACCGACGGCTTCTCCGCCTATTCCTTCGACGCCTGGCTGATCTTCGCCAACGCCGCCGAGCGCGCGCTGAAGACCGCCAAGCCCGGAACGGCGGAATTCCGCACGGCGCTGCGGGACGCGATCCTCAGCACCAAGGAGCTGCCGGGCGTGCATGCCGTCTACAATTTCAAGCCCGGTGCGGTCACCGGCGTCGACGAGCGCTCGCTCGTCGTGGTGCGCCTGACCGGCGGCGCCTGGAAGTACGCGCCATAACCGGATCAATGGCCCCGGCATCACAGGGAGCAACGACGTCTCAATGACGAGCGACATTGCAGCCATTCTCGCGATCGACGGGATCGCCACCGGGGCCGTCTACGCCCTGGTGGCGATCGGGACCGTCCTGATCTTCACGGTGACGCGAGTCATCTTCATTCCCTTCGGCGACATCGCGGCCTTCACCGCGCTGACGCTGGCTGCCCTCGACGCGAAGCGCTTTCCGGGTACGGGAGCGCTGGTCGTGATCCTGGCCTGTCTTGCGACCCTGATCGAGATCATCTCGCTGGTGCGCTCCGGAGAACTCCGGCTGCTGCCCCGCGCGCTGTCCTTCTATCTCCTGCTTCCGCTCGCCGTGGTCGGTGCAGCCTGGCTTGTCATGCGCCTGGACCCGCCGCTTGCCGTCAGGCTCGTGCTGGCGCTGATGCTGATCACGCCGATCGCCCCGCTTCTGGATCGGATCGTCTTCCGTCCCATTGCCGACGGCACCGTGCTGCTGTTGCTGACGGTGTCCGTGGCGCTGCATTTCGCGCTGGTCGGCCTTGGCCTGTTGTTCTTCGGGCCCGAAGGGGTTCGAACCGAGCCGCTGACCTCGCTCTCGACCGAGTTCGCGGGCGTGCTGATCTCGGGGCAAACCATGCTGATCGTGATCGCGGCCCTCGTTTTCAGCGGCCTCCTCTACCTCTTCTTCGACTTCACGCTGGTCGGAAAATCGCTACGCGCCACGGCCGTGAACCGGACCGGCTCCCGGCTGATGGGAATACGCCCCGCCCGCGCCGGCACGATCGCTTACCTGCTGGGATCGCTGATGGCCGGCGTATCCGGCATCCTGATCGCGCCGGTGAACACCGTCTTCTACGATTCCGGCTTCCTGATCGGCCTCAAGGCCTTCGTCGGCGCCATCGTCGGCGGCATGACCAGCTATCCCGGTGCGGCGATCGGCGCCGTCGGCGTCGGCATCCTCGAAAGCTTCGCCTCCTTCGAGAGCAGCGCGCTCAAGGACGTCATCGTCTTTTCGCTGCTGATCCCGATCCTGATCTGGCGATCCCTCGCCTCGCTGCATTCCGAGGAGGAGATCGAGGAATGACGCGCCTCCACATTCAGCTTGCCGCCATCCTCGCCGTGCTGTGTCTTGCGGTGGCTCCCTTCGTTCTCAGTCCGTTCAGCATCACGCTGATGAACTATATCGGCATCTATTCGCTGGTCGCCATTGGTCTTGCACTCCTCACCGGCGTCGGCGGCATCGTGTCGTTCGGACAGGCGGCGTTCGTCGGCGTCGCGGCCTATGCAACCGCGTGGGTCTCCGCGTTGAACGGGTACTCCCCGTGGCTCGGCCTCGTGTTCGGCGTGGTGCTGACCTGCGGCGTCGCAACCGTTCTCGGCGTCGTCACCCTGCGGCTTCAGGGCCATTTCCTGTCGCTCTCGACCGTCGCCTGGGGCCTTGCGATCGGCTTCCTGTTCGGCAATGTCGAGGGGCTCGGCCGCTTCAACGGCATCTCGTCGATCCCGCCGATCAGCTTCGGTTCGATTGCGCTGGTCACGAGCGCCCAGATCTATTTCCTGATCTGGGGCATCGTCGCCGCGGTGCTTTTCCTCGGCTACAACCTGCTGGACTCCCGGCTCGGCCGCGCCATGCGCGCGCTCCGCGGCGGCAATACGCTGGTCGAGAGCCTCGGCATCAACGCTTTCCGCATCAAGCTCGTGACCTTCGTGATCGCGGCCTTCCTCGCCTCGCTCTCCGGCTGGCTCTACGCACATATGAGCCGCTTCATCAGCCCGGGTCCGTTCGATGCCGGCATGGGCATCGAATATCTGATGATGTCGATGGTCGGCGGCGCCGGCAGCCTGCTCGGCGGTGTCGTGGGTGCTGCGGTCGTCACGCTGCTCAAGAACAGCGTGCAGGATTATCTGCCGCTGATCGCCAAGGGTGCCTCTGGCCAGCTCGAGATCGTCGCCTTCTCCGCACTGTTCATCCTGTTCCTGCAATGGGCCCGGCAAGGCATCGTTCCCTTCGTCGCCCGCTATCTGCCCAAGGCCAGGCGCGAGCGACCTCAACCGGCGCCGCCCCTGCCCCGTCGCGCGCAACCGACGCCCGGGGAGCTTCTTCTGAAAGTGGATGGTGCCGAGCGCCGGTTCGGCGGCCTCGTCGCCGTCAACAATGTCAGCTTCGAGGTCCGCGCTGGCGAAATCCTTGCCGTCATCGGCCCCAACGGCGCCGGCAAGAGCACGATGTTTAACTGCCTGACCGGGGCGCTCCGGGTCAACAAGGGTGAGATCGTCTTTGCGGGACGCCCGATCACGCATGACGCGCAGTCCCGCATCGCCAAGGCCGGCGTCGCCAGGACCTTCCAGCATGTGAAGCTGCGCCCGCGCATGAGCCTGCTGGAAAACGTGATGCTCGGCACCTATGCGCGCACGAGCACCGGCCTGTTCGCCGGCGCCTTCCGCCTCAACGGGCGCGAGGAAGCCAGTACCCGGCACGAGGCGCTGATGCAGCTCGAACGGGTCGGGCTCGGCGACAAGCCGTTCGAGCTCGCGGGCAATCTGCCGCTCGGCAACCAGCGCATTCTGGAGATCGCGCGTGCGCTCGCCGCCGACCCTGCGCTGCTGGTGCTGGACGAGCCGGCCGCCGGCCTTCGCCGCCAGGAGAAGCTGCGGCTCGCGGAGCTGCTCAGGTCGCTGCGGGCAGACCATCTGACCATCCTGATCGTCGAGCATGACATGGAGTTCGTGATGTCGCTGGTCGACCGCATCGTGGTGCTCGATTTCGGCTCAAAACTCTGCGAAGGCGCGCCAGCCGCGATCCGCAGCGACGAACGGGTCCAGGAAGCCTATCTCGGAGGCGTCGCGTGAGTCAGATGCTGTCCATGACGGATGTGACGGTCTGCTACGACAATGTCGAAGCGGTCCGCAACGTGTCGCTGTCGGTCGAGGAAGGTCAGATCGTCACCGTCATCGGCCCGAACGGTGCCGGCAAGACCACGCTGCTGATGGCGGCCATCGGCCTGCTGGCATCGCGCGGCCGCATGGTCTTCCAGGGTCACGACATCGGCAGGATGTCGGTCGAAGATCGCGTCGAGCGCCGGCTGTGCCTGGTGCCGGAGAAGCGCGAGCTGTTCTCCGACATGACGGTCGCCGACAACCTCCTGCTCGGCTCCTACAGCCTGCGCGACCGCTCGGGTGTCCAGAAGACACTGGACGAGGTCTATGATCGCTTCCCCCGGCTGAAGGAACGGCAGCGCCAGGCCGCAGGCACGCTCTCCGGCGGCGAACGCCAGATGCTCGCGCTCGGCCGCGCGCTGATGGCCAAGCCGAAACTGCTCATGCTGGACGAGCCGAGCCTCGGCCTCGCGCCGCTGATCGTGCGCGAGATCTTTCGCACCATCGCGTCGCTACGCGACTTGGGCGTCTCCATCCTGTTGGTCGAGCAGAACGCCCGCGCCGCGCTCGAGACGGCTGACTATGGCTATGTGCTCGAGACTGGCGAGGTCGTGCAGTCGGGCCCGGCCAAGGACCTCATCCACGATCCCAGGCTGATCACGGCCTATCTCGGCGGGCACTAGCGCTGGTTCGGATCAGGCTCGGCGAGCCGCACAACAAAAATATCGAAAAACAACCCCATGCACAGTAGCTGGCGGCAGCGATATCAATGGCTTGATACCCAGCAACTGCGGATTTCACGAACTCAACTTGATCCGTCGGGCAACACAGTGGCACAATGCCATCATCGCTGCCCATGGATAGCCGATGGCTTCCATCGCCAACTCGGACATTCCAGTTACTAGCGGATCAGCAAGCTAAAGCCCGCCCGCGACGATTGGGAACGGTGGAGCATACCATCACCCGATGAAATGGCGCCGCTTGCGCGCCCACATCTTGGGCCACAGCAAAGGCTAATCAATGATGCTCTAATCGGCGCGATAAATCGAACATCAGTTGCGCTCCATCTTGAATCCGCATTTTGGCACAAAGTGCATATTACGTCCGGCCTCGCCGGCGACCGCTATTGGCTCATGGCAGACCTATCGTGGCCGTCTGCTTGATGTCGGCTTTTGACCCAACTGCGACATCGCTTGGCAGCATCCAGTTTTCGCCGGAGCCCTTTCAATTGGGCGAGAGGTCCGGCGATCTGCGCTTCCGGCGATAGATGCGCCTTCGCTGGCTATTCCAATGTGCTATTCTTATCGCATAGGCCATAGGTATCCCATGACAGGTACTGCAGAGTGGCTCGCATCGATCGGTTTGGGGGAGTACGCCCAGCGTTTCGCCGAGAACGCCATCGATTTCTCGGTCGTTAGCGATCTCACGGAGCAGGACCTCAAGGACCTTGGCGTCCTGCTTGGGCACCGGCGCAAAATTCTGCGCGCAATTGCAGAACTCAAGAGTGAAGTCCTCGTATCAGCCCGAACGGCCGCCAAACCAGCGCCGCGGGACAGTGCCGAGCGGCGCCAACTGACGGTCATGTTTTGCGATCTCGTGGATTCGTCGGCACTTTCGGTCCGACTGGATCCAGAGGACTTGCGCGCAGTCATCGGCGCCTATCACGACTGCATCGCGGATGTTATCGCCCGGAGTGAGGGCGTCATCGCGCGGTACATGGGGGATGGCGTGCTTGCCTATTTCGGCTATCCCGAGGCCCACGAGGACGATGCCGAGCAGGCGACACGCGCGGGACTGACACTGGTCGATGCCGTGGCCAATCTCCAGACAGATATCGGTACGAGACTACAGGTCCGCGTTGGCATCGCCACCGGAATGGTCGTCGTGGGCGATCTGACCGGCGAAGGCGCCGCCAAGGAGCAGGCGGTGATTGGTGAGACACCGAACCTGGCCGCTCGCCTGCAGCAGTTCGCCGAGCCCGGCATGGTGCTGATTTCCGAGAGCACACACCAGCTCACCGATGGACATTTCGAGTACCGCGATCTCGGTTCTGTCGCGCTCAAGGGATGGGCGGAGCCAATACCTGCATGGCAGGTGCTCGGGATCAGTGGAGTGGAAAGCCGCTTCGAGGCGCAGCACAAGACGCGGTTGACACCGCTAATCGGGCGTGACGAGGAGATCGAGCTGCTGTTGCGGCGCTGGCGGCATGCCGCGTCAGGCGAAGGCTGCGTCGTGGTTCTAACTGGAGAGCCGGGTATCGGTAAGTCGCATATCGCGCTGGCGCTTCAAGAGCGGCTCCAGGCCGAACCACACATTACGGTACGGCACTTCTGCTCGGCGCACCACGCCAACAGTGCGCTGTATCCATTCATCGCCAACCTCGAACGTGCCGCCCGGTTCGAGCGAGGCGAGACGCCGACGGAGAAGTTTGCCAAGCTTGAAGCTCTGCTCTTGCGGTTTGGCGCCGATGCAGACCGCGTGGTGCCGGCCCTGGCCAATCTTCTGTCGCTTCCGCTCTGCGACCGCTATCGCCTTCCCGAAATGACTCCGCAGACCCGCAAGGACATGACGCTGGCGGCGTTCCTGGCCCAGCTCGAAGCATTGGCGGCGCGTCAGCCGGTGTTCGTCATATTCGAGGATGCCCATTGGGCGGATCCGACGTCGCTGGAACTGCTCGCGGTTACACTGGAAAAGCTGCCGCGGCTTCGCGTGCTGCTGCTGATCACGGCGAGACCGGAGTTCACGCCGCCCTGGCCTGGTCATGCCCATGTGACGACGATCTCGCTCACGCGGCTCAGTCGGCGCAACGGGGCAGCATTGGTCGAGCGCGTCACCGCCGGCAAGACGCTCCCCGAGGAGGTCATGCACCAAATCCTCGCCCGTACCGATGGCGTACCCTTGTTCGTCGAGGAACTGACGAAGGCCGTGCTCGAAACCGGGCTGTTGCAGGAGCGGGACGACCATTACACGCTCAGCCGTCCGCTACCATCGATGGCGATTCCGACGACGTTGAGCGCATCGCTGATGGCCAGGCTCGACCGATTGGCTCCTGTGAAATACGTGGCTCAGATCGGCGCCGTCGTGGGGCGCGAGTTCTCCTACGAACTGCTGAGCGCCGTTGCCGAGTTGCCAAGGCAGACGTTGGAGGAAGCGCTTGCCCAGCTTGTCCGGGCGGAGCTGATATTCTGCCGGGGCGAGATCCCCCGGGCTGTCTATACTTTCAAGCACGCGCTGGTACGCGACGCTGCCGAATCCGGACTTCTGAAGAGCCGACGCGCTACGCTGCACGCCACCATCGCGGACGTGTTCGAGCAACAGTTCCCGGAAATCGTGGAGGCTCAACCCGAGACTCTCGCGCTCCACCTCACGGAGGCAGGACTGTTCGAAAAGGCAGGAGAATATTGGCTCCAGGCGGGAAGGAAGGCGGCCATGCGCTCCGCCAACCTCGAAGCTATCGCACACCTGCGGAAGGGCATCGAGGTGTTGGCCCATTTGGCCGACGGTGCTCGGAAGGACAGACGAGAGCTTGATTTCCAGTTTGCGCTGGGACCATGCCTGATCGCTACCCAGGGACCGGCATCGCCACATGCGGTGGCGATCTTCGCTCGCGCGCGCGAGCTGTGCCAGCGCCTCGAAGACCCCCCCGAGCAACTACAAATCATGTTCTGGTTGACCACCGCGAGCGTCATTCGTGGTGAGTTGCCGGTCGCCGAGGAAATGATCTCGGCGCTGCTCGAACTCGCGGAGGCGCGCGGCGATCGACCAACGTTGCTCAACGCGATGCGTGGACAAGGCATGATTCGACTTTTCATGGGACATCTCGAAGGAGCCCACGAAGTGATCGTACGGGCCTTCGAAGCGTTCGAGGCAAGCAACGAGCAGGACAGATTGGCGGCGCGTGCCGCCGGCCAGGATGCGGGCGTGGCCGACCTTGCCCTGATGTCATGGGTGCTCTGGCTGCTGGGCCGCCCCGATACCGCGCTCGCACGACTGGATACCGCCATTCGGCGTGCCGACGCCATTGGTCATCCGCATTCGCAGGCCTATGGATGTTACTATGCGTCCATTCTCCACGCTCTTCGGGGCGAGTTCCTGACTGCGCACGGCTATGCGGAACGCTGTCTTGCCTTGTCGGAGGAGCACGGATTCCGGCAATGGAGAGGATTGGCGCGCGCCGTTCGGGGGATAAGTGCCACCTTTCTTGATCCTTCGTCCGCCGCGCTCGCGGAAATCCAGGGTGCGATGAACGAATATCGCAACGCGGGCTATCAGCTCGGCATCACGGCCCTATACGTGCTCCTGAGCCCGGCCCTATTGTCGAGCCGTCAGCGCGAAGCCACGCTCGAGCTGATCGAACAGGGTCTTGCCACAACCAGCCGCAATAGCGAGCGGATATTTGAGGCCGAACTGTACCGACTGAAGGCGCGCGCGCTGCTCTTCGATGACGTACCGGGAGCCGGCACCGAGGCGCAATCACTGTTCGAGCGCGCACTGACAACTGCAAGAAGCCAACACGCCAAGGCCCTCGAACTTCGAGTTGCAGTGGACCTCGGCGCCTTGTGGGTCGATCAGGGCAGACGCAAGGAAGCTCTCGACCTGCTTGCTCCCGTCTACGCCGGGTTCGCCGAGGGTTTTGAAACGCAGGATCTAAAGCAAGCGAAGGCACTGCTCGATCGACTGCAGTAATTCTGCCCGGATCACAGATATTGGAGTCTGGTTCAGCGGTCGCAGAGCTACTTGCCTTTGGCACTAGGCATCCGCTCGCTCTTGGCATTTACGATACGTATCTTTCACCTTTTGCCATCCCTCCTTGTCGTTTTTCTCTGGATGCTCATTTATGAAGTGTGGCCCATCATGCGGGTCGAGGTCTGCATGTGCGTGATACCTCTTGATTGCTTGTTCCGCAGCGGCTCTTCCCAACACTCGCCCGTTATAGAGGTTGCTGTGATTCCATTTGAAATTGATGTGCCCCGGCACCTGGATCTCGACGATTATGCCTTCCCATTTGGGTTCGTCGTACTGCACGTGATATTTGAAGATCCTGACGTCATCTTCGCCAACGGTCGCTGCGAATAATTGGCAAAGATTCGCCAGGGCATCATGAAGGTCTTTCGGTTTGCGGACCTGCTTCGAATCGACGATCCTGCTCACCCATATTTCGTCCAGATCACGGTGCTCCTCGAGCAAGCTCTCGAAGTTGACCGTGTCGATCAGCGCTCCTTCGCAGTACGTAACTCCGTCGATCTCAACTGTTTCTTCGATGAAGGGAAGAGCTGAGCACGCACATAGGCTGGACGCGCTGATTGGCCCTTTGTACTCTTTCTTGTCGGCTTGCTGGATCATTGGTCGGTTGGAAAACAACGCGAGCTTATGGTCATCAAGATTCCAGGCGTTGTGAAATATGACGGGCTTTCCAGGCTCTTTGAGCGCTTCGAACTTTATGCTCTTCATGAACTGGCTATTCGGATAGTTGATCTTGGAGAGGCCAGTGACATGGGACAAGTACATCATTGACGTGAGATAGCGAACGAAGGGATTGGGTGCCAGGACCTGATTAAGGATCCATCTGTTGATGTCTCCGTCGTCCGGGATCGTGAACTTCTGTTGAGGGAACCAGAGCGACATAGAATCCCTGAAGGCATTCACCATGGTCGATGGGTCCCATAAATGCAGATAGTTCTTGGGATCCATGACGAAGCTGGTCAGAGCCCTGCTCATGCTTCCTGCCCAATCTGGACCAAACACGGTGTTTATGGGGAAGCGCTTATAGCCTTCGTCGTCTCGAAACACGCCATTCTTGAAGAATTGATAGGTCTTTTCCGCCCTGGCCTTGTTTTCAACTCCATCAAACTGATTGTAGACGATCCCAACCCAGGCGCCGATGCAGGACAAAGCCCACACCTCAAACTCTATATCTGCGTTGGCAAGGGCTTCCAGAACCCCGATGTGCAATCCTGCTGCCGGACCGCCTCCGCCGAGCGCAATCGCTCTCTTTACCATCGGATCCTCCATCTGATTTATCGTGTGGGCTTATTCTCCAATCAACTTTCTGAATTGCGTAACGCGATTGCTCGTTCTTGGGCTCTCGGCCGCACAGAATGCCATCGAACCAAATTTGACAGTTCATAGAGCCAGCATTGCGAAATACGATACGTGCGACGGAGCGGTCGACGTCGATGTTCGATCTCGAATCTGCTGATGCCACTGGCGCACGACGGCCAAGAGCCCGCTCAGCGTATCGCGGTCTGGCCCGTCCATTTGTGAACCACTTCACGTACGATATTTATTGCCGACCATGGCAGCGGACCTGTTATCCAATCGCGACTTCCGTTATTGGCCCAAAGCGGACGCTTTGTAGTCTTTGCTCAGATGTCGGCTTGTGACCCGGAACGGACATATCGAAATCAAAATAGACCGAAACGGACGAGAAGCACCGCGACTCAACTACGGGAGTCCTTTTGTCACCGTAAAGGGATTGAACCCACGTTCCGCGAGGGCAGCCCACGAAGCTGCGCCAAGATGTGACAATCGGAAATAGAGCCGCGGTTTGGTCGGATCGGTGTCCAACACGAACCCGGTCGGCAACTCGCGGGCAGTTGTGGCATAGAACCCACCATCCGGCGACCTCTGGGATTCGACTACAGCGATCAACGAGTCTGCTCTCCCAGTCCTGCCGAGCAATTTCATCAAGAGAGCCATTTGGCCCGTTCCTTCGGTCCACACACCGTCTCGGTCTTCACCGTAAGAAAAGCCCTCATCGACACTCATTCGCTGTTCGGCGGTCGTAATTGCCGATGCAAATTTCTCGACCGCTCCGTGGAGCGCTATTAAAGGCCAGACCTGAGCATCGAGAGCCAAAATCGGATTGTGCGTGACACCGTCTTCAGCGGTACCTGCGGCGAAACAGGCGCATGCCGGATCCCACATCGTATTTACGAAGTACTCAGCGACCGTTGCCTTATCGCGCCAGCGCGAATCCCCTGTACGGATCGCAAGAAGGCCAAACGCGGCGGCGAGGTCAGTATTATGTTCAGTCGATTTCCACGTCCGCACTTCCGGCGTCGGTTCGTGCCCAAACGTACCACCCGTGAAACCGCCAGTACCGCGCGTATCGGCCCATTGCGCGACCCAGGCGCCAAGCCGTGCTGCACCATCGCGGAACCGAGAGCCGGCGTTCACATCATCAAGCGACAGCAACGCCAACATGGCCCATGCCATGTTACCAACATCGCTGCCCACCTGATATCGATCCTCTAACCATTTGTTCTGAGTATTGTCCCACCACCCCGGAAGTTTGACGGGGCCATTCCCCACCACGCCCGCGGCGTAAGCGTTCCGGAGCCGTCCATCATGCCAGGTGCGGTCGTTGTCGATGGCCCAGAGAAGCGCCGAGCCAATCCGATACGCTTTGTCTTGCTCACCGCAACCGACCAACGCGATGGCGGCTACCGCATTGTCATAGAGGTAGGCGGCGGCATGCAGAGGCCCCGATTCGACGGTCGGATAGCTGGGCAGGAACAACGGCCCTGATGGCGGTGCCTTATCAATTAGACCAGCGAGGTATCCGCACGCTGACGTTTTTGGTGCTGTTGAGGCTTGCAGTGGAGCGGAGGCCATCATGATTGCGAAAGTCGCGACGATCCAAGTCTGAAGGCAGAGTCCGCGACAACGGTAGAAGCAACAAGTGATTGGTGCCGGTAGCATTTCGCTGCCTCTCGTGTCTTTTCAACCAAGATAGACTTTAGGACATCGGGAAGAATCCGGTCAGGATCGAGAAAAAAATGTGCCTTCGTCTTCAATGGCAGCTTATGGCACTTTTCGGACCTGCGGCGGCAGTGTTCCGATGTCCGCTGTTGAGGGTTGAACGGACCTAAATCAGCCGCGCCCGAAGGTCGCCTTTTGACCCAGACCGGACCACCCGTTCGCCGCGCAGGCATTGGGCTTAAGCTCGACCGGTCCTCGCGCTAGTTTGAAGGACCTCGTGTTGCCAGACAGAGCGGTCGTCCCCATCGTATAGTGATCAGAAATCGCCAGCCACGAAAAGACCAGACTACTGGCGATTGCTGCGCTTGCGCCGCCTGCTTGGGCGGAAGGGCGCAGGTACGGGTGCCAGGGCGAGCCCCTGGTACGGTATGGTAATCATCCCTCGACCATGGCCGATGAGTGCCGGTCATGCCAGTCCCGTGGATTATCGAAGAGCTGATCTATGGCCAAAAGCATTCTTGTCATCGTTGCTATTCTCGCAATTTCTACTTCTGGCGCTTTGGCCGCACAGAGGACCCATCATGGCCGCGCGTCGCCTGCGCCGTCGCCGAGCGAGGGGTCGAGGGGGCTGAGCCCATATGCTGTGGGCCCAGGTAATTCCAACGACCGCGACCTGTACATCAAGAACCTGCGCGACTCCGGGTATAATCCGGAGAACAACTTCAACAGGTTCGGGAACGTGCAGGCAGCACCTTATGGGGGCGGCTAAACCTCGAATCCCCTTAACTCGGTACCGGCGCGGCTGCCGTCGCTAGGCCCGCCAAAACGGCTTTTCGAGTTCGTGCGCGATGTCGCTCCGGGAGACGCCGATATCGTGCAGGTCGGGCTCGGTCCAGCGTGCGAACTCCCGGCGATCGCGATAACGCTGCCGCCAGAGATGAAGGGTCGCGCCAACGCTGGCCCAAACCTCGTAGAGGTTGACGAGAGCCTTGATATCAGCGGAGATCAGGCGTGTTGAAGACAACTTCACAGCTTTATCTCCCCCTATAAGTTCGGGAGGACTGTATCGCTGTGCTACTGACAGCATACTGTCAGCAGCAGGTAGCATCTCTGGCCCAAGGAACGGAGATGCCCCGGCTTCGGCTGGCAATCACTTTGCGTCATGTATTCTTGGGAAGTCCGATGTTGGCCCATCAGCGAAGTGACGACACCGCTCAAGGAGGTCCGCTTGGCGAGGCATGCGGACTGGATTTGCTCGCTCTGAGTTCTTCGCATTTTGCCCCGAAGTCGACCTTAAACTCGTAACCAGCGAGAGGCTGATCGCAGCTTAGCAGAGTCCTTGGTGGGACTTAGCACAAGCGGCACGCTCCCCAGGATCCGCAGCAACCCGCGCAACCACCGAACCCCCAGCCACCATACCCCCAGTCATCGAACCCGATGTCGTCATAGAATCCGATGCTGAACCCGCAGCCGCCGCAACCGCAACCACGGAAGCCACGGCAACCACGGAAGCCACCGCAACCTCGGATGCCAACGAACCCGCTACCACCGCAACCTCGAATGCCAACGAGCCCGCCACCACCGCAACCTCGGATGCCAACAAACCCACCACCACCGCAACCTCGGCCGCCAACAAACCCGCCGCCACCGCAACCTCGGCCGCCAACAAACCCGCCGCCGCCGCAACCTCGGCCGCCGCCGCCCCCCCCGCCACCATGGCCGCACCCGCAACCACCGCACCCCCGCGCTAGCTGCACGCCGCCGCCAAAGTTTTCTCTATCGAAAAGATGGAACGTGGCCAGACTGACGTCGGCCATTTCCTCTTCGCCAAGAAAGAAGCGCTGATTTGGCGAGGTGTTGGATTGCGGGATACCGGTAGCGGGCATCGTGGATGCGGATGCGCTACTCGCCAGCGAAAGACCCAGTCCGGCCGCACCTAGCACCTTCACGGTGGCGGCTTTGGCTGTGCGCTTCTGCTTCGAAGCTTGCTTGACCCGTGGCATGATCGCACCCTCCGTAGTTCTTGTGAAAGCGCTCTGCAAGAGTGCGCTCGGCGAAATCGGCGCGCAAGGGTTACCTGTGCCATAAAATGCGAAACATCTCATCGAGCTCCATTCATCTTCAGAACCGAGATCGACACATGACCGCTTTTGGTTGAGCAGAATCACGCCAGCTGACCAGCGCAAGAGGCGTCGCGATGTCGGCTGTCTACGGGAAAGCGGACGTCACACGATGGTTGGGCTGACCGCAGCTTTTGACCCAAAGCGGAAATCACTAGCTCGGTACCCCGCTTAGGTGAAATGTCGTAGCAAGGATGCGCCAGCCGTCGGGGGAGCGAACAAGGTTGTACGACTGCCGCCATTGCCTTGTGACGCTTCCATCCGGTCGGAGGTTTTTCCACGTTACAGTTCCGAGAGCACTGCGTTCGCCTATAGGAACAGCCACTACATCGTGCAGAGTTCCACTTTCGGCCCCTTCGCGTCGGTAGGTGTCCGCCACTCCTTGGAAAAACCGCGCAATCTCGTCACGTGACTGAAAACAATGTATCGACCCGTCACCCCGCATGGTGATGCAGGGAGCGCAGTAGAGTTTGGCGATTTGATCACCATCCCAGGTGGTGAATGTCTCCATGTATTTGTTGAAGAAGGCAGATATCTCGACTTCAAGCGCTTCCGGCATGATTCGTCTCCAGAGCTCTCATGTTCTGCGACGAGCAAGCCAACCCGAATTGTCTTGGGTTGCGATACAGCGCACGCGGAATTCGGATGGCGACATGCCGTTCAGCCGATCCGCTGCTGGGTCCAACTCCGCGCAACTGGCCTGCTCTACAGTTACGATCTGATCCGCGGCCAACCAAGCTACGATTGGAACTGAAGGGCCAATGATTACGAGATAGGCCAAGCCGAGAGCGGGAGACCAACGTTCAATACCAAGCCCCGTCCGGAAGACCACGGCCATTCCTAAGCCGAAGCACGCGATCCAAACGGCAAGCCAACAAGCAGAGATCATTCGTCTCTCCCCGCTCCAACAGTGTGCGCAATGTTACCGTTGACGCCCATCTCTCGCCAGAAGACAGTTTGCACCGAAGGGGCAATGCACTTGACCGATTCTGGATGGTTAAGCTCACCTGCCCGTCAGGTGTTGATGGAAACGACGAGGTCATTGAATGCAAAAGGCTGATCGGCGATGTCGCCTATTGGCCCCAAGCAGCGGTTGGTGGATGTGTGCTATTCCGCTGCTGTCAGGGGAGAAGCAGACATCCGGCAAACAGGCCAAAAATGACGCGAATGACCCATAGCAGACCTGCACCCGAGCATTCGCCGAGTGGCCGCCTTAACCTCGCAGTGGCAGCGGGATGGAAAGCAGTTAACGCGCGAGTGCACTTCGTAATCTTAATTTGCGCGAAGGCGTCCCACCGAAATTGCTCACCCGCACCGACGAGTTGATCGAATAACTCGCTCTTAGCTGAGACGCATGGGTCCACACCTAGCCCGAGCCGACTCGCGCAGCGCTTCATCGCACTCCGCTTCCGGGCGTATTCAGACCTTGAGAAAGCATTGGCGAGGTCTGGCAGTGACCCGGCAGCTGACTCTGGATGCAAGCCTGAAGTAGACCGGGCGCTCTAGCACCCGTCGTCTCCTTCCACGACCGTCGACAGGAAGCTGGAACGAGCCAGATCACATGCAATCGGTTTCGAGAACGAGGTGCCAAACCATCTACTCGTCAACGAACCATCGTTGGTGACCCAAGGGATTGGCGGCAGTTGCGGCAGATAAGATGCATACGGCATCACTTTCGCAAGCGTCACTCTGACCAGATACTTTGCAAGAAAAGCCTCGTTCATTCCGCCGTCCAGTCCGCTATAGATCGGGGCTGCCGGCACGTTGTCATTGAGCAATCGCGCGAATTCGAGTTCGTCGGTACGTTGCTTCTCAAGCGCCCGCCGCGCAATTTTGGAATCCACAACAAACGCGGGGCATTTATCGGTGGGACTGAACACGAGAGGATACGGCGAATTTGGTGGAGCTTGCGCATCGAACACATAGCGTCGATTGCACACGTCCACCTTAGGTTCGAGATGCGTCGTCTCGAAGTGATCGTTGCCGACTTTGAGCATTTTCCAGAAGGAGAGGTTCGGGCTATTTCGATGCTGCGCCAGGTTTGCCGGCGTCAGGCGGAATGGATAAGCCTGGACCTGAAAGGACGGTCGGCCGCCGAGGGAGTCCCGCGCTAGCGAATAGATCTCGCCTATCTGTTCGTCGGTCATGGCATAGCAACCGCTCGATGAGCAGTCGCCATGGATCATGAGTAAGCTGCCGTCGCGATTGTTTGCCTTGTCGAAGCTGTTGGGAAAGCCGACGTTGATCGCGAGATGGTAATCGGAGTTGGGATTCATCAGCTCGGGAGTAATCGTATAGAACCCCTCTGGAGCCTGACGGTCACCCTCCTTCAGTTTCGGCCCGAGATCCCCCGACCACCGACAGATCGGGTACACCTTGAGGATTTTGAAGAGGCCGGTGGTGTCCTGTTTCCAGACTTCGAGCTCCGCCTCTTGCTTGAAGACGCGCACAAGGATAGGCGAGTATTTTGGCATCTTCTTTTGTCGGAGCAGCGAGAGCAACTCGAGTGGTAGCTCCTTTGTAGCCTTGGCCGGCAAGCGGTTGCTGTTTTCGCCAAGGCAGGTGGCCGGCGACAACGCCGCGAAAAAAGCTGCAGTCAGCACAAGCGCACGGAGTGCCGTGGCGCCGATCATGACCTTACCTCGGGCGTGGAATCTGCTCATTTGGGTAGCGTGTAGTCAGTGGGTTCGTAAGGCAAGCCCAGATGGACGCAGCCGCCGGAGAAGTTCGAGCTTATCGTTGGCCTTGGGGATGCCAAGACGCTCGGTCTCACCGATAGCCAAGACCGGCATCGGCAATTTTCCGGTCTTTGCGAACAGCGTTTTGTTGTCCTCGCCGTCCTTAGTGAAGGCAGCAAACTGTCCGCCAAAGGCATCGCGGATGGCATCCGTACGAGCATAGAGCACCGCATCGTGATCCCGGGTCTTTCGTCGATCGCAGCCGGGGTATGGGTTCACGGCCTGGTTCGAAAACCGATACGGTTATCGATCGAGGCGGACAGTGCCAATGTTGGCGCTCGCCGTGCCGGAAGCCGCTGGAACTCGTGCTAACGAGAAATATCGAAGTGTACTGCTTTGATAGTGTGAATCGCTTCCAACGGACGACGCTCGGAGACGTCAGGCGCAGGTGTCGTGCGCAGAAGAATTGTAGCCTGGAATCATGGGAGAACCGCGCATGGATTCCATTTCTCGTCGCCATATGTTGGCAGCGACCGCTACGGGCGGTCTTCTAACGAGCGTTGGGCTGGCGCACGCGCAAACCGCGGACGGCGCGATTCCTCAGCCACAGCGACCGGGTCACGGCGGCACCGATCCCGGTCCGCGCAATCTCATGCGGGATCGGCAGAACCCGGATCTGCTGGTACCGCCGTCGACCGATCATGGCACCTTGCCGAACCTGCGCTTCTCGTTCTCGGACGCCCATATGCGGCTTGAGCCGGGCGGCTGGACCCGCCAGGTCACGCAGCGTGAGCTGGGCATTGCCAAGTCCATGGCCGGCGTGAATATGCGCCTGAACGCGGGCGGTGTGCGTGAGCTGCATTGGCATAAGGCGTCAGAATGGGCCTACATGCTCTATGGCAAGGCTCGCGTGACGGCGGTCGATTCCGAGGGGCGCTATTTCGTCGATGACGTCGGCGTCGGAGATCTCTGGTTCTTCCCGGGCGGAACCCCGCACTCGATCCAGGGCCTCGGCCCCGACGGCTGCGAATTTCTTCTCGTGTTCGACGATGGCGATTTCGACGAAGACAACACCTTCCTGCTCAACGACTGGTTCAAGCGCATACCGACCGATGTGCTGGGCAAGAATTTCGGAGTGCCTGCCTCGCTGTTCGGCCACACCCCCGATGAAAGCGAGCGCTATATTTTCCTGGCTCCGTTGCCGGGGCCGCTCGGATCGGAAGCCATATCGGGCGCAAAGGCGTCGGAGACGAGCTACACGTGGCGGATGATGGAGCAGGTGCCCATCAAGACGAAGGGCGGAACGGTGCGGATCACCGATTCCCGTTTGTTTTCAATCAGCACCACGACCGCAGCGGCCCTGGTTGAACTCGAACCTGGCGGATTGCGCGAGGTGCACTGGCACCCTAACGGAGACGAGTGGCTCTACGTCATCGAGGGGCAGGCGCGCATGGGTGTGTTTGCCGGCCAGGGGCAGGCGCGCACATTTGATCTGCAGGCCGGCGACGTTGGTTACGTCCCGGTGGCGATGGGCCACTATCTCGAGAATACCGGCTCGACCAACTTTCGATTTCTCGAGACGTTCAAGAGTGACCGCTTTATCGATTTCTCTCTCGATACCTGGATGGCGGCGACACCGCCGGGACTGGTGCAAGCCCATCTCAAACTCGATCCGAAGGTGATGAGCGCGCTGCGCACGAACAAGGCCCTGGTCGTGCCGGAATAACCGCCCAAGTCGGAGTGAATCGCGGCGCACTCGTCCGGCGCCCGGTGGGCAGGCCGCTGGCGGACCGCCGGCAAGATCGCGCCCTCTCCGGCTGCAGAAGGAGAACGCCATGAATGTTCTGACCTGGGCCGCCCATGCCTTGGTGGTCACCGGATCCGCCTTAGCATCAAACGGTCAGGCCGAAACGGGCACCCGAGCGTCAGTGGCATCCTCAGTTTGCAGAGACAAGCTTTAGTCCAATCACGCCGGCCACAATCAAAGCAATGCAAAGTATCCGCGCAGGTGACGCAGAGTCGCCCAGCACTGCGATACCCAGAACGGCGGTACCCGCGGCACCGATACCGGTCCAGACCGCGTACCCCGTTCCTACGGGAAGTGTGCGGAGCGCCAGCGAGAGAAGAAAGACACTCGACAAACCGGTAACAGCCGTAAACAGCGCGGGTATCAGCAGCGTGAAGCCTGCGGACCACTTCATACCGAAGGCGAATCCGATCTCGAGAAGGCCGGCGGAGGCCAATATCATCCATGCCATGTGGGTCAATCCATTCGCTGGTCACCGGGCGTTACGGCCGGGCTGCTTGTAAGGGGCTGGACGCGCATGGACCAATTTCCATGCGCGACGCGTTTGCTGATGAGCGCCTCAAGCCCTACTGGCGGCAGCGGGGATCGAGCGGAACGAAATTCCCAATCGATTGAACGCGCTCATCAGGCCGATGGCATAGGTGAGGTCAGCGAGTTCCTTGTCGCTGAATTCGCCGGCGGCGGCCTCGTAGTCGGCATCGGGAACGCCGGTTTCGGCCACCCGCGTCACGGTTTCGGTCCAGGCCAGCGCAGAGCGTTCGCGCTCATTAAAGACTTCCCCCGCGTCTCGCCACACAGGCACCAGCACGAGCTTGTCCGCGGCGACACCAGACTTGAGCAGGTCGCGGGAGTGCATATCGATGCAGTAGGCACAGCCGTTGATCTGCGAAACCCGCAGATACACGAGATCGACAAGTTGCTTTGAAAGGCCGCTTTTTTGAAGATAGACGTAGACCCCTCCAAAAGCCTTGAAGCCTTCCGGTGAAGCCTTGGCGTAATCGATGCGCTTGTTCATGATTGAATCCTCATCTGGTTGAAGGATTCCATCGTTTCGCATCTTGGCCTATTCAAGAAGGTCCATGATAGGCGTATGTAGCTGGGCCATGATTTCCATAATCCAGCAGATCACGCTCGAGCTTCAGTCACATCAATCCCAAAATGCGCCGGCCGAAATTTTCGGCCACGCGCCGCGAGGCGATATTCGTGAAGTTCAAAAGAAGGGCGGAAGCCCCATCATTGCGCCTCGTCCAATCCGTAAGTGCCTCCGCGTACAGGCCTTGTTCCCGCATGCTCGCAGCGAGCCGGCGATCTGAACGGTTGCCTCGCAGACGCAAGATCAGGTGCATGCCCCCCGGCTGTAAATCTATTCGCACATTTTTTCCCAGCACGCTTTCCAGCCCTGCCGCGGTCTCCGCGCGGCGCTCGGCATAGAGCTTCCGCATCCGCTGGATGTGGCGCGCAAAATGTCCTTCGGCGATGAATGAAGTGACGATGGTTTGCGTAAGCCCCGGAGAGCCAGTTGAAAGGCTTTCGGTGACCTCCTCAAACCGCTCGACCTGCGCTTCCGGCACGACGAGATAGGCCAGCCGCATGCCTGGAAACAGTACCTTGCTGAAGGTACCCGCATAGAGCACCCGCCCGTCACGATCGAGGCTTTTCAATGCAGGGAGGGGGCGGCTGACATAGCGGTATTCGCCATCGTAGTCGTCTTCGATGATCCATGCCTTGTTTCGCGCGGCCCAGTCCAACAGCGCCAGACGCCGGGGTAACGACAGGGACATGCAGAGCGGGCTCTGATGCGCAGGCGTGACCACCGCTACACGCGCCCGGGGCGCGAGCCTGATGGCGTCCGAAACGACCATGCCCTCCGCATCGACCGGAACCGAGACGCCTTCGATATGCATATATTCGAGAATTTCTTGCGTGGGCGGATATCCCGGGTCTTCAAGCCAGACGCGATCACCCGCCTTCAGCAGGGCATGACCGACCAGCTCCACGGTTTGGCGGTATCCCGAGGTCACGAACACCTGAGACGGGGAGCAGTTGATCCCACGGGAAACCTGGAGATATCTCGCGATCTCAGCGCGCAGCGGAGGCAAGCCGGACACAGGGGGATGGATCATATCGGAAGGCTGCATGGCCCGCGCGCTGCGCGCGCCAAGGCGTGCCCAGATCTTCCGGGGAAACGCATCCAGGGCAGGCAAACCCATCTGGAACGGCAGGATGGAATCCGGACGAAAACTGACTCCGTCCATCCGGGGATCCGCCCGCGGCGTCGGGTTCGCAATGGATATTCGCGGCGTAAGATCTGGGCTTACAATGGTTCCTGCCTGCCCGCGCGCCTCGACATACCCTTCAGCGGCCAGCAAGGAATAAGCCGTGTCGATGGTACCTCTGGCCAGCCCCAATTCCTTGGTCAACGCCCGTGCCGACGGAATGCGGTCACCAGGCTTCAACATTCCAGTGGCGATAGCGTCGCGAAACCGATCGTAAATCTGCCGGTAGAACGGTGCGGCCGCTGTCGGATCGAGCGGCGGGAGCTTTCGGGGATTCGCGGCAGGCATGGCCCGGTCCGATCTTTCGATGAACGAAAAACCCACTCTGCCATAACGGTTCGGATTGGTCTCCACTCCTCGCACGCTGCAGCGGTCGAGCCTGCGCCGGAAAATCATGGACCAGTCGCAAAGCTCATTCATGGTCCTTGGATGCAGGCCGAAATTGCTCTTTGCTGATGATCAGAGTTCGGACAGCAGAGATTGGAAAGCAGATGACGAAAATACTGCAATTGATTTGCAGCCCCCGCGGGCAGGCCTCGGAGAGTTACAGGCTATCTCAGAAAATCGTCGGCCACTTGCTGGATGGCGAGCCGACGGCAACCGTCATAATTCGGCCGATCAGCGGCGTCGCCGACATCGACGAAAGCTACGCAACTGCTCTTGGCGCGACCGAGCGATCCTGCCTGGAAATGTTTGTCGAGGGTTCCATGTCCCGGTCCGAAGAACTGATCCAGGAACTGGAGAGCGCGGACTTCGTCGTCATCGCAACTCCAATGCACAACTTCACCGTGCCTGCCGCTCTCAAAGCGTGGATAGATCACGTCGTTCGAGTCCGTCGAACGTTCGACGTGACTGCCCAGGGAAAACTGGGGGCGTTGCGCGACCGCCCGGTTTTTGTCGCAGTGTCCTCGGGCGGACGATTTTCCGGCGATCGCGCGCATCAGCCCGATTTTCTCACGCCGTATCTAAAAGCTATCCTCGCTACCATCGGGCTGCATGATTTGACGTTCTTCTCCGTTGAAGGATCGGCCCTTGGTCCTGATGCATTGGTCGCAGCCCGGACCAAGGCGGATCAGGCAATGCAGAGGTTCTTCCTCCGTTTCGCGCGCCATTCAACGGGGGTGTTTCAGCAAGCAGTATGAACGGGCAACGGCACCTCGCGGGATTCCCTACCAGCGAGACCAATACAGCGCCCGGGAAGCTGAGGTACTTGCCTCCTCAATTGCGCAAGCAAAACTTCCCCCAAACATCAGAGCCTCGCTAAGAACGGAGATTGGCTTAACTGAGATCACGCAAGAGACCTTTTGCCCGCTTAAGGTCGGCGGTGTCGAGACCTTCGGTAAACCGGTCGTAAATCGGTTGTAGCAGCGCCTTCGCTTCGGTCGGTCGGTCCTGATCGCGAAACAACTGTCCCAAGCTTGTGGCGGCGCGTAGTTCCCAGGACAGAGCGCCCTGCAGGCTCGCCCACTTCATCGCCCGGAAAAACTGATCCTCGGCCGTTGCCGCAGCGCCGGGTGCACCTTGCAACAGCAGCAGTTCGCCCTTGATGCGCAGCAGCTCGGCGATACTCAAGCGTTCTTCGGTCTCCTCTGCGCGCGCGATCGCATCGTGTACCACCGAAAGTCCTTCGCCCACTTGCCCGACACGCCCCAAGCCTTCCGCCATCTCACCAACGAACAGGAAATAGCGATGCGACGCGTTGACTTCGTCGCCGAGTTCGTCGATGCCTGACCGCAGCAGCGGCAATCCGCCGGGGGTATCTCCGCGCTTGATCGCAAGCAGTCCTTGATGGCTGCGGGCAAAGGCAACATAGCGCATCAGCGAATGCCTGGTCGAAAGGTCGATCAGCCTTGCCACGTAATGGTCTGCGACATCCATATCGCCGCTCCACAGCGCGATCGGGCATGCTGCGTTGGCGACGATGTAGCACACCGAGTTGACGTGTCTGCTGGCAGCTGCCTCATGCAGGTATGTTTCGGTGACGTGCATTGCGCGATCCGGAAATCCCTGCAGCCATAGGGTCCGGCCCAGAAAGGCGCCGGCGGTCACCCGCTGGTTGCTCCGGAAACGGCTGATCCGCGACTTTTGGACTGGAGGAACATAGTGCGCGAGCATGCGTTCGAGGTGATACCGCGCGCTCGCTTGATCGCCGAGGCATTGCTGCGAGATGCCGATCAATCGCTCACCGATCAGCCGATCGTTGGAATTTGACCGGCTTGCCGCAAGGGCGCTGAATCGTTGCGCGGCGGTCAAGGAGGCGCGAAGGCGGCCGGCAACCCGGTGAAAGAACCACAGGCCTAGCAGCGACCGCAATTGGTGCTCGACATCGTCAAGCCTCTCTGCAAGCTCCAGCGCCTTTGTCCAGGCTTCGCCGAGCGCTGGAATTTTCGCGTCGGTGACAAATATCAGGGTCGTACCGAGCGCGGTATACAGCTTCATCTCGAGGCGCGCGTCGCCATTGACGGCAGCCCCAAGGGCGGCGATCGCCCGCTCCACGCGGCCGCGGCATTCCTCCAGCAACGACGAATGGACGCATAGGGGCACTGCGGCCGCGGTCAGCCCCGCGCCAATCTGCACGTCACCGCTGGGTGAAAAGGCCCAACCCAGCGCCGCGCGCAGGTTGTCGATGTGCCGTCCATAGTCGCCCATCCAGTCGACCGTGGGGCGCATCTCCAGCTCCGCTTCAGCCCGCTCGAACAAGTCCCGGTAATATTCGGCATGGCGGCGCGCGAGCTGTTCCCGTTCCCCGCTCTCGCCGAGCTTTTCGAGAGCATACGTATGGGTCGTATCCAATAAGCGGTAGCGCGCCGTGGTGGCATCGATTTCCGCCACAACCAGCGACTTCGAAACCAGGCTGGAAATTCCATCGACCACGTCCGGCAAAGCGATCCCGGCGCCCGTTACCACCGCGCAGATCGCCTCCAGGTCGATGGCGCCGGCGAAGACCGCGAGCCGGCGGAGGAGCACCAGCTCAGCGTCAGTCAGTAGCTCGTAGCTCCAATCGAAGGTCGCCCGCAGAGTTTGGTGCCGCGGCAGCGCCGTCCGCCCTCCGGTCAGCAGCTGAAAGCGATCGTCAAGGTGAGCGGCGAGTTCTTCGACACCGAGTGCCGTGACACGTGCCGCCGCCATTTCAATCGCGAGCGGTATGCCATCAAGACGCCGGCAGATCGCCGCGATCGTCTTTGCCTGATAGCCATCCAGAACCGCCCCTGCCTCGGTTGCTCGTGCACGTTCGATGAATAGTCTGACGGCGCCGTATTCCAGGAGATCGTCCGCGTCCTCCGTCGGAATCGAGAGCGGCTGCACCCAGTAGACCTGCTCCCCCTCGGCCCGGAGCGGCTCGCGGCTGGTTGCGATGATCTGAGCCGAGGATCCGGCTCGCAGCACGCCCTCAGCCATTCTCGCCGCGGCGTCGATCACATGCTCGCAGGTGTCCAACACCACCAACAAGCGCCGCGCTGCCAGTGCCAGCGCCACGCGCTGCGTCGAAATTTCACCTCCGCCGAACTTGAGTCCGATCGCGGCAGCGAGCGCTACGGGAACCAGACTGGGATCAGCGAGCGGCGAGAACTCGGCCAGCCACACGCCCTCTGGAAAATGCGGCAGCAGTTCACGGGCGACCGCGAGCGCGAGCCGTGTCTTGCCGATGCCCCCCGCCCCGGTCAGGGTGACGAGCCGGCCGGCACGGACAAGCTTCGAGATTTCCTCGACCTCGGCGGTGCGGCCGATCAACGCTGAAACCGGCTGCGGCAGGTTGGTCGACGCTAATGGCTGCGCCGACGCACTTTCCTTTAGGTAGAGTGGATGTCCCGGTCCGGTTGCTGGCCGCATGGTCCAGATGCCGCGCAGGTGATAGCCGCGGCCGGACACCGTCTTCAACAACTCGCGATCTGCGCCGAGCGCCTTGCGAATGGCGGATATATGAATCTGGAGCGTGTTTTCTTCGACCGTCGCAACCGGCCACACCCGATCTATAAGATCGCGCTTGGTGACAAGCTCGCCGCCCGACTGAACCAAAATCTCCAGAATCTCGAATGCGCGGTTCCCGATCGGAACGGAAACACCTCGGGACCGCAGCTCACGCTGGGTAAGATCGATCTCCCACCCGTTCGACTCATAGACGGCTCGTAGGCCTTGCTCGGCCATCACGGCCTGCCCCGTCGGTTGAGTAATCCTAAGAAAATCTCAGCATCAGATCAGGGAACCGCTCCAGGAAATCAGCTTAAACGTTGATCTGGGCAGTGGGCAAGGGCCGTCGAACTATCCGCTTAACGCGCGGCATATCAATGGCTTGATACCCAGTATCTGCTTGGGTGATCTTCTGAGCAAGATTAGCAAAACAGCATCAATGGCGGGCAAGCGATTGATGCAGGGCCCGAGTAAGATCACTCTCTAACCCAGCGGCGCGCTGTTGCGCAGGCTTCGCGGTGTCGCTGCGCCCAAATGTAAACGGGAGAGCGAACATGATCTCTGCGGCATTTCCCTATAAGAAGCAGCGGCGGCGGGTCCTCGGCCGCGAGATGGCGTATGTGGAGGTGGGAAAGGGCGACCCCATCGTACTGCTGCACGGCAATCCCACTTCGTCGTATCTCTGGCGCAATGTGTTGCCGCACCTGAAGCCGCTGGGTCGCTGCATCGCCCCCGACCTGATCGGCATGGGCGATTCCGACAAGCTGCCTGACAGCGGTCCCAACTCGTATCGCTTCGTGGAGCACCGCCGCTATCTCGACGCCCTGCTCGAGTCCCTGGACGTGCGCGAACGGGTCACCCTCGTCATCCATGACTGGGGTTCGGCGCTCGGCTTCGACTGGGCCAACCGCCACCGCGAGGCCGTGAAGGGTATCGCGTACATGGAGGCGATCATGGGGCCGCAATACTGGGACCACTGGGACAAGTTCGAAATGCGTCACGCCTTGCAGGGGCTGCGTTCCGAGAAAGGCGAGGAAATGGTCTTGCGAGACAATTTCTTCATCGAGAAGATCCTGCCGGGAGCCATCCTTCGCAAAATGTCCGACGAGGATATGGCGGAGTACCGACGGCCCTTCGCCGAGCCCGGCGAGGGCCGGCGTCCGACGCTGACGTGGCCAAGGCAAATCCCCATCGAGGGCGAGCCCGCCGACGTGACTGCGATCGTGACCGCCTACGCTGACTGGCTTAAGACGAGCCATATACCCAAGTTGTTCCTGAGGGCGGAGCCCGGTGGGATCCTCGCCCATGGCCCGGTTCTCGATTTGGCCCGCAGCCTCCCGGCACAGACCGAGGTGACGATCTCGGGACTCCATTTTGTCCAGGAAGATTCGCCGGACGAGATCGGACGGGCCGTCGCCGGCTGGATGGAGGCGTTGGGCTGACCGCAAATGCGAAGTGCCGCGGCGTCTACCAGGGCGACCTTCGCATAGACCACAGGATAGCGTTCGTGAGAATTCGCTGGTAGCGGGCGTCCCGCCAAACTGACGGCTCGTGGCCTAGCGCCGAATAAAATACTCGTCCCTCGCCATAGAATCGGGTCCAGGTGAGAGGCCAGCCATAGAATCGTTGATGTACGCCGGTCTTGCCAAGGTCCACCGAGCTTGGGTCGAGGCGCAGGAGCACGCGTGAACCACGATAGTCGAAGTCGCCGATTTGGTAGATCTCGTCCTCGACTTGCAACGAATTCCCGAGAAAAGCCACCAGGGGATCGCCGGGATCAACCACCTCGATCTTCACGGCCTGATGCCAAGGATGACCATTAAAGTAGCCGCCGACCAGATCGAGATAGTCCGGCCAAGTGTAGAATGTGTCCGTCGCCGAATGAACGCCGAGGAACCCGCGGCCCGAGCGCACAAAGTCGAGAAGAGCTCTCTTTTGCGCGTCGCTCATCGGAAGTTCTCCTGACGTATAGAACATCACCGCTGCGTAGCGCTCGAGGTTTTCGGTAGAAAATTCGGACGTGTCTTCCGTTGCAGTGACTTCAAAAACACCCGAATGGCTTCCGAGCTGGGTCAGGATAACCTTAGAAAGCGGTATGACATCATGCCGGTAGCCGGCGGAGTATGTGAAATAGAGGATGCGCTCTCGCGGACGCTCCGCATGCGCGCCGAGTGGTCGGATTGCCGCCGCGCCGCCGAGGAGCGCGATGAACTCACGTCGCCTCACAACCGCCTCCGCCAAAACCAACCATGTGTTGACGAAGCCTAGCACAGATCAGCCCAGCGCCGACCGGGGGGCATCGCCCTCTCGCGTCCTATGCGACGCTGCTGGCCTGATCCTATTGTGACCGTCGGCGATTGTCCGCCCGTGCGCACAATTTTAGGTTATCTATTCGGATAGTGTTGGGCTGAATAGCCTATGCTGCTTAAGCGTTGCACTACAGCTATCGGACAGGATGATCTCGGAGGCGCATGCATTCAGCTTTCATTTGGTATTTCTTATCCATGAAAGGCCGCATCGGTCCGCAGGAATTTCGATTGGGACTTTTGGGACTTGTGCTAGTCGACATGCTTGTCGTGCGCATCGCGAGGAAGCTCACCGATTCAGGACCCCAATACTATAGCGTCAACCCTCCGCTCGACTGGCCCATCGTCCCGGCTGTCCTCTTTATCTCGCTCTGGCCGCTCGCTGCAATCCTTGTGAAGCGACTACATGACTTCAACATCTCGGGTTGGTGGGCGCTCACGATCCTCGCAATTCCTCTCCTCGTCGACGCGCTCAGCATTCCGTATTGGCTTCCTTATCTTTTATTGGCGGCAATCCTGAGTGCATTTCCCGGACGGCCTGGCGACAATCGGTTCGGCTCGACCTCGCTACCGCGCACGCGCGTCTAGCGCGCCCCCAAAGCAGACCGGCCGGGCGTTCGAACGGTGGCGCGAAAGTCAGCCGCAATGTCCGCTGCTGGCCCATTCCTGCCGCCAGCACTCCTCAACGACAGGTCAGCTTCTCAGGATGAACCCGGCGCGCCGATCCGCAGCGAACCACGCCGGACTTCGACCCAATTCGGACTTTGGTTGGTATCCCAAGCCGGACATCAGCTGCCTCCAGACTTGGTGGCTTCCCGCACGAGGATGTCCATCAACATTCTGGCGGGCATCTCGCGGGCAAGCGCGGCCGCCTGACCTGACCAGAGTGGCGTGAAATCGGAGCTTCCATTCTGCTCAGCCGCAGCACGCAGCGGCGACAGTTCGCCCATGGGCAGCGGAAAGTCCGGCGCCGCGTCCGACCAGGGACCAATCTCGGCGGCAAGGCGATTGACCAGAACCCTCGCCGGTCGCCCGGAGAACACGTTGGTCACGACAGTCTGGTTCAACCGCGCATTTCGCAGAGCCTCGCGATGGAGCGGGGGCGTTGCCGACTCGGCACAAAGCAGAAAGGCGGTTCCAACCTGCACGCCGGCGGCCCCGAGTGCGAATGCCGCTGCGATCCCTCGCCCATCCCCGATCCCGCCGGCTGCGATCACGGGCACGCTGACGGCGTCAGCGACTTGTGGCACAAGGGCGAACGTGCCGGCCTGTGAGGTGATCGCGCGCTCGCTGTCAGAATCGAGGAATAAGCCTCGATGTCCTGCTTCGTACCCCTGAGCGATGATCGCATCGGCACCATGCTTTTCGAGCCAGCATGCTTCGTCGACTGTCGTCGCCGATGAGATCACCTTGCAGCCAGCTGCCTTGACCCGATCGACCAATCCGGGCTCGGGCAAACCGAAATGAAAGCTTACCACTTCCGGCCGAACCTGTTCGACTACGGCGGACGCGGCATCGCCGAACGGAGCGAGATCGAGGCGCGGTGCAGCCGTTGCGGGGGCGATGCCCAGTTCGCGATAATACGACGAAAGCTTCTCATGCCAGGCACGCTCGCGAGCGGCGTCCGCCTTTGCCGCATCGTGGCAGAAGAAGTTGAGATTGATTGGTTTCTTCGTCAGTCGCCGTAGCTCGGCAACGGTCTTTGCAATGAGCTCAGACGTCAAGACAGCGCAGCCGATCGAGCCAATGCCGCCGGCATTCGAGACCGCGGCTGCAAGGTCTACCGTGCCCAATCCGGCCATTGGTGCCAGCACAATCGGATGCTCGATCTTGAACAATTCAACAAGACGTCGGTCAGACCACATCGCACGCCTCCTACCAGTGGCCGGCGGACGCGCCGCCGTCGACATGCATGATCTCGCCGGTGACGAAAGCCGCTCGCTCAAGATACATCACGGCGTCGACGACCTCCTGTATCTCGCCCATGCGGCCCATCGGCTGCAGACTTGCGAGGAAGCCATGCGCCTCCGGCGCATGCATTGGGGTCGCGATCGCACCAGGCGATATGGCATTCACGCGGATATTCCGGCTTGCGTACTCGATCGCGAGCGAGCGGGTGATCGCGTTGAGACCGCCTTTGGTTAGCGCCGCGAGCGCCGCCGCCAGGGACGCCATCGGCTGCTCGGCGATCGTGGCCGTGATATTGACGATGTGACCCGAGCCCGCGAGCAGCATCCTCGCCGCCACCCGCTGCGTCAGATTGAAAAAGCCCGCGAGATTGACCCCGACCATCTTGGCGAAGTCGGCCTCAGAATACTCGGTAAAGGGCTTCGCAATGAACAGGCCGGCATTGTTGACGAGCGTATCGATCCGTCCGAAGCGCTCGATGGCCAGTTCCACGATGCGATCGGCCGTCTTTGCGCTGGCGATATCGCCATCGACCGCGAGCATCGACGGATCGTCGCTCCTGCCGATCGAACGAGAACTGGCAACGACGTGATAGCCGATATCCCGGTAGGCTTCGAGCAATCCCGCGCCAATGCCGCGCGATGCCCCGGTGATGATGGCAACCTTCCGTTCGGACGTCATATTCGCTTCTCCTTCACGCAAAGTGCATGGATGGGCGAACAGTTACCCTGATCGAGGCAATGCCGCTTTGCATCGCCTGCTCAGCTATTGTCATTTCCTGCCGTCGGTGGATGCAGATCGTTACATCGGTAACAAAGTCAAGCCAGCCGGTTTCGCCGATATTGCGCCGGTGTCTGGCCCGTGGCTCGCCGGAATGCGCGGGTGAAATTGGCCTGGCACGAAAACCTGAGCCCGAGGGCGATATCGACCAAGGCCCGATCCGCATCGCAGAGCAGATCCTTGGCGCGTTCGAGGCGCCTTGCACTGACATGCCGATGCGGCGATTTGCCGATGGCGGCCTTGAACGCGCGCGCGAAATAAAACTCGCTCAGGCAGGCAACCGAGGCCAGCCGCGCTACCGTCAGATCGCCCTCCAAATTGGCTTCGATATAGTCGAGCACCCGCGCCAATCTGCGTCGGTCGAGCCCTTCCCCTGCGGCCGGCATGACCAGGCCGGACCGCGGCGCAGCATGGTTCTGGATCAATCTTGCCACCAGACTCAATGCCAGGGTTTCGGCGAGCAGCCTGCCCGCGGAGGTCTCGTGTTCCAGTTCGAGCATGATGGCAAAGGCAATCTCGGCAAGCAGTGGATCGCGGAAGCCGCCCTTGTGGCGGAGTGAATCGATCGCCGTCGCGCCGAACCCTTCACCCAGATCATGCGACAAGAACAAACCGGGCGGTAGGTAAAGATGTAAGATCGCTGGCACCGGCTCGGACATGTCGATCAGGCCTTCGTGCACGCCGGCCGGACGAAACCAGATGGTTCCACGTTCGGAGATGGTCGAGTCGATGGCCCCGTCCAGCCGACGCGTGACCACGGACCGACTACCGCGCACATCAACGCAGATCTCGGCATCAGGCTGGGGGTTATTCCAGGCAACCGTACCGCGGTGGCTGCGAAGCTCTGCCGTGAGATTTGACCAACCTCGCGCGGCGGATGAGGCCAGCAGCCCGGCGACGCCGTATTTATTGGAGCTGCGTTCGCCTGACGGCGTCGGCCGAGATGTCAATTCCTGATTTCGGCCAAATAAATTCACGCGGGCGTCACCTTTGGACATGCTGCGGGCTCGACGGCGTCAATGTGGTCGGACTCGTGGCTGACCGCAACTCTCGCCCCGGCCCTATCACGCATCTGCGATCAGGCAGTGTAGCCGCTCACTTCCGTTATTGGCCCCAACCGACGTTGCCACGCTGCTGCCGACCGCCAGCTTTTGACCCACAACGGACATGGCCTCCGTCATAGGGGCAATATTTCTGTTTCGGTGCTGCGGCCCCCCGTCGAGCTCTCGTTCGTCAACCAGCCCGCCTCCCGCACGATGGCGACGGCTGACCGGGCGACGGGGGCCGTGATTCCATTGACGAGCTGCAGTCGCAGATTGCGGCCCTCGGTAATGGCCCGCACAACCGCCTTCCTCGCGACCCACCAGGAGCGATGTACCTGCAGCCCATCGGCATTTTCGAGCGCCATCATCGCCTGGTTGAGCGTCGCCAGTACAAGGCGAGAGTTGCCGGCGGTATGGACGCGTACATAGTGGTCCTCCATCTGCAGGCAAAGCACCGCGGAAGGTGGCGCACCGAGTAGCCCGAAAGCAGTTGGCGGCGCTTCGCCGGCTTCCTTGGCCTGTTGCCGGCGATGTAACCGGGCCTGCATGAGAAGGGTGAAACCCAGCACAATCGGCAAGGCGGTGATCAGCCCCTGCAAGTACCAATCGAACGGTCGTAAGATTTTCAGGAAGGGCCATATCGATACGGCGATCGACGCGACCCAGATCTGGAATGGCGAGTTCAGGATGACGACGCCGAGGAGGATCGACATCCAGGTCATCGCCGGGTTCAGGCGGAGCCGCAGCACCACCCGGATGAGCGATCCGAAAAGGAGGATTCCGGGTAAGAAGCAGGCGAGTTGAAACACCACGCGCTGCCAGGCCGGTCCGTTCAGATAGCTACCAAACGGTCCGATCAGGCCGAAAAAGATGGCGCAGACGCTCGCGATCGCGAGGTCAACGGCCCAATCCCGCAGAAAGTCACTCCGGCGCGCTTCACTCATAAGGCCATTATAGTGGCGGTTTGCCCGCCGGCGAACCCATTCGCCCGTTGGCGAACAATTGCTGGCGCAGGCCTGTGCCGTTTGCTGGATCCTTGGCGTCCCACTCGCCGAGAGGTTCCCATGCGCTACACGATTGCATATTTTTTCGCCGTACTCATCGCAGTCACCGCCGGCCAGGCCGACGCCGCGGTCGGGTTCCGGCATTTCAGCATCGACGATCCGCAAGGCCCACCTATCGAGGTGGGCGTCTGGTATCCGACCACGATGACCCCGAAGCTGGAGGCGGTCGAGACCGATCAACAGATGGTCGCCCGCGACGCGCCGGTTGAGGGCACCGGTCTTCCGCTGGTGGTCATATCTCACGGTCACGGAGGCTCCTACGCCGGGCACCTCGACACCGCCACGGCCCTGGCCAATGCAGGGTTCGTCGTCGCCGCTCTTACGCACAATGGCGATAGCTGGCGCGACCAAAGCCGTCCTACCGCAATCTGGGAACGGCCACGGCAATTGAAGCTGCTCACGGATTACATGCTGGGCGCGTGGAGCGACCACGCCCGCCTCGATGCCAGTCGCGTTGGCGCGTTCGGCTTCTCGGCTGGCGGCTTGACGGTGCTAGCGGCCGCCGGCGGCGAGCCGGACCTTCGGACCCTTCCGAGTCACTGCAAGGCGCATCCCGCCTTCGAAGACTGTCAGATCATGGAAGAGCACCCATTGCTGCCGGATACCGATATCGTCTGGACCCGCGATCCGCGAATCAAGGCGGTGGTCTCCGCCGCGCCCGCTCTCGGTTTTGCCTTCGGGACCAACGGTCTGGCGGCGGTCCTCCAGCCGGTGCAGCTCTGGCGGGCCGAGGATGATCAAGTGCTACCACACCCCTATTATGCGGAAGCCGTTCGGCTCGCGTTGCCGACGCCACCCGAGACGCACGTCGTGGCTGACGCCGGGCACTACGACTTTCTGAAGCCGTGCTCTGCGGACCTGGCAACCCGCATGCCGGCAATCTGCACAAGCAAGCCGGGCTTCGACCGCGCTGCGTTTCATGAGCGCTTCGATCACGACATCGTCGCCTTCTTCAAGCGGACGCTGCAGTAGCAGGTTTTGAAACGGGATGTCCGTTCTTGGCCGTTAGTTGACATTCCCGCGCTCAGAGCGAACGTCCCCTCGTGACCAGAAGCGGACATTACGGATATTGGGGCTGTGGAAATCGACGTGACTCAATGCTCACCTCCTGAGTTGCAAGCGGAACGACGCAAAGCATGAAGAGCGGCACAGGGTCGCTGCACCCATGTGCCCCGTGCTTCATCCGAACAACAGGAGAATTGCATTTTTCACAGCGCATTCGGTCAGGACAGCTGACGGTGCGCGCTGCGTATTCCGGGCATGACGCTGACGTTCGCCGCGTTCCATGCTATTATGCTAATATTCCAGGTCGTTCGGTCGAGCCTTGTATTGAGGTCAAAACCGATGATTGGAGCCACCATCCCCACATACTTCGTCAGTCCAAGGCGAAGCATCAAGAAAGCATGATCACGTTGACGCTCCGCGCCGGCGTGCAAACTCGATTTGACAGGAGAAAGCATACGCAGGTCGATTTCAACTCGCGGCAGTTCACGGCGGAGACCTGAACCGCCGCTTGATCTAAGGAGGCACTCATGAACTCCATCAACGTGCGCATAGTCCCCACAGTCACCGCAGCGATGAGACTCACTAAAGCAACGGCTTTTGCTGCAGCGCTCGTGTCCTTTGCCCCCCGCGGCTGTCGCAGGAGAGCCGATTGAAAAGAAGGGGACTACTCCTTATGTGACGCACTTTATTTTTCGGCCCTTGATGAGCATTGACACCGCTGAACTCGGCAAGGCCACTACGCTGGAGGCGGTCGGGACCACTCAAAACATGAAGGGAGAGAAGATGCTGGACAAGATGTCAGCACGCTGCGTGGCGCTGAACGTCGCGTCCGGAGACAAGAAATACATTGACGGCGCTTGCGTGCTCGCCGACAGCGACGGCGACAAGATTTTCTCGACCTTCGATACTCGAGACCTCGACAAGGCCCAGCCGAAGATGGATTGTGGAACGCATATCATCACCGGCGGCACCGGCAAGTATAAGGGCATCACCGGAAGCGAACCATTTGCGTGCATAGCTATGCCTGCGCTGGCTGGCTCTGGCGATTATTTTGCGATGGACATCCCGCACAACACGTCCTGGGAAATCAAATGATCCTGAACCCGATGTCGCCGTAAAGACGGTTGTTGAGGCGGCCATCAATCGCTGAACGAGAGCCTAGCCCACCACAGCTGGGCTCTTCTTCTGTTCGTAATTTGGGTCAGATGGTCCGCGTGTGGCCCCAAGCGGTCGACCCGGCATGTCCGCTAGATGTCCGCTCCTTGGGGGTGAAGCAGACTTGATATGCTCAGCCCGAGTTCTTCCGGGTGTGACCCGAAGGCGAAGTCGCCGCTGTCCGTTTGCATGTCCGTTAATGGGGAGCTGAGCCGACTCGTTGTGCTCGCGGCGAGTCTTTCCGTTGATGAGTGCGGCCCATCGCCTAGGTTGCGGTATCCAATACGTCGCTGAGCGAGGCGCCGATCATACGTCCGGCGGCAGTGGATAGCATTGTTGCCTGATCAGTCATTCGCGCCGACGTCCGTAAAAAGGAACCCCGCCGGCGTCTTGGTAAAGACGAAGATGAGCTCGCCGCAGAAGACGAAGTAATTGTCATTGTTCTCCTGATCGCGATCGTAGACGGCCTTGCCGCGCTGGATACACGCGCGATTTTTCGGCGTGAACGAGGTCGGATAGGTCTTGGCGCGAAATTGCGCGGCGTCGCGAATTGCGCTGTCGTTCATGAACGGCAATCGTGTCATACCGGCGACGGCGGCGGAATCGTTTGTCCTCAGCGCCGCGCGAAACTTCTCGATGAAGCCATCGAATTCCTTCTGCAAGGCAGGAGAAGCGACGGCTTTCTTCGGCGCCTGGGCGACGGCTGGAGCAAGGTTCACGAGAGCGGTTACGAGCATAATTCTCAGCAAAAATCCCACGGGTCGGCTCCGTCCATCGTCCAATCAAGGTCTTCCGACCGATCCAAATCCGTGGTGTTCTGTTGCGTCAAGGACTTTCTGGCTCGCCGGCGCAGCGTTAACCCCGCCCAGGCGTGGACCAATAGCATTTGCCGGAGCATGCGCTGGCATGTTTTGCCGCGCTCGCTTATGGCCCTTAGCCGAAGGTCAATTGAGCGCGTGTCATGTCGGCTGTCAGGGGCAAACCGGACGCCGATACAGCTTGGCGCCCACTGCTGCTTTTGACCCTAAGCGGACAATCTCCAAGTGGGATTGCTGGGTCGAAAGCTATCTTTTTCCCAAGTCTTGCGCGAAACGCAGAAGGTAGCCGTCGGGGTCCTGCACCAAAAACTGCCTGTTGCCTCGCTCCTCACCGGCGATCCGATACCAAGCATCGTGACATTCCCTGAAGAGCGGCCATTGTGCCTTTTCCAAAGCATCGAGAAGTGGCGCGACGGAGCCGACAAAGATTTGGAAGTTGATACCGCGCCCCAGTGGTCGTTCTAAAGCACCAGTTTGCCAATGGCCGCTGTGCTGTCTGAGCATGACCTGCGCACCCTGAAACTCCAGGTACACAAATCGACTTTCAGGCCGCTGATAGGCGATACGGAAACCAAGGAGGTCGCACCAAAAGGTCGTGCTCTGTTTGAGGTCGAACACATCCATTTCAGGGACCAAGTGAGCAAAACCGCCAGTCGGTAATCTGTCTTCTGACACAGCCATAGCCAGCAACATCCTCACTCGTGTCGTGCTCGCAAAAGATCGACCCAATTCTGATGATGGGCAATTCTAACATATCTTCCCGTGTTGGGGCTGTCTGATAGACAAGCGGCTGTCGAGGCGATGTCTGCTTTTGGCCCGTTTGAGACCTGGCGAGGGGTACTAGAGATGTCCGCTCACTGGGGCTGACCGGAAGTCGTCTCGGGAGAACCAAACCGACGCGATTGACCCGAAGCAGACCAAGGCTTGGGGAATGGTCACGACAGCCGAACCGTTCGAGTTGGACCAGGGCACGGACGCGGAGCGTAACGCCCGTCGTGGTTAGCGCTTAGCCAGTGTTCCTGACCGCCTCAGCTAGAATGGCGTACAGCTGCTGCTTGCTGAATTCCTTGGGCTGCTGCTTCTCTGCGGTGCTTCGCGACACCTTCTTTTCTACTCGACGTACCAGGGCGGCCGACGACGCCGGCCTTGGCTTCGGGGGCGGCCTTATCTTGGGTCTTGCTGTTGGCGGCTTGTGGCCACGCTTCAAGCCCGAACGGGTTAGCATCCCGCAGACCGCGTTACGGCTACACCCGAGACGGCGCGCAATCTGTGCCGCGCTCTGTCCTGCGGCCCAGAGCCTTTTGAGCAGCGCTACGTCTTTCGCATCCCAGCCCATGGAGAGATTATAGCGCGGACTGGCCGACACTGGCTAGTCCAGGCCGCTCGTGGGAATCCCTTCTATGGATTCACGACTTGGCTCTACAACGCCGGTGATCGCTCCGCCCAAGCCTTGGTGGCTTGGCAGATTTCCATCGCCCGGGCGTAGGCGGGGCGTGCCGTCGTGCGGGCGAGATAGGCACGCTCGACTGAACCCAGGGTATAGTTGCTGGTTCGCAGACCAAGCAGGAGAGCGTAGCTCACTGAAATGTCAGCAGCAGTGAACCGGTCTCCGGCGAGAAATGGACGATTTGCGAGACGCTGGATGACCAATTCCAGCCGGCTATGAAAGGTCTCCAGTGCCCAGATTGTGACCCGGGCGTTTCGCTCTGCTGCGGGGGCGAATGCGCGACCGACGATGACGGCGTTCATTGGTCCAGCGAGCCCAGCCTCTCCCAAATGGAGGAATTGCAGATAGGCAGCGAAAGCCGGATCATCCGGGGCGACGGCGAGCGGGCTCGGGCCGTGGCGGGCGAGCAGGTATTCGAGGATCGCGATCGACTCGACCATGATCATCTCGCCGTCCTGCAGCGCCGGGATAAAGCCGGCGGGGTTGATCGCAAGAAAATCGGGATCATTCTCGACAGCGAACAGATCGACCGGGCGCAGCCGATAAGCCACCCCCAATTCCTCGAGCAGCCAAACGACACGGAACCCACGACCTTCGCCATAGACAGTGAGCATACTTCAGCGTCCTTACGTTGGCTTAAGTGCCTTAATTCGCAGGAGCGAGATTTCCACATCTGCTGCTATCGCTCCGACACGATATGCACAAGGTTCGTCGAATACACGGCATCATGCAGCGCCGGTCCTCCTCGCTTTATGGGTTCACGGCCTAGTCTTCATCCGGCTCGCGTACGACCGCCGGTTCGTCGGCTTCATCCTCCTCTTCGTCGCCCTCTTCGTCCTCCTCGTCTTCATCAGGATCTCGGGGCGGCATCGCGGTGCCCATAGCTACGAGCGGCGTCCAGACGGTCGCTGTGATAAAAAATGCTTCGAAATCGTGTTGCCTCATGTTGTTACTCCTCGAAAAGCATGAGCAGTCGAATATTCCTGACCGACGACATCCGGATGTCCAGGGCGCGATCGCCCCTGCGCGACGGCGATCAGATCCACAGAGTGGCAGGGGCCGGCACCCCACACAACTGGCGGCGTTTACGAGTACTTCATGCCGAGGACGCATCAGGTTCCATATTTACCAACACTTCGCCGGCAGTGATTTCGGGATCCCCAAGATCGAGGTCATGCAGACTTGCTTGAATAAACTCCATTATCCTGGCGTTCGCTGCATTCGCGCTTTCGCGGTCCTCGAATATCATCACGGCGACACCGACGCCGTCGCCCCCATCCAGCACGTAGTAAGATCTGAATCCGTGCGATTGCTTCAGGATCTGACCGACGCCGCTCTTGGCGCGGCGAGCAGCGTCCGCGACCGAACGAACCCTGGTGTACTTGCGAATGACGATGTACATGAGGCCACCACGCGTTGCAGTTCCCGTCCCACGCATCAAAGCATACCGGCTCCCGGTCGGACCAGGGCGCTGCTTCCCGAATGGCCGCGCGCCTTTCTCCAGCGAGCCAACCTCGCCCCGCAAGCGGGGCGAGGTGCCGAGGCTCAGGACCCCTCGA
The DNA here is from genome assembly GCF_040547725.1 of Bradyrhizobium sp. LA2.1. Classification (NCBI taxonomy): domain Bacteria; kingdom Pseudomonadati; phylum Pseudomonadota; class Alphaproteobacteria; order Hyphomicrobiales; family Nitrobacteraceae; genus Bradyrhizobium; species Bradyrhizobium sp. LA2.1. Next base: position 226,336 of record NZ_JBEPQI010000001.1, read on the forward strand.
ACTTGAACGAGACGTTGAGCTTGGCGCGATAGGACTCGACGTTTCCCTTCTCATCCAGTTGCATATCGAGCTTGACGACCTCTGCAATGCGAAGATCCCGGAGAGTTTTTGCAGCTTGCCCGACCGCATTGGCGGCCGCCTTCTCCCATGAGTCACTGCTGGTACCGATCAGTTCAATGACCTTGTAGACGCTATCAGGCATATCGTCCTCCCGTTCGGTCTGAAGCAGGAAGCAGGTGCTCCCCACCGTTGTGAAATCTAGCATCAGGATGTCGGCGCTGATACGACGCGATACGGTCCCGGACGCCGCCCGGGGGCCCGATAAGGACAAACCGCATTTGGCGGGGATGGCGGCTTTTGGCCCGAAGCAGGCCGTCGCCCGTAGCGGACCATCCCATCAGAGCCGTGATCACCCTCGCCGCGGTCATGGTAGGGTGGTCTTGTTCTTGCTGGCGAGCCAAAAGGTGACAGCCGATGAAGTGTCTTCGGATATACGCAACCCCGGACGGTGAATCTCACTTCGGTGAGGTGGAAATCCCCATGACGGCAAAGCTGACCGTCGCTCCCGGTGCCAAGCCGTTTCAGGTGTCCCAGCGCTATCCCGCGTCAAGCATGGAGGTTACTCAAATTCCTGCCGGTATGCGACAGGTCGATTGGCACACCGTTCCCGCGCGGGTATTGACTGTGAGACTGACTGGCGCGGTCGAATACGAGACGAGCGACGGCGAGGTGCGGCACGTCTCTGCGGGCGAGTTCGTGTTGGTGGAGGACACACACGGAAAGGGCCATCTGTCTCGTCATTCCCCAGACGAGCAAACCGTTCTTTGGATCAGGCTACCCAACGGCCTCGATTTGCCGTCCCCATAGTTCGCAGGGATCGCCTTCGCCCACGACGCCGAAAATCTGCAAATGGGCTCATCGCCGACAAGGCGGGCCGCGGCTGTTGTCAGCATCTGCCCCAAAGCGGACGTCAACCGTCGATGCCGGCAAACCCGCTCGGTGACCACGGTCGCTATGCCTCTGTTGGTGTCGGCTGCAATCCTAAGGGCTCGCGTGGCGCTGAGCGGGAGGCGATGGCAAGACTCGGAATCGCGCCCCATCGTGTCGAATAGAGGCCGTGCCGAAACCGGCGTCGCTTGCGCCAAGATGTAGGATGGGTAGAGCTCTTGCGAAACCCATCGCCCCCGGCACGCCGATGCAGCGCCCGTGTCATTCTTTAGCTCGATGCCGTTGCGAGGATCAGGTTTGATGGGTTTCGCTTCGCTCTGCCCATCCTACGAACTACGTCAGTGTCAGCACGCCTTAAAGGTGGGACGGCACCCCTGCCGCCATGAATAGCGGCCGTCACAACGGTTGCACTTCCATAAAAAGCCGTTGTTACACTTGATCCTGGTGATGCAGTAGTTCTTGTATGCTGCAGGCGATTGCGCTGAGGCAGAGGCGATACTGAGCGCAAGTGCTCCGACACTCATGGTCGCAACCAGGGCGACGAGAGCAAATGGTTTCGCTATCGTAGTCATGGTCGGTCCCTCCCTGGAGGCATGACAATCCCCGCATCAGAGTCGCCCCACGTTGCGATGATAGCAGAATTCACACGAGCAGGCGTTAAGATTGCTGGGTAATTTCGTCGCAATCTTGGGGTGTTTACAAAGGCTACCGGCATAGCGAGTCCGGCGTGATCTGACGGCCAAAGCGGACATCTGGCGATCCATCTCAATTCACGGCTCACGCCGTCGTTTTCACGCTCTCGGCTCTAGCGCTTCGGCCGCACCACCCGCGTCAGCATCGGAAAATGCTTGTTGCCGCCTGCGAATGGCGGGAACTGGACGAAGTCTGCGCGCATGCGCTGGATCACGTCGGAGCCGAGCGCGTGCGCGAGGGCTTGCGGGCTGTCGAACACCAGCTTGTTGCGCTGCATGTGCTCGACCCGCCGCGACGGCAGCCGGTCGACCCAATCGATCCGGGTGTAGATCTCGATCTGGCGAACGTCAGGGAAGGTTCGCATGATCGATGGATGATGCTCCAGATAATGCAGGTTCCAGGCGTTCATGTCCTCGGCCGGGCCGGGATAGTGCACGAGGTAGCTGCACGGAGTGGTCGTGCCTGCCGGATGTTCGGCGACGTCGACGGGAAACGCGCGCGTCAGCATCACCTGGTGCGTGACGTCCAAGCCGGTGAGGCTCGCCAGTCCGGCCCCCGTCGCGAGACCGGCAAGGATGCCACCGCGGTCCATTGCCGCCTCGCAGGCGAGCAGGTCCGGAAACCGCAGTTGAAGCGCAAACACCGGGCCAGAGCCATCGGCCTTGTAGGGATGATCGACGGACTCCTCGAGCGGCGTGAACAGCAAGCCCTCGGTCATATCTGGGATCGATCCGACCAGCTTCGCTACGGCGACGACCTTGTCGGGATGAATGCGCCGTTCGCCTGCCGGATCAGAGAATGTCATGAACAGCGAGATCATGCGGGCGTTGCCTCGGCGCCCTCGCCCACGCTCACATGTGCCATCAGCGCGGCGCGAATGTCATCGGGCCACGGGATCGCATGGTGATCCACCAGCGACGTCGCGGCCAGGATCTGGCGCGCGCGCCAGCGCATGCCGTTCGCGCCGGAGACGACATGCTCCAAATGGAGCGACGATCCGCCGACCCGGCTAATGCGCAATCCGAACGTCAAGAGATCGCCGAACATCGACGGCCGGGAAAAGTCGCAGGACAGATGCACCGTGGGCGTCCCGATTTTCCGGACCGTGATCAGCTCCGGCCATGGAAATCCAATTCTCGCCCAGAAGTCTTCGACGACCCCGTTGAGGATGTTCAGGTAGGACGGGAAGTACGCGATCCCCGAGGGATCGCAGTCTCCGAACCTCAGCTCGCGATCGAACGAGAACGACGTCATCAGATCGCAACGACCGGATGCCTGATGACACCGACCCCGTCGACCCCCGCTTCCACCACGTCACCCGGCCACAGCCATTCCTGGGGAGTCCTGCCGGCTCCGACGCCTTCCGGCGTTCCCGTAGCGATGATGTCGCCCGGCTCCAGCGTCATGCCCGATGAAATATCCGATATCAGGATCGGAATGTCGAAGATCATGTATTTGGTGTTGGAGTCCTGCTTCATGACCCCGTTCTTGGTCAGCCACAGCCGCAGGTCATGCGGGTCGGGAATTTCGTCCGCGGTCACGATGCAGGGGCCGAACGGCGCGTAGGTGTCCATGCCCTTGGAGAAGATCCACTGGCCGGCGCGGCGATTGTCGCGTGCGGAAATGTCGATCATCACCGAATAGCCGAAGACGTGGTCCATCGCCTTGTCGGTCGCGATGCGGGTTGCGGTCTTGCCGATGATGACGGCGAGCTCGACTTCCCAGTCGAGCTGCTGCGTCATCTTCGCATTGTGCTGGATCGCGCCGCCGGGGCCGATCACCGACGTCGGCGGCTTGGAGAAGACGACCGGCTGCTTCGGCAGGTCCTTGTCGGTATCCAGGCTCTTGGCGGACTCCGCCACATGCGCGCGGTAGTTCAGGCCGATGCCAAAAATGTTCTTTCGCGGACGCGGGATCGGGGCTTGCAGCTTCACATCCTCGACCGGAACGGCGGCGCCGGCCGGCAAGCGTCCATTGCCATTGTCCAGGCATTCCCTGAGCGCCGGCAGCAATGTCACGCTGTTGTCGATGAACGACAACATGTCGCTCGGCCATGCAAAGCCATGCGACGCACCGAGGTGCTCGACGTCCACGACCAATCCGTCAACGAGGACCCCGAGGCGGGCACCACTGGAGCCCAAGGTGTAGGTAACAAGGCGCATGAAGCTTTATCCGGCTCTTTCGGTTGAATTCTGTGCCGGGACGTCAGGCCGCGACTGGCTGATGGCCGGCGTTGTCGCCATAGGCCTCTTCCCGGTAGAAGCCGAGGCTCTCGATGACGGGCAGATCGTTGAAGCAGAACAGGCAGGCGTCTTCGCTGCCCGAGGCATTGCCGTGCTCATGCCAGGCCCAGGAGGGAACGCAGAAGATGTCGCGCTCCTGCCACTCGAACCGCTGGCCGGCGATGATCGAATAGCCGCGCCCCTTGGCGACCTGGTAAATGAAGCTGCCGGTGTGCCGATGCGACTTCGTCTTCTCGCCCGGCCGCAGCAACTGCATGCTCGCGCCGATCGTCTGCATCACGTGCCCGCCGGTGACCGGATTGACGTAGTTCATGAGAATGCCGTCATAGGGCGAACCGTCGGTCGCGGCGGCATATTTGCGCAAGGACTCGTAAGTCGGCTCCCACTCGTATTTGAACATGGGAGAATAGCCCTTCGACCATTTCGAATCCGCCGGCCGAAGCCCGGGATTGCCCCAGGTCTTGGTCATGTCGTCCACGGGATAGCCGGAGTCCTCCTGCTGCACCTTGGGATGGACCGCGAAAAAGTTCGCCTCCAGGGCGTTGACGAGCGGGATGTCCAGGCCGTCCTGCCAGATGCAGACCGAGCCGTTGGCTTCGACGCCATGCTCGTGCCAGGTGCCGTTCGGCGTGAGCACGAAATCCCGCGCCCCCAGCGTCATCTTGTGACCGTCGACGATGGTGTAGGCGCCCGAACCCTCCATGATGAAGCGGAGGGCTGAAGCCGAGTGCGCGTGCGCGGTTGCGACCTCGCCGGGATGCATCACCTGCAATCCCGAATAGAGCCAGCCGACCGCTGCCGACACATCGCGGCGGCCGGGATTGTTGAGATAGATGACCCGCCGCCCCGCCTTCTCCGGCGAGACCAGCTCGACCGAGCGCAGCACGTGCTCGCGCAGATCATTGTAACGCCAGAGCACGGGAACGGAGGCCGATTGCGGCGCCCACGGCTCGATCTTGTTGGCGACCGTCCACAAGGCGCCGGCTTCGTACTTTTCGAGGTCCTTGTAGTAGGCCTTGAGCTCGGGGGTATCTTCGACATTGGCCCGGCCGACGACGTTCTCGCGCATCCTATCCTCCAAGTCCTGTCCCACGAAGTCCTGTTTGACGAAGTCCTGTCTCACGGCGTTGCATCGCGTCCCGAACCGTCACTCCGATTTGCCGGGAATCGACGAGAAGCCCGCCTGCTCGTCCCCCGCGCTACGCTCGGCTTCCGTCAGGCCGAGCGGCGCCAGAGGGCGGCGGTTGACTCGCAAATCGAAAATATCGAACCGGTTGTAGTGCCCGACGATGTCGTGCATCTGCTTCGGCTGGATGCAGCGGTCGAGATCGATGTCGGCGTAGACGATGCCTTCGTCGTCGATCAGGGGATCGCCGACCACGCGGCCGTCAGGTCCGATGATTCCGGAGAACGCGCTCGACTTGCGCTGCAGGCGCGCACGCGCGTCGGGAACGACCGTTTCCATCGCCGTGATGATCTCCTCCGACACGGTCGAGCAGGAGACGATCGTAAAAATCTTGCCCTCAAAGGAATGTGCGATCGCGCGCAACTTGATCGCCTCCGCCATGTCGTAGTCGGGGGGCGCGACCGGAAGCGAGATGTAGCTGGCGACATGCACGAGCTCACCCTGTCCCAACAGCGCAAAGCGCGCGAGCGTGTTGGTGTTCTCGCCGCAGGCGAGGCCGCCGAGACGCCCGATCTCGGTATCATAGACGCGCAGGCTCGATCCGTCACCGCCGGTCCAGGTCAGCTTCTCCGCCCAGGTCGGCACCAGCTTGCGGTGCTTGCCAAGCACCGCGCCGTCCGGCCCGATGAAAACCAGGGTATTGTAGATCGCGCCCAGCGACACCGGGCTGCGCTCGTTCACGCCGAGCACGACGTAGCATCCGGTATCGCGCGCGGCCTTCCTGACGACATCGACCTCCGGACCCGGCACCAGCACCGATGCCTTGGCGAGCTTCTCGAACCATGCGCTGCCCGTGCCGGGGTCGGTGATCCAGTTCCAGTAGGGATAGCCGGGAACGAACACTTCGGGGAACGCGACTAGCTTCGCGCCATTGGCTGCGGCTTCACGGACCAGTGAAGCTGCTTTGTCGGCTGTCGCGCCCGGGTTGAGATAGACAGGTGAAGCCTGGACGGCGGCGGCTCTAAAGCGAGGCAGCTTCAGCATTGGCCCTACCCTGTCGCTGGCTCATGATCGCCTTGCCGGAGCAGAGGTCCGCAAGCGTGATAGCATGGCGCGGCGTTGACTTACTTCACATGTAAACGTATGCTATCGCATATTTCTGGAGGGTGCAATGGCTGAACGGTCTTTTGCTCGCGAAGTCGAGGATCTCCGGCTCGGCGATGGCGATACGTTCCGCGGCGAAGGCATCCTCGCCATCACCAAGGCGCTGCTGCAGTCCGGCGTCGCCTATGTCGGCGGCTACCAGGGCTCGCCGATCTCGCACCTGATGGACGTGCTCGCCGACGCCAAGGACGTGCTCGACGATCTCGGCGTCGTGTTCCAGAGCTCCGCCAACGAAGCGGCCGCAGCCGCAATGCTGTCGGCCTCGGTGATGTATCCCCTGCGCGGCGCGGTTGCGTGGAAGTCGACGGTCGGCACCAACGTCGCCTCCGACGCGCTCGCCAACCTCGCCTCGGGCGGCGTCACCGGCGGCACCATGATCATCGTCGGCGAGGACTATGGCGAAGGCTCCTCCATCATGCAGGAACGGACCCACGCCTTCGCGATGAAATCGCAGATCTGGCTGCTGGACCCGCGCCCCGACCATGAATGCATCGTCAATCTGATCGAGAAGGGTTTTGAGCTCTCGGAATTCTCGAACACGCCGGTGATGCTCGAGGTTCGCGTCCGCGCCTGTCACATGCACGGCACCTTCGCCTGCAAGGACAACGTCAAGCCGGCGCACACCATCAAGGATGCGCTCAACAACCCCAGGCGCGACGTCAACCGCATCGTGCTGCCGCCGGCAGCCTATGAGCATGAGCAGGAGAAGATCAAGACGCGGATGCCCGCGGCGATCGGCTTCATCCGGGACAACAAGCTGAATGAATGGATGGGGCCGAAGCAGGGCAAGGTCGGCATCATCATGCAGGGCGGCATGTACAACAACGTGATCCGCGCGCTGCAATATCTCGGGCTGTCGGATGCCTACGGCAACACACAGGTTCCGCTCTACATCATGAACGTCACCTACCCCGTGATCGACACCGAGGTCGCGGAGTTCTGCGTCGACAAGGACGCCGTCCTGATCGTCGAGGAAGGCCAGCCGGAATATCTGGAGCAGGCGATCAACACCGTGCTGCGCCGCAGGGACATCCAGGCGCGCATCCATGGCAAGGACGTGCTGCCGATGGGCGGCGACTACACCGCGCAGGTCCTGCTCGGCGGCGTCAGGGACTTCCTGGAGAAGACCGAGCCGCGGCTGCTCGGCAACCGGCCGCCGGCGCCGGACGCCGTTCCCGTGCTCAATCACCCCGCGGTCGAGAAGCTGAAGCAGGTTGTGCCGGCGCGCCCTCCCGGGCTCTGCACCGGGTGCCCGGAGCGGCCGATCTTCGCCGCCATGAAGCTCGTCGAGGAAGAGCTCGGCCAGCATCATGTCTCGGCCGACATCGGCTGCCATCTGTTCTCGATCCTGCCGCCCTTCAATATCGGCGCGACCACCATGGGCTTCGGCCTTGGTCCGGCCTCGACCTCGGCCTTCAACGTCAAGGCCGACAAACGCTCGATCGCGGTGATGGGCGACGGCGGCTTCTGGCACAACGGACTGACCAGCGGCATCGGCAATGCCGTGTTCAACAAGCACGACGGCGTGTTTGTCATCGTCGACAACTTCTACACCTCGGCGACCGGCGGTCAGGACATCCTGTCGTCGCGCGCGACCAACAAGCGGCGCGACACCAATAATTCGATCGTCAAGGCCGTGAAGGGCATCGGCGGCCAGTGGGTGCGCCAGCTCGACCGCACCTATGATGTCGGCAAGATGCGCGACACGCTGAAGGAAGCGCTGACGACCAAGGAGGAAGGCCCCAAGGTCATCGTCGCCTCCTCCGAATGCATGCTCAACAAGCAGCGCCGCGTGAAGCCGCAGATCAACAAGGCCATCAAGGACGGAGTGCGCACCGTCAAGGAGCGCTTCGGCGTCGATGAGGACGTGTGCACCGGCGACCATGCCTGCATCCGGCTCTCGGGCTGCCCGTCGCTTTCGGTGAAGCAGCTGGACGATCCCTTGCGCGACGATCCGGTTGCGGCGATCGACAATTCCTGCGTCGGCTGCGGCAATTGCGGCGAGGTCTCCGAGGCCGCCGTGCTCTGCCCCTCGTTCTATCGCGCGGACGTCATTCACAATCCGACCGGCTGGGACAGGTTCAAATCCAAGGTCGCGATGGCCGTGATCGGCTGGTTGCAACGGCGGCGTGATCGCCGGCGTCCGGCGCTCGAGGCATTGGCATGAGAGACGAGACGGTCCGGCTGGCCCTCCCCGCCGCCGGCGAGGCAACCGAGCGGCCGATCTCCATCGCGATCGTCGCGATGGGTGGCCAGGGTGGCGGCGTGCTGACCGACTGGATCGTTCAGCTCGCCGAGAACCATGGCTGGGTCGCGCAATCGACCTCGGTGCCCGGCGTCGCGCAGCGCACCGGCGCCACGATCTACTATATCGAGGCGATGCCGCCGCTCGACGGCCGCAAGCCGATCCTGTCGTTGATGCCGACGCCCGGCGACGTCGACGTGGTGATGGCGGCGGAATTCATGGAGGCCGGCCGGTCGATCCTGCGCGGCCTCGTGACGCCGGATCGCACCACGCTGATCGCATCCAACCACCGCTCATTTGCGATCGGCGAGAAGATCGCACCGGGCAACGGCATCGCCGACGGCGGCGCCGTCACCGGCGCCATCGGGGTAGCCGCCAAGTCCGAGATCATCTTCGATCTGAACGCGCTGGCGATCGCGCATGGCAGCGTCATCTCGGCCGCGATGTTCGGTGCGCTCGCGGCAGCCGCTGTGCTGCCGTTCAGCCGCGACAGCTATCTCGACGTGATCCGCGCAGGTGGGAAAGGCGCCAAGGCTAGCGTGGAGACGTTTGAAGCCGCGTTTGACCGGGTCAAGACCGGCTCACCCGAGGTCGCAGCGCCAGCGCCATCAAAGCAGGCCGATCACGTCCCCTCTCCCGCAACGCCCGATCCAGAGCTTGCCGGGCTCATCGCAAGACTGAAGCAGGAGCTGCCCGAGCCTGCGCTTACCATGGCCCGCGCTGGCTTGAGGAAGGTCGTCGACTTCCAGGACGTCGCCTATGGCGCCGAGTATCTCGACATTCTCAAGACGTTGCACACCGCCGACCGAAACGCCGGCGGTGGTGCGCGCGCCTATGCCTTCACGGAAACCGCGGCAAAGTACCTCGCCAACGCCATGACCTATGACGACGTCATCCGCGTAGCCGACCTGAAGACGCGCGCCGGTCGCCGCGCGCGCATCGAGAGCGAGCTCGAGATGTCCGAGGGCCAGGTGCTCCAGACCACCGAGTTCATGCATCCGCGCATGGAGGAGGTCATGGGCGTGCTGCCCGCGGGCTTCAGCCGCTGGCTCGGCGCGCGGCCGCGCCTGCTCGGCTGGCTCGATCGCCGCGTCAACCGGGGACGCCGGGTGCGGACCTACTCGCTGCCCTGGTTCCTGACGCTCTATGTCGTGGCCGGACTACGCGGCCTGCGACGCCGCTCGCTACGCCACGCTATCGAGACCGCGCATCGGGACGGATGGCTCAAGGCCGCGACCGACGCGGTCGCCACCAACTACCAGCTCGGTGTCGAGATCCTGCAATGCCGACGCCTCGTGAAGGGCTATTCCGATACCCACAGCCGCGGGCTGTCGAAATTCGACAGGACGCTGGCGGCAATCAAGCTGGTCGAACGGCGCGAGGATGCCGCCGATTGGGCGCGCCGCCTGCGCGAGGCCGCGCTGAAGGACAGCGCTGGCAAGGAGCTCGACGGCGTGATCCAGACCATCAAGACTTTTGCATGATTCCATCGGAGGGGAACGCCGGAGTGGATTGCCGTTCGACCCCCAAGACGTCAGGATCAGGCGACTTGACTACGATTCTCAAATTGTTAATCGGAGCGAAAGACCCGCGATAATCCCTCCAATCGACGAGACATCTTGTACTCGATGGTCATGCAATGCCGGCAGCACTCAAAGAGAACATTGTTCCCGTCCCTGGGCAGATCGAAACCCGGCTCTGGCTCCAATTGCTATCGCTGCATGGCGAGCTGTTCGCGTCGCTGAATTCGATGCTGAACTCCGAGTTCGGCCTGTCGCTCGCAAAATTCGACGTGCTGGCCCAGCTCGATCGCTACCGGGATGGCCTCGCGCTCGGGCAGCTGTCGCAAAATCTGAAAGTCACCGGCGGCAACGTCTCGGGGCTGGTGCAGCGTCTTCTCGCCGACGACCTCATCAGCAGGGAAATGTCGAGCGAGGACCGGCGGTCCTTCATCGTGCGCCTGACGCCGAAGGGCGAAGCGCTGTTCAGGAAGGCAGCCGACGTCCACAAGAAGCATCTCGGCAAACGGCTCGAGAATGTTTCGGCCCGGGAGCTGGACGGTGCGCTGTCCGTACTGAAATCCCTTTCTTCAAAACTTCATACCGAGAGCAAGAAGCAAAGTCGCAAGAGATAATGGCCAGAGAATCCAAGAGCAGATGGAAGTCGGGTCCGCCGAGGACGCGGGACCAGCTGCAAACCTACATCCCGTATCTGTTCAACCGGCTCGCCAATCGCTGGAATCTCGATCAGAACCGCGACCTGAGCGACCACGGCATCAACAATGTCGTGTTCCGGACGCTGTCGGTCCTGTTCATCTACAAGACCCTCACCGTCAACGAGGTCGCCGTTCTCGCGGTGACCGAGCAGTCGACGGCGAGCCGCATGGTCGAGTCCATGGTGTCATCGGGCCTCGTCAAGCGCGAGATCGCGGAGGAAGACCAGCGCCGCCGCGTCGTGGGTCTGACGGCGGACGGCGAGGCGCTGCTGCGCAAGATCTGGCCAATCATGGCGAGCAACTACGACAAGCTGATCGAAGGCATCGAGCCCGACGACATCGAGGTCTGCGCGCGCGTGCTGGCCAAGATGGTCGAGAATATCCGCCAGAACCAGATCTGATCTTGTTTATTGGAGCACGATCTTTTCGGAAAGCCGCTTCACACTTTGCGCTAACGCGGCCCTCCGGGTCCGGATCATGCTCTACGGACCAAGGCCGACCAGGCTGGTGCCGCCGCAGACATAGAGCACCTGGCCGGTGACGAAGTCCGAGCGTTCGTCGAGGAAGAAACTGATGGCGTGCGCGACATCCTCGCGCGAGCCGAGCCGCCCCACCGGCACGTTGCGCGCCATCCGCTCCTGCTGCTCGGAGCCCTTGGGAATGATGCCCCAGAAATTGTCGGTCAGGATCGGCCCTGGCGCCACGACGTTCACGGTGATGCCGCTCGCGGCAAGCTCGAGCGCCCAGGTCCGCGCCATGCCGTGCACGCCGGCCTTGGTCGCGGAATAGGCCGACCGCGTCGCCGCGCCCATCGCGGCCCGCGAGCTGACGAACACGATGCGGCCGAAGCGGCGCGCACGCATCCCCTCCAGCGCCGCCTGGGTCAGCAGCATCGGCGCGCCCAGATGCAGCTGCGCCAGCATCAAAATGTCTTCCGGCTTAGCATCGGGCAGCAGGTTCGGCAGGATCACGCCGGCATTGTGCACGAGGCGATCAACGGCGTGATCGCGGCAGATCTCCTGCGCGATCGCGCGAGTCTCCTCGATATCGGAGAGATCAGCGCGATAGGCCGCGAGCAGATCATGCGTCCAGTCCGGCTTCTCCAGCCCGACCGAGATCACGCGCTGCCCGCTCTCGACGAGCCTTTTCGCCAGCGCCTCGCCGATCCCCGAATTGCCGCCGGTGATGAGTGTGGTGCGGATCTCGCTCATGATCAAACCTGCCGCCGCTTGAGGTCGCGAAGGTCGAAGAACGCACCGTCAGACATCAGCCTGGCGACGAAATCCTTCAGGCCGCCGCGCTGGATCTTCTCGGTCGCGGTCAACGGCAGGCTGTCGACGAAACAGATCCAGCCCGGCGCCTTGTAATAGGCCATCTGCTCCAGGCTCCAGCGCACGATCTCCTCGGCGCGCGCGCGGTCGGCACCGGCCGCCTCGGCGATGATGACCGCCGCAACCTCGTCGCCGCGCACCTGATCGGGCGTCGCGGCAACCGCGGCCTGCCTGATTGCGGGATGGCGGTTGAGGACGGACTCGACCTCGACTGCGGCAATGTTCTCGCCGGAACGGCGGATCACGTTCTTCTTGCGGTCGACGAAATGGAGGTCGCCGTCCGCATCGCGCGACACGATATCGCCGGTGTGCAGCCACCCGCCGGCCCACGCCTCGGCGGTGGCGGCCTCGTTCTTCAGGTACTCGCGGAAGAAACCGTAACGCGGGTCCGCACCTGCGCGCCGCACCAGGAGCTCGCCCGGCGTCCCGACCGGCGCGTCGTCGCCGCTGTCGTCGACGATACGAACGTCGACCTCGGGGGCCGGACGTCCGAAACAGCTGGTGCCGATCTTGCGCGGCTCGACATTGACGGCGATGACGCCACCACTTCCCGTCTCGGTCATCGCCCAGGCCTCCAGCAGCGGAAAGCCGAAGCGCTCCTCGAACGGCGCATGCAGGAGCTTGTCGACGCCGGCGCCGAAGCCGAAGCGCACGGTGTGGGCGCGGTCCCGCTCCGATTGCGGCGCGCTCATCAGCATCGAGGGCATCACGCCGAGATAATGCAGACAGGTCGCGCGGCTGTCGCGAACGGACGCCCACCAGGTGCGCGGATGGAAGCGATCGAGCATGGTGAGGCTGCCGCCGACGGACAACATCGCCATCAGCGACACCGCCATCGCGTTCATGTGAAACAGCGGCAGCGGCGTGATCATGCGCTCACAGTCGGGCTTGAGATCGATCAGCCCGCCGACATCGCGATACCAGTTTCCGGAATGCAGGAAATATGTGTTGGTGAGCACGCAGCCCTTGGGCTGTCCCGTGGTTCCAGACGTATAAAGCAGCGCGCATTCGCTCGCGTTGCTTCCGGCGGTCGAAGGCCGCGCACTTCCGAAGGGTACGGGAACGTCGTCCTGATCAGTCACGACCGGGATCGGCCGGCCGGCCTGGCGCGCCGCGGTCTCGACCTCGTCGCGCCGCTCGGCGAGGACGAACGCCGCATTCATCTCGGAATGCGCAATGATGTATTCGAGCTCGCTGATCCGCAAATCGGGATTGATCGGTACGGCGGACACGCCGAGCCCGTTCAGCGCGAACCACAGCTCGACGAACGCCGGCCTGTTCTGGAGCAGCAGCCCGACCCTGTGGCCTTCGCCATAGCCCCGGCTTGCAAAAGCCGAGCGCCAGCGCTCGACCCGGTCGAGCATGGCGCGGTAGGAAATCTCGCCTGCCGCGATGCCATAGATATCGGCGGTCTCCGGCAGCACGTTGAGGAAGCCCGCCTCCTCCCGGCGAAGGGCGGTCTCGCGAAAGCGGGCGTAGACTGTGGTCGCAGCGGTCAAGGCGTACTCACATGAAAAGCTGGATGTTGCCGAACGGCGCGTCGAAATTGACGAGATCGACCCGCTTGAGCTTGATCTTCATGGCATCGCCGACCTCTACGAATTCGTGCGACGCCCATCCCGAATAGCGCTCCAGCAGATCGCCACGGGTCTCGGTGTAGATATAGGACGTCCGCGCCTTGTAGACGCCCGCAGCCGGGTCGCACGCCACGATCCGTGGCGCCTGGAGAAGATGATGGCAACGGCTCTTCGGCTTCTGGCTGAAGGTCCGCTCGCCGGAGAGCCGCTCGACGCGGACCTTCAGGAGCAGCAGATCCTCGTACATCAACGAGGGCTGGAGCACCGGGTCCTGCTGCTGCCATTCGAGCGGCATCCAGTAGCGCCCTTCGGCGTGAAACAGATCGAGCCAGGCCTGCCATTGCATCGTGTCGAGCAGCTCGGCTTCCAGATAGATAAAGTCCGTGATGGCCTTCTCGTCGATCATTCCGCGGCCTCGGCACGCTTGTCCATGTCCATGGTCATGAATTTCGACCAGGCGTGGAACTGGTTTCGCATCTGTCGCTCGGACGTGCCGTTGATCACGGCCGTGACGTCCTGCTCTTCATGGTTCTCGTAGAGGCGCCGCAGATTGACCCATTGATTGCCGTTCGACTTCAATCCTTCCTGCGCCCGCTCGTACATTTCGAGATCGTCGTGCCCGACGATCGAGGTCGGCGCGTTGATGAAGCGGTTGTACATCAGCGCCCGCTCGTAGAGCTTGTCCGGCGCGCCGACCAGACGATAGACCCAGCTCTCGACCAGCGTCCTGTCGACCGCGATCGGGATGAAATTGCGCAGGATCTGCACGGCGCCCTTGACCATGATGTTCGGGAAATACACCGTGTTGTGCCTGACTTCGCCGAGGATCTCGTGCGCCCGCTCCTCGCCATAGGCTGCGACCATCTGGCCGAGATAGCCTTCGATATCCGAATAGTTGGAATGGATGGAGTTGGCGACGCCGGTATGGCCATGGCCGTTCGGCCAGATCCTGATGCCGCTCTGTTCGTAAAACTCGTACGGGCTCATGAAGGGACCGTAGAGCTGCACCGCCATCGGCGTCTCCGTGGAATCGCCCTGCTCGCGCTTCCAGACCTTGACCGCGGTGCCGGCCGAGCTCTCATGCGCCACCATCGGATGGCAGGTGTCGGTCTGGTTCTCGACCAGCATCTTCCAATTGCAGGTGTGCATGTAACGGATCGGCGTCGCCTGGACAGCGAGCTTCCCCTCCGGCGAGCGGTCGACCATGTTGTCGATGGTCGAAAGGCTCTCGCCGAAATAATCCTCGAAAGACACGCCGTCGTCGCTCAGGCGGGCGAAGATGAAATCGCGATAGATCACGACATTCCTGACCTTCGACAGTCCCTCATTCGCTTGCGTGTCGCCAAAGCCGGTGCCCTCGTAGCCCTTTTTCAGAGGGATCGCGAGCAGCGAGCCGTCGGTCTTGAACGACCAGGCGTGATAGGGGCAGCGGAAGAACTTTCCGGTGTTGCCGCAGGGCTCGGAGGCGATCTTCACGCCCTTGTGCGGACAGCGGTTGTAAAAGACGTGGATGGAGCCGTCGGTGTGGCGGCTCGCCAGCACCGGCTGACGGCCGATATTGGCGGTGATGAAATCGCCGGGCTTTCCCAACTGGCTTGCATGCCCGACATAGATCCAGCTGTTCGGAAACAGGTGCTCCATCTCGAGCTCGAAGATCTCGGGATCGACATAGACGTCGCGATGCACCTCGGCCTCGCGCACCAGCGCCGCGATCGCATCGGCATTCTGTCCGTATTTCGCCATGACGTCCCTCGCCTCCCCTAGAGATCCAGCACCAGACGTTCCGACTTCGCGCGTGACACGCAGATCTGCATGACCTTGTTGGACGCCCTTTCGTCGTCGCTGAGGATGACGTCGCGATGGTCGGGCACCCCTTCGATCACGCCGCACTGGCAGATGCCGCAATCGCCGCGCTGGCAGTCGTAGAGCACGTCGAGACCCGCGGCCTCCAGCGCCTGGATGATGGTCTGACCGGCCGCGACGCTGACGACCCGCCCGGTCGATTTGAGCTCGACCTCGAACGGCAAGTCGGGCGAGGACGAGTGCTCGGCCTTGAAGAGCTCGTAGTGGATGCGGTCGGCCGGAATGCCGCTGCCGCGCGCAGCCGCCTTCACCGCTTCAATCATGCCGGCCGGGCCGCAGACGTAGATGTGGGCGTTTGCGTCGGCATCGCCGAGTGTCGCTGCAATGTCCAGGCGGGACTCGTCGCTGTCGTAGTGGATGGACAGGCCCTTGGCGCATATCTCCTGCAGGTGCGGCAGGAACGCGAGCAGGCCTTGCGTGCGGCCCGCATAGTGCAAGCGATACGAGCTTCCTCGGGCCGCGAGATTCGCCGCCATCGACAGGATCGGCGTGACGCCGATGCCGCCGGCGAACAGCAGCGCGGGCGCTGCTCCCTCATGCAGGTGAAAATTGTTGACCGGCGCCGTTGCCTTTACGACATCGCCGATCTTCAGCGCGTGCATGAACTGCGAGCCGCCGGTCGAAGCCTCCTCGCGCAGCACCCCGAGCGCCAGCGTACCCTCGGGGAGATCCGGCAACGCCATCAGCGAGTACGGCCGGTCGCCTCCATTCGGGAGCGCCACGCGGATATGTGCACCCGCCTGCCATCGCGGCGCGACGCCGTCCTCCACGCCAAACACAAGGCTCCGTATGAACGGCGTCTCCGCGGCATACGATCTGACCTTGAGCTTGAGCGGATGCGTGTCCATTCAGGCATCTCACGAATTATATGAATTTGCATATTTTTAGACATGTAATAATTAACTGTCAATCGTCGGCGCGGGCTCAGGCTCGGATTGCAGTCCGAGGCACGTCTCGTTGGTGCAGGACGGTTGGCACTGACCCCTCCGAGGTTGCCCACGCTTCAGCGGATGACGGATCACTCCGAACAACGACCGGCCGCGCTTTCAATGGACTTTGCTGTCCGTGCACACGCAGCCTTTGAGCGCCCGCCTCGATCCATCATGGGCCGTGGGAAGATTTCAATTCAAGCCATTCATTTTGCTGAGATATTCCATCGCCAACGACCTGCCGACGCCGCGTTCAGTGCCCTGGTGACCGCGCAAGAAGACAGCAATCGCGCTGCAAGCACAGCAATCGCTCTGGAGCGGGGAAGCATCCACGCCGCTAACGGTTGAGGGTAGCAAATCCAAGACCAAGCCATGTCCCTGTCCCCGAGCGGCACCGCCACACCCGCCTCCATTGTCGAGGCTCAGAAGGCCGTTCTGGGCAATCCACCCAAGGCACGCGCGAGCTTTGCCAAGGGCCGCTGCGTCCGGGGGACCTACATCCCTTCGGATCGGGCCGACGAGGTCACGAAGTCGCGGAGCTTCACGACACCATCGCGCGTGCTGGCGCGCTTCTCGGTGGACGGCGGCCCCCGCGGATCCGAGACCAAGGATCTCGCGCTGCGCGGCTTCAGCTTCAGGCTCGGCAACGACGAGCACCGCTCCGACATCCTCACACAGAGCGCTCCGGTTCATTATGCGAGGACGCTCGATCAAATGCTGGCATTCCTCACCTCGCGCATGCCTGGTCGCGACGGCAGGCCGGACCTGGAGAAGATCAAGGCCTTCTCCACCGCCAATCCCGAAACGCTGCATCAGGCGAACTACATCGCCACGCATCCGCCTCCCCCGAGCTTTGCCGGTACGACCTACTGGGCCGTCCATGCCTTCCCTGCAACGAGTTCGAAGGGCGAGACGCAGTTCATCAAATTCAAGGTCGTCCCGGTCGGTGGCGAACTTGCGATGATCGAGGGCAAGGGCAGGACGACGTCCGCCGACGTCCTGCACGACGATCTCAAGGGAAGGATCGCGACGCGCGATATCCGGTTCAGCCTGATGGCGCTGCTCGGCCGTCCCGACGACCCGACGCAGGACGTTACGATCCGGTGGCCGGATGAGGACAGCCGGGAAGCCGTACGGCTCGGAACGATCGTGATCACCGCGATCGAAGCGGACGAGACGTGCGATACTTCCGGCTTCGATCCGGCGAATCTTGCGGAGGGCATCGGTTATCCGCCGGATGAGATCTTCGCGGCGCGCCGCGCCGCCTATGCCAATTCACTGGCTCAGCGCCGCTGATCGGACGATCACGTCTCGCTGTCCCTGATGCCAAGCGCTTCGCGGCGCCATGCCGCCGGGCTGACGCCCACCTGCGCCGAGAACACCTTCGTGAAGTGGCTTTGATTGGCGAACCCGACCGAGATCGCAATCTCGGACAGCGGCAGGTCGCGCAGGGTCATCAACTGCTTTGCCGCCTTTACACGCTGGCGGAGCAGCCACTGGTGAGGCGGAAGGCCGGTCGAGATTCGAAACGCGCGGGAAAAATGGCTAACCGAGAGACCAAACTCGGCCGCGATCTGTTGCAGTGAAAGCGTCCCGCCAAGATCCGAGTCGAGCCTTTCGCAGGCTCGCCTCACCTGCCATGGGGAAAGACCGCCCCGGGCCGCATCCGCGACGCGCTCCCATCCGCCATAGGTCTGGGCAATGTGGGCCGTGAACGCGAGCATCATGTGGTCGATGAAGAGCTGGTTGGCCTCCGCCGGACGACGCAGTCCTTCCAACATCAGGGCACCGACATGGCGCATGATCTCGTCGTCATGGCCGAAACCATACCGGCACGCGAGGTCGCCAATGGGCGGCGTGCGGGCTTCTCGCGCGATTCCGTCGAGCGTCAGACGGGGAAGATAGAAATGGACGGAATGGAACGGCTTGTCGATGACGAAGCGCGGATCGTGCCGGAGATCGTACAGATAGGTCGTACCGGCTCTGACATCCGTCTTCGTAAAGCACTTGCCGTGCTCCCAGAGCTCGCAGTCAGGATAATCCTGCAGCTTCAGGCTGACGAGATAGGCGTCGTCGGCAAGCGAGCCGGAAAGACCCTCTACCGGCTCACTGTTCAGGGTTTCGGTGACCGCAACGTCGACGCCTCGCCGCGACCGCGTGATCAGCGAAGGAGGTGCATCCGCCAGGCTCAACTGCCGCTTGACCCTCTGTCCGAAGGTGCCAGCCAGTGCCATTCGATCGACCCATCCGTGGAATTCTGACCAGGCAACCCATCTGACTGCCGTCGCCCTGGAGGTCGGTAGCATTATCCGCTTCGGAGTACGGCGGTCCAGTCGCGTCGCGGCGTGATTTGCGATTGCGACGGGCCGCCGCTGTCGATTGTGGCAAAGCCATTTTCAGAAGCGATTTCAATATCTAATGCGTAAATCATGAGCTTGATTCTCCGCAGTCGTCCGAGAATCGCCGATCACAAGATCTCGCGTCCGAGTGCTTTGAGCAGAATCAGGACAAGCACCGCGGTTTCAGGAAAGACCCCGTAGTCCCACGTGCCTAGAAAACCACACCGAGCGCTCGCGGCGCGCTGCGGCACCCGTACGGGCGCAAAAGAAGCGATGGCTTCACGCCGGGCGCGCAAATCGCGCTCAGCCGCGAGTGCAAGGCCCCTGAGACGAGCACGTCCAATGAGCAAACCGATCTCGCACAATTCTGCGCGTGAAAATCCTCCGGCCGCATCCGAGCCAAGCCAAGGCCAGTCGTCGTCGACCGGGCGGCGTGCCGCTGATGCCGAGATGGCGCGTGTGCTCCACACCGAACCATTTCGCGTGGCATTGGACTCCTCCGGTGCCGGGATCGCCCACTGGAAACACGAACCGTTGCACGACGTCGTCGAGCCCATGAGCCACCACGTCATCATGGCCTACAACGGCGCGGTGCAGCACATGGAGCGGCGCTCAGGACGGTCGGTTGCGATTGGAACGTTTCGTCGCGGGGCTGTGATCATCATTCCCGAAGGATCGAGCTCCCGATGGGATATTCCGAAGCCCGTCGACGTCGTTCAGCTCTATCTCCCCCACGCAACGCTGAAACGCGTCGCCGACGAAGCCGCGAGCGGCACATCGAGCGAACTCCTGGAGCGAACGGCGCATCCTGATCCCATTACGTCCCGATTGATCCTGAGCGCGGTCAACACGCTGGAGAGCAATGGGGCCCTGGACACGCTGTTCAGGCATCAGTTGATCGACCTCCTGGCGATGCGTCTCCTGGTTGCCCATACCGGCTCGCAAGCCCCATTCCAGCCGACCATCGGTGGGCTTTCGCCCAAGGTCCTGGCCCGTGCCATCGAACGCTTGCGCTCGGACAGCGATACCGACGTCTCCCTCGATGCCCTCGCCTCCGATGCCGGCCTGTCGCGTTTCCACTTCTGCCGCGCATTCAAGGAAAGCACCGGGCTCTCGCCTCACGCCTGGCTGCGCCAATACCGGCTCGAGCAAGCCATGAACCTGCTTCGCGATACCGACGCATCGATCGCCCTGGTTGCGGCAGAGCTTGGTTATGCCTCGCAAACGGCCTTCGCCGCGGCGTTCAAGCGATTGAACGGCGAAACGCCGAGCGATTGGCGACGACGCGTGCGTTAGCAGCAATCGCTCCGCGGGTCCCGAAGTGCCATCCGAACGCGAGACTAGCTCCATGGACAAGCCAATCCTGCACGATCCTTTGGGAGCTCTGCTTGCCGCACCCGGTGCGCGCCACAGCGACTCGCCGAACGTCGAGCGGCGGCGTGCCGACGTGGAGATGGCGCGCATCCTGAAGACCGCGCCGCTCCAGATGGCCTCGGACCCCTCCAATGGCGGCATCGCGCATTGGAAGCACGGCGCTCTGCACGACGTCGTCGAGCCCATGACCGACCACGTCATCATGACGTACCCCACAGGCGTTCAGCGCCTGGAGCGACGGGCCGGAAAATCGGTTGCGATTGGAACGGCCCGTTCCGGAGTCGTGACGATCATTCCGGCTGGGTCGAGCGCCAGATGGGATATTCCCGGTCCTGTCGATGTCGTCCAGCTGTATCTTCCGCACGCAACGCTCGAACGCGTCGCCCGCGAAGCCGACGCGCCCATTCCCGGTGATCTTCTGGAGCGAACCGGGCATCTCGACCCTGTCACATCCGGACTGCTGATGAGCGGGGCGGATGTGTTGGAGGGCAACGCGGTTCTGGATGCACTCTTCAGGCAGCGACTGACCGATATCATCGCCACGCGCATCCTGGCCGCGCACATCGGCGAGCCGACCGCCATCGAGCCGATCATAGGCGGGCTGGCTCCCCAAGCTCTGAGACGCGCGATCGAACGCTTGCGTTCGGACAGCGATTCCGACGTCTCTCTTGCGGCGCTCGCTTCGGACGCCGGCCTGTCTCGCTTCCACTTCTGTCGTGCTTTCAAGGAAAGCACCGGTCTTTCGCCGCATAGCTGGCTGCGCCAGCACCGGCTCGAGCACGCCATGAACACACTGCGCGACACCGACATCCCGATCGCCACGGTGGCGGCAGAGCTTGGCTATGCCTCTCAAACCGCCTTTGCCGCCGCGTTCAGGCGATTGACGGGAGAAACGCCGAGCGATTGGCGACGTCGCATGCGCTAAGCAGCAATCACTCTGCAGGCAGAGCAATCGCTCTGGCGCAACTGCAGGTCCGCTCCGCTAAATGATCAGGGTGCCCTCGATCCAATAGACGGAGACGAACAATGACCTGGAAGAACTTGGTTAGTCCGGTCAAACTCGTGCCGCGACGAAGGATGGCCGCAAGCGCCATCATGTACGGACTTTCAATGGCCGTTCGCTTCACCTCGGCAACCGGCGAGGAAGTGGAAATACCAGCGCAGTCCATACGCAACGCAAGTCCGGTGATGTCCATCTTCGATAGGGATGGCGGCCAGCTTCCGTACGCCGACTGGCGTCCGTACGCCATCGAGCCAATTTTCTTTCGTCACCGCTGGCCGCCGCCGATGGCTTCGATGCCAGGCTGCCCCTCTCCCTGAGAATTCGCGATCTCACTTCACGTCTTCGCGTCATCGGTCTCGACGATCCGCCACGAGAGTGGCGGCGGCGGTGACGCGCCCATGCCCGGAAAGCTCAATCCACAGGAGATCATCAAATGCGACTCGTCATTATCGGCGCCGGCTTTGCCGGCATGTACGCTGCACTTTCCGCCGCGCGCCTGCGGGACATTCAGGGCGCTTCGCCCGAACAACTCGAGATCGCGCTTGTTGCACCGGAGCCGACGCTCGTGGTCCGGCCCCGCCTCTACGAAAGCAAGCCGGAAACCCTGACGGCACCTCTGCAAGACGTATTGAAGGCCATCGACGTCGTCTACGTGCAAGGCAGCGCCGGGACCATCGATACCAAGTCTCGTGCGATCGAGCTCGTCACGGCCGAAGGCACGAAGCAGACTCTCTCCTACGATCGGCTGGTCGTTGCCACCGGCAGCCGGCTTTTCCGACCGAACATCCCCGGCATTGCCGAGCACGCTTTCAGCGTCGACAAGCTCGACGATGCGATTGCGCTGGAGCGGCATCTCCATGATCTGGCCGATCGGCCTGCAAGGAACGGACGCGATACGGTCGTCGTGGCCGGCGGCGGGTTCACCGGTATCGAGACGGCGACGGAGATGCCGGCGCGGCTGCGTGCGGTCCTCGGCAAGAACGCCAAGGCACGCGTCGTCATCGTCGATCGCAACAGTACGATCGCTCACGATATGGGCGCAGATTCCCGCCCCGTCATTGAGGATGCGCTGCGCAAGCTTGGCGTGGAGACCCGCCTCGGCACCGGCGTCGCGTCGCTCGACAAGTCTGGCGTCACGCTTTCCAGCGGCGAACACATCGAAGCCGAGACCGTGATCTGGGCCGCCGGCATGCGCGCCGCTCCTCTGACCGCGCAGATCCCGGCCGAGCGCGACAATCTGGGCCGGCTCCTTGTCGACCGCGACTTGCGCGTGCCTGGTGTCGCCGGCGTCTTTGCCACCGGCGATGCCGCCAAAGCAGCGTGTGATGACGTCGGCAACCACGCGCTGATGTCGTGCCAGCATGCCACGCGAATGGGCGCGTTTGCCGGCAACAATGCCGCTGCCGAACTTTTGGGTGTCGCGACCAGGCCTTATCACCAGAAGGCCTACGCCACATGCCTCGATCTGGGAGAAGCCGGCGCGATCTTCACGCGAGGCTGGGATCGGAAGCTCGAGCTCGTCGGCGACGAGGCGAAGCGGACCAAGCAGCAGATCAATACTGTCTGGATCTATCCGCCCCGAGCGGAACGTGCGGCCGCGCTGGCCTCGGCCGATCCGGAGCACGTCGGCGAGGTCTAGCTGCCTCACGCGAAACGGGCCGCGCCGACCGTGCGTGGTCCGGCCCGATCACCCCATACCAATTGGAGCCGACCATGATGAAAAACGAGACCGTGCGCGCGAGCGCGTTCGCCATGCCGCTGACCAGCCCGGCTTTCCCGCCCGGCCCCTATCGCTTCATCAATCGCGAATACTTCATCATCCAGTACCGGACAGATCCCGAGGCACTGCGCCGGATTGTTCCTGCACCACTCGAAATCGCCGAACCTGTGGTGAACTATGAGTTCATCCGAATGCCGGACTCGACCGGATTCGGCGACTACACCGAAAGTGGGCAGGTCGTTCCGGTGTCCTATCAGGGCAAGGCCGGCAGCTTCGTCCACCAGATGTTCCTCAACGATCATCCGCCAATTGCGGGCGGGCGCGAGCTCTGGGGCTTTCCCAAGAAGCTGGCGCAGCCGAAGCTTGAGGTCGAGACCGACACGCTGGTCGGCACCTTGAACTATGGCTCGGTCCGCATCGCGACCGGCACGATGGGTTACAAGCACCGGGCCCTCGACGCCGGGGCCGAAGCAAAAAAGCTCACCGCACCGAATTTCCTGCTCAAGATCATTCCGCATGTCGACGGCACGCCGCGCATCTGCGAGCTGGTGCGCTTCCATCTCGAAGACATCACCGTGAAGGGCGCCTGGACTGGGCCGGCAGCGCTCGACCTGTACTCGCACGCCCTTGCCCCCGTCGCCGAGCTGCCGGTGCTCCAGGTGCTCTCGGCCAAGCATATCGTTGCCGACCTGACGCTGGGGCTCGGCACCGTGGTCCACGACTATCTGGCCTCGAGCGAAACCGTGCGGCGGCGCGGATCCTCCGAAACCCTGGTCGACGCGAATGCCGGCTGATCGACATCATCCGTACCATCGGGAGTCCTCAAAATGCTGAACGTGATGCGCGAGCAAACCAATCCTGTGCCGCAGCGGAGCAATTCGCTGCCCTACGATGTCGTCGCCCTGGTGCTGCAAGGCGGCGGCGCACTCGGCGCCTATCAGGCCGGAGTCTATGAAGGCCTGCACGAGGCCGGCATCCGGCCGAACTGGCTGGCCGGCATCTCGATCGGCGCGCTCAACGCCGCGATCATCGCGGGCTCGCCCGAAGGCGAGCGCGTTGCACGGTTGCGCGAGTTCTGGGAAACCATCTGTGCGTTTTCGATCGAGTGGCCCGCCGGCGAAGGGCTCGCCAACGCCCTGCCCTTTGCGTTCGACATCAACTCGGTACGCAACGCAATGGCGGCGGCGCGGGCCTTGATCCAGGGCCAGCCTGGCTTCTTCAAGCCACGCTTCCCCTCCCCGCTCTGGTCACCGTTCTCGGGCGACTCCGCGACCAGCTTTTACGATACGGCACCCCTGCACCGGACGCTGGAAAAGCTCGTCGACTTCGACCGGCTGAACTCGGGCGACGTGCGCGTCAGCGTCGGCGCGGTCAACGTCCGCACCGGCAACCTGACCTATTTCGACACCGCCGAGCGCCGGCTGGGACCGAAGCATTTCATGGCATCGGGTGCGCTGCCGCCGGGTTTCCCCGCCGTCGAGATCGAAGGCGAGCACTATTGGGATGGCGGCGTGGTTTCGAACACGCCTTTATCTCGCGTGCTGTCCGGCGAGCCGTGTGACACGCTGACGTTCCAGATCGATCTCTGGTCGGCCAAGGGCCACGTTCCCCACGACATGATGGAAGTATCGAGCCGGCAGAAGGACATCCAGTATTCGAGCCGCACACGCGCCGTGACCGACCAGGTGCTGCGGATGCAGAAGATGCGTCAGGCCTTGCAGCGCACGATCGCGAAATTGCCGGACGCCGCCAGGTACGATCCCGAGATCCGCGCCATCGCGGAGATGGCGCGCCATCGCTGCTACAACATCGTGCACCTGATCTATCAGACCAAGATCCACGAGGGCCATTCGAGGGATTACGAGTTCGGGCTGAGCGCGATGCGCGCTCACTGGCAGAGCGGACTGGACGATATCCGCCGCACGCTGGCCGATCCGCGACGCCTGGACCCGCCGGCTCCCGAGCTCGGCATCGTCACCCACGACGTCCATCGCCGCGACTGAATCTCACCGCCCACCTCGTTTCGGAGAATACCATGTCTTCCATTTCCTATGCTCCCGAGCAGGGCGCCAAAGCCAACCTTCGGCCATCCGGGCAGGCGATCAAGCGGGCCGCCCTCGCCTTGGCACTGGCCCTGGGCGTCGCCGCCGCAGCCGAGTTCGGCCACCACTATCTCACCATCGGCCGCTACCTGGAGACCACGGACGACGCCTATGTGAAGGCGGATTCCACGATCATCTCGCCGAAAGTGTCGGGCTATATCGCGCAGGTCCTGGTCGGCGACAACGAAACGGTGAAGGCCGGCCAGTTGCTGGCAAAGATCGACGATCGCGATTTCCGCGCCGCGCTCGACCAGGCCGGCGCCGACGTCGCCGCATCCGACGCCGCTGTCCGCAATCTCGATGCACAGCTTGCCCTGCAGCAGCCGATCATCGAGCAAGGCACGGCCGATGTCGCTGCCGCCACGGCCAATCTGAAGTTCGCGCAGGAAGAGCAGGTCCGATACGACGGGCTGATGAAGACGGGCTCCGGCACGGTGCAGCGCGCGCAGCAGACCGATGCGGCACTGCGCGCCGCCGCCGCGCAATTGCAGCACGCCAAGTCGGGCCTGCTCGCTGCCGAGCGCAAGGTCGACGTGCTCTCCACCGAACGCGCCAGGGCAGTCGCGCAGCGCGACCGCGCCCGTGCGGTCGAGCAGCAGGCGGCCTTGAACCTGTCCTACACCGGCATCATCGCGCCGGTCGACGGCACCGTCGGTGCGCGCTCACTCCGGGTCGGGCAGTTCGTCCAGGCCGGTACGCTGTTGATGGCCGTCGTTCCGCTCGATGCCGTGTATATCGTCGCCAATTTCAAGGAAACCCAGCTTACCCACGTGCGCGGCGGCCAGCCCGTCGAGCTGACCATCGACAGCTTCCGCGGCACCAGACTGCACGGCCATGTCGACAGCCTGTCCCCGGCAAGCGGCCTGGAGTTCGCGCTGCTGCCGCCCGACAACGCGACCGGCAACTTCACCAAGATCGTGCAGCGCATGCCGGTGAAAATCGTCCTCGACGACCGCAGCCTGGCCGGCCTGCTCCGTCCCGGCATGTCGGCCGAGCCGACCATCAACACCAAATCGGCGGCGATCGCCGAACGCGAAAGCAAGAAGCGCCTCGCGTCGCGCCGCCCCGAGCCTCGCAGTTGAATGAACACGCGTCCCTCGCGGTTGTCTCCTCCCGGACAGTCCGTTCAGGCAATGCTTCTCTCGCAAGCGACGAGCCGACAACCATGACCACACTGCAACCGGCCATCGATGCGGTGCCCGCCAGCGAAGGCGAGCGGTCCATCTCCACACCGGCCCCGGCGGTCTCCGCCAAGACCTGGATCGCCATCGCCGGGGCCACGCTCGGCGCCTTCATGGCGGTGCTCAACATCCAGATCGTCAACGCTTCGCTGGCTGACATCCAGGGCGCGATCGGGGCCGGCATCGATGACGGCGGCTGGATCTCGACCTCCTACCTGATTGCTGAGATTGTGGTGATTCCGCTGTCCGGCTGGCTCGCGCAGGCGTTCTCGATCCGCATCTATCTCCTGACCAATGCGACGTTGTTCCTGGTGTTCTCGGCGGCCTGCGCGCTGGCACAAGACCTGTCGCAGATGATCGTCTTGCGCGCCGTGCAGGGCTTTACCGGTGGCGTGCTGATCCCGATGGCGTTCACGCTCATCATCACGCTGCTGCCAAAGGCGAAGCAGCCGATCGGGCTGGCGCTGTTTGCGATCTCCGCGACCTTTGCGCCCGCGATCGGGCCGACCATCGGCGGCTATTCACCGAGAACTCGGGCTGGCAGTACATCTTCTACGTCAACCTGGTGCCGGGCGCGGTCATGATCGGCTTGCTGTTCGTCTCGCTCGAGGCGCAGCCGATGAAGCTGTCGCTGCTGCGCGAGGGCGACTGGGCCGGGATCGCCACCATGGCAATCGGCCTCGCCGCGCTGCAGACCGTGCTCGAGGAAGGCAACAAGGACGACTGGTTCGGCTCGCCGTTCATCGTCAAGCTGTCGATTGTCGCGGCGATCGCGCTGTCGGCCTTCCTGTGGATCGAGCTGGCGGCAAGGAAGCCGCTGCTGAACCTCCGCCTCCTGGCGCGTCGCAATTTCGGCTTCGGTATCCTCGCCAATTTCCTGCTCGGCATCGCGCTCTACGGCTCGGTCTTCATCCTGCCGGTCTATCTATCGCGCATCCAGGGCTACAACGCCGAGCAGATCGGCATGGTGCTGGCATGGACCGGGCTGCCGCAGCTGTTGCTGATTCCGCTGGTGCCGCAACTGTTACGGCGCTTCGACGCGCGGTTCATCATCGGTGTCGGCTTTGCGCTGTTCGCAGCCTCCAACTTCATGAACATCTCGATGACCAACGACTACGCCACCGACCAGCTCTTCTGGCCGAACGTCGTCCGCGCCTTCGGTCAGGCACTGGTGTTCGCCCCGCTGTCGGCTGTCGCGACATCGGGCATCGAGGCGGAGAACGCGGGTTCGGCCTCGGGCCTGTTCAACATGATGCGCAACCTCGGCGGCGCCGTCGGCATCGCGCTGCTGCAGACGCTGCTCACCAAGCGCGAGCAATATCACTCCAACGTGCTGACGCAGTCGGTCTCGCTGCTGGAGCAGGCCACGCAAGCCAGGCTCGAGAAGCTGACGCAGTATTTCATGAACCACGGCGTGACCGATCGCATCGACGCCGCTCACCGCGCCTATGTCGCGATTGGCAAGATCGTGCAGAAGCAGGCCTTCATCCTGGCTTTCGGCGACATGTTCTACCTGCTCGGTGTCGCGCTGATCGTCGCACTCGCCGCGTCCATGATGCTGAAGAAGCCCGGCCAGATCGAGGCCGGCGGCACCCACTAGTCCCCCACCCCACCTGACGTCGAAAGGAACTCCCATGTTGAAAGATAAGGTCGCTATCGTCACCGGATCGACCAGCGGTATCGGGCTCGGAATCGCCAGAGAGTTGGCCAGACTCCGCGTCAACCTCGTGTTGAACGGCTTCGGCGACCCCGGCGAGATCGAAGCCATCCGCAGCGGGATCGAACGCGAGCACGGCGTGCGCGTGGTCTACGACGGCGCCGATATGTCGAAGGGCGATGCCGTGCGCCGATTGATCGCCGCGACAATCGAGACGTTCGGACGCCTCGACATCCTCGTGAACAATGCCGGCATCCAGTTCACCGCGCCGGTGGAAGAATTTCCGTCGGCCAAGTGGCATGCGATCCTGGACATCAATCTGTCGGCCGCGTTTCACGGCATCGCGGCGGCGGTGCCCCAGATGAAGAAGCAGCGCTGGGGCCGGATCGTCAACATCGCCTCCACCCACGGCCTCGTCGCTTCGACGCACAAGGCGGCCTACGTCGCCGCCAAGCACGGGTTGATCGGCCTGACCAAGGTGGTTGGCCTGGAGACCGCCGGCAGCGGCGTGACCTGCAACGCAGTCTGTCCCGGCTGGGTGCGGACGCCCTTGGTCGAAAAGCAGATCAGCGACATCGCCGCACAGAAGAACATCAGCCAAAAGGACGCCGCCAGGACACTCCTGGGCGAGAAACAACCATCATCCGAGTTCGTCTCTCCGGAGCAGCTTGGAGGCACCGTGGCCTTCCTGTGTTCGCCTGCGGCGGACCAGATCACGGGCACCGCGATCGCGGTCGATGGCGGATGGACGGCACAGTAGCCGGCGGTCAGTGAGCGGCCCATGCGAACGGCCAGCATCGGAGTAGCCAAAGATGTCCCTGCTCGCTAGAGACCTCCTCATGCTGCAAAGGTCTGCGGATTCAGCGGATGACGCAGCGGAGCTGTCGCGCCTGGAGGCGCGGCTGCCACCGCTGCTCAGCATCATAGCCGGAATGGTCGACTTCACCGGCTTCTTCACGCTCGGTCATATCTTCACGGCTCACGTGACCGGCAACATCGTGCTGGCCGCCGTCGTTGCCGTCGATGGCGGCTCGTTTCATTGGGCACAGCTGTTGGCGATTCCCGTTTTCATGCTGACCCTGGCGACCGTCTGGCTGATCGCCCAAGCTTCCGGCCGGCACGGTTCGAGCCTGGCGCGACTGTTGCTTCGGGTTCAGTTCCTCGTGCTGGCCGCGTTGTTGATCTTCAGCGTCATCACAAGGCCGTCTGCCGATGCGGCTGGATCCCGGGCCGGCGCGGCCGCGATGATCGCCGTGTCGGCCATGGCCTGCCAGTACGCGCTCCTTCGCCTCGCTCTGCCGGGCGCGATCTCGACGGCGGTGATGACCGGCAATCTGGCCAATGCCGTCTTGTCGGCGATCGACCTGCTCGCTCCACGCACCCCTCTGCTGCCGCATGATTCAACGCCGCTGGGTCGCTCGCTCCATCGCTTGCTCGGTTTCATCTTCGGCTGTGTCGCCGCCGCGGCGGCTGTTTCAGTACTGGGAGACTGGGCCTGGTCCCTTCCGGCAGCCTTGTCTGCCGTCGCGGTCGCAGTGCGTTAGCGGGTCTGATTCAATATGAGTACCGCAGCCGAAGCGCGGCATGATCGACCAGCAACCTATGGCTTAACCGGCAATCTTGCCTTCCACGCACGTAACGCAAGCGCCGCCAACGCTGATCTCGCCGTCCGCTTCGATCGCCAAGGCGATGCGGCCATCGCGCCCGACGCAGCGCCCCTGCGCCGCCGTGTAGCTCGTCCCGGCCTTGAGGAGACCGCGGTCGCGATGGAACACGGCGATGGCGCCGTTTCCACTGCCGCATACCGGGTCCTCCTCGACGCCGCATGATGGTGCAAAAGAACGCACCTCGATAGCCGCCTCGCCATCAGCCTGACGGCCAAAAAGCGAGAGCCCGGTCACACCGAGCCGCTTCTCGAAGGCAGCCGAGCGCCGGAAGTCTGGGGTCAGCGCGAGCACACTGTCCGCGTCGGCAAGTTGCGCGACGACCCAGACGGCCCCGACATCCACGATCGCTGGAGCCACCTCGCGAACGATCCGATGCCCGATGACTGCCTCCAATTCGTCGACGTCTGCGGCTGAAAGAGCCGTGACCTTCGCCGGCGGCAACGCAAGCGTCAGACGCCTCTCCGCGCCGTCGCCCTCCACGGCAATCCGCACCAGCCCGACACCGCATTCCTGGACGAGACGACCGCCCCGGGGCATCACGCGGCCCGCCTCCAACACCGCATGGGCGCTGCCGAGCGTCGGATGCCCGGCAAACGGCAGTTCGCTGCGGGGGGTAAAAATGCGCAGGCGGTAGTCCGCCTCGGAACTCGTGGGCGGCAAGAGAAATGTCGTTTCCGACAGGTTCGTCCAGCGGGCAATTGCCTGCATTTCGGCCGTCGCCAGCCCCTCAGCATCAAGGACGACTGCGACGGGGTTTCCCAGGAAGGGTTTGGAGGAGAAGGCGTCGACGACTTTGTAGGCTCTCATGACTCTCGCTCTGCGGTTTGCCATCGCAGTGTTAACGCTTGACCTGCCCCGCTTGTAAAGGGCTCGAGGCTATCGCGCGACAACCGTGACGATGGTTCGGCAGAAATCGAAAATGAACCGGCCATAGAGAGCGCCGGATCCCGGATCTGACGATGCCAGGCGATAGGAGTTGCCGAGAGCACGGGCGATCTCCAGCACGCCCGTGACTTCATGCTGCGTCATCGCCAGGTGAATGCCGGCCAGCGGCAGCATCAGGGCCTCAATGCC
Organism: Bradyrhizobium sp. LA2.1; assembly: GCF_040547725.1. NCBI lineage: Bacteria > Pseudomonadati > Pseudomonadota > Alphaproteobacteria > Hyphomicrobiales > Nitrobacteraceae > Bradyrhizobium > Bradyrhizobium sp. LA2.1. The sequence continues at coordinate 256,787 of NZ_JBEPQI010000001.1, forward strand.
AACACTGCTCATGACGGCCCAACTTCGGCGCGAGGCAGCGGCAGGAATTGCGCAAGGTAGGCGCTCCTCCATTGATAAGGCGTATCGCCGGCGAAACGCTTGAATACCGTCGTGAAATGCGCCTGGGTCTGGAATCCGACGGTCAAGGCAACGTCGACCAGCGAGACGTCGGCGCGCCTCAGCAGTTCCTGGGCGCGTTCGATCCGCCGCTTCAGCAGAAAGTCGTGAGGCCGCATGCCGACGGCCGCGCGGAACTGCGCGGCAAAGTGCATGCGGCTGAGGCCGGCGACCGCCGCCAGATGCTGCAAGGTGATCTTGCCAGCCAAATTCTCGTCGACATATTGCAGCACGCGCTTGAGGCGCCATTTTTGCAACGACCGCACAGACCGGCACCGCTCGTCGGCCTGATCGGTCTCGTTGCGCGCGACGGCCGTCGGCCGGCTGGCCCTGCGGGTCAGGATGGCAAGACGCAAGGCGTCCGCAAGGATGGCGGAGTGAGGATGATGGGCCGCTTCGGTTGCCGCGAGCGCATCGGAGAGGCTTCGCATCACCGGGTCCGGGAACTCGCCTGCACCGGCCTCCCGATCGGTCTCGACGGAGATGCGCGCGAGGCGTTTCGCCGATACCCTGAAGCTGGGCCCGTCGCCGGCGCATCTCCGCACGCCCGGCGGGGGCGTCTCGATGGCCAGAGCAACATCGAGATGAACGAGGGACAGCGTCATCGCCTTTTCGCCGGCGCGATCCGGACGTTCCGCAAGCCCGGACTGGCAACCATCGATGGCCGAGACGCCGATCGAGCCGACGACATGATCCTTCGCGCCTAGCGGGTGTGACATCTGTAGCGACATCGTCGAACTCCTTGTCCCATTTTCGATCCGGCGAGACCCAATGGCTCGTCCGAATGTGGGAGCAGAGTAGTTCGGCGGTCCCCGCGCTCCATTCTACGCGCGGGTGCACCGGATAGGTTCTCGGGTTGATCGCGTCATACCTAGGTATGACCGCGGCGTCGCCGGCCGTACGGGCGTCCCGCTCGCAGCGATGGCGGAACTGGTCTCGCCCTGCGGTATGTTGACGCGCTCGCCAATGGTCGGAAAGTCACGCAAAACGCCGTTATGCCGAGGAATTTGCCTAGTCGGCTCTCGCGCAGGATGGAACCGCGGCAACGTCTTTCAAGAGAGCACGAAAATCATGTTGCCGCATGTTGTCGGCCCGATCAAATCGCGGCATCAACGTGACCGAAAATGAGCAGAGCGACCACCAGCGACGATGACCAGTCTTGATCGGGCCACGGGTTCATCGATGAGCCGCGCCGGCTTGCGGTTCTGGTCTGCCGTCCTCGCTTTCGCGGTTTTCCTGGTCGATGTGCTGACGCCGCTCGAGGGCGCGGTCGCAGTTCTCTACGTCGTTGCGATCCTGCTCGCGGCGAGGACGCACCGGCGTAACGACATCATCGCCGCCGCTGTCGGCTGCAGCGTCCTGACCATAACCGCCTATCTGCTGTCGCACGATCTGGAGGCGATCGCCTCGCCTGCCCTTCGTGCGCTGGTGAGCCTCGCCGCCATCGGAATCACGACCTTGCTGGCGCTCCAGAATCAGGCGGCGACGAAGCGCCTCGCGGCGCAGGCGCGCCTGCTCAATCTCTCGCATGACATGATCTTCGTCAGGGATCGCGGCGGCGTGATCAGTTTCTGGAACAGGGCCGCGGAACAGGCCTACGGCTGGTCGACCGACGAGGCGATCGGGCAACTCGCCGACGCGCTGCTGAGAACCAAATATCCCGACCGGCGAGAGGCCATCGAGGCCGGCCTGCTCGACATCGGCCGATGGGAAGGCAGGCTGGAGCAGCGGACGAAGGCCGGCGGCGCACTCACCGTCGATGCAAGATGGGCGCTCCAGCACGACCATCTCGGCAAACCCGTTGGAGTCCTTGAAACGCACACCGACGTCACGGACCGCGTCGCGGCACATAACGCGCTGGTGCAGAGCGAGCAGCGATACCGCCGGATGTTCGACGCAAGCCGGGTCGGCGTCGTCGAAGAGGACTGGAGCGCAGTGCGGACCGCGCTGAATTCGCTGGAGACCGGAGGCGCCACCTTGCGGGACTATCTTGCACGAAATCCTGAATTCGTGCGGCATGCCCGCCGGCTCGCTGGAATCACCGACGTCAATCCGGCCCTCCAGAAGATGGCGGGAGCAAGCGGCTCTGCGGCCTTCATCGCGAACGTGGACAGGCTTCTGGGCGAGAACGACCGCAGTTTCCTCGGCGCGCTGGTCGCATTCGCGGAAGGAGAGCGGTTCCACGAAGGCGAGACCGATCTCGTGAGCCTCGACGGACGCAAGGTTCCCGTCCTGTTTACGATCACCTTTCCGGCCGAGCCCGACGGAGATCGCAACGTGCTCGCCTTCGTCATCGACATCACCGAGCGTAAACAGGCACAGGATGCGCTGCTCGCGGCGCAGGCGGAGCTGGCGCATGCCGCGCGCGTCGCCACCCTCGGCGAACTCAGCGCGTCCATTGCCCATGAGGTGAATCAGCCTCTGGCAGCGATCGTCACCAGCGGCGAGGCCGGCTTGCGGTGGCTGCGCCGCGACGTGCCCGATCTCAAGGAGGTTGCGGCGACGATCGGTCACGTCGTTGCTCAGGGCCGCCGCGCCAGCGAGATCGTGACCCGGATCCGGACTTTCCTGAAGAAGGCCCCTACCCAGCAGGATCTGCTGCAGATCGACGAGATCATCGAGGAAGCGACCCTCCTGGTCGCGCGCGAGCTCGTCAAGGACGACGTCACCCTCATCGTCGAGACGGAGCATGGCCTGCCGCCGGTTCGCGGCGACCGGATCCAGCTTCAGCAGGTCCTGGTCAATCTTCTGATCAATGCCGGCCAGGCCATGTCAGGCCGGCCTGGTTCCCGCACCGTTACGCTGCGCGCCGGAACCGTGGACGGCGAAAACCTCGCCATCACGGTCGAGGACAGCGGCCCGGGCATCCAGCCTGACGACTTGCCGCGCCTGTTTGATCCGTTCTTCACCACCAAGGGCGGCGGCATGGGCATGGGACTTGCGATCTGCCGAACGACGGTGGAAGCTCACGGCGGCCGATTGTCCGTGGAGAGCTCTCCGGGCTCGGGCGCGACATTCCACCTGACACTGCCATTTAGCCAAGAACACGCCTTGCCATGACACGACCAAACCAAGTGCAACCGCCGGCCCAATCCTCCAGTTCAGTCGTCATCATCGTTGATGACGACGCGAGCATCCGTGCCTCGCTCGACAGCCTGTTCCGATCCGTCGGCCTCGAGACACGCCTGTTCGGCTCACCGGCCGAGCTGCTTGGCGGCGTCATGCCCGACAAACCGGCCTGCATCGTGCTGGACGTCCGGCTCCCGGGCGTGAGCGGCCTCGATCTCCAGGGGCAACTGACCCGCCAGGGCATCAGATATCCGATCATCTTCATGACCGGTCATGGGGACATTCCAATGTCGGTGCGCGCCATGAAGGCTGGCGCCGTGGATTTCCTGTCCAAGCCGTTTCGCGATCAGGACATGCTCGACGCCGTGACGGCAGCGCTCGAGCGCGATGCGCAGCGCCGTGCGGAAGCCGCGACGAAGGAAGATATCCGCATCCAGTATGAGAGCCTGACGGCGCGCGAGCGCGAGGTGATGGGCCATGTGACCGCCGGCTTGATGAACAAGCAGGTGGCAGGCCTGATCGGCCTCAGCGAGATCACCGTCAAGATCCACCGCGGCAACGTCATGCGCAAGATGGAGGTCCGGTCGCTGGCCGACCTCGTTCGCAAGGCCGAAGCGCTCGGGATTTCCCAGAACCGAAAGACTACGGACCAAACCTGAGTATAATTCCGGCGGGACTGCCGCACGGTGCATAAGGCCCCATCGGCCGCCCAATGGGAGATATCCTCCCTGCGGAACACAGCGGTCAGGATGTGTGCCAATGGCCAAAACCCCGGTGATTGCGATCGTGGACGACGACGAAGGCGTGCGCGCGTCGCTGGCGAGCCTCGTGCGTTCGCTCGGCTATGAAGCCCACGCCTACGAGTCCGGCGTCGCCTTCCTGCGGGAACCGGCGGGAGAAGATCCGGCCTGCATGATCGCCGACGTTCAGATGCCGGTCATTACCGGCGATGAATTGCAGGCGCGCCTGGTTGCCTCCGGCCGCCATTTCCCGATCATTTTCATGACCGCTTTCCCTAGCGAACCCGTGCGCCAGCGCGTCATGGCGGCTGGCGCGCATTGCTATCTCGGCAAGCCGTCCAGCGGCGACGAGATCATCCGCCGCCTCGAAGAGGCCCTGGCGGGCCACGCGCCGCAATAGTCGGGCCCCGGCTCGGGCAAACTGCGCCTTCCCGGCGTGCGTTCCCGAAAGCAGGTTGATGGACCGAAAATACCGGCCGGCACAGCTCATGCTCCCCTTTGATTTCGCGACGCCAGCAGGCCGCACGCTTTGCCGCGCATGGAGGGAGCATAATTGCCAGGTGACGCCACCAGCGCTGCCGATGACATCCGCCCGCGGGCCTTCGCCGGCTTCCCGGTGAGTTCCTGGGCGTTCGCGCTGCGCGTCCTGCTGGCAATGCTCCTCGCACTCTATGTAAGCTTCTGGCTCGAACTCGAATCCCCCTCGTCGGCAGCCGTCACCGTGGCAATCCTGGCGCTGCCCACGCGCGCGCAGGGCATGGAAAAGGCGGGCTATCGGCTGCTCGCAACCGCTATCGGCGTGATCGCATCGATCGCCATCGCCGGCACCTTTTCCCAAACCGGCGCGCTGCTGCCCGCAGTGTTGGGGATCTGGGTCGGACTTTGCGTCTACGTCGCCGGGATGCTGGACGGCAATCGCGCTTATGCGGCGGCTCTCAGCTGCATCACCGTTGCCCTGATTGCCATCCAGCAGATCGACAGCCCGTTGCAAGTGTTTCCGACCGGCGTCGCCCGGGGCGCCGCCATCGCCATCGGCGTCCTCGCGGTCGCTCTGGTCAACGAGGTGCTCGCCGCGCCGGACTATCATCCGGTTCTGGCGAACCGCCTCGAAACACTGCATCGCCGGGTCACGGAGTTCGCGCAACGCGCCGTCCGCGGTGAAGCTTCATCCGCGACCGCTGCTGCGGACATGTTGCGCGATGTCGCGGCCCTGCATCCGGAGATCGCGAGCCTCGTCACGGAGTCGATCAGCGGCCCGGCCAGAACCACAGCCGCACGCTCCGCGATGGTGGGCCTCGTGAGCGAGCTCGCGCTCGCCCGCACGCTTGCCGCGCTGCCGGCCGCATCCGCGACGTCCCGGGACGACCGAGACCCCGGCACCTCCAGCCTGGTCACGATCTGCCGGACCAATCTGCGCGACGAGATCATCCGCAGGAATGCAGACGTGCGCGAAAGTCTCGAGGCACTGCGGGCCGGGAACTACCCACTCCGGCAATGGCGCGCGCCGCTTTACCGCTCGCCTCGCATTGCAGCGGAAGCCGGCGTCAAGGCCGCGATCCACTTCATCCTCATTGCAATCATCTTCGTGATGGCGGGATGGCCGACCACCGCGCTCTGCCTCTCGCTTGCCGCAGTGATCATCGGTCTGAGCGCGACGGCTCCGGATCCGCGCGCCTTCACGACACTGGCGGTCTTTGCCATGCCGATCGCATGCCTGCTCGCCGGCATCCTGAAATACCTCGTCTTCAACGGCGTATCCGAGTTTCAACTGCTGGCGATCGGCCTTGCGCCTCTCGTGATCGGCGCAGCGCTGCTGATCACGCTGCCGAGCGGCGTCCTGCCGCCGCTCGGCCGGCTCTCCCTCGTGTTCACGCTTGTCATTCTCGCACCGAGCAATCCGCAGAGCTACGACCCCGACGTATTCCTTGTGACGTGTCTGTTTGCCCAGCTTTCCTCGGTTCTGGTCTTCGCGGCGCAGCTCCTGCTGCCGTCCTTGTCCGGCGAACGGAGGATCCGGCTGCTGCTGGACGAAGCCCATCGCGAGCTGAGCCGCCTCGATTCCGGGCGAGCCCGGCATCTCGCGCCGGAGGAAGCCGCGTTTCGCGATGCCGCCCGGATCGAGCAGATCCTGACGACGAACGGCGCCACGGCACCTCCCCCTCGGGTCGTCGCGGAAGCGCTGCGCTGCTTCGACGAGGCCGTGGTGCTGCGACGGTGCCATGCCGAACTGGACCGCCTGGCCGAGACCTCACTCGGCGGAGCGGTGCGCGCCGCGCGAGCCGCGCTCACCCTACGGGATAGAGGCGCAATCCTAACTGCCGCCGAGGCGCTGCGCCAGACGGCTGCCCGAAGCAACCTGTCTGTCGATCCGGTGCTCGCCGCGCTCGTTCCGGCCAGCATCGTCCTCGAACCACGGCAGGGTTTCGCCGGTTCCGGCCAGGGGACGCATCGGTGACGAATACTTATCGTGAACTCGTCGTGGGCGGCGTGCTGATCGCCCCGATCGTGTCCTATGCGGCAACGGCGCTGCTCGCATTCCTGCTGCTCCGCCCGGTGCTGCGCTTCGTGGGATTTACAAGAATCTTCAGCAACCCGTCGCTGGCCGAGCTCTGCCTCTACGTGTCGATCTTCGGCCTGCTCGCGCTCTTTTGCTAGGGAGAAAGTCATGGACGCGGCTCTGCCTCGAGATGCGGCCTTTCCGCCCCACCCCGAATCTTCAGTCGAAGCACAAGCGGGCGCAGCCGACGCCGTCGCGTGTTCCAGCCTGACGGAGGCCGCGACGCGCGCGACCAGCGACCGCGCCGCGAACGATGGCGAAGCTTCCCGGCAGGCGACGCTATTGACGCGGTCGCTGCGCAAGGCCGCCGGGCGTTTCATGGCCGGCGTCGGCAAGCATTTTGCCACCCTTGCCATCGCCCTGGTCGCCATCCTGATATCGGTTGCAACCTGGCAGCACTATGTCACCGCGCCCTGGACGCGCAATGGCAGCGTGCGCGTGCAGGTCGCCAATGTCGCGCCGCAGATCGCAGGCAAAATCGTGGAGCTGCGGGTGGCCGACAACCAGTTCGTCCACAAGGGTGACGTGCTTTACGTCATCGATCCCTTCGACTTCGACGTAGCCGTCCGCATCGGCAAGGCCCTCGTCGACCAGCGGGCGGCGGACCTGGAGGTGAAGCAGGCCGAGTCCGACCGGCGCCGGCGTCTGTCCGACCTCGCGACGACGCCAGAGGAGCAGCAGATCTTCGCCGGCAATGCCTCGCAGGCGAAGGCCGCCTACGCAGCGGCCGCTCACCAGCTTGCACAGGCGGAATTGAATCTGAAGCGCACCAATGTGCTCAGCCCCGTCGACGGCTATGTCACCAATCTCCTGCTACGCGTCGGCGACTATGCGCTGACCGGCGTCACCAACGTCTCCATCATCGATTCCAACAGCTTCTGGATCGACGGTTATTTCGAGGAAACCAAGATGGCGCATGTCTGCGTCGGCGATCGCGTCGAGGCACAGCTCATCGGTTACTCCAAGCCGATCCTGGGACATGTGAAAACCGTGACCCGCGGCATCAGCCCGTCAAACGCCGCGGCGGGCACGCAAGGTCTGCCCAACGTGGACCCGATCTACACCTGGGTGCGGCTTGCACAGCGCATACCGGTTCGTGTCGCCATCGACACGGTGCCGCCGGGCGTGCCGCTCGTCTCCGGCATGACGGCCACGGTGACGATCCGGCAGCCCAATGCGGTCGATCGCCAGACCTGGCCTCATCGGCTCCGCACGACCTTCGTGGACCCAGTGTTCGATGTGTTCGGCGCAGGAGATCCGCCGCGCCCCAACTGCCTCCAATCCCCATCCCAGCAGCCTCCCGAGGTGACGGCGCTTCCCTACGCGCGGGTGCCCGCAATTCCGCCGGCAGAGAAGATCGCGCCCGGACTCACCCCCGGCATCGATGCCTCGCCACGCCTTCCCTGAATCCGGTCAGATCGCCCGACCTGAAGAGAGCTGCATCGCGCCGCAACATCGGAACTCACAGCGCAAGCTTTTGATTCTTCTTGCTTAATTCGGAGTTTCGCGACGTTCCGACGCACCTGCAGCTTTCGCAAAATCTAACACGATTTCAGCAACGCTAACGGGCCTTGTGGCGGCATCAGACATATCGTTCGAGCGTCAACCAATGGCATTCAGCAGCCGTCACGGCGGCGCAGCGGAATCCAAAAGACGGGACGAACGATGCTCACCGATATGCAAGCGGCCGGCGCCCGATTGACACATCAACCCGGCGCCCGCGAACCGGATTTCTCTCAGGGGGCACGCGCATTCCCCCACGAACGAAAATGGCGCCAGCCCGAGCAACGCGCGGGCGTCGCGCGCGAGGACATCACGATCTCGCGCTTTACCTATGCCCAGACGGCCGTCAGGCGCGAGGATGCAACGACGCCTCCCGACCGGTACTTCTTCTCGATCGCCCTGAAGAGCACACGTCTCAAGCTGACCAGAGGCAGTCAGACCATTTTCGACGGCGCCATGCCGGCAGGTACGCTCTATGTCGGCGCGCCGTCGAAGCCGCTCCGCGCGCAGTTTCTTGCGCCGTGCGATTTCCTGCACTTCCACATCTCGGCCAATTGCTTTCCATCTCCACAGCAGGGAACGGAGCCGCTCGCGCCCGAATGCCTGAACGATCTCCTTCTGTTGCGCGACCCGTTCGCCGAGCAGCTCGCAAAGGCGCTGACCGAACAAGGCCATTCGGCCGATCGCGAATTTGCGTGCTGCATCGCCCAGACGCTGGTGATGCACGTCGCTCGGCGCGAGCCCCCGCGTACGAAAGTCAACGCCTTGCCGAAATGGCGGCTCCGACGCGTCGAGGAGTATGTCAGGGCGCGCTTCGACCACTCCATCAGCCTGTCCGACCTCGCCGGCGTCGCGGGATTGTCCCGGATGCACTTCGCAGCGCAGTTTCGCGCCGCGACTGGATACCGGCCGCGCGAGTATCTCCTGCAACAGCGCATCGAGCATGCAAAATCTCTCCTGTCGAATACCGAGACGCCGCTGGTCGAGGCGGCGCTGGCCGTCGGTTTCTGCACGCAGGCGCATTTCTCGACCGTTTTCAAACGTCTGACAGGCGACACGCCGGCACGTTGGCGATGCACTAGCCGGAACGCATTGGCGTCACCCAGGCTCGCTGAATGCGACCCGGTTCCGTCACGCGAGCCGGTGTCTCATGTCCTGCCGGCGGACCTTCGTGAATCATGCGAAATGAGAAACAGCGTGGGGACGTGAAATACTTTGCATGCCGGATCGGCGATGCTGGCAGTGTTAGTGACTGAGACCCCCAAGTCACGGCTCGAGCCTTCTCCTCCCAGGCATGCGAGCATTGGGCCGTCCTCCCCACAAGGACGGCCCCTTTTTTTTGCCTCGCCGCACGTCGATCCGGAGCGCGCCGTCCGTCCGATTCCGGAACGAAGCTGTTGCCATTTCAGTCGCTGAGATGCCGCGCAAGCCAGTTTCGCACGCCCTGAAGACTCCTGAAATCGTCCAGCGACCGCACCGGAAGGCCGGGCTCGATGCTCGCAACCATCCGGCTCAGTGCATGTCCAGGTCCAAATTCGAGAAATGCCGTGGCACCCGCTTCGAGACAGCTTTGCAGGCAATTTCCCCACTGCACGGTTTGTGAGATCTGCGCGGCGAGCTTGTCGTGGCCCGTCTCGGCGGAGACGACCGAACCGCCATCGATGCCGCTCAGGATGCGCGCACCGGCGGTCGACGGGAACGCCACGGGCGCCGACCGCAAGACTTCGCGAAACACGACCGACGCCTCGGCGAGCCGCCCGGTGTGGGAGGCAACCCGAACCGGCAGATCGACGATCCTTGTGGCGCGCATCGCCCTCGCCTCTCCGGCAATTCCGTTCAATGCCTCACGGCCACCGCCGATCACGAAGGCATCGCCTGGATTGACGATGGCGATCGCCGCGCCGTGGCGCTCGCAAAGGCGGGTCATATCGTCATGTGAAAGACCACGGACAAAGATCAGCCCGTCACCGGCGCAGGTGGCGGCGTCCATCGCTTCCGCGCGGCGCACTGCGAGGTCGAGCGTGAGGACCGGTTCGAACAGATCTCCCACGCCCCATGCCGCCACCTCACCGACGCTGTAGCCTGCGATGATAGCGCCATGTGGAATGATGTCCCTGAGCCCGGCAGCGGCGGCCAGTGCCTGCAACGTGCATAGAATCTGGCCGGACCGGTTGCGATGCAGAGCCTCGTCAGATTCGCTGCGCACGAAATCGCGCGGATCCCAGCCGCCCAGCAACGTTGCCGCGTGTGCAAACAGGTGCGTCGCTTCCGGCGCATCGCCCGTCAGGGCGAACATGTCCCGATGCTGTCCGCCTTGTCCCGAGCACAGGATCGCAAGTGTCATGATCGCCGCCTAGTGCGGAAAGAGCACGGCGATCGCGACCGCCATGGTCGCGACGCTGAATCCGGTGCTCGAAATGACCATCGATCCGACCGCTGCCGAGTCCAACCGGTAGTTGACCGCAAACAGGATGCCGAAAAAGCCAGAAGGCACCGCGGCCAGCAGAATGGCCGTCCTCGCTGTGTCGGGAGCGATTGGAAAGACGAGAATGACTGCAACGGCTGCGAGCGGCCGAACCACGTCCGCGGCCACGGTTGCGGCCGCGATCTTCCAGTTCAGGCGGAACGACTGTGCCGACAGGATGGCTCCGGTCAGGAACAGCGCGACGCCGGCGGCCGAGCTCCCGATCAGCGCGAGGCACGCATGAGCGAGCGCGTCGAGGCTCAGATCCGACACCGAAAACAGGATGCCGAATACGGGCGCGAGCACGACCGGCTTGGTGATCGCACGCCCCACTGCCGTCAGCATCTGCCGCGCCGCCATTTCCTCGCCACGGGACCGGGCGGCGTCCATTTCCGCCATGATCAGGGTCACCGGGCTGATGAGGACCGAACCGGTTGCCAATGCGACGGCGACCGGAACGGCGCCCGCCTGTCCCGCGACGGATGTCAGGATTGGAAGACCGACGCCGGCAAGATTTGGAAAGCCAACCGTGAGTGCCTGAATCGACGCATCGGGCCGCGACACCTTGAACAACCTGCGCGCGGCAAGATACCAGGCGGCATAGAGCAACGACATCGTTATGCCGAGCACCAGAAACAGCGGAACCTGCTCGATCATCTCGCTGCGCGACGCTGAGGCGGTCGCGGCGAACAGCGACGCCGGCACGGCGAAATCCATCACGAGTGCGTTGAGAGCATCGACATGGAGATTGTCGACGACATGAAACCTTCCGGCGGCGTATCCAAGCAGCAAGACGAAGAACACCGGCACCAGCGCCATCAGGATTGCATTGGACATCATGGCCCCGGCGCGTCGTGGGCATCGACGAAGAGCGACATCGCAAGTAGGTCAGCCGAGCCACCGGGACTGAGACGACGGGCGACGAAACTTTCATGGATCCATCGCGCGCTGACGCGCCAGCCCGGAGCGCGCACGCCGCCGGCGTCGATGAAGCGACGTGCCGCGCGACGTGCAAAACGAAGCCCCTCGAGCCCGCCACGATGCAGCAGATTCGTGTCTTCCACTGACGCAATCAGGGCAAAGCACGCTTCGACCCGAGCCGCTTCCGCATCCTCGGGCGTGGCAGGCGTTGTTCTCCGCAGGGCTGGCAAGCCGATCCGGTAGACGCTGGGAAACCCGCTCGCCGCCTCGATACGGGCTCCGCCTGCGCGAAAGCGGCGGCGAGCAGCGCTGCCATGGCTGTGCAGCAACACCGGACCGTCGAGTATGCTGGCGCCCCAGAGGCGTGCCACGACGTCGCCGAGCGGACGTGCCGGATCGACCAGCCCGCCGGCCCTCGCACCGGCCGCAGCGCACAACAGGCCAAGGCCGAAGATCGCGCCGCGATGCGTATTGACGCCCGAGGTCGCCTCGAGCATCGCGCGTTCGGCCTCCAGGCCGATGACCCGCAGCACTCCCATGCCGCAACCGAGCGCGCCCGCTTCGGCAAGGCTTTGAAGGTAAGGCCTGATGGCCGCAGCGCTGCGACGAAACGTACCGGCATCCATGTCGACGTGACTACCATTGTCGACATGGCTCACGAGCCCCGGCTTGGGCCAGGTTTCCAGCTCCATGGCAAGGCAATCTGCAGCGAAGCCGCCGATGGCCCGGATACCGGACGGCATCTGCCCCCAGCTGGCAACAAGCGGTTCGATGTTTCGCGCGGCCGCTGTGATCATGATCCCATCGCTCCCGAAATGAATCGATCCCTGTCGAGCAGGGCCACGCACCCGATGGTCTTGACCAGAAGCTGGTCCGTGCCGGCATGGAATTCGCGCCAGTTCACCGCTGCACCATCCGCGCGCATCAATTCGCCATCGAGCCGCATCGGCGCATCGGTCTCGATCGCAGCCACGTCGGCGGTGAGACGATCCAGATCGGCTTCGCGGGGGAACGCGAACAGGACATCGAGGTCGGAACGAGCGGTCACGTAATCGAGCCCGGTCAGCGATTGCCAGGCAAGGCTGCCGAACACGCGCACGTCCACCGAATGACGAAGCGCGAGCCCATCGAGCCGATCGAGCGTCGGCCACCAATTGCGCGGCGCCGAGGCGCGCGCCTGCCGCAGCGCGGGCGGCCTCGCGACCGAGGTGACATGGTCGATATCCGCGAGAAACGACAGCCGCTTCTTGCCGGCGGAGGGCGGCAACGGCAGGCCGAGCGCAAGGCCTGTCGCTTCGCTAGGCAGAGCGCGCCGCCTGATCGTCGGCCATCCCATTTCGGACCAACGCGAAACCAGCGGGTCGGCTGCGAGATCGCCGCGCATCCCGATCATCGCGCGCCAACCCAGCGGGCTGACAAAGACGAGGTCGTGGCGACCGGCCGGCGGTTCACCGGGTTTGCAGGGCGAGATCACGAACGCGCTCCGCGATATCGGCGGCCTTCGGCCGGCCACCGCGCTCCTTGCCGAGCGCATCTCTTCGATCCCGCGCAGCCGGCATGTCGGCGAGCAGCGCCTCCAGCTGGTCTGCGAGCGAGGTGGCGTCGCTCCATGTCATATGAACGGCACCCATCTGCTCGAGATTGGAAAGCCCCGGCGCGAAAACCGGCGTCGATTTGGCTTTCTCCTCAAGAGCGGTCATCGACAATTTGGTGACCTTCGCCATCGACGGCAGATCCATCACCGCGGGAGAGGCGCCGGGCAATCCGACCAGCACGCGCGTCGCAAGGCCCGTCGCAAGCAGGGCCCCCGCCGCCGAGTGGCCGTAGAGAAGACCGATGGTGGGGCGGCCGTGCATGTCCGCGTGGATCAAGACTTTCGCCAGATGCGCGAGGAATTCGTTGAGCCCGAGCAGCTCGTCACGCTTGCTCATGCGCTGGCTGTCGCTGTCGACGAGCACCAGGATCGGCCCGCTCCCCCGGTCGATCGACTCCAGGACATGCGCGGAAAGCCCGATCGCCTCGTCGACGCCGAGCGCAGTCCGATCCGCAACGCCAATCACGAGTATCCTGCCGCCGGACCGCAGCATCGCAGCGCCGGCAATGACCCCATTGTCGTTCCTGACCTCATGGCCGTCGGGAAACAGCGAGGCGAGAATGTCATCGAGCGTCACGGCTGCTCCTCCCGATCCTGCTAGCGAGCGCAATGAACTGGTCGGCCGGCAATTCCGGCACCGTTTCCGCATGCGCAACACCTTCCACGGTCCAGATATCGACGGCGTCCTGGCAAGCGCCGAAGCGGCGCAACCTGTCGGCCAGACGCCCCTGCTCCGCCCTGAGCCGGTCGAGGCCGAAGGGGCCAATCAACCCGATCAGCTCGAGTGCGGCCTCGCGAAAATCCTGCACGGTGTCATCGGCGAAGACGTCGGCTGCGCCGAGCAGCCGCCGGTGCTTGCCGCCCATGGTGCGCCAGACCAGGGCACGGTCACGGGAGTCGAACTCCTCAACGCCGCGATTGGTCTCGATCACCTCGGGGCCCGAAACCGCGATCCGTCCCGCCTCCGACACGGCGAGCGCGGAGCAACAGCCTGCGATCAGACCGCCGCCGCCATAGCAGCCGGAGCGCCCGCCGATCAAGCCGATGACCTTCACGCCAGCACTGCGCGCCTCCATCACCGCACGCATGATCTCGGCGATGGCGAGCTCACCGGCATTGGCCTCCTGCAGCCGGACGCCGCCGGTATCGAGCAGGATCAGAACGGGGATCGATCCGATCTCGCGCGCCGCGCGGAGCAGACCCAGCAGTTTGGCGCCGTGCACCTCGCCGAAGGCGCCGCCCATGAAGCGTCCTTCCTGCGCGGCGACGAAGACCGGCGCGCCTCCGAGCCGGCCATGGCCGACGACGATGCCGTCATCGAACTGCTCGGGAAGGCCGAATATCTCCAGATGCGGACTGACTTCGCGCTGTTCCGGCCCGATGAACTCGACCAGGCTGCCGGCATCAAGCAGCAGATCAAGCCTCGTCCGCGCCGATGCCTCGTTGAAGCTCGTGCTGCGGACCCGTTCGGCCGGGGCGATGTGCGGGAGCGGCGCGGTCATTGCTCGCTCCCCGCGATCAATCGCACCGCCTGCGCCAGCCGAAGCGAGACCGTGTCGGGACGCGCGCCGCCGTCATTGATGGAGAATTTCAGCCCGCCGGGCGAATAGCGCTCGACGAAATCGCCAATGACGGCGCTCCAGACTTCGCCGAAGCCCATCGCCGCGGTTTTGATCTCGATCGCGCATTCCGCATCCGGCAGGACGCGCTCCACCAGCACTTCCAGATTGCCCGAGGCGACCACGCCTACGATCGCGCTCCGCCTGATACCGCCCGCGCGCTCGCGAACCGGGTGATGAAAGCTGAGATCTTCCATGGCCTGTCCTCACCAGTTCCTGAATTTCGACGGCGGCGCGTAGAGCCCGCCCGACCAGCGCACGAGATCCTTGATCGAGCGCGCCGCCAGCATGTTGCGATCCGCATCGAGCGGATTGATGCCGATATCTTCCGGCCGCCGGATCACGCCGCGCTCGCGCAGCTGCGCGACCATGCTGCGATCCCGCCCGCGACCGACATCGGTGTATCCGGCGACGCCGCGGATCGCCTGCTCGCGCTCTTGCGCCGAACGGCACAACAGGAGGTTCGCCACGCCCTCCTCGGTGACGATGTGCGTGACGTCGTCGCCGTAGATCATCACCGGCGCGAGCTCGAGGTTCAGCTTCTCGGCGAGCTCGATCGCATCGAGCTTCTCGACGAACAACGGGACGTTCTTGTCGCCGAAGGTCTCGCCAATCTGCACCACCAGCTTGCGGCCCCGGCGCAACGGCGCCGGGCTGTCGGGATCGGCCTCCGCGCCGGCCTTCAGCCAGGGCTCGCTCGGATGCCTGCGCCCGCGCGCATCCGCGCCCATGTTCGGCGCGCCGCCGAACCCGGCGATGCGCGAGGTGGTGATGGTCGAGGAATTTCCCTGGAGATCGATCTGCAGCGTGGAGCCGATGAACATGTCGCAGGCATAGAGCCCGGCGGTCTGGCAAAACGCGCGGTTGGAACGCAGCGAGCCGTCGGGACCGGTGAAATAGACGTCGGATCGGGCCCGGATGTAGTCGTCCATGCCGACCTCCGAGCCGAATGAGTGGATCTGCCGAACCCAACCGGACTCGATCGCGGGAATGAGCGCGGGATGCGGATTCAAGGCGAAATGGGTTGCGATCCTGCCCTTCAGGCCCAGCCTCTCGCCGAACGTCGGCAGCAGGAGCTCGATCGCGGCCGTGCTGAAGCCGATCCCGTGATTGATCCGCTGCACGCCATAGGGCGCGTAGATGCCCTTGATCGCGAGCATCGCGGTCAGGATCTGCCCCTCGGTGATCGCCGCCGGATCGCGCGTGAACAGTGGCTCGACGAAGAACGGCTTGTCGGACTTGACGACGAAATGGACGCGGTCCGCCGGGATATCGACCCGCGGAACCGTCTCGACGATCTCGTTGACCTGGGCGATCACGACGCCGTCCTTGAACGCCGTTGCCTCCACCACGGTGGGCGTGTCCTCGGTGTTCGGGCCGGTGTAGAGGTTGCCGTCACGGTCGGCGCTGACGGCGGCGATCAGGGCGACGTGCGGGGTGAGATCGATGAAGTAGCGCGCGAATAGTTCGAGATAGGTGTGAATTGCTCCCAGCTCGATCTTGCGGCCGAACAGCATGCGCGCGATGCGCGCCGATTGCGGCCCGGAATAGGCATAGTCCAGCCGCTTCGCGACCCCGCGGTCGAACAGGTCCAGATGTTCGGGCAGAACGACGCCCGACTGCACCATGTGCAGATCGTTGACCTTGGATAGATCGACCGCCAGCAGCGCGCGGCTCAAGAGATCCGCCTGCTTCTGGTTGTCGCCTTCGAGGCAAACCCGGTCGCCCGGCCGGACTACGGCCTCCAGCAGGCGCGTTGCGTCGGACGCTTCCACGACCTTGCCGTGGGCAAGTTCGGCACCGGCCGAAATGCGGGCATCGCGCGCGGCGCGGTTGTTCTGCCAGCTCGTCATGACCTTGGCTCCTTTGCGGCGTTGGCTCCGCTCCAGAGCGATCCCGGATTGGCACGGTCGGGATGAAGCGCGAGCATCGCCTCGTAGAGCTCGCGCGGAGAAATCGTCGCCTGGTCGAGGCGGTTGAAATCGAGCAGATATTGCCGGGTCTCCGCGATGTTGCGCGGATCGTCATCGTTCTCCGGCTTCTTGTGTCCGGCCACCACGAAGCGCGGCTTCAACGCTTCGAGCCGATCGAGCGCGGCGATCCATTCGAGCCGGCTCTGCGTGTCGGTTTCGGCGAGATAAGGATGAATGCCGTTGTACACGGTGTCGCCGGCGACGATCAGATCGAGAGACGGGACATGAAGGGCGGTGGAACGCGCCGTATCGGTTCGTCCCATGTCGATGACGACGAGCTTGTGTTCCTCGAGCGTGAGCTCGCCTTCGAGAGGCTCTGCAGCGACCAGGCTCTGCGCGATCTCGCCCGGAAAGCGCTTGCGCCAGAAACCGTCGAGCGATGCCGGCGAAAGCTGCGTCTTCATCTCGTCGACAACCTCGGGAACGGCCACGGCCCGTGCCCGCGGAAAGCGATCGAGCAGCGGCGCGAGACCGAAAAAATGATCACCGTGGCCATGCGTGACGTAGATCGTGGTCAGATTTCGCTCCCGCGACACGACCCAATCCAGCAACGTCTTCGACTGCCCGGCGGTGAGGAACGTGTCGACGAGGATGGCATCCCGCTCGCCGTAGATCAAAGTCGACGAATTCGCGACCCACATCAGGTCAGGATTGCCGGACGGCAGATCGCGGCTCAGTCCAGCCCGCTTCACCGTCGTCACGTCCCAGTCCAGGATCGTGCCGGTCGTCTCGATCATGCTCATGGAATTCTCCGGAGGGGCAGTCGGGCCGGCGGGAGTGCTGTCTCTCCCGCCGTCCTTCCTTCTGCCGGCCGTGCGTCAGGGCCGGCAAAACGCGTCAGCGGGTGGCCGGTTGATCGATGCTGCGAGCGGCACGGGTGATAATCTCCGCCACTTCCTTCGGATGCGACTCGTAGACCGAGTGGCTTGCACCCGGGATCACGGTGGTGTGGCTCTTGGCGCGCTCGTAATACCAGCGCTCGAGATCCGGATTGATGATCTGGTCGTTGCCGGCAACGATGCCCCAGCTCGGCTTGGTCTTCCACGCAGCCGCCGTCAGCGGCGTGCTGAACACCTGCGTCGCGGCCAGAACCTGGGAGCGTGATTCGAACTCCGCCTGCTCGCGCGGCAGATCGGGCGCGAACAGCTTGGGGAATTGCACGGGATCGAGATAGGTGAATTTGTCGGGCGTGACCTTGATGGCGCCTTCGGTCTTTCCAAGTACGCTCGGCGTCTTCTTGCCCAGCGCCGCTTCGTCCTCTCCGACGTCGGGCGCATGCGCAGCGACGTAGACCAGGCCGACGACATTGGGATGAACACCCGCCTCGGTGATGATCGAGCCGCCATAGCTGTGGCCGACCAGAAGCGTCGGACCATTCTGGAGATCGAGCAGCCGCTTCGCCGCCGTGACATCATCGCCAAACGACGTCTCGGGCTCCTGCAGCATGCTGACGCGGAAGCCTTCCTTGACCAGGATCTCGTAGACCGGCTTCCAGCCGGACGCATCGACCCAGGCGCCGTGCACCAGGACGATGTTCTTCGGGGGTTCAGCGCGCGCCGGGGCGACGGTCGCGAACAGGGAGAGAGTGGCAGCGAAGGCGAGGCCAGCGTTGAGGTGTTTCATGTCGGGATCACTCCGGGTTGGAATGGTGCGACAGTAGTGTCGACGCTTGCCCGCGTATTTCGGCAAACAACGGCCCTTGCCACTTCGCACGTCGGGACATGCCGATCGAGACAGCGGCTCCTCGCGCATCCTCGGGACACTGCCTAGCTAGGGCGCGCACTTCAAAGCGCAGCGCATATGTCAGGCGTACAGACCTCTCATTACTGTGAACGGCCGGCGTTCATACGCGAAAGACGAACGATCGACTTTGTCATTCAAGAGGTCGCATCTGATGCTGATTGAACTCCATGCATGGGATCGGACACATGACATCCACAGCAAATCTCCAGATCGCGCTTCTCATCCTGTTGTGCGCAGCTTCGCCCGCGCGTGCAGGCACTTGTAAGGATGACATCGCGCAAACCCAGATCCAGCTGGATCAGGCCATCGAAAAAGACGCTGGCGCCCACGGCTGGCAGCGGGAAAGCCTCAGCGCGCTGCGCAGTCATCAACCGACGCCTCGCTCGATTGCAGAGGCCGAAGGCGGCCGCGGAGCGGTTTTCACGGACGCGCTGGATTCGCTTGATCGCGCGCGTACCGCCGAACAAAACGGCGACACAGGCACATGCAGCCGGGAACTCGCGCACGTGCGGGCCATTCTGAAATAGCGAAAGCGAGCCGAAGCCAAAGCCGGCCAGCGGCGCTGTCATCGGCGAGGCAACTCGGCGACGCGGCCGAACGAAGACGGCCCACTTACGATGCGTCGAATGCCCGTTGTCGTCGTGCTGCCGGGTAGCGGGACGTGCGTTCTGGAAATACCCCACCGTTCCGCACCTCTCTAGTGCTCGACAGCATTCAGCCGGAGCATTTTCCATGCGAGAGCAGCACTCATCGAACGGCGTCGGCGAGGGAAGATCCAGCTCGCGCCGGTTCACCCTGATACAGCCAGCTATGGCGCTCACGGCCGGCATGCTGTGGCTCGTCCCGGCTGCGACGATCGCTCAAACGACCATGCCGGGAATGCAGCCTTCCACCGGCATGCTGGCGACGTCGCCGCTCAATCCGCAATCCACGCGGCCCGTCGGCGTTCCGCTGGGATCGACCGAGATCGCGACGCCCGGCATTTCGCCGCTCAATCCGGCGCAAAGCACGGCGGGTTGTGCCGGATCCGGCAATACCGCCTCGTCCGGAGCCTTGTTCGACGGCGGCGGACTGTCCGGGGGCTCATCCGTCACCTGCAACGGCAGCATCACGGCGGCGCCTCCGCTGCCTTCAGCATCGACGGTCGGACGCGTCGGGATACCGCTCGGAGCCACCGAGCTCGGCGGCGCCGGAATCAGTCCGTCCGTCCCGGTGCAAGGCCCTGCCGCAACGGACAGCACGACTTCGATCAGCGGCTCAAGCAATCCCTGACATCCAGGACGATCTCATGAAACGAAATCTCGCCATCGCGCTTGTCGCTCTCGCCGCGATCCTCGTCGGAGCCGGCCTCTGGTTCTTCGCCATGGACCGGAAGCCGGTCGTCGCCGCCGCGCCAGTGCCCGCGGCCGTACCGGTGGTCACCGCCGCCGTCACCGGCAAGGACGTTCCGATCTATCTGCGCGGCATCGGAACCGTGATCGCCTACAACACCGATGTCGTGCGCAGCCAGATTCAGGGACAGATCGTCAAGATCGCCTTCACCGAGGGACAGACCGTCAAGGCCGGAGATCTGCTCGCCCAGATCGACCCGCGTCCCTACGAGGCCCAGATCGAGCAATTGACGGCCAATCGCGACCGAGATCAGGCCCAACTCACCAATGCCGAAGCCAATCTCTCCCGCTACAGTAAACTCGGTGACAAGGGTTATGCGACCCCGCAGCTGATCGAGACGCAGACCGCGCAGGTGGCCCAACTCAAGGCCGCCGTGAAAGCGGACCAGGCGCAGATCGACGAGGCCAACGTCCAGCTCAGCTACACGCGCCTGACATCGGCCATTCCCGGCATCACCGGCGTCCGCCAGATCGATGTCGGCAACGTGATTCATCCGACCGACCCGAACGGTCTCGTCGTCGTCACCCAGATCGAGCCGATTTCGCTGCTGTTCACCCTTCCGCAGACGGATCTGCCCGTGATCCAGGAACACGAAGCAAAAGGCCAGTTGAAGGTCATCGCCTACAGCCAGGACAACAAGATTAAGCTCGGCGAAGGCACTCTGCTGCTCGTCAACAACGAGATCGCAGGGACGACCGGCACCGTCCAGCTCAAGGCCACATTCGCCAATCACGAGCACCGGCTGTGGCCGGGACAGCTGGTGAATGCCCGGCTGCTGCTGAAGATTCAGAAGGATGCGCTGACGGTCGCCGGCTCCGCAGTCCAGCAGGGCCCGAACGGCAGCTATGTCTATGTCGTCGCTCCCAACCAGACCGCTTCCTTGCGTCCTGTTCACGTCGCGCAGATCAGCGAGGGGCAGGCCCTGATCGACCAGGGACTGAAATCAGGCGATACCGTCGTCGTCGACGGTCAGTATCGGCTGACGGAAGGAAGCCAGGTTCGGGAACTGCACGGCAAGGCCGCGCGCGAAGCCGACCTGCAAAGCTCGGTGCAGGACGCGCTCCCATGAACCTGTCCGCGCCCTTCATCCTGCGGCCGATTGCAACCGCTCTGCTGATGGCGGGCCTGCTGCTGTGCGGCCTCGCGGCCTATCCCCTGTTGCCGGTCGGCGCGCTGCCGAACGTCAATTACCCGACGATCCAGATCTCGGCCCAACTGCCCGGCGCCGACCCCGGAACCATCGCCTCGTCGGTCGCCACGCCGCTCGAACAGCAGCTCAGCCAGATCCCCGGCGTCACGCAGCTCACCTCGTCCAGCGCGCTCGGCGTCGCCCAGCTCACGGTGCAGTTCGAGCTGTCGCGCACGGTGGACAGCGCGGCGGTCGACGTGCTCTCCGCGATCAATGCCGCGAGCCCGTACCTGCCGCAGAACATCCCCTACCCGCCGACGATCAGGAAGGTGAATCCGGCGGAAACGCCGATCATGCTGATCGCGCTGACGTCAGAGTCGATGCCGCAGACCACGGTCGATGCCTACGCGGAAAACATCCTGCTGCCCAAGATTTCCCAGGTGCCGGGCGTGGGCCTCGTCGGGATCGGCGGCCAGCAGAAGCCCGCCATCCGCATCCGCGTCAATCCGCAGGCGCTTGCCGCCCGCGGCATCGGCCTCGAAGACGTCCGCACCGTGATTGCCGGCGCCAATGTCGACCTGCCCAAGGGCACGCTCAACAGCCCGCGCGTCACTTATACGCTCAATACCAACGACCAGTTGCTGAAGCCCTCCGCCTATGAAGCCCTCATCATCGCCTATCGCAACGGCTCGCCGGTGCGGCTGCGCGACATCGGCTCGGCAATCGAGGGGCCCGAAAACGATCTGCTGGCCGGCTGGTACGGCAAGGACCCCGCCGTCATCCTCGCCGTCCAGCGCGTCCCCGGCGCCAACGTCATCGAAACCGTCGATCGCATCAAGAAACTGCTGCCGCAGCTGCAGGCCTCCGTTCCGCCGGCGATCAAGGTGACGATCGCCGCCGACCGCACCGCCACGATTCGCGCCGCGGTTACCGATGTGCAATTCACGCTGCTGTTGACCGTTGCCTTGGTGGTGATGGTCATATTCCTGTTCCTGAGGAATTTCTGGGCCACCATCATCCCGGCGATCACGGTTCCGCTGGCGCTGATCGGCACCTTCGCGGTCCTCTACGTACTCGGCTACAGTCTCGACAACCTCTCGCTGATGGCGCTGTCGATCGCGGTGGGATTCGTGGTCGACGACGCCGTGGTGGTCATCGAGAACATCGTGCGCCATCTCGAGCAGGGCATGACGCCCATGGAGGCTGCGCTCAAAGGCTCCAGCGAAATCGGCTTCACGATCGTCTCCATCACCCTGTCGCTGATCGCGGTGTTCATCCCGCTGTTCCTGATGGGCGGCTACGTCGGAAAGCTGTTCCAGGAGTTCGCCGTCACGATCACCGCCTCGCTGCTGCTGTCGCTGGTGATCTCGCTCACCTTGACGCCGATGATGTGCGCGCGCCTCCTGAAGGACGAATCGCGCAGGAAGCACGGCCGGCTCTATCTCCTGTTCGAGCGCGGCTTCGATGGCCTGCTTGCGCTGTACGCGCGCGGCCTGCGAATCGTGCTGCGCCATCGTTTCGTGACGCTGCTCGTGATGCTCTCGACGATCGCGCTGACCGGCTATCTCTATGTGATCATCCCGAAAGGCTTCTTCCCGCAACAGGATACCGGACAGATCGTCGGCATCACCGAGGCTGCCCAGGACATCTCCTTCCCCGCCATGTCCGAACGCCAGCAGGCGGTCGTCGACATCCTGTCAAAGGATCCGGCGATCCAGTCGGTGGCGAGCTATATCGGTCCGGGCGGCCCGACCGCGACCCTCAACCAGGGGCGCATCTTCATCGTCCTGAAGCCGAAGCCCGAACGCAAGGCCAGCGCCGACCAGGTGATCGCGCGGCTGGAACCCCAGCTCGCCCATATCCAGGGCATCAAGCTTTACATGCAGTCGGCCCAGGACATCACGATCGGCGCGCGCCTGTCGAAGACGCAGTATCAGTACACGCTGACGGACGCCGATTCCAACGAACTCAACCACTGGTCGGCGATCTTCCTGGAGAAGATCCGCGCGCTCGACGTCGTCGCCGACGTCGCGAGCGACCAGGCCAATGCCGGCCCGAGGCTGCAGGTCACCGTCAATCGCGAAGTCGCCTCGAGCTTCGGCATCCTGCCCACGACGATCGACAACACCCTCGACGACGCCTTCGGTCAGCGCATCGTCTCCACCATGTTCACCTCGCTGAACCAATACCACGTGGTCATGGAGGTCGATCCAGCCTTCCAGTATGGGCCTGACGCGCTCAAGGATATCTACCTGAACTCGGCCACCGGCCAACAGGTCCCTCTGAGCACGCTGGTCCACAGCGTCATCATGCCGGCGCCGATTCTGATCAATCACCAGGGCCTGTTTCCCTCGGTGACGATCTCGTTCAACCTGCGGCCCGGCGTAGCGCTGGGCGATGCGGTGACGGCGATCCAGAAGATCGAGAAGGACACCGGCAAGCCCGCCTCGCTGTCGACCTCGTTCCAGGGCAACGCGCAAGCCTTCCAGTCTTCGCTGTCCGGCACACCGTTGCTGATCGGGGCGGCGCTGATCGTGATCTACATCATCCTCGGCGTCCTCTATGAGAGCCTGATCCATCCGATCACGATCCTGTCGACGCTGCCTTCCGCCGGCATCGGCGCGCTGCTGTTGCTGCTGGCAGTCCACATGGATCTCAGCGTCATCGCCATCATCGGCATCATCCTGCTGATCGGCATCGTCAAGAAGAATGGCATCATGCTGGTCGACTTCGCCCTCGAGGTGGAGCGCAATCAAGGGCTGAGTCCTGAGGAAGCGATCTACCAGGCCTGCACGCTCCGCTTTCGCCCGATCCTGATGACGACCATGGCCGCGCTGCTCGGCGGTGTGCCTCTGATGCTCGGCAACGGCACCGGCGCCGAACTGCGCCAGCCGCTCGGCTACACGATCGTCGGCGGCTTGATGCTCTCGCAGATCCTGACGCTCTACACCACGCCCGTGGTCTATCTCTATCTCGACCGGCTCGGCAATTGGTTCACCAACCGCAAGCCGCATGCGGTCGAGACACCCGCCCCCTCCACGAGCGAAGCAGATGCGGGATTGGGCCATGAGTCCGCTTGATCAGGTGAGCGTCGGCATGACGGCGGAAAAGCTGGTGACCGTCACGGCCGAGATGACGGTCGGCCACGTGGTGCCGGGAATGCCTGAAGTCTACGGCACGCCGATGA
Organism: Bradyrhizobium sp. LA2.1; assembly: GCF_040547725.1. NCBI lineage: Bacteria > Pseudomonadati > Pseudomonadota > Alphaproteobacteria > Hyphomicrobiales > Nitrobacteraceae > Bradyrhizobium > Bradyrhizobium sp. LA2.1. The sequence goes on from NZ_JBEPQI010000001.1 coordinate 280,795, forward strand.
TGATCCTGCACATGGAGATGGCGGCGGGATCGGCGATCCAGCCGTCCCTGCCGACCGGCTATGTCAGCGTCGGGATGATGGTCAACGTCCGTCATCTGGCGGCGACGCCGGTCGGCCGCACCGTGCGCGCGGTCGCACGGGTCGTCGCCGTCGAAGCCAGGAGCGTCCTGTTCGAAGTCGAGGCCTGGGACGGCGGCCGCAAGATCGGTGACGGGACCCATCGGCGCGGCGTCGTCGATGTCGCCGAGTTCGAAAGGCGTTTCGGCGTGACGAGGCCCACCGCGGCGTTGGCCTAAGGTCGCGGAATCCTTCCCGCGGCAACATCCCGGATCTGGGCGCAGGCTCGCATGGTGCCGCCGTGCGTTTTGACAAAGGGTCCGCGAAAAAGCAAAAGACCGGTTTTCCACGCTGCGGTACATCGCTTGCATCCCGCGTCCGGACATCCGGGCTCGGGAATTGGTCTCATGCCCGGCGAGTATCTCTTGGACCTCTTCAATCTGCTGGCCCAGTCCGGACTCGCTCACGAAGGCAAGGAACCCGCGACGGTCCGTCACACGGGGATGGTCTGTCGCGCATCGTGGCCCGACCATTCGCGCTACGCCCATCCCGCCCTTTGGGTCCTGGGAGGCGTCGCGCTCGGCGTGTTGTCATTCACTTGCTTCCTGCTCGGGATCGACCTCACCACCAGCGCCCTCGCCCTGCTGGCCGTCATTCTCGTGTTGTCGTTGCTTGCGATCGCCGGCTTGGTCAGGCGGCAGCACCGGCTCGAGCGAGAGGACGTCTTGCGGCGGCGTCAGGTCGCCTATCTCGCCGAGGCCCAGAAGCTCAGCCACACCGGCAGCTTTGTCTGGAACGTCGCCAGCGGCGAGCTGTTCTGGTCCGAAGAGACGTTCAGGATCTTCGATCTCGAGCCGACCTTGCCGCCGTCGCTCGACACCATCCTGAAGCGTACGCATCCCGACGATCTCAATGCCGTACGCGAGGCGCTCGATCGCGCCGCGAACGACAGGAACGACTTTTCCCTGGAACATCGGCTGATCCTGAACAATGGCTCGATCAGGCACATTCGCGTGGTCGCCCGTGGAACGTCAGAAGATCGCGGACAATTTCGGTTCATCGGCGCGGTCATGGATATCACCGCCCAGAAGAAGGACCACACCGAGCTGGAGCGGAGCGAGCAGCGCTACCGCCACCTGTTCGGCCGCATGCCGATCGCCCTCCGTCAGCTCGACGCCAGCAGACTGGTGGTGTTGTTCCGAAAACTGCGGGCCGAGGGCATCAAGGACCTCGGCAGCTATTTCGACAGCCATCCCGACTTTCTCCGGACCTGCATGGACGCGCTCTCGTTTCAGGAAGCCAACGAACGGGCCATCCAGATGTTCGGAGGAGGCGTCGACGGCTATGTCGGGCGTTCCATGTCCGACACCTGGAAGGCACGCCCGGATACGTTTCGGCGGGCCATGGAGTCCCGCTTTCGCGGTGAAACGAACTTCGAGGAAGAAACCAAGATGGTGACGTGGGACGGCCGCGTCGTCGACGTTCTCTTCACAACGGCCCGCGTCGGCCCAATCAATGATCTCGAAATAAGCCTGGTCGCCACGATCGACATCTCGCAACGCGTCCGCGCCCAGGAGAGGCTTCGGCAGGTGCAGGCGGAGTTCGCGCATGCGGCACGCGTCTCGATGCTCGGCGAGCTCACCGCCTCCATCGCGCACGAAGTCAACCAGCCTTTGGCCGCCATCGCGACCAACGCCGCTGCCGGTCTGCGCTGGCTGAACAGGCCGATTCCCGACATGGCCGAGGTCCGCAGTACAATCGAAAATATGGCCACGGATACGAGGCGGGCCGCGGACATCGTGGCGCGTGTTCACGGGATGGCTTCGCGCAAGGCGCCGGAGCGCGCCGTTCTGTCGCTTGACGATGTCATTCGCGAGGCGCTTCTGTTCCTGCGCCACGAGATGGAATCCCGCGGCGTAACGATCCTGCACCGGCCCGACGCGGAATCTGCACTCGTGCTCGGCGACCGCACCCAGCTCCAGCAGGTGATCGTCAATCTGGCCATCAACGCCGTGCAGGCGATGACGCAGGCGGGACGCGACCATGGCAGGATCGTCATCACCACCGCCGCGCAGGACGCGACGACCCTGTGCTGCTCCGTGGAGGACAACGGTCCCGGCATCTCCGCCGAACATGCCGGCCGGCTGTTCGAAAGCTTTTTCACGACCAAGGAGTCCGGCATGGGCATGGGACTGCCGATCTGCCGGTCCATCGTCGAAGCGCATGGCGGCCGGATCGACGCCGAAGGCCTTAGCGCCGAAGGACTTGGCGCCGAAGGCCTTGGCGCCGGAGGACTTGGCGCCGAAGGACTTGGCGCCGATCGCGGCGCCCGGTTCTGGTTTACGGTGCCGATCGCGACGCCGGCGTCATCGCCGCCATCCGGTCGGGACGCCGACGCCTGACCCCGCCCGCTCTATTGCGCCGGGGCGGTCGAGCGCACCAGGCGGATCGGGATCCCTTTGAATGACGGCGTGAAGCTGAGGGGATCGCGGGCATAGAGCGGCACCAGCGGATTGGTCTCCGGATAGTACGCGGCACAGCAGCCGGTCGGAAACGAGTACGCAACCACGCGAAAGTTGCGCACGATCCGCTCGGCGCCATCGGTCGACTCCGTGATCAGGTCGACGCGATCGCCGTCCGCGAGCCCGCGCTTCTTCAGTTCATATTCGTTGAGGAAAACCACGTCGCGCTGGCCGAAGACGCCGCGATAGCGATCCGACAGCGAGTAGAGCGTCGTGTTGTACTGGTCGTGGCTGCGTATCGTGCTGAGCCACAGGAAATCCGGATCGGCCTGCGGCGGGTCCTCGCCGCACCCCTCAAACACCAGGAAATTGGCCTTGCCGGACGGCGTTGCCCAGATGCGCTCCCGCGCGGTCGAGGTCAGATGGAAGCCGCCGGGAATGCGGATACGGGCATTGTAGCTCTCGAAGATCGGGAAGACGGCCTCGATCGCATCCCGGATGCGATCGTAGTCGCCCACAAAGCCGTCCCAATCGACCACCGTGCGCTCGCCGAGCGTCGCCTTGGCGAGGCCTGCGATGATCGCGACCTCGCTGAGAAGATGCTCCGATGCCGGCTTGTTGCGACCGCCCGAGGCGTGGACCATCGACATCGAATCCTCGACCGTGATCGACTGCGGCCCCGATTCCTGAATGTCGATCTCGGTTCGCCCGAGGCACGGCAGGATCAGGGCGGCGCGGCCATGGATCAGATGGCTGCGGTTGAGCTTCGTGGAGACGTGGACGGTCAGATCGAGCTTGCGCAGCGCGGCCTGCGTCGCCTGCCAGTCAGGTATGGCCGCGGCAAAGTTGCCGCCCATCGCGAAAAAGACCTTCACCTCTCCGCGGATCATTGCCTCCAACGCCGTCACGACGTTGTGTCCCGGCGCGCTCGGCGGCTTGAAGCCGAAGCGGTGCTCGAGGCGCTCGAGGAAATCCGCCTTGGGGATCTCGGTGATCCCCACGGTTCGGTCGCCCTGCACGTTGGAATGACCGCGAACCGGACAAACGCCGGCGCCATCGCGTCCCACATTGCCGCGCAAGAGCGCAAGATTGGCGATCTGCTGCACGTTGTGCGCACCACGCTGGTGCTGGGTAATGCCCATGCCGTAGACAAGGATGGCGCGCTCCGCCTTCATATAGGCGCCGGCGGCATATTCCAGGTCCTCGCGCGTCAGGCCGGACTGGCGTTCGATGTCGGGCCATTGCGTTCGCTTGAGATCGCCGATCAGCGCTTCGATGCCGGCGGTGTGCCCGCGAATGAAATCCCAATCCAGTATCTCCGGCTGCTCGGCCGCACGGGCAGCCTCGTCCGTTTCGACGAGGATCTTCATGATCCCCTTGAGGACGGCGACGTCGCCACCGACACGCACCTGGAAAAGCTTCGAGCTGATCGTCGTCGACGACAGCGTGATCATCTCAACCGGGCTCTGCGGCGCCTGGAAGCGCTCCAGCGCGCGCTCGCGGAACGGATTGAACGAGATGATCGAGGCCCCTCGGCGGGCCGCGTTGCGCAGGCTGGTCATCATCCGCGGGCTGTTGGTGCCCGGATTCTGGCCGAAGATGAAGATGCAATCGGCCTTGTCGAAATCCTCCAGCAGCACGGTGCCCTTGCCGACGCCGAGCGATTCCGGCAGGCCGACGCTGGTCGCCTCGTGGCACATGTTCGAGCAGTCGGGAAAGTTGTTGGTGCCGTACTCGCGCACGAACAGCTGATAGAGGAAGGCGGCTTCGTTCGAGGTTCGCCCGGACGTATAGAACTCCGCCATGTTCGGATCCGGCAGCGCATTCAGCTCGCGGCCGATCATGGCGAACGCATCGCTCCACTGCACCGGGAGATAGCGATCGGATGCGGCGTCATAGCCCATCGGATGGGCGAGCCGACCGACCATTTCGAGATCGTAATCGTTCCAGCTCGCGAGCTCCGTGACGGTATGCTCGGCAAAGAATTCGGGCGTGCAGCGCTTCGATGTCGTCTCCCAGGCGACCGCCTTGCCGCCGTTCTCGCAAAATTCGAATGACGAGGTGTGCTTCGGATCGGGCCAGGCGCAGCCGGGGCAATCAAAGCCCTCCGGCTGATTCATCCTGCTGAGCGTCGCCGCACCCTTCAGCGGCGCCCGCTGCACCAGAAGCGCCTCGCTGAGCGCCTTGAGTGCGCCCCAGCCGCCGGCGGGTTCACGGTAGGGACGAACCGATTTCGTTGTCATCTCGATATCTCGCGATATGGCAATTCTCCGGGCCAGTTAAGGATCGTGCGGGCAGAGCCGTCTTTTCAAAACGAAGCCGAATTTCGCAATTGCACATGTTCGGAGCCGGGCGCAGCAGCCAGTGCATTCCGGCAAAAAGAGCGCGTTCACGGAAGCTGAAACGGCGACCGGAAACTAGGTTTGTGAGTTGGAGCCCCGTCGCTACGGAGGGCTTTCGACATTTTTCAGGAGCGACCCAAGATGTTCTCAAGACGTGATTTGCTGGCCATGTCCGCGGCAGGCGCCACCATGGTCGGCTCCAGCGCGCAGGCCGCAACTTTCGGCAATCCGGACGAGCCGCCGCAAGGCGCCGTGAACGCCAAGAGCCCCGGAAGCCTGTCCGATCCCGGTCCCCAAGATCCGGACCTTGCCAAGCACTTCCCCTCTGCCCAAACCCCGCCCCCGACGGACGTCGGTGGCCTGCCGGCGGATTGGGCCTCATTCAACAATGCGCCGAGGCGTATCCAGAATGGTGGCTGGGCCCGTCAGGTCACGGTCGAGGATTTCGCCATCTCGAAGGAGATCTCCGGCGTCAATATGCGGCTGGCTGCCGGCGGAATCCGCGAGCTGCATTGGCACCAGGCTGCCGAATGGGCGATCCTGACCTACGGCTCCTGCCGCGTCACCGTGCTCGACACGCAGGGGCGCCCTTATGTCGGCGACCTCAAAGTCGGCGACCTCTGGTATTTTCCGCCGGGCGCGCCGCATTCGCTGCAGGGCTTGGGCCCCGATGGTTGCGAGTTCGTGATCTGTTTCGACGACGGCCACGCCAATGAATTCAACACGCTCCTGGTGACCGACTGGTTCGCCCACACGCCGCCCGAGGTGCTGGCGAAGAACTTCGGTGTTCCGGCCGACGCGTTCGCAAAGATCCCGCTGCACAACCGCTGGATATTCCAGGGGACTGTGCCCGGCGATCTCGCCGCCGATCGCGCAGCCGTTGCGAAGCACGCCGAAGCGCCGCCCTACCCCTTCGTCCACTCGCTCGGCGGCTCGGCCCCGGTCAAGGAGAGCTCCGCCGGCAGCATCCGCGTCGCCGACAGCACCACCTTCAAGGTTGCCACCACCGTCGCTGCGGCGCTGGTGTCGATGCCGCCGGGCGCTGTCAGGGAGATGCACTGGCATCCGAATGCCGACGAGTGGCAGTACTATATCAAGGGCAAGGCGCGGATGACGGTGTTCGACACCGGCCCCAATGCGCTGACGACGGACTTCGGGGCCGGCGACATCGGCTATGTCCGGCGCAATCTCGGCCACTATGTCGAGAACGTCGGCGACACCGAGCTGCAGTTCGTCGGCGTGTTTCGGGCCCCTCGCTACGAGGAAGTGTCGCTCTCCTACTGGCTGACGCACACGCCACCCAAACTGGTCGCCCAGCACTTCAACATCGACGAGAAGCTGATCGCCCAATGGCCGGACAACAGCCCCGGCGTCATGCCCAAATCCTGAACCAGCCTCGCAATAGTTCTGAACGAGAAAGGCGCCGAAACCGGCGCCTTTCTTTTATCCGTGACAGCTCACGGCAACTTCGAGCGCGCAGCCGTCAGTAGTGATCGGCAGCAGGGGCCGACTTGCCGCGGAAGACGCGATAGCCGATCGCCACATAGAGCAGCATCAGCGGGAATACGAACAGGCCGGCGCCCCAGAACATGAATGCGAGACTTGCATGGGGCGCCGCGGCCTCGTCGATCGTGACGACGAACGGAATCATGTAGGGCCAGAACGACAGGGCCAGCGTGGCGAAGGCCGCGACGAAGATCAGGGCGACCATATGGAACGGCCAATAGTCGTCATGGCGCAGGATGCTCTTGGCCAGCATCGCGGCCGCACCGGCGCCGATCACGGGAAACACGAACAGATAGGGCCGGTCGGTCCAGCGTTGTAGAATCGGAAGATGTTCGACAAGCGCATACGCAAAGACGACGACCAGGAAGACCAGGACGCCGATCGCCAGCGGCGGGATCTGGCGCCGTGCGGCATCCCGAACGGGACCTTCGCACTTCCGCACCAGCCAGCAGGCGCCGAGCAGCGAATAGCCGAAGCAGAGCCCGATCCCGCACAGGGCGGAAAAAGCGGTCAGCCAGCCGAGCGTTCCGCCGGTATAATCGCCGTTGGAGAACTGGAGTCCTTCGACGAGAGCGCCGACCATCGCGCCCTGCATGAAGCTGGCGGCAAACGAGCCCACGACGAAGCTGACGTCCCAGACCCAGCGCGAACTGAGCGCCTTGCCGCGAAACTCGAACGCCACGCCGCGCAGGATCAATCCGAGCAGCATCACGAGAACAGGGATATAGAAGGCCGACATCACCATGGCGTAGACCACGGGAAACGAGCCCCACATGATCACGCCCGTGACGATCAGCCAGGTTTCATTGCCGTCCCAGACCGGAGCGACCGTGCTCAGCATGGCATCCCGTTGCGACTCGCCGCCGGCCGCCCCGAACAGCATGCCGACGCCGAGATCGAAACCGTCGAGAAGGAGATAGATCAGGATGCTGATGGCAAGAAGGGCAACCCAGTACATCACCATGGTTATTCTCCCGCCCCGAGATAGCTGCGTGCGCCCGACACCTGATCGGCGAGCGACATCGGCCGATTGGGCACGGGAACGTGGAGCGGCTTGCCGCCGAGTCCCGCCGGGCCGGCACGCAGCAGCCGATAGATGTAATAGGTCCCGAACGAGAAGATGAAGGCGTAGACCGCGACGAACAGGATCAAGGAAGTCATCGCAGCCGACGCGGTCAGGAACGGCGTCACGGCGTCTGCTGTCCGCAACACGCCATAGACCGTCCATGGCTGGCGCCCCACTTCCGCGGTGTACCAGCCGGTGAGGATCGCGACCCACGGCAGTGGGAAGCTGAGGAAGATGCCCCACAGCAAGAGGCGGTTCCGATCGAGCCGATGCTTGAGGCCGAGCCAGGTCCCGAGCCAGGCCAGCCCCAGCATCACGAAGCCGCAGCCGACCATGATGCGGAAGGCAAAGAACGGGATCAGCACCGGCGGCCGGTCCTGCGGCGCGAAGCTGGTGAGGCCGACCTCTTTCGACGTCAGACTCATGCTACCGATGATGCTCCCGAGCACGGGAATCGATATCGCGTATCTGTTGGATTCGGTGCTCGAATCCGGGATCGCGATCAGCACCTCGGAGGCTGGCTGCTCGTCATGCCAGCGCGCCTCGATCGCGGCGAACTTGGCCGGCTGGTAATCGTGGACATAGTCGCCGACGAGATGCCCGATGAAGAGCTGGACTGGCAGCAGCACCGCCGCAAGCGCAAGGCCCATCCGCAGCATGACATGAGCTTCGGGGCGATAGGTCCGCCGCAGCAGATACCACGCGCCGGTTGCCGCCACGCAGAACGCGCCGGTCAGGTAGGACGCGAGCAGCATATGCGGAAACCGGACCCAGACCACGCGATTGAAGATGATCTGCGTCCAGTCATCAGGCACGAACTGGTCGTTCTGCAGGACGTAGCCGGTCGGCACCTGCATCCAGCTGTTGTTGACCATGATCCAGAACGCCGAAAGCGTCGTCCCGAGCGCGACCATCGCCGTCGAGAACAGGTAGAACCACGGCGGCACCCGGGGGCGACCGAAGATGAGGATGCCGAAAAAGGCCGCTTCCAGCATGAAGGCGGTGAAGGTCTCGTAGGAGAGCAGCGGGCCCTGGATCGGGCCCGACATCTTCGAGAGCACGCTCCAGTTCGTTCCAAACTGAAACGCCATCACCACGCCCGATACGACGCCCATGCCAAACGCCACGCCGAAGATCTTCAGCCAGAACGCGAACAGGGTCCGGTAGACGGGCTTGCCACTGTACTGGTGCATCGCTTCGAGCACGGTGAGCCAGGCGGCAAGCCCGATCGTGAACGCCGGGAAGATGATGTGAAACGAGATGGTGAAGGCGAATTGCAGCCGCGACAGAAGGAGCGCCGTCGGGTCCATCGAACATTCTCCGTTGGTTCACGCCCGCTTCGCGGCAGCCGGCGCGCGTGCGGCCGGCTGCCGAATGTTGTCGACCTTGAGGACCGCGGCGGTCGCGGCACGAATCTGGCGACAGAAATCCGCATCGTCGATCAGCGACACGCCATAGGACGGGATGATCTGCTTCAGCTTGGGCAACCAGGCGCTTGCCGTCAGCTCGCCGGCGAAGCACTTCTCGAGCACGCTGATGGCGATGAACGCGGCAGTGGAAGCTCCCGGTGAAGCGCCGAGCAGGGCCACCAGCGAATGGTCGTCCGCGCCGACGAGCTCGGTCCCGAACTCGAGCAACCCACCACGCTTGACATTGGGCTTGATGATCTGGACGCGCTGGCCCGCGACCTGCAACCTCCAGTCCTTCGGGTCGGCCTTCGGGAAATATTCGTCGAGCGCCGCGAGCCGGTGTCCCTCGGATTGCAGCACCTGCCCGACCAGGTATTCGGTGAGATCGAAATTGTCGCGCGCCACCGAAAGCAGCGGCTTGACGTTGGCGGGACGAATGGACTCGAAGAGATCCAGCAGCGAGCCGTGCTTGAGGAACTTGCTCGAGAAGCCGGCATAGGGACCGAACAACAACGAGTGCTGGCCGCCAATCACCCGCGTATCGAGATGCGGCACCGACATCGGCGGCGAGCCGACCGCGGCCTTGCCGTAGACCTTGGCATGGTGACGCTTGTTGATCTCGGGATCGTCACAGCGCAGCCAGATCCCGCTGACCGGGAAACCGCCATAGCCGCGCCCCTCCGGGATGCCGGATTTCTCCAGCAGCGGCAGCGCGCCGCCGCCGGCACCGATGAAGACGAATTTTGCGCGCACCGACCGCGTCTCGCCGCTCGCGGTGTCCCGCACTTCGACGCGCCACCGGCCGCCCTGCTCCCGGTCAAGACCGGTGACGCAGCTGTTGTAGTGGACCGCACAGCCCGGCTGGCTGACCAGATGCTTGACCAGCAGATGCGTCAACGAGCCGTAGTCGACGTCGGTGCCGGTGACGATCCGCGTTGCGGCAACCGGCTCGTCGCCACTCCGTCCGTCCATCACCAGCGGCGCCCATTCGGCAATCTGCCTGGGATCCTCGGTATGCTCCATCCCCTCATAGCAATGATGGGCCGACATCGCCTTGAACCGTTTCCGGAGAAATTCGACGTTCTCCGCGCCGTGCACGAAGCTCATATGCGGCACCGGATGGATGAACGCTTGCGGATCCGCGATCGCTCCGCGACCGATCAGGTAGGACCAGAACTGCCGGGACAGATCGAACTCCACGTTGACCTGGAGCGCCTTGGAGATGTCGATGCTGCCGTCGGGCCGCTGCGGCGTATAGTTCATCTCGCAGTTCGCCGCGTGGCCGGTCCCGGCATTGTTCCAGGAGTCGGAGCTTTCTTGCGCGCAATCCCCGAGAATTTCGCACATCTGGATCGACAGAGAGGGCTCGAGCTCCTTGAGAAAGACGCCGAGGGTCGCGCTCATGATGCCGGCGCCAATAAGGACAACATCGGTTTCGCGGTCGGAAGCTGCTGACATGGCTTTTTCTTTCGTCGGGTGTTGCTGCTTTGGATGGCTCGATCAGGCCCGCATCGATTGCCGCACCTTGGCGCGGAACGGCACGTCCGCTCCCGGGCGCAGGATCACGTAGGCACGGCGCCAGGATGAATCGTCGGTCAATTTCCAGCTATGCCCCGAGCCGGCGGTGTCCTCCGCCAGCAGGATGTTGCCGGGGTGGAGCAGGAAGTGGTGGCCGTCACGCGTCTGGAAATCGAGCGTTCCGCTGAGCGTGATCACCAGCTGCCGGATCGGCGCGGTGTGCCAGGCGAACGCACCGCCCGATTCCGTTTCCTGAAAGGAGACGCTGGCGGCATCGATCTTTCCGGTCAGGAAGTCGCCGCGCTGTCCCGACTCCAGCTCGAGGAAGCCTTCCTCGAAATGCGAGTTGTTGTCCTCTCCGGTCCAAAGGCGCACACAGCGGATCATCGTGTCTCTCCTTGCATTGTGGTTGCGCCGCCTGCGCGGCGTCGTTCGGACCGGAACGGCACCTCGGCGTCCGGCTCGAGAACCGTGTAGATGCGCCGCCATGGCGTCTCATCCGTCATGGTCCAATTGTGGCCCGTCCCGCTCGTGTCTTCCGTGAACAGGACATCGCCCGGGCGCAGCGTGAAGCTTCCGTCCGCCGTTTCGAACCGTAGCGTCCCGCTCAAGGACATGACGAGCTGGCGTGCCGCGTCCGGATGCCAGCCGAGTTTCGGATCTGACTCCGTTTCGTGGAACGAGGCGGCATCGATCCGAAGCTTTGCGCTGAGCGCATCGCCCCTCGCCCCGCGCGCGAGCTCGACGACGCCATCCTCGAAGTGCGACTTGCCATCCGCACCCGTCCAGAGTCTGACGCACCGGATCATTGCCGCCGTCCCTTCAGCCGGCCTTCGCGCCGATTGCGAGCGGCACCTTGATCTCCGCCACATAGGGCTTGACCATCTTGGCGGGATCCACGATGCGGTCGAACTCCGGCTCGGTCACGAAACCGAGCTTGAGCGCCGCCGACTTCAGCGTGAGATCGTTGTCCATCGCATAGTGCGCGATCCGCGACGCCTTGTCGTAGCCGATCACAGGCGCCAGCGCAGTCACGAGCATCAGCGACCTCTCGACATACTCCTTGATCTTCCTGTGGTTCGGCTCGGTACCCTCGACGAGGAAGGTGCGGAAATTGGTGCAACCATCGGTCAGGATGGTGACGGACTGCGCGATGTTGTGGATGATCAGCGGCTTGTAGACGTTAATTTCCAGATAGCCGCCGGCTCCGCCGAACCCGACGGCGACGTCGTTCGCCATCACCTGCACGGCGATCATCGTCAGTGCTTCGGCCTGCGTCGGGTTGACCTTGCCCGGCATGATCGACGAGCCCGGCTCGTTCTCGGGGATCAGCAATTCGGCGAAGCCCGCGCGCGGGCCGCAGGACATCAGACGGATGTCGTTCGCGATCTTGTAGAGCGACCCCGCGAGCGTGCGGAGCGTGCCAGATAGCTGCACCAGCGCGTCATGCGCACCTTGGACGGCAAACTTGTTCGGTGCGCTGACGAAGGGCAGCCCCGTCAGCCGCGCGATTTCCGCGGCGACGGCCTCGGCGAAGCCCGGCGCGGCATTGATGCCGGTGCCGACGGCCGTGCCGCCCAGGGCGAGCCGGAAGACGCCCTTGAGCGCGTCGTCGATGCGGGCCAGATCGTCGGCGAGCATGCCGGCATAGCCGGACCATTCCTGCCCAAGCGTCAGGGGGGTCGCGTCCTGCATGTGGGTTCTGCCGATCTTGACGACGTCGTCCCACTGGCTCGATTTTTCCGCGATTGCGTCGTGCAACGCCTCAACCGCCGGGACGAGGCGCTCCGTCACGTTCATCGCGGCTGCGATGTACATGGCCGAGGGAAAGCTGTCGTTTGACGATTGCGACATATTGACGTGATCGTTCGGATGAACCGGGTGCTTGCTCCCGAGCGGCGTGCCCGCAAGCTGGCAGCATCGGTTCGAGATCACCTCGTTCACGTTCATGTTGAATTGCGTTCCGCTGCCGGTCATCCAGACGTGAAGCGGAAACATGTCCTGATGCTGGCCGGAGAGGATCTCGTCGCAGACATGCGCGATCAGCTTGTGGACCTTGCCGTCGAGACGGCCGCCGGCGCAATTGGCGTTCGCGGCCGCCTTCTTCAGGATCGCGTAGGACTGGATCATTTCGCGCGGCATCAGGTCCTTGCCGATGCTGAAATGCTCGAGCGAACGCTGCGTCTGCGCCCCCCAGAGCTTATCCGCGGCAACGTCCACTTCACCCAGGCTGTCCGTCTCTTTGCGAAGGTTGTTCATCCGTGCCTCTTGGCAGTTGACGTCGAAAGGCCATCTCGGCGCTGTTAGAAAGTGTATGCACCGCATGAGGCGCATGCTTCCGTGAATGAACGTCCTTTTGCCGAATGGCATGGTGCGCGCTCCGCACCGTCAACGAGCGAAATCACGAGACTTGGATCGACGGTTCAGCTTCGCAGTTGCGGCCGGCAGAGCCAAAGAACGCACACCGACGATGCGATCGGCAGGACAAGGCTCCAGGCGTGCAGCCATTTCGTCACGCAGGCCCCGATGGCGGCCCCCGACAGGAACATCAGGCAGACCAGAAGCATGACTGCGGTGCCGCGCGCCGCATCGCGATCGGACGCAACTGATTGATCGAGGGCACGGAGCATGTTGCCGGTGACGGTGACGGAGAGATATTTCCAGCGCTCGACCTGCCTGAAGCTGGCCGACTGCAGTGCGGCGCCGAAGGAGATTCCGAGGATCGTGATCATGTCCGGAATCCAATGATACAACAGCATCACCGCGACCAGGCAGACGATCTCTCCGGCGAGGCAGAGCAGCGGCGACTTGAGGCGGATTGCCAGCGATGCGCCGAGCAGAAAGGCGGCAAGGGGAAGAAGATGATGGGTTGCCTGCCGCCATTGCCCGGACATGGCGTCGATGCCGAGGAAGACGACATTGCCGGTTTGCGAGCTTGCAAACACGCCGCCGAGCGAGAGCCATGTAAAGGCGTCGAGAAAACCGCCCGTCATGCTCAGAAGAGACGCCACGAGAACCGATCGCTCCGGCGCTTGGACGACGCTTCCGGTCTCGGCGACCGGTTCCGGAGATACGGCTTGCATCGCCATGTGCGTCGGCCCGCGAGGTCAGCAGCCGGCGTGCGTTGCGGCCTCATCCGGCAGCAGAACGCGACGCGGGTGCGTGAATACGCCGTATCCGTCATCGCGCGCGATCGCGAGCAGCGTGATCCCCGCTTCATCCGCGGTCTTGATCGCGAGTGCGGTGGGTGCGGATACGGCCACGATGACCGGTGCGCCAAGCATCGCCGCTTTCTGCACCATCTCGACCGAAACGCGGCTCGTCAGCAGCACCGCGCCATCGCACGCCGATCTCCCCTCGCGTACGATCGCGCCGGCGAGCTTGTCGAGCGCATTGTGCCGGCCGACGTCCTCTCTGACCAGGCCGATGCCGGCCCGCGGATGCCAGAAGGCCGCCGCGTGGACGGCCCGCGTTTGCTGATTCAGGATTTGGTGCGGAGAAAGAGCCTGCATGGCGCCCAGCAAGTCGCGCGCGTGAAAAACGATGCCCCGGCCCTTCACCCGCGCCGGCGCGCGGCGAGCCTGTTCGAGGCTCTCGATGCCGCATAGCCCGCAGCCAACGGGGCCGCTGATGGTTCGGCGCCGTGCAGCCAGGGATGCCGCGCGGTCACCATCGAGCCACATCCGAACCTCGACGCCGAGATCGTTCGGGATCAGCTCGATGCTGCTGATCTCGCTCGCACGTTCGACGATGGCCTCGGTGAGGCTGAAGCCGATACCGAAATCCTCCAGATCTCCCGGCGTGCCCATCATCACCGCCTGGGTCGAACCGTTATAGGTGAGCGCAATCGCGGTCTCCTCGGCAACCAGCCGCGAGGTCGACTTCGTCTGACCGCCGCGCCAGGCAATCTCCCAATGCCGGGTGAATGTCGAGCCTTTCGCCATGACTCATACCGTCGCCGGCTGGGACGAATGGCGCGACGCGCGGCTCTTGAGCGCGATCCCGAATGCGATGAATCCCCATCCCTGGAAGATCAGGTCGACGACCAGCATCACACCAAGCAGCCACAAACCAATGGCGGGCCAAGCCGCAACCAGCATGACACCGACGCAGAAGGTCAGGACGCCCGCAGCCACGATCCAACGCCAGCCCGCGGCCGGCCGGATATGGAAACCGGCCCAGATCCTTATCACCCCGGCTACGACCAGGAAGGCACACACTGCGAGAGACAGCGTGAACGAAGCCAGGATCGGATCGTAGAGTATGATGGCCCCGGCGGCCGCATAGACGATCCCGGCCAGTAGCCAAAGCAGGAATCCCCGCAAGCCGCGCACTGAAAACGCTTGCACGATCTGGAAAATGCCGGCGACCGCCATGGTGGCGCCGATGACCAGTACGGACGCGAGGTTCGCCGCCATCAGATTGGCAGATGCAACACCGCCGAGGATCAGTTCGCCGACACCCAGCGCAACGAACCAGCCCCATTTTCCGGTGATGGCGTGGATCGCCCATCCGAGCGAGGCCTTCGAGTTCGACATGTCCGTCATGGCTTGACCCTTGTTCGCACGACGATCCGCAGATCATGAATAGGGCGAGCGTATCGAGATCTGTCCCAAGTCATCTTTCGAGGACGCAGCGATATTATTTGATCCGCACGATACGGATCGTTGCGCGAGGATCGCGACTAGCGCAGGATGGTCACGACGGTCCTGAACCCGTCGGGGCCACCGCGGACGTCGACGGTCCCGTGCAGACGCGCCGCAAGCGTCTCGACGATGGAGCGGTCCTCTTCCCGGTATCTGCTCTCGTCGAACGAGCCGTTGTCCGTGACGCTGCACGCAACCGACGTCGCCGTGAGCCACACTTCGAGACGAATGGCGCCTGCTCCGCAGTGGGATACGTGGCGCACCGCACCGGTGATCAGTTCGAAGACGATCATCCCCAGCAGCCAGCAGCGCTCGGAGCTCATCTGCAGTGGATGCAGCAGCAGCGAGAGCGCAATACCCCTGTCTTCGAGGCTCGAGCGGCTGATCGAGCGGCACAATTGCTGAAGATAGGCCGCCAGATCGACGGCGGTGGTGAACTGCGGCATTTGCAGCGCGTGGTGAAGTTGCGCATGACCTTCCAGCCGGTCCTGCACGGAAGCGAGGGTCGCCCTCGCTTCGATGCCGTCGCAACGATCGGCCGCCTGCGCCACCAGATCAATCGCCGAGGCGAGCTCGTCGTCGATCCGGTGCGCGAGCTCACGCAGCAGCAGGCGCTCCGCCTTGACGCCGCCATCCGGCAGGAGTTCCGAGAGGCTGCTCATCCTTCACCCGCCTCCCGGCCCAACGGCGTGCTTTGCGCTTACGAATTCTGGCCGCTTCGGCCGGTCTCATAGAGGAACCAGATGCGCCGTTCCGTCTCGTCGATCCAGTTTTCCAGGACGCTCGCGGTGGCGACATCGCCGTATTCGTCGCAGAGCTCGTGGACCCGGCGCATTTCCCGCGTCAGCTGCTGGTTGTCGCTGCGCAGCTCGGCGAGCATGTCCTGCGGATCGACATAGTCGGCATCGTTGTCGAGAATGCGCTGCTCGCGCGCGATGTGGCCGATCGAGCGCAGCGTCGTGCCGCCGATCTTGCGTGCGCGTTCGGCGATGTCGTCAGTCATGGCGAAGATTTGGTCGGCCTGCTCGTCGAGCATAAGGTGGTAGTCGCGAAAGTGGCTGCCCGACACGTGCCAGTGGAAGTTCTTGGTCTTCAGGTAGAGCGCGAAAACGTCGGCAAGCAGCGCTCTCAGCGCGGCTGGAACGTCCCGGTTCGCGTTTGCTCCGAGATCCGTCGGGCTTTGGAGGTCAGCTTTGGTCATGGTCGGCATCCTTTGCTGGAGGTTGGAAACATCTAACCGCGCAGTGCGCGAGGAATCTTTCCGGCGCGAAAGATCCTTTTGTGATCGCACGCCTGCGAGGGGCGCCCGCCGGCGCGCAGCGGGTTCATTTCGCTTGTGTCACCCTGTCCCACAGCGGCAGAAGCGACATCGATGCGAATACGCCATCGCGACGGATCAATGCGTGGAATAGCCCCGCCGCCAGATGCAGCAGCACGAGGGCAAAGAACGCGAAACCCAGATAGACGTGGGCATTCCAGAGCAGCGTGTGCATCAGGTCGCTCTGCGGCAGCAGCGCGGGAATTCGGATCCCGCCATACAGGACGACCGGATAGGCCGCAGCCCAGAGCATGCCGAGGCCGAGCAACGGCATGACGATCATGAGGCCATACAGGAGCTGATGCGACAATCTTGCTCCAAACTTCATGGGTCTCGAAAGATCGGCCGGCAATGGCGGCGCACCGTAATACAGTCGCAACGCCAGCCTGATCAGCACGAGGACCAGCAGGGTAACGCCGATCGTCTTGTGGACAAGGATGAGCGGCAGATATTTCGGCGCGACCGTGGAGACCATGCCGACGCCAATGAACAGCATGGCGAGGATGCAGACCGCCATCAGCCAGTGCAGAACGCGCTGGATCAGGGCAAAACGATGAGGAACGCTGGTCATGGCTTGGCGGTCTCGGTTCGCGGATAGTCCCTGGCTTCGGCCGCGCGCAGATCGTAGGATTTGCGGTAGACCGATGAGCGTGCAGCCGGGAACGGATCGTCCGACACCCGGATTCCCTGTGGCAGGACCGCCGGATCGAAATTGATGTCGCGGCATGGTCCATCGCGCTCCGGCTCGATCCGCTGCACGATCAGCGTTCCGACCGCCACCTTGCGACGGCTCTCGGGCCAGGCCTTGCTCGGATCCGCGGTCGGGTCACCCGGATCGGCCACGGTCGTGACCATGGTCCATCGCAGTGGACCGGCGGTCCGGACCCGTTCGGTGATCTCCTGCTCGAGATAATCCGGCCCGCGCTTTTCGAGGTCGGCCTGCGAGATCGGAATGGGTTGCGCCGAGGGCAACAGCGACCATCGCACGGTGTGGTCGCCGCCTCCGGCGTCCGTGAAAACGAAGCTGTTGAGGCCGTTATAAGGCTCCTCCGCATAACTGCCGGTCCAGGGCGCCGTCTTGGCCCAGGCCGCGAAGGGGCCGAATTCCGGGTTGGCCTGAATGAACGCCTTCATCGCCTCCGGATCCTTCTTGCCGGATGCGATCAGCAGGTCGTGAAATGCCTGCGGCGTGGAAACCGCGAAGAAGGGCGGGTTGATCATCGCCATGCGCCACTCTTCGCCGTCTGCCGTCGTGATCATCAATCCCAGGCCGCGGACGCGCACGGTCGCATCGACCGCGTTCGGATCGGCCGTGCCGAGATTGAAACGGCCCAGGGCCGGATAGCGCCCCTGCGCGAAGACCTTGGCCCGGGAGAGTTCCGCGCCGCTTCCATTCGCCTCGAATGTCCCGGTGAAGCAGATTCCCTTGGCATGATTTCGCCGGTGCCCGAGCGGCGGGCCGCTCGGAGGCGTCAGCGCCGCGATCATCCGTTCCGGCGTCAGACGCCCCGGCGAGAGCCATCCCGCAGTGTATGCGAAGGCAGCCGCGCCGCCGCCGACCACGGCCGCAATCAGGACGAGGGACCCAAGCCCCGAACGTGGTAGCTTGCCTTGATTCATCCGGTCTCCTTTGCGATGCGCAGACCGCCTGGCGATCGGGTGCGCGCGGCGCTCTTTCGAGCGACGCAGCCTCCTTGTAGCCGGCGGCCAGGGCCCGATCTTTTCGAACCCACCGCCAATTTCGCGAAGGCACGCCTGAACTGTCTTCGGCGTTCGCCGGACCGGATCCAGCTTCGGGCATTCTCGAAATTTTTCGTGCAATTTGACAATCGATCGTGATGCCCGAAAAGACCCACCCTGCGCCCCGCCCTATTCCAGATGCGCTTCGCACGATGGCGGCGGTCGACTCCCGAACGATGGACCGTGTCGCGACGGGGCCGCCAGCGCCGCAGAGGCTGGAATGCGATTGGGAATCGAATGAGCAAAGTGATCATCGTCACGGGTGCTGCAAACAGCATCGGACGAACCACCTGCCGGCAACTGATGCAGGCAGGCCACACGGTCTACGTTTCAAGCCGGGAAATGAGTGGCCCTATTGCGCAAGGGATCGAGGAGGCTGGATCAAATCCCGGCCAGCCCGGCGCCGATCTCCGCACGATCGAGTTCGACGTCTCTTCGGACTCCTCAGTGACCTCGGCCGTTGAGACCATCATCGCCGAAAACAGCCGCCTCGACGTGGTCGTGCACAGTGCCCGGCAAGTCGTTTACGGACCCGCAGAAGCCTTCACGCCGGAGCAGCTCGCCGAGCTCTACGATACCAACGTCCTGATCGCACAGCGCCTCAATCGCGCGGCGTTGCCACAATTGCGCAAGCAAGGTCAGGGCTTGCTGATATGGATCACGTCAAGCAGCGCACGGGGCAGCTCGGTTCCGTTCCTCGGCGCCTGTGCTTCAACGGAAGCCGCCCTGGATTCGCTGGCACTCAGTTACGCCGGCGAGCTCGCACGTTGGGGCGTCGAGACGACCATCATCGTTCCCAGTGCTCTCGGACCCGGCCACTATGTCCGATCCGGCCGGCCGCAGGATACTGTTCGGGCGGAAGAATACGCGGATGGTCCGACCGCCGACGTGAGTGAAATCGCGCTTGCGGGACTCGCGCAGCTTTCGCCAAAGGATACGGCCCCACAAGATGTCGCAAGCACAGTTGCGAATGTCGTGAACATGCCGTTCGGACAACGTCCGCTGAAAGTTCATTTCGGCCCGGATGACGATGGGGCGGCAGCTGTCGACGCCGTCGCCGACCGCGCACGCACGGAACTGTTCGGCCGGATCGGCCTGGAGGATCTTCTCAAGCCGGTGTTGATCCGATGAGATCGCCCATCGGCGGAGATTTCCCCAATCGACGGTGGTTTCCCAAAAAATCAGGACTCTCCCCGGAGTTCCCTGCCCTCCGGACGAAAGTGATCAGCGACATCCATCGGTGATCCTTTACCGCGATACTGCTGGATGTTACGTTTGAAGTTGCCACCGCGGTCACACGTTTCGGCCCGAGTTCAAGTCATAGAGTACGACGAGTTGGTCGTCGGATTTGATATTTCCAAATGGTCCACCGCTGGCAGAGCAACGCCACAACAGCCACGACCGGACCCTCTCTCCAGGAGAGCTCCGCTCAAGAGATTTTCGTCTTTGGGCCGTTTCGTCTGGACGCTTCGCAGAGACGGATCGAGAAGGATGGCAATCCGGTCCAACTGTCGGCTCGCGCATTTGACCTTCTGCTGACACTGATCCGGCATGCGGGCGAAGTCGTCAGCAAGGGCGATCTGATAGCCAGGACATGGCCAGGCTCCAGCGTCGATGACAACAGCCTGCGCGTCCATATCGCAGCACTCCGCAAGGCGCTCGGGGACGGCAATGCCGGCGCCAAATATCTGAGCACGGTCTCTGGACAGGGTTATTGTTTCGTCGGTTCGGCCGCGAGCCCGGAGCAGAATCAACCTGCACCGACCAAGCCTGTTCGCGCGCACAACCTGCCGGCACATCCCTGGCAGATGGTGGGCCGCGAGCAAACCATCCAGGATATATCGGAAAGGCTCAAAGCCCAGCGTTTCATCACAGTCGTCGGCCCGGGCGGCATCGGCAAGACGACGGCCGCTGTTTCCGCGGGCCACGCCCTTCTCGCGGAATTCGCCGGCCAGGTTCACTTCGTCAGTCTCGGCGAGACCCGCGATGCCGCGCTGGTGCCGGCCATTGCAGCATCTTCGCTCGGACTGCGGGCGCGATCGGACGATCCCTCAAACAGTCTTGTGGCATTCCTGCGCGACCGGCGGATGCTGCTCATTCTGGATTGCTGCGAGCATGTCGTCGACGCCGCGGCGGCGCTGGCTGAACGGCTCTACCAGGAGGCACCGCAGCTGCACATCATGGCCACGAGCCGGGAGCTGCTGCGGGTCGAAGGCGAGCACACATATCGCCTCTCGCCTCTGACAAGCCCGCCGGAAAATGCCGTTCTGACGGCCGAGAGCGCGATTGCCTACCCCTCCGTAAAGCTCTTCGTGGAACGCGCGGCCGCAGCTGGAGGTGGGTTCGGATTGACGGATGCGAACGCGTCGGACGTCGGCAACCTCTGCTGTCGGCTCAATGGCATCCCGCTCGCGATCGAGCTCACCGCCGGCCATGTGACCGCCTACGGCGTCAAGGCCATGGTCCAACTCCTCGACAAGCACTTCAATCTGCTGTGGGAAGGACGACGCACGGCGCTGCCCCGGCACCGGACGCTTCGCGCAACCATCGAGTGGAGCTACGATCTTCTATCCGGGCCCGAACGGGTGGTTCTCAGCCAGCTATCCGTGTTCGTCGGCAGCTTCACCGCCGATGCGGCCCGAGCGATCGCCGGCAGCGATGCGACCAGCGACGACACGACCATGGCTGCGCTCGACAACCTCGTGGCCAAGTCGATGCTTGCCCCGAACCAGGACTCGCAATCGATTCGCTACAGGCTCGCGGACGCGACGCGGGCCTACGCGCAGGAGAAGCTCGCCGCCAGCACCGACGCTGAAATCATGCGGCTACGCCACGCCTCCTACTTTCGGGATTTGCTTGAAAAGACGGCCGACGAGCCGAATGAAGGCCTGTCGTCGATGGCCGATCAATTCGGCGATGTACGTAGCGCGCTGGCGTGGTGCTTCTCGGATCGAGGCGACCGCAGAACCGGCGTCGGCCTCGCTGCCGCAGCGATCCCCCTGTTCTTCAAGCTGTCGCTCTTCACCGAATGCCAGCTCTGGGTCACGCGCGCAATCGAAGCGCTTCATGAGACGGGCGGAAGTGTCAGGCACGACCTCGCACTTCATGCCGCGCTGGCGTCGGCCCGGATGCTGACGGGACAAATCGACGAATTGGGCGTCGGCTATCTCGACAGAGCGGTCCGGTTGGCCGAGACAATTGGCGATGTCGCCGGCCAAATCCGTCTGATTGGCCGACTGCATCTGCTTCAATTGCTCGTCGGCAATTTTGACGATGCGCTGGCCACCGCAAAGCGCGGCGAAGCGATTGCCCTCGCCAGCAACGATTCCGTCGGGGTGGCGCGCATGCGCATGTTGCTCGGAACGTCCTGCCATTATCTGGGCGAGGTTGCCGCGTCTCGCTCGTACGTCGAAGCGGCGCTGTCCCATCCGGGCCTGGAAGGCGACTCCCGTGGCGGCCTGACGTCCGATTACCCGAGGCGTCCTCAAATCACCCTCGCCCGCATCTTATGGCTCGAGGGACATCCCGATCAGGCCACGGCGACGGCGCGCCAAGCCATCTCCGATGTGATCGCCATCAACCATCCGACCATACTGTGCATAGCGCTGCCCTGGGCATTCGGCGTTTTCCTTTGGAACGGGGATGTAGGTGTGTGCGAAGAGCACATTGACAGGCTCCTCGTGGAGACCCGCAAGCACAATCTCGCCACCCTCCAGACGGTCGGCGACGCCATGAAAGGGATTGCGCTGTTGGCCCGCGGCGAGAGTGATATCGGGCTGGCCATGCTGAACGCCTCCGTCAAGAAGCTGCAGAGCCAGCGCTACGGCGCGGCGGCCGGACTTTGCGTGCCGCTCGCGGAAGCTCTGGCGGCGACAGGTCGTGGAGATGAAGCACTCGACATCCTCGATCAGGCGATTGCCCGGGGCCGCCGTCGCAACTTCATGGTGGAGATGCCGGACATGTTGCGGGCAAGGGCGGAAGTGCTGATCCACAAGGACAATCCCGACTTCCTGGAGGCGGAGCGGAGCCTGGCGCAATCACTTGACCTTGCCCGACATCAGGGGGCGCTCGGCTTTGAGTTGCGCACGGCAATCGGTCTTGCAAGGCTACTGCGGCGGCGGGGCCGCCGCAGTGAAGCGCAAGACGTGCTTGGGCCAATCTATGGACGATTCACCGAGGGGTTCAATACGCCCGTCCTGAAAGCGGCCAGCGAATTGCTTGCCGAATTGGCGTCTCCGCCTTCGGGCTCGCTCGCCGCGAGTTGATGGCTCCGCAACAGGCGCGCCTGGGAGTGCGCGACCCCGCAGCGACATGAGGCGTGATCGCAACTCTTGTGGCCCAGGTCGTGCGGCTGGCGGCGATGCCGTGCAATCCGGATAGAAGCGCGCGGCATGGAAAGACCGCGTCGAGGGGCCGGCGCATTCTTGGTCCGGCAATAGGACTTCGAAGCCAACGTTCTGGAGCACGGGGGATGCGGCGCTCGCCGAGGCCGCACCTGCGTCCGATGACATGTATCGGACGCCGCCCCCGGGGCATCCTGGAGCACCGCCCGTACTATTAGGTCGAAAACTCCGTCATCATCGCTCTCGCGAGCCTGAGATCCGAGGTCTCGAAACCCTCGGTGAATTTGCCGTACACAAGAGCCAGGATTTGGTGCGCATCGGCGGGACGGCCCTGACTCGTCCTCAACCGTGCCAGGCTGATGGCCGCCCTCAGCTCCCAGAACAGCGCGCCTTGGCCGCGCGCCACTTCGAACGCCTTGTCGAAGCACTGCTCGGCAGCAATAGCCGAGCGACGCTCGCCGGGATGCCGGAGCAACTCGCCCTTGATGCGCCAGAGCTCGGCCGCGTACCACCGCTCATCCCTCGCCTCGCAGCGCGCGAGCGCCTCGTCCGCGGTCGCAAGCCCCAGCGATACTTCGCCGACCTCTCCGAGACACGCCGCCAGTTCGCCGAGAGGAAGCAGGAAGCGCGGCAGGAAACGCGCCTCGCCCGCCAGCTCGAGCGCCTTGCGCAGCAACGTCAATCCGGCGGCGACATCGCCACGCCGCGCCATCACCATGCCCCTGAAGGCGCGCGCCCATACGTTCCATAGACGGATCGGATGACGTTCGGTGTGATCGAGCAGCATGGTGCAATAGCCTTCCGCAGCATCGAGGTCGCCGGCCAGGAAAGCAATCGGACAGGCACCCTGGCCGAGTACGCTGCAGAAGGTCAGGGCATGACCACTCGCACGGCCCTCCTCGACATTGCGCTCGACGACGCTCAGTGCCTGATCCGCCAACCCGAGAAGCCACAGGATGCGCGCCTGGAAATAGCGTGCCGAGGCTCGCAGGTCGAACCTGAAACGGATCACCTGCGGCTTCGCCGCCAGATCGGAAAGGCGAGACAAGGTCCGCCCAATGTGATGATGCGCCGACCGCTGGTCACCGAGGTAGTGCAGCGTGGTGGCAAGCAGCCGATCGCCCATCATCCGGTCGACCGAATTTTGGGAATCGGCCACGATATCCGCGAAGCGGTGCGCGAATTCCAACGCCTTGCGGAACTCGCCGTTGTTGAATTGATCGATGCAGAGCCCCCAAAGCGCACGCAACAGATAGTCGCTGTCGCCGAGCTGCTCGGCCAGCTGCAGGGTCGCCGCCCAGGCCGGACCGGCCTCTCGAGCCCTGCCAACGCCGTACATCAGTGACCAGCCAAGCGCGGCCGATAATTGCATGCGGAGCCGCAAAGCGCCCGCGGCGCTGCCGTCGAGGCTGGCCAACGCCAGTTCGGTCCGCTCGCGGCACTCGGCGAGGAGCGACAATTGTACCCATAACGGGACGGCCCCTGCGGTCAGCGCCACTCCGATCTGCGCATCTCCGTCGGGCGAGAAAGCCCAATCGAGGCTGGATCGTACGTTGTCGATGTGCTGGCCATAAAAGCCGAGCCACTCCGCCTGCGGCTTCACTTCGCTGTCAGCTTCCGCATTCGCAAAGAACCCGCCATAGTATCCGGCCTGGCGGCGCGCGACGCCGGGAAATTCGCCGCTGGCGTGAAGCTTTTCCAGCGCATAGGCGCGCGTGGTGTCCAGCAGGCGATAGTACGGGCGCTCGCCGCGAATATCCGCAAGGACGAGCGACTTTGCCACCAGGTTGGCAAGCTCCGCGGTGACATCGCCCATCCCTTCGCCGGCGACCGCGATCACGGCATCGAGTAGAAACTCTCCGGCAAACACGCCGAGCCGCCGCAGAACCCGCGCCTCGGCGTCCGGCAGTAGATCGTAGCTCCAGTCGAGCGTCGCACGAAGCGTTTGCTGCCTGGGCAACGCAGTACGCCGGCCGGTCGTCAGAAACTTGAACCTGTCGTCGAGAAGTGCCGCGATCTTCGGCGGACTGAGCATCACGGCGCGTGCCGCCGCGAACTCGATCGCGAGTGGAATGCCATCCAGCCGGCGGCAGATGGCTGCGACGGCATCGAGGTTCTCTTCGTCGAGCGCGAAGCTGGAGCCCAGCGCTTTCGCTCTGGTCGTGAACAATTCCACCGCCGTGTAGGCCGATGCGGCGTCAGACCCGAGCCGGACTTCGGGCGGCACACCCAGGGGCGGAACGCGATAGACATGTTCGCCGTCAATGCGCAGCGCTTCGCGACTTGTCGCCAGGACGGTCGTTCCGGAACACTGGCTGACGATCGTCTCGGCCAATTGGGCCACGGTATCAACGACGTGCTCGCAATTGTCGAGAATGAGCAACAACTGCCTGGCGCCAATCGCGCGCGCTATGGAGCCCGGGGTGATCTCCTCCCCTTCGAGCTTGATACCGAGCATGCTGGCGACGGCCGAGGGCACGAGCTTGGGATCGGGCAGCGAGGCCAATTCGACCAGCAACCGGTCGGCCGCAAAACCGGCTGGCAGCGTCCTGGCAGCTTGTAGTGCAAGGGCTGTCTTGCCAATCCCGCCAGGCCCGACGAGGCTCACGACGCGATAAGCCGACAGAAGCTCCCACAAACGCGCGACCGCGGTGGTGCGGCCGATGAGAACGAATGATGCATTGGGAATGTTGGTCGACGGCAGTGGCTGGGGTGCGGCAGATTGTAGCGGGGCATCCATCTGCCGGGTCCGCCATGAACCCAGCAGGCGATAGCCCCGGCCGACCGTTGTCGCCAGCATGTCACGATCCGAACCAAAGGCCTTCCGGATCGCCGCGATATGGACCCGAAGTGCACTCTCCTCGACGAAGACGCCGCGCCAGACACGCTCTGTCAGGTCATTTTTGGTGACCAGCCCGCCTTCGGCCTGAGCCAATTCCGCAAGAATCTCAAAGGCACGACCGCCCAGAGGAACGGACTCTCCCATCGAGCGCAGTTCGCGTCTGGCAAGATCGATCTCCCATTCAGCGCAGGCGTAGACGGGGCGCTGGTTTGGCTCGGCCATCATCGGCATAGCCCCAGGCGGTTGCTTGATGTTGCGCCCAGCGTATCACCAACGCTTTCAAAATACACAATCTGTCCGGCGACCAAGGCCGCCAGACACTCGCCGCAAATATCGCAATGCTCGCACGTCAGCAGCCGCGACAGATGGATCCTTCCAGCATCTTCTCGACCCGTGCGTCCTCCTTGTCGATGGTCGCATCCGAGCCGAGCAGCGGTCCCTTCGTCGGATGACCAACCCCCTCCGATGACGGGAGCGCCGTGCCGAGCGAGTTCGTTCCCGGCGCAGCAGCGCTGGTACCGAGCGCGCCGCCGCTCTCCATCGACATGTGAGATCCCATGCCGCCGCGGGCAGATGCGACACCCGAGAGCGCAAGGCTGGCGACGACGCAGAGAAACCAGAGCAGTCTCATGGCTCACACTCCTCATGTTGTATGACCTGCACCTAGAACTGGGCGTCGCACACGATTGGACCACGCACGATCGCGCGAGCAACTATGACAATTGTGACAGAGTTCGGCTTCAAAGACGCATCAGACCTTGGTAACCGCGCGCACTGCCTGATATTCCCGTCATCTTCTCGCAAGAGTGATGCACGGCAAGCGGGGTTTTCCGGCCGGACTGCCTATATAGCCCGGTATAGAAAACAATTCCGGAAACGCCATCAGCCGAGCAGCGATCATCGCCAAGCGACTCTCCGCACGTCACGAACAATGGAGATTCGCTATGAGTGCATTCAAAACCCTGATCGCCGCAGTGCTGCTCTCAACGGCAACGATATCATCCGCCTCCGCGGCCTGGTCCTTTGCCGATCAGGAGCCCGCCGCATTTGCATCAATGTATCCCAATCGCGACGTGCTGAATGGCGGCGCATTGACGCCGGCAGGGCGAATGGGTCTCGAGCGGTCCGGTGGCGCGGCTCCGGTGTTCGGAGCGGGCCACATCTACAACCGCCACGGGCATCGGTGAGCGGCGGCAACACGCAAAGGCAAATTGCCGCGTCACCATGCCTGTCCGTGACCCCGCTCGGCGTGCGACCGCGCCATGCGGCGCACCCCGCGGTCCGGAGCCTCGATCGATATCATCGGCTCCGAACGTTTGTTCGCGACGACGGCGTAGAACGCTCCCCCAGATCGGGCGCCGGTGACGGGCCAATTCTACGCACACCATTGTAAAACTTCACAGTTCTTCAGCTTCTGTAATCCGGCTCGCGTCGGGTCCCGCGCTACACTCCGGCTATCGACTGTTGGACGAGCAGGCCCCCCATTGGCGCCATACCGCCGCCCGGCAGGCACGATGACCAGCAGCGCTATGGAGGCATCGCTTGATCACCGGTGGAAGTGGCCATTTGAGTCCGGACATTGCGAGGCGCCTGCGAAAACTAGCGATCGTCGCCGTCATATTTGCGGCCGGCGCAGCCAGCGCCTCTGCGCAACAGCGATACGATCCCGGTGCGAGCGACACCGAGATCAGGATTGGCAACATCATGCCCTATAGCGGCCCGGCATCGGCTTACGGCATCATCGGCAGGACGATGAGTGCGTATTTTCGCATGGTCAACGACAATGGCGGCATCAACGGCCGGACAGTCGCGTTCATCTCCTACGACGATGGCTACAATCCGTCCCGAGCGGTCGAGCAGGCACGGCGGCTCGTCGAGGCCGACGAAGTGCTCGCGATCTTCGCCCCCTTCGGCACCGCGAGCAACGCCGCCATTCAAAGGTACATGAATAATCGCCACGTGCCGCAATTGTTCGCCATTTCGGGAGCATCTCGCTGGGCTGATCCCGTCCACTTTCCGTGGACGATCGGCTGGCTACCGAGCTACCGAACCGAGGCACGCATCTACGCGGACTATGTCCTGACGCATCACCCTGGCGCCAGGATCGGCATCCTCTACCAGAACGACGACTTCGGACGCGATTATCTGGCTGGCCTGAAGGAGGTGCTGCAAGACAGGTACGCGCAAATGGTGGTTGCGAGCCTGCCATATGAAATCAGCGAGCCGACAATCGACTCGCAGATCGTGGCGATCAAGGCGGCCGCCCCCGACATTTTCATCAATGTCGCCACGCCAAAATTCGCGGCTCAGGCGATCAGGAAGCTCGCCGAGCTGGACTGGCATCCCGTCCACATCATGACGAACGTCTCGGTTTCGGTCGGCTCAGTGTTGAAGCTCGCAGGACTGGACAACGCGAAGGGAGTCCTGAGTGCCGGGTACCAGATGGACGTGACCGACCCGCACTGGGACTCATACCCGGGCATGCAGCATTTTCGCGCGTTCATGGCGAAATACTATCCGGACGCAGATCGATCCGAAAGCGGCCCGCTGGTGGCATTCAATATGTCGAGCGCGCTCGTTGAGGTGCTTAGGCGCTGTGGCGACGATCTCACGCGCGAGAGGATCATGCAGGTGGCGACGAATCTCGACATCGAGGGGGCGGCCTATATTCCCGGCGTCCGGGTCAAGACATCGCCGACGGACTTTCGCCCGATCGAGCATCTCCAAATGATGCGTTTCACCGGCGAGAAGTGGGAATGGTTCGGTCCGCTCATGAATGGCCATTCGGACCAGATAACGCTTTCGCCCGACTAGCGAACAATCGCTTTCGAGATGAAGCGCGGGCGCCGACTTCGTGCAAAGGCGAAAATGATCGTTCAATTGATACTGCTCATCCGACACATGCGTACACATGTCTGGCAGGCGAGCCGAGGCGTTCCCGGCGTCGCTTTGTCAAGGAGACGTGCAATGACTACACTGAAGCTCTTGTCGGCCGGACTGATGGTTTCGGCCATGATCGCCTCCCCCGCGATGGCTCGCGAAGGCAGCAACAACGCGCGCCGAACCAATGACGACGCCTATGCGTCGGTCCAGCGCGTTCCGGTGACGTCCAAGCGCAACTGTGTTCGCGCTCCCGACGTCGGTGCGTATGCGAGCGACCCCTGGCGTCGGCCTCCGTGCGAGCCCAAGTCGGGCTATTGAGCACGCCAACCGAGGCGAGTCCCTTCGCCGCAAGGCAATCGTCAGCGCTGACTTGAAGAGGTTCATCTCAGCGTTTCGGGGGCTACTCACGGACGTCACTGGAGGAAGAATGGCGGCCGTATGAAGCCCCGTTCTTCCGACCGGCCATGTCCGAGGCGCATTGATCCGTACCAACGCCGCGGCCCGGCATCTCCAGCGGATCCGAGAGCGATGCCAGCTCCATCGCGGAATTCACCAACCTCGCCACTGCAGTCTCAGGCCCCACGGGGGCGAGGCCTACTCGCTCGAGGCAAGGGCATCAAAGATCGAATCCAGTCGCAGCGGCATCTCGCCATCGACTCGGCGTGTCACCCGCGAAGCGCCTGAACGTCGTCGTGAAGTGGGCCTGGCTCTGAAAACCCACTGTGAGCGCGACCTCAACAATCGGCATCTCGCACTCCCGCAGCAGATCCTTGGAACGCTGTATCCGGTGCCGCAAGATATATTCGTGAGGCCTGCAACCCGTCGCGGCGCGGAACTGGGCGGCGAAATGCATCCGGCTCAGGCCGGCGACCGCGGCAAGATCCGCCAGCACGATTTTCTTGCGGAAGTGAGTCTCGATATAGTCGAGCACCCGCTTGAGCCGCCACTTCTGCAATCCCTGGACCGGCCTTTCAGAAGTGCATTGGCCGACGCGGGCTCGCTCGTCGAACCTCGGCTGCGCCTCGGACCGCAAGGCAAGGAGCCGGGCAATGACGGCAAATCGCAGGGCGTCGACGCAAAGGGCGCTATCGGTGGCTTTCAATCGCTCCATCGCGACGAGAGCTTCGGACAGGCGCTGAACTACCGGATCGTCGTCACAAATGGGCGCAGTTGTCAGAGCGCTAGGTGCAGTCATGGCCGCGCGTTGCCACGGGATTTCGACGCGCAGCCAGCCGGTATCGCGCGCCGGATTACACGGGGATATGCTGGAGCTGCGCCGTGGCTGCCCTTCGATCGCAATGACCAGACCAAGCCGCTCGAAGGCAATCGTCGTTGCGTCAAGGGGGGACAGATCGTCTCTGCGCGAAACGGTGGTAGGCGCGATGACCTTCGGAAGCGGCGCGATCGAGGCCATTGCGATGGCCGAGCGGAAATCTGTTTCGTCCGCGGTGACGGTCGCCTGGGTGTCGCCATGCTTCGGTTGTGGCGACAGTAATAATGGCTGAGACATGATCTTACTCTGGCAAGGACAATCCAAACGATGATGCTCCATTCCGGCGAAGCGCATCGATCGCAGAGTAAGGTAGCAAGCTATGGCCCGATCGCGAGTGAAGAGGCGCAAAATCAGGAAACTTCAGGCTCTCCGTCGCCGACATGCCGACACCGTCGAAGCGATGCGTCGTGCCATCGCTTCAAGCGAGATGCCGCGCGATATCCTGTAGCTCGCGATGTGAACAGGTGTCGCTTCGACCGCTCGATAATGAAGAGACCAAGCAGGCCGCCGAGCTTCTGAACCGTCGCGACGCGAAATCCCCTGCCCTGTGTTGCTGTCGGGATGTGCTGCACGCTCCTTCCGGCCCGCTCTCCCATTTTGGCACCCCCATTCGTCCTCACGAATTCGTGTGCAAGCAACGAGCGTTTCGGACGCCTGCATCGAGCCATGGCGAACAGCCGGCTACTGAGAAGGTCGTCTTGACACCCCAACGGCCTCCCCTGTACGACACCTGGGCATACTGACGCTTTCAGAATCTTGCCAGGGGCGGTGATCTTTGGGGGTCACGTCACTCTCCTAGATTGCGGCAGTGAAGCTGATCCACGGACCCCCTTATGTCGCCTTCGCCCGCTGTACGAACCTACTCTTTCGGTAACTGGCTCATCGATTGCCAGCGGAGAGAGCTGAAGTGCGACAACATCATGGTCCCGATCGGAAGCCGCGCATTCGAGATTCTAGAGAAACTGGCGGGTTGCGCAGGTCACCTGGTGACCAAGGATGATTTGATCGGAAGTGTCTGGTCAGGCCTGGCCGTCGAGGACAACACGCTACAGGTCCATATCTCCGCCGTCCGCAAGGCGCTGGGCAAAGATCGCGATCTCCTCAAGACGATCTCGGGCCGTGGGTACACGCTCGCCGGGACCTGGCGAAGCGGACATTTGGATCAGCCCGCAGCGGCATCGGTATCCGTCCCGGCCATCGAATCCTTTTCGAACAACCTGCCGAACACGCGCGCTCCTCTTATCGGGCGCGAGGATTGCCTGAGCGAAATTGCCGAACTTATGTTCGCATATCGGGCCGTGACTTTGGTCGGCCCGGGAGGCATCGGGAAAACAAAGCTGGCCATCGAACTTGCGCGCCTGGTCGCATCCTCATTCGATGGTGCGGTGGCGCTGGTCGAGCTCGCGACCTTGCATGATCCGGCACTTGCGACATCGACCACCGCCCGTGCGCTCAAGCTTGCCTTGAGTGACAAGGAGGTTTCGGCCGCCTGCATCGCCCAGGCCATCGGGTCACGGCGTCTGCTTCTCATCCTGGACAATTGCGAGCATGTCATCGACGTCGCTGCACAGATCGCGAGTGCTGCACTTCGCTATTGTCCCAATGTCACTATTCTTTCGACCAGTCGGGAAGGCCTCCGCATCGATGGCGAATACGTCGCGGCCATACCGCCGCTGTCGGTTCCGGACTCTGGTTTGCGTGATCCCGGTTTGCTGTTGCAGGCAAGCGCCGTGCAGCTCTTCGTCGCTCGCACACAGTCGCTACGCGCGAACTTCTCTCCAGGTGCGGACGATCTGCTGAAAGTGGCTGCCATCTGTCGCCGGCTCGACGGAATTCCGCTCGCGCTGGAATTCGCCGCGGCTCAGACCGCGAATCTTGGGGTAGACACGGTCTTGCTTCGCCTGGACAGGCGAATGGAGTTGCTGAGCGGCGGCCGCAGGGACCAACTGCCACGGCACCAGACCCTGCGAGCGACGCTGGACTGGAGCTACGATCTGTTGTCGCCCGACGAGCAAAGGCTGTTGTGCTGGCTCGCGGTGTTTCCGGCAGGTTTCACACTCGATGCGGCCATTGCAATGATGGACGACGCGTTGTCCCGGTCGGACGTCATCGAAACACTGTTCAATCTGGTCGGAAAATCGCTGGTCGCGCTCGATCCCTCCTTCGAAGGGCGGTGGCGTCTGCTGGAGACCACCCGCGCCTATGCTCTGGAGAAGCTGGCAGAAGCAGGGCTCTGCGAGCAGGCCAGCAGACGGCATGCGGGCTTTCTCAGACAGCTCATCATGCCACCTGGCGATGCCTCCCCCGCCTCCGACGATCTCACTCGCCTTGCCCAGGAAATTGGAAACGTGCATGCGGCGCTCGACTGGGCCTTCGCACCCAGCGGCGATGCCGCGCTCGGCGTAGAGCTGACGGCCGGCTTTGTGCCGGTGTGGATGCAACTGCTGTCCTTCATGGAATGCTCGACCCGGATCGAGCACGCTCTCGCCCATCTTGACGGAGAGCTGACCTGCAATCCAAGGCTCAAGGCGCAGCTCTACGTCGCGCTGGGGTTCGCGCTTCTCAATACGACTGGCTCGGCGGATCGCATGAAAGCGGCCCTGAACATCGGCCTTGCGCTCGGCGAAGAGCTGTCCGATCTCGAGCTTCAGCTCAAGGCTGTTTGGACGCTGTGGAGCTATAATCTCAACTCGGGCCAATACGACGCGGCCAAGAGTGTCGGAGAGCGATATCTGGAGATCGC
Source organism: Bradyrhizobium sp. LA2.1 (assembly GCF_040547725.1). Classification (NCBI taxonomy): domain Bacteria; kingdom Pseudomonadati; phylum Pseudomonadota; class Alphaproteobacteria; order Hyphomicrobiales; family Nitrobacteraceae; genus Bradyrhizobium; species Bradyrhizobium sp. LA2.1. The sequence goes on from NZ_JBEPQI010000001.1 coordinate 312,943, forward strand.
CCTTCGCACGGGAAACCCCGCCAACGAGACGGTCGGCCGCCGCCTGATCGGCGCCGCCACCCATTTTTACGGCGCGCAGGAGGAAGCTCGACGCGAACTGACCCTCTCCCTAGACCACTCGGCTCACGGATTGAAGGACGGCGCGAACCAGATGTGGTTCCTGCTCAACCAGAGCGTCCTGGCAAAAGCCATGTTAGCCCGCGTGCTGCTGCTCCAGGGAAAGATCGCCCAGAGCAGATCCCTGGCCGCGGAATGCCTCGAGGAGGCGCAGCGTGAGAAGGACAAGCTCGCGATCGCTTACGCGCTGCGGAACGCCGTGTGCCCCATTGCGCTGATGACGCATGATGTCGCCACTGCCGATCAGGCGATAGCGTCTCTCCTCGAGCTCGTCACGCGCGAGGGAATAGCTTTCTGGACGAGCTGGACGTCCTGCCTGAAGGGGCAGTTGCTCGTCCTGCAAGGCAGACATCACGATGGAATAGAGCTGCTGCGCAGCGGACTGAAAGCGCGGGCCGAGAACGGCTGGCTGATGCGCAATCCCGAATTTCTCGGATCGCTCGCCGAAGGACTGTTCGCGGTCGGCGAGAGTGCGCAGGCCCTGGCCGCCGTGGAAGATGCCCTGGCCATCTCCCGGCAAGGCCAGCAATTGTGGTGCCTTGCTGATCTGCTGCGGATCAAGGGCGAGATCCTGCTTGCCGATGGCTCGTCAGATCGGTCCCGCTCGGAAGTCCTGTTCTCCGAGGGCCTGTCCGTTGCCAGAGAGCAGCAATGCCGCTTCTACGAGCTGAAGGTCGCGGCAGCCTGGGCAAGGATCATGGCAGCGTCGGACCGCCAGCAGACCGCGCTTGATCTCGTCGGTCCGGTCAGCGCTTTGTTCGATCGGGAGGTCGATCTTCCCGCGCTCGCCTTTGCGCGCGGTCTCGCTGCAAGTCCGGGCATCTCGATTTCGACAGGCGGCGACGACCGGCCCCCGTCCTGCACCTGCCACTAGGTTGCTGATCTTTCGACCGGCACGACATGTCCTGCAGCGCTGGACCAGCCCTCACACTCAATCCTCCGGATCGCACCAGATGAGCATCTCTCGACGACAGGTCTTAGGCAGTGTTGGCGCGTCGGTGTTTTCGCCCGGCATCATCCGCGCCCAGGGCACGAGACCGATCAGGATCGGCGAGATCAACTCCTATAGCAGCGCGCCCGCGTTTACCCTGCCCTATCGTCGCGGCTGGCAGTTGGCGGTCGAACAGCTGAATGCGGGCGGGGGCCTGCTCGGGCGAGAGCTGCAGGTCATCAGCCGGGACGATGAAGGCAAGCCGAGCGTCGCGCTGCGTGCCGCCGAAGAACTGGTGCGACGGAATGACGTCGATCTTCTGGCAGGCGCATATCTGTCGAATGTCGGACTGGCTATCAGCGACTTCGCCCGGCAAAACCGGATCCTCTTCGTGGCGAGCGAACCGCTTACCGACGCCCTCGTTTGGGAGCAAGGACATCGATATTGTTACCGGCTCCGCCCCTCGACATACATGCTGGCAGCCATGCTGGTGGAGGAGGCAGCTCAATTGAAGGCGACGCGGTGGGCGACGATCGCCCCGAACTACGAATACGGCCAGTCGGCCGTAAGATGGTTCACGCAGCTTCTGAGCCGCCGTCGCCCCGACGTCGCGTTCATCAACAGTCAGTGGCCGCCGCTGGGTGCCATTGATGCCGGCGTGGTCGTCAACGCCCTCGCGCAGCAGAAGCCCGAAGCGATCCTCAACGTCACCTTCGGACCCGATCTCGCCAGATTTGTCCGGCAAGGCAATGATCGCGGCCTGTTCGAAGGGCGACACGTCGTGTCGTTCACGACCGGCGAACCCGAATACCTTCTTCCCCTCGGGCAGGACGCCCCGGAGGGATGGATCGTGACCGGCTATCCGGTGACCGAGGTCTTGGGTCACGCCAACAGCGCCTTCGTGTCGGCCTATTCCGCGCGATATGGCGAGGCTCCCACGATGGGATCCGTGGTCGGTCACGCCTTGATCAGCTCCATCGCGGCGCCGATCGCAAAGCTCGGGAAATTCGATACCGAGGCGATGGCCGACGGCTTTGGCAACGTCGGCTTCGAAACGCCGTTCGGCCCGGCGATTTGGCGTTCCATCGACCATCAGAGCACGATGGGGACCTTCGTCGGCCGCACCACTGTACGGGCCAACAAGGGCGTGATGGTGGACTGGAAGTACCGGGACGGTGGAACGATGCTGCCGCCCGACGCCGAAGTTTTGAAGCTACGACCGGCAACGTGAAGCGCCGGTGCGGCCAAGGCTATGCTAGCCGAAGTGTCGTCCCCCGTTCCCCACGCGGTGCGACGAGAGTCCTGTAGCGGCGTCGCCTCAGCATCCCGGCGGCAAGACCGGCGACACTCCCGGCGTTGGCGCCGCGCCTGACGCGTTGGCCGGCAACACGGTCGCAGGCGCTGCGAGGTTCATAGAGACTCCTTCCGCGCAGGCCGTGCTGTTCGGGCTCGGCATGACGGCGGCATTTGGATCGATGCCGGTACCGCCGGCAGCGCTGGTGTCCGCCAGGATCGTGCCGGGCGCGAGACTGGACGGCACTTGCGGGATCGAGAGCGGCAGGGACGCAGCGCTTGTCGCGAGCCCTCCCGGCGTCGAGCTGCATGCGACCATCGTCCCCGTTCCCGCCGGTGCCGCTGCGGGAATCGTTCCGATGGAGCTGCCGGTTTGCCCTGTGACCGGCAATAGCGGAGCGCCGATGCCTGACGCTGACGAGCCGATGCTCGATACGATCGGGGTCGCCGGCACCGGCATCGGGGACGTCGATGGCGTGGCGCAGACGACGACCGTACCCGGCGTCGTCGGATCCGAGGCGAGCGGAACAGGCGCCAGCGTCGTGTCGGGAACGCCAGGCTCGGTTGTTGCGGAAAAGGGCCCCGGACTATTGAGCGGCGAGGTCACGATCGCGCCCGGTACGGTTGGAAGGCCCATCGCCGTGGTGCCCATCGTTGAGACCTGCGCCTCACTCGAAGAACAACCCAACAGCAGCGCGATCATTGTTGCGAGCACGATCCGGATCATCTCTATGCTCCTAACTGACCTCGACCTTGCGAATGGTGACCTTGCTGCCCTCCGCCAGGTTCACCGCCGGATTGAGCACGACCTGGTCGCCGGGCTGTAGGCCCTCGCGCACTTCAATTGTGGTGCCCAAGTCCCGCGCGATCGAGACGTGCTGCAGATGAACGGTGCCATTCCGCACGACCGCGACATGAAGACCGTTCTGATCGAAGACGAGCGCATCGGACGAGACGGTCATCGACGGCGTCTTGCGCGGGATCGACAGCTCGACCGTGCAGTAGATACCGGGACTTAAGGCACCGTCCGGATTGGGCACGTCGATCTCGGTCAGCAGAGTTCGGCTTCCCGGCTGCAATGCGCTTGCGATGCGCGTGACTTTCCCCGGAAACGTCCGCCCCGGAATCTCGGGGACGCGAATATCCGCGTCGACGCCCGGTCCAACTCCGAAGGCCTCGTCCTGCGGCACGAAGACCTGGGTTCGGATCACGTTGGAATGCATCAGCGTGAACATGAAGGTCGACCCGGCCTGCACCAGGCTGCCATTGTCCACGTTGCGCTGTGTGATCACGCCGTCGAACGGCGCCACCACGCGCTGGTAGGCTTTCTCCTGCTGAAGGACTCGAATCTGGGCCTCCTGCGCCGTGATGTTCGACTGGGCGACACCCACGGCCGCCTGCTGTGCACGCAGGGTGAGACGATCGTTGTCCCCCTGCTGTGCCGTCAGCCAGCCTTGCTTGACCAGATTGCTGTCGCGCGCATTGGTGACGTCGGCAAGCTCCCGGCTCGCTTGCGCCTGCTGCAAGGCGGCTTGGTTTTGCGCCAGCGTCGCCTGGGCCTGGGCGATCTGCTGGTCGAGCTCCGGAGCGGTGATTGCCGCGAGAAGATCGCCTTTCTTGACCCGATCGCCGATATCCACATAGCGCTTTTCGATATAGCCACTGGTCCGCGCGAAGATATTGGCTGCCTCGAACGCGGTCGTCGTCGCCGGCAAGGTAACCTTCATCAGGTCGCCGCTGGGCCGGACCACCGCCACCCGCACTTCCGGAATGGCGGTTCTCACCTGCTCCGCCACTGCAGCGACCTCACGCGCCGCCTGATAGTGCCGCCAGCCGCCAATGCCGAGACCGCCCGCGAGCAGCAGAAGCATCCCTCCTCCGAGCAGCGTGCCGCCGTAACGGCGTCCGGATGGCGCGGCCTTGCCGGGGAGCTCGACGATGCGGCGGCTCTCCGCATCGGGCGGGTCCCTCGCCTCGTCGTCATTGGTCCGCACACGAACGTCGCTCATTCCGGTTGCTCCTCGAATACGCCGTGGTGAGGCTTGCCATCGTTACCTTTGCGCAGCATGGCAAAGAGGTACGGCACGATCAGCAAAGTCGTCGGGGTCGCGAACAGAAGTCCGCCGATCACCGCGCGCGCGAGCGCGGCGTTCTGCTCCTCGCCCGGACCTCCGAGCGCCATCGGGATCATGCCCACGATCATCGCGGCAGCAGTCATCAGGACCGGACGGATCCTGGTGCGGCCCGCGCTCAACGCCGCCTGGAACGCGGAATGTCCCTTCAATTGCTCATCACGCGCGAACGTCACGAGCAGGATCGAATTCGCGGAAGCAACGCCGACCGCCATGATCGCCCCCATCAGCGAAGGCACGTTCAGTGTCGTTCCGGTGATGAACAGCATCGTCAAGATGCCGCACAAGGTCGCCGGCAGCGCCATGATGACGACGAAGGGATCGCCGAAGTTCTGGTAGTTCACGACCATCAGCAGGTAGACCAGGATGGCGGCAAACAGCAGGCCGATTCCGAGATTGCGGAACGACTGATTCATGCTCTGGATCTGTCCCAGGACCTGGATCGAATTACCCGGCTGGAGCTGCTTCTGGAGTGTGGACGTGACCTTGTTGATATCGGCCGCGACGCCACCGAGATCGCGACCCTGGACGCTCGCATAGACGTCAAACACCGGCTGGACGTTGGCCTGGTTCGAATTGGTGGGGACACTCCCCCGCTTGAACGTCGCGACATTGCTGAGGAGGCCGGGCACCGTCTGCCCGCTCGCGGCAAGCGAGGCCGACACCGGTGTGTTTCCCAGTGCGTTCAGCGAATTGGCCCTGTATTCGGGTGTCTGCACGGCCAGGTAATACGGGATGCCCGACGTCGGATCGGTCCAGAAGTTCGGCGAGACCTGCGCCGACGAGCTGAGGCTGACATTGATATTGGTCGCCACCGTGCTGGCGTTGAGCCCAAGCTGCGCCGCCCGGGTGCGGTCGATGTCGGCATAGAACGCCGGAGCATCGACTTCCTGCTGCAGATGCGCATCGACGACCCCGGGGATCGCAGCGAGGCTCTTCTGCAGCTCCTTGGCCACGGCCAGATTGTTGGCGCCGTAGCCAACCGTGCGGACATCGATCTGTGCCGGAAGACCGAAGTTCAGGATCTGCGTGACGATATCGGCCGCCTGGAAATAGAACGTATCCTCCGGGAATGCCGCCGGCAGCACCTGGCGCAGTTTTCTGACGTAGTCCGCGGTCGGCTTGTGTCCGTCCTTGAGCGACACGAGAATGGTGCCGTCGTTCACACCGATCGTCGAGCCGTCGGTGAATGCGAGATTGTAAGGACGCGCCGGAAGCCCGATATTGTCGACGATCAGCGCCCGGTCCCGCTCCGGAATCACCTGGCGGATTTTGTCTTCGACCGCCTGGAAGATCGCTTCCGTCTTCTCGATGCGGGTGCCCGCGGGCGCGCGAACGTGGAGCTGGATCTGGCCGCCGTCGATCAGGGGATAGAAGTCCCTGCCGACATAGACGAACATGGTGGCCCCGAGCGCCAGCACCAGGACCGCAACGACCGGCACGACGACGCGACGCCGAAGCAACGTCAAGAGCAAATCGGAATAGCCGTTGCGCAGACGTTCGAACCCGCGCTCGAACATCGCCGAGGCGCGGCCGAAGATGCCCGACGGGCTTCCGCTCTCGCCATGGCGCCGTTCGCCCTTCAGCAGCAGGCCGATGGTGATCGGCGTCAGCGTTCGCGACAACGCATATGACGCCAACATCGCGAACACCACCGCCAGACCCAGCGGTGTGAAGAGGTATTTGGCCGGCCCTTCCAGAAAGACGACCGAGGTGAACACACAGCTGATGGCGAGCGTGGAGACGAGCGTCGGCACCGCGATTTCGGCTGCCCCGTGCAGCGTCGCATCGGGCAACGGCATGCCTTCCTCGGTCCAGAGCCGGTGCGTGTTCTCGATCGTCACCGTGGAATCGTCGACCAGAATACCGACCGCGAGTGCAAGCCCGCCGAGCGTCATCGTGTTCAAGGTCTCGCCGAGACAATACAGCACCACCAGCGAAGACAGCATCGCCAGCGGGATCGAGATCAAGACGACCAGTGTCGATCGCCACGATCCCAGAAACAGCAGGATCATCAGCGCCGTGAGGCCGGCCGCGATCGCGCCCTCGCGCAGCACGCCATCGACCGAATGGGTGACGAAGACCGACTGATCGAACAGCTCGTTGATCTTCAGCCCTGCAGGAGCCGACGCGCGAATCGAACTCAAGGCCTTCTTCACCCCGTTGACGACAGCGAGCGTCGAGGCATTTCCGTTCTTGATCACGCTGAGCAGGACGGCGCGATGACCGTCCTCGCGCACGATGTTCTGCTGGACCTGGGAGCCGTCCCGGACCTGGGCCACGTCCTTCAGGAAGATCGTGGCCCCGTTCACGAACTTGACCGGGATCATGTTGAGATCCTTGATCGAGGCCGGCGTGGCGTTGGTTCGAACGGTGTACTGGGTGTCGCCGATTTTCGTCGTCCCGGTGGGCAGCGTCAGATTTTGGGTGTTCACCGCATTGACGATGTCGAGCGGCGTCAATCCGCGCGACAGGAGCTTGTCCGGATCGATGTCGACCATGATCTGGCGGTACTTGCCGCCGGCAGGCGTGGGCAGCGTCACGCCCGGAACAGGCGCCAATTGCTGCCGGATACGGTAGATGCCGAAATCGTATAGTTGCTGCTCGTTCAGACTATTGGACTCGAGGCTGAGCTGCAGCACCGGCACGCTCGATGCATTGAACTGCACGATGATCGGCGGCTGAATGCCCGGCGGCATCAGGGCGCGGATCGCGTTGGTTGCCGAGACGATCTGCGAGATCGCGAGATCGAGATTGACGTCCGGCTGGAAGTAGATCTTCTGAACCGACAGGCCGTTGAGGGTTTGCGCCTCGATGTTCTTGATGCCGCTGACATTGGCGCTGATCGAATACTGGCTGTAGGTGCTGACGCGCTGCTCCATCTCAGGCGTCGACAGGCCCGTGTAGCTCCACACCACCGTGACGACGGGAATGCGGATCTCCGGAAAAATGTCCGTCGGCATCGACCAGATCGCGATGCCGCCGAGAAACAGGATCAGCGCCGCAAGCACATAGAACGTGTGCGGAAACCGTAGCGCGAAGCGAACAATTCCCATTGTGGTTCTGCCTGAAGCAAGTTGCGCGGGATCATTGAACAGATGAGGACGGGAGAGCATCCGTTCAAATGAAAACGAATTCAGATGCTCCGCGGAAGGACAGACATCATTCGTACCGGCATCACCGCTTCTCGATCGCTCATGGAGCGGTGAGCTCCCGCGGCCGTGAGCCCGAGGCGCCGTCGGGGCGCTTGCGTGCCGCATCCTGCGCGGCAAGAATTGCGGCTCGCCTGACCTTGGCGAAGGCGCGGATCTCGATCTGCCGAACCCGCTCGCTGGAGATCGAAAGCTCGAAGCCGAGTTGGTCCAGCGTAACCGGGCATTCCGCCAGCCGCCTTGCCTCCAGAATATGACGCTCGCGCGCCGTGAGCATGCCCAGCGCAACGCGCAAGGCGTTGGTACGGCGCTCCGTCTGCTCATGATCGGCGAGCACCGTCTCCGCGTCGATCGCCTGATCGACCAGCAACGCTTCCCATTCGGTTCCCTGCTCGTCGTCGCCAACGCGCGCATTCAGCGACATGTCACCGTTCAGGCGGGAATCCATCTCGATCACCTCACGCGCCGTGACGTCGAGCCTTTCCGCGATCGTCTCGGCGACATCGGGCGTGAGCGCCGCCATCGCGCCGCCCGCGGCTTTCCTCATCTCGCTACGGAGCTTGAAGAACAGCTTCTTCTGCGCTGCCGTCGTGCCGATCCTGACCAGAGACCAGGAGCGCAGGATGTATTCGTGAACCGAGGCCTTGATCCACCAAACCGCATAGGTGGAGAACCGCGCACCGCGGCCGGGCTCGAAGCGTGACGCCGCGATGACGAGGCCGAGATTTGCCTCCGCAATCACATCGGCCAAGGGCAGACCGTACCCCTTGTAGCCGCGCGCCACCTTGGCTGCGAGCCGGAGATGGCTCGTGACGAGCGCGTTCACGGCACCGCGGTCCCGCGTCTCGCGCCAGCGGCGTGCAAGCTGCTGCTCGTGACCGGGCTCAAGCAGTTCATAGCGCTTGATGGCCGCGGAATAGGCGCTGAGGAAGGAGGGCGATGGGGCTCCGGCCGCGACAGCCATGGCACCATTCCTCACGCCTTCGGGGCGGATCTGCATCTGTCACTCCCACATACGAAACCGGCGAGCGGACTCTAGGAAGCCTCCGAAGGCGGAGGCCACTGAATTGAGCGTAACAAACCTGAATTCGCCTTCAGACATTCGGCATGTCCTGGCATCGTGAACATCACGCATCATGAGGGGCATCACATCTGATTGACGGTTGCGAGAGTTGGGGTCCGGGACCGGCATGCGGCGGCTTTGCTCGCCCTCCCGGTCCAGGCAAGGATCTCGATCCGCCCGCCGGGAGCCGGACCGATGATCAATCGAAAGCCATGCAGCTTGACGATGGCGGCCACCAGGCTCAGTCCAAGCCCAACCCCCGGCGTGTTGCGCATCTTGTCGGAACGATAGAATCGCCGCAGCACCGCTTCGCGCTCCTGCGTGCTGATGCCGGGTCCGGTGTCACTTACGCGCACGAGCGCCGTGTCGTCTTCCGACACCAGTTCGAGCCTCACCTGGCCGCCGGTCGGCGTGAACTTGACGGCATTGTCCACGAGATTGGCCATCGCTTCGAACAACAGGTCCCGATCGCCCCACACCTGCACATTGCGATCGATGACGACGCCAAGCCCGATACCCTTGTCTTCGGCGATGGGCTCATAGACGTCGCACACCTCGCGCAGGATCTCGTCGAGCGCAACGTTACCGAAACCGGCGGTGCGGCGGCTGTTCTCGATCTCGGTGAGGCGCAGCAAGGCGGTGACGATCGCGAGCGACTGGTCGATTCCGGCCATTGCCTTGTCCGTGACCTCCTGGAGCTGCTCCAGGGTGGTCGCATGCGTTCGGCCGCGCTCCAGCGCCAGGCGTGCGCGCGTGAGCGGCGTCCTGAGATCATGGGCGATATCGTTGCCGACACCGGCAAGCGCGTTGATCATGGTCTCCATCTCGGCGAGCATGCCGTTGACGATCCTGGCCAGTCGCGCGAACGGATCGTCGGAATTGTCCTCCGGCAGCCGCTCGCGCAACTCCCCGGCCACGATCCGCTGTACCCGCTGGTTCACCTCCTCCACGCGTCTCTGGGCGCGAACACTCAGCCACGCTCCGGCCAGCAGACAGAGGCAGAACGCCGGCAGCAGGCCAAGCGCGAGCGCCTGCCCCACGACACTCGAGATTTCGCGCGTCTCATCGACATTCCGTCCCATCACCAGGACATCGCCGTTCTCGAGACGCCTGCCCACGACCCTGATGACCGGTCCGTGGACCGCCGATTTCTCAATGAGGTCGAGCCGCACACCCTGCGCCGCTCCGCCGAGATCGAGTGCGCGCGGCAAGCTGTCGATGTTGCCGGCAAGCCGGGTGCCGGCACCATTGAAAAGTCCCGCGTACTGCACGCCTCTGGAATCCTGCTCGAGATGATCGGAGATCGCTCCGATGCGGCGCGCCGACGGCAAATCGGCGATGAAATTGATCCGGGTCATGATCATGCGATCGGATCGCGCGATCAGATAGTCATCGAGCTTCCAATAGGTGAACGCGAACAACCCGACCACGAACAGCGCAAATGCGGCCGCCACCGCCAGGGCCCAGAGGAACGTGTTCGAACGGATGAACTGAATTTGGCGCATCGAACCGGCACTCGATATTCGTCCGAGATGTGCTCCGCGCCCCCCTGGGTTTCGCGCCTCTATGCGCGCGAACGCAGAATGAAGCCGGAGCCGCGAACATTGTGGATGAGCTGCGTATCGCCGGGACCATCGACCTTGTGGCGCAGCCGGCCCATATGCACGTCGATCAGATTCGTCGTTGCCGGAACGAACTTGTAGTTCCAGACCTCTTCGAGCAGCATCGCGCGCGTGAGCAACTGATCGCTCCGGCGCATCATGTATTCGAGCAGGCGGAACTCGCGCGGCAACAGGTCGATCTCTCGCTCGTCCCGTCGCGCGGTCCGCTCGATCAGGTCGAGCTCCAGCGGCCCGACATGCAACGTGGTCTCGCGGCTGTCCATCGGACGGCGCAGCAATGCCTCTATCCGTGCGACGAGCTCGATGATTGCAAACGGCTTGGTGAGATAGTCGTCTCCCCCCATGCGCAATCCGCGCACCCGATCGTCCACGGCGCCGAGCGCACTCAGAACCAGCACCGGTGTCCCGACCCGATCCTTGCGCAGGGCCTCGATGACGGTCAGCCCGTCCATTCCGGGCAGCATGCGATCGACGATCATGGCATCCGGACACGCCGCGCGCGCCCGATCGAGACCGTCGACGCCGTCAGGGGCCCATTGGACGTCAAAACCGCGATCGGCGAGTTCGGCGACGATCACCTCGGCGGTTTCGGCATCATCTTCGATCAGAAGAATCCGCGTCATGATCCTGCTCCCACGTTCTGCGAGGCGTTTCGGCCTGCGGCGGAGGAGCACGGGCTCGGCGGTCCGGAGCGTCATGTTCAATGCCCACCCGCTCTGAACGCGCGGCGCCGCGCCAGCCTGCCATAGGCCACTCGTTGTCTGACGAGATAGTCCTGCGGAGCATGGGGCACCACTAAATAGCGATTCAGGAAGCGCGCCGAGCCCGTCGCCAACAGGGCCAGCGCGATGGCCATACGTCTCGCTGTCGTCGTGATCATCTTCCGCCTCCATTCTGAACTGCGCTTTCATGAACATATGCCTGCGATGCGCTCCCCGTTACTCTCAAGGCAACGGATGTTGCGCATTCGCACGATCGTGCTTGCAGCGCCGCGCCGGGTCACAGGCCGTTGAAATCAGGTGAGCAATTCGTGCATTTGGACGACGCCCGGCCGTCCATACGTTGATGGTGAGCCGCTTGGTCGGCCTGATGTCATCAAAGGAGAAGCCGAAATGACCACTCTCAAACTCTTGTCGACGGGATTGATTGCAGCCGCCGTGCTCGGGGGACCCGTCATGGCGCGCGAGCACCATTCCGTCATGCGACAGCCCGCGATGACAACCGATACGGCCGCACCGGATGCGCCCTTCTATCAGCAGGGAGGCCGCGTCTGCGTTCCTGCGCCGCGCGTCGGCGCTTTCGCGACGGCGCCGTGGACCGGCAACAACGTGCCTTGCGAGCCCGGCACGGGCAGCTTCTGATCACGGCATTTCCTTGGCCGGCCGGGCGCCTCGGTCGGCCGCTCCTCATCGAACGACGGGGGCGGGCTGGAACGTTCAGCCCGCCCCTTCTGTGGGCCGCGGCCCCCGCGGCAGGATCATCTTCCCTACCGGCGCGCCTCGTTCCTGAAGTCGAATTTAGTGGGATTGCTGCGCATCGCTCCTACCTCTCCTTTCATCACGAGCCTTGTCATCAGGAGCTTCGGCGACGGCACGACGCGAGAGCGGATTGCATGGATGACCAGGCAGATCGACACGAAAGGAGTGTCCCATGAAACGAGCAATCATGATTTTGGCAACAGCGGCGCTTGCCTCGACCCTAGCCATCGGCGCGGCCGAGGCGCACGGCGGTGGCGGCGGCGGCCACGGTGGTGGCTTTGGCGGCGGCGGCCACGGCAGTTTCGGCGGTGGTGGCTTTGGCGGCGGACATATGGGCTTCGGCGGCGGCGGCGCGCATTTCGGTGGCATGGCGCGTGATGGAGGCTTTGGCGGCGAACATCTCGGATTCGGCGGGCATGCCGGCAACGGCGGCATCGGCCTGCGCCAACATGCGTTCCACCGCTTTGGTCGCGATCGACCCGGATACGGATTCTACGGCGCCTATCCAGATTGCTACGATTGGTACGAGTTGCACCCCGACCAGCCGTTGCCGCTGAGCTGCAGCTAGTCTGCACACACAGCGCTCCGCCGTCAGTCCAGACCTACCGCGGAGGTTGCGGCGCCGGTCCGATCGCGACTTGGCCGAGCCTGGCTCGGCCATTTTGCGATCCTGGTTTGCCAACAAGCTCTAGGAGGGGCGGAAGCCCGGAGGCATCGTTCGCCAGACTTTGTCTTTGAGGCAATAGGCACGGGCGCCCTCGGGAATATCTTCGGCGGCGCCGCCCTCATGTTGCTCGTAAAGGAGCGCCGGGAACAGCCTCCCTTTGATCACCTTAATCATATCACCGCGTCGAATGTCCGCGCCGGCTGTTCCCGTCAAAACCGACATGATCCCTCGCGAAGCGCACGTAGCATGCCAAACGAGCTCGTCGACAGGACGCGCTTGCCTGAAGCTATCTCGAAGCAGAACTGTCTTCCAATAACCCGAAAGGACTACTCCCTGATCGGGCTGCCCTTGCGGCCTGATGCCGAAGAGTCTGCGAGGATCCGGCTGCGGAGCGCGCGCAAGGCGGCTGGTTCTGAGGAGTTGCGTATCTCAAGTCCGAGCCGCACCGCCCCAGGAAACCCCACTCGCTTCGCCGGATGGAAAGCCCCCTAGGTCCTAGCTCGTTTCTTGGCAGCAGCGGCCCCGCCAACGCGGTTACAATATAGCGGGGCCGCCTGCCCTACGGACGTCGGTGCTTAACCTGGGCCCGAAGGCCACCAGATTTTACCCCGAGCCGCCGAGAACGCGGATTGGTCGAAAGAGGCACCCATTTCGGAGCGTCCCGGCCTGTCAGACCAGCATCCTGCTTTCGGCAGCACCTCATTCTGAAGCGGAAGTGGCGCGACCGGACCGACTATTCGACGGTCACGGACTTCGCGAGATTTCGCGGCTGGTCCACGTCGGTCCCCATAATCGCGGCACTGTGATAGGCAAGGAGCTGCAGCGGCACCGCGAGAGCCAGTGGCGCCACGATCGGGGGCATATCCGGTAAGGCCAGGACCGAGCAACCACTGGACGCGGCGAGTGAAGCACCTCTCTCGTCGGTTAAGAGGATAATGCGGCCCCCGCGGGCGATCACCTCCTGCATGTTCGACATGGTCTTTTCGAACGTCGCGTCGTACGGCGCAATGACGATGACCGGCAGGCCCTTGTCGATCAGCGCGATCGGTCCATGTTTGAGCTCACCGGCCGCATAGCCCTCTGCGTGAATGTAAGTGACCTCCTTGAGCTTGAGGGCTCCCTCCATTGCCAGCGGATAATTGGTGCCCCGGCCTATGAACAGAGCGTCTCTGGCCCTGGCGATCTCACGCGCGAGCTCATGGACTTTCGGCTCCAGTTCGAGCGCGCGGGCCATATAGTCTGGAATCTCGGCAAGGGTCCGGACGAGTGAGCGCTCGTCTTCGGCCGAGAGCACACCGCGACTGCGACCGGCAGCGATTGCAATGCAGAGCAAGATTGCCAGCTGACAGGTGAACGCCTTTGTCGATGCGACCCCTATTTCCGGGCCGGCCAATGTGGGCATTACGATGTGGCTCGAACGCGCCATCGTCGAGGTTTGCACGTTGACGACAGCGAGAACGCGCTGGCCGTGGGTCTTGGCGAACTCCAACGAAGCGAGCGTGTCGGCCGTTTCGCCGGACTGCGACACGAAAATCGCCAGATTGCCCGCGCCGAACGGAACATCGCGATAGCGGAACTCCGAAGCAATATCGATCTCGACCGGGAGCTTGGCGTAGCGCTCGAACCAGTACTTCGCAATCAGACCGGCGTAGAAGGAGGTCCCGCAAGCTACAATCGACACGCGATCGACTGTCCTGAGGTCCGCATCCACGCCCGCCGGCAACCTGATTGTCCCGTCGGGCGCGATATATTGCGCAAGCGTCTGCCCAACCACCTTCGGCTGCTCGTGAATCTCCTTCGCCATGAAGTGGCGATGCTCGCCCTTGTGAACAATCACGGCGGCACCGGCGATTTTGGCCGACGTACGGCGCAGGCGCGCGCCGTTCACGTCGATAAACTCGATCTGCTCTCGGGTCACAACGGCGAGATCGCCGTCCTCAAGGTAGGCGACAATATCCGTCAGAGGCGCGAGCGCGATCGCATCCGAACCCAGGAACATTTCGCCGCAACCGTAGCCGACAGCAAGCGGCGAGCCCTTTCGGGCACCGATCAGGAGATTGTCGTGCCCCTCGAACAGGAAGGCGAGCGCGAACGTTCCGCTCAAGCGCGGGAGTACCTTACGCACCGCTGCGACCGGCTCGTATCCGTTCTTCCGCTCGCGGCTAACGAGATGCGCGACCACTTCGGAGTCGGTTTCGGTCGCAAAATGTGCACCAGCCGCTTTGAGATCATTGCGCAACTCTCGATGGTTCTCGATGATCCCATTGTGCACGATCGCCACACCATCAACCATGTGAGGATGCGCATTCGTCTCATCGGGACGGCCGTGCGTTGCCCAGCGGGTGTGACCAATTCCGATCCGCCCGGCAAGCGGCTCCGAGTCGAGCCGACTCTTGAGGTTCACGAGCTTTCCGACCGCACGACGTCGCGTCAGCGAACCGTCCTCGAGAGTGGCAATACCGGCTGAGTCATATCCGCGATATTCAAGCCGCTTCAGCGCATCCAAAAGAAGAGCAGAGGCTGGGCCCCGCCCGACGACACCAACAATTCCGCACATGGCCTCTCTCCGAGCAACTACCAACGGCCCCGCGAAGCGCGCCGCCAGGCGCAACCGCGATCGCGGGCAATCTCCTAACGCGACGGCATCGGCCTGGCCCCCTCACCTTTGGCCTGCCCTGCTGCGCATGCTTCGGCGAGACGCTCAAGCTAGCCGCCTCCCGGCCGCCCGCGCGCCTGTCGAATATCGTCGACAACATTGGCGAGTAGTATCGTGGGACGCGAATTCTAGCACGCGCTGCCGCCGATTGTATGATGATGACGGAGTAGACCTCATGCCCATAAGCTCCGCACTTGATCGCTACACCGACGCGCGCATGACCAATCGTTCGGTTTGCCGCGGCCCGTTCGAGAGCTCAGCGACGATGCGATTGAGCTGATGAAGCGCGGGGATTTGCGCTGACCGGCGCAGATTGAACGCGAGATGCTCTTTCCGAAACATCGAAAACAGTGAGACTCCTGTAGAGTTCGTTGCCAGCGCGTAATCCACGACGAAGGCAGCAACGATCTCGGTGAGGTCGCCCCGGTATCCCATCTCGTAAAGGCCGTTCAGTATTTCCTTCTCCGATCCCAGCCTCGCGACAAGCGGATCGACGCTCGAGAATGATCCATACGTGACAAACGTCCTGCGCCGCGCAATCTCCGTCGATCTCTGAAGATTCGGCTCGAGCGGATTATTCGCGATCTGTATCAGCCGATATGGTAGAGATTCATGGAGGTCGTCAATTCCGCCCTCGTTATTGCCCGCAATCGAAATTGCGCGGGCTTTCCCGTCCTGAACGATGCGCTCGACCGCTCGAATGATGTCTTCGCGAACGACCTCTTCGCGGGTGGGACGGTGGAGAGCAAGCACATCTACATAATCCGTGCGAAGTCGCCTCAGGCTATCCTCGATGCTCGTCCTGATCAGCTCGGCCGATAGCGGCACTTTGAAGGGCTTCGACTTCATTGCGGAGAGGCGCGGTTGGATCCCGGGAAACACCGCAAGAGCGGCGCGCGCGATCGGCTTCAGGATCCGCTTAACGGCGGAGGTATCACGCGGGCGCATCCCGACCTTTGTGCAGATATGGACGCTGCCGCGCTTCCCGGATACGAATTGGCCTAAAATAGACTCGGCCATCCCATCGCCATACGAAGGCGCCACGTCGTACCAGGTTATTCCGGCGTCGTATGCGCGCTCGAGCCCCTCGATCCCCCTGCGAGCCCCAACGCGCCCCCCGAGCGACGCGCAGCCGAAACCGATGCTCGATACATTCGCGCCGAGAGCATCAACACGGACCATCTTCATCGCAAGCACCCCTGACCACGCCGTTTGCGCTCAAGTCACCGACGTCGATCGTTCGACAGCGCGTACTCCAAGCCGACGGCCACGTCGGGCAAGCCCGCCGCTGAAACATCTCTGCAGGTTTGCCTGGCTTCATCTTCATGCAAATGGATGATGACGGGGTTCGCTCGGACATTACATACGCTACGCCCCTGGAATTTGAGACAGTGGCGGGGATGCACGGAGTAGTCCGTTCGAGCGGCTGCTGGCAGCTCGGCTCCGCCGCCATCGTCAGGTGTGCTCATTTGCGCAATCGAGATGCGGCGCGATTGAGAGTTAACTTTCTGCGATCGATGGCGCCTTCTTCGCCGTTCGAAACTCCATCTAACTTGGACAGCGAATGTCATCTCGCTCAGAACAAGTTGCCGACGACGTTCTGGTGACCGGAGCTGCTGGCTTCATCGGTTTTCATGTCGCCCGTCGGCTGCTCGACGAGGGACGCCGGGTCGTCGGATTGGACAACATCAACAGCTACTACGATCCCGCCTTGAAGCGCGCGCGTCTCGACATTCTGCGCCGCGATCCGCGTTTTTCCTTCGTGCAGATCGATCTTGGACATCGGTCGACGATGGCCGAGTTGTTCGCAAAACATCGTTTTGCGAGAGTGGTCCATTTGGCCGCTCAGGCCGGCGTCCGGCATTCGATCGATCAGCCGCACGCTTATGTCGACGCCAATCTTGAGGGGTTCCTCAACGTCCTCGAAGGCTGCAGGCATAACGCCTGTGGTCATTTGATCTACGCATCATCATCGTCCGTGTACGGCGCCAATGCCGAGTTGCCATTTTCGACCCGGCATAGGGCCGACCACCCCGTCAGCTTCTATGCCGCGACGAAGAAAGCCAACGAGCTGATGGCCCATTCTTACAGCCACCTGTACCGGCTCCCGGTCACCGGCTTACGATTCTTTACGATCTACGGCCCGTGGGGCCGGCCCGACATGGCGATATTCCTGTTCGCCGACGCGATCGTCAAAGGCAAGCCGATCAAGCTCTTCAACCATGGCAGGATGCGGCGCGACTTCACCTATGTCGACGACGTCACGCGCGTCATCTCGCGGCTGATCGAGCGCGCTCCGGAGGACAACGCCGATGCGGCGGGCGCACCGGCCAAGCTCTACAATGTAGGCAATAACCGCCCGGAAGCGCTGATGCACGTCCTCGAATTGATCGAGAAAGAGCTCGGACGAACCACGGCGAAGGAAATGCTGCCAATGCAGCCTGGGGATGTTCCGGAAACGTTTGCCGACGTTGGCGATCTCATGCGCGATACCGGGTTCTCGCCCTCCACCCCTATCGAAACCGGCATATCCAATTTCGTCCGCTGGTATCGCGACTACTACCGGATATGATTTTTCGAGATCATCTCCCCAAGGGTCAGACCGTCCGCTCCCGATCGATCGGAGTATCGGCTGCAATGCGCGGCGGTGATGGACGACCAAGCGGGACTTGCGAAGAAAAGAGCGCGGCCCCGGCGGGGGCATTGGGGATTCGCAGGGCCGGGGCCGCAACGCTGCGCCGAAGTGGGCTCCGTCGACGCAACATCATCGTAGTCCTAGAGAAGCAATTGTTCATTCTGAATTCGTGATCATAGAGATCAACGTCGGGGTACCCATCAATGATGATTGAGCCCTCCTAGAATAGCCGCTTGCTATGCGCGCCCCTGCGATGCGAAATCTTGACCGTGATGCGGGGGGCTCGCTGCAGTCATCGGAATGTTCGCGTTGTCCGGAGACATCCATGCCGCGGTATTTCTTTCATATCCACGACGGTCATTCAGTGCTCGACGATGTCGGACTTGATCTCCCCGACATTTCCGCGGCACGGACCACTGCGATCGAACTGAGCGGCGAGATCCTCAAGCACGACGTGATGGACCCACTCCTGCATTACATTTCCTGGCAGGTGGAAGTCAGCGACAGCCCCGAGCTTGGCGGCCGGTCGCTGTTCGTTCTTCAGTTCTCCATCGAGGGATAAGAGACCGAAAACGCAGCTTTGCCGGCGCTTGCGCAATCTGAAGGTGCAATAGTTGCTCGGGTGGGCTTCGGCGAAATGCCCGCATATCGCACTGCAAACAGTGCGAGATGATGTCTTAGCGCTCCCCGGGCACCGGATCCGATCCAGCATGCGCCGGTTTGTCCTGCGCCGAATTGGCGCGGTCATCCTGCGAGATGGCGAGGGCCGCAAGCGCAGTGCGATTGCCGATTTCAAGCTTCTGGAAAATGTTGTGGAGGTGAACCTTGATGGTGCCGTCTGCAATGTTGAGCCGGCGGCCGATTTCCTTGTTGGACAGGCCACGAGAGACCAGGCGCATGATCTGCCGCTCGCGCTCGGTGAGCACCGCGAGCGCACTTTCCGGATTCGGACTGTGCTCACGAGGCGCGGCCTGATCGGTGGGTGATAACGGAACAACGGTCTGGCCGTTGGCAATGTCTCGCAAGCCTTGCACCACGGCTTGGCCTGTCATCTCCTTGAGAAGGACACTGTACCCGGCGGGGGCGCCCGCCAACACAAGATCATAGTCCTCGCTGGGCGCGAAGAACACAAACCGCGTTGGTCGGCTGTCCGAATGGCTGAGCGAATTGTTCATCAGCGCGGTCAGCTCCGGCATTGCCGCATCCATGATCGCTATGTCGGGCGCAAGCGTCAAAATTGCCTGGATGCAACTCGCAGCATCGCCGCAGGATGCAACGACCTCAAAATCGGATTCTGAACCGAGAACACTTGCGAGACCCTGCAAAACCATTGGGTGTCGGTCTGCAATCACTACAGTCGCACGACGCATCGGGCGCTCCCTAACCTGCCGCCCCCAAAATTCCCGCGATTGAAGCTACAGGCCCCCGCCCTTGCCGCTCCAACATCAATTGATCACCAACAAATAAACTTCGAGCAATTCCCTAAAGTATCATTTGGCGTAGCGGACCCATGAGGCAAATAACCGCACGAGTCTGTGATCGCAATATACATCAAGTTCGCCGGATCAAAGGGCCGTATGAACCCGGTGGTCTCGGCTCACAACCGCTGGAGAGCGGTCTTGCCACTTGGCAAGTTCGAAAGCATCGCGATGGAGCAAGGCTTTCGCGAACGGATTCACCCGCTCAGGGCGAACATTCAAAGGTTGAATCAATATTCTCTTTCGCCCCCAAGTCAATCTCCGACGACCATTCACCAACAGCTTGGGGACCCATCGGCCTATAACGAAAGGTATATAGGCAAAATCGAAAGATCGAATCTAACCTTCAGCAATTATTAACTAAACGGCGCCCGACTTCTGCAAATCAGAAAAAACGGGCTATGCAATGCTTTGTTCCTTTTCCTGCGTGTTTTTCATTCAAGTTGTGTCATTGCGTTGGTTGCGGAGGGTAAGATGAGGAGGCGGCAATCCTGCAAAGTTGTTTTGATCGGACGAAACATTTTGCTGCGAGAGGGAATTTCTCAAATACTGCATGCGGCAGATTTTCAAATTGCGGTGTCGGCCTCGAGCACCGATGAAATTACAAGCACACTCCAGGCACATCAGCAGCTCCTGTTTGTGATTATCCACAGCACCGGCGAATTCGATGCAGCCATGAAGCACATCGGATTTGTAAGAGAGCACTATCCGGATGCGCGCGTAGCGATCGTTTCGGACCACTACCGGCCGGATGAGTTGATCGCGGCCTACAAGGCCGGCGCCAGCGGCTATTTCGTCGACGTCAATTCATGCGACGCTTTCATCAAGTCCATCGAACTCGTGACGATGGGCGAGACGGTGTTTCCACCGGCTTTCCTGTCATTCGTGCTCGATAGCGGTTTCGATCGCGAGCCTCAGCTTCAGCCAGTGATCGAAGAGCGATCAAATCTCCTCGTTGCGGCCGAAGAACGGATAGCACCTCATCTGTCACCGCGAGAGCGGGCGATTCTCTCCTATCTGATCGAGGGCAATTCCAACAAGTGCATTGCGCGAAAGATCGATATTGCCGAGGCGACCGTGAAGGTTCACGTCAAGGCGATCCTGCGCAAGATACGGGTCCAGAACAGGACGCAGGCCGCAATTTGGGGAATGAACAACGGATCACTGGTGCGGGTCTCGAATGGTCACGCGCTGCCGTTGTCAATCGATCGGGAACCTACGCTCAGCCTCGTGTCAAGCGACCGCGGACGTCACGAAATCGGCGCCGCAGAGCCGGACTAGCCTGGCGGATCGGCCTGACGCCCATCAAGCCCTCAACAAATGCCGGGCGGCGCCCATACGCGCCGCCCAGCTAACCGCGCCGGACTGATCCTATCGATCGAGAGGATCAGGACCTGCCCGTGGAGCGGCAACATTTCGTGGGGCGTCTCCTGCATTCAAATGATGCGCGCTGGGACCGAGCGGCTAGAACGCATCGTCGAACCAATAGTCCTGGTCCCCGCAGGAGCCTGGTGACCGGCAAGCATCGAACCTTGTATCGATCGCTTGCCCACCCGGATGATCCGAGCCCCCTGCTTGCCATGGAGCAAGATACGGATGTCTCCGTCCCTCTACACGCGAATTGGCCTGGCCGGCGCCGTGGCCGTCGTGCTTGCATTGGCGGGCATCGCCGCCGCACAGACGCTTGCAAAGACCAAGCTGACTACTGCCAGCAGCATGAACTTGCCCGATTATCTCGTTCCGGTCACCGATCCCGACACCGGCGCCACGATCGTCCGGATAACAACCCCGGGGCCCTTGGGCGCTGGCCTGGCCTGCCAACGAGCCTATTGCACCCACCGATATTCGAGCGCGCAGGCCTGGAACGCAGACCAGACTCTGCTTCTGATCGCCAACGGTTGTAACGGGCTCTGCTTTCTGGACGGACGGACATACGTTCCGCTGTTCCGCCGGCAGCGTGAAGACGAGTGCGAATGGCACCCGCGCGATCCCGAGCGCATGATATGCGTGATCGGGCGCAAGATCTCGCTCTGGACGCCGCGAACCAATGCCGAAGAGATCATGCTGATGGCCGAGGGCTATCGCGGCCTTCAGTTCGGACCGGGCAAGGGCAATCCCTCTCAGGATGGCCGGCGCATCGCCGTGCGGGGCACGCGCGCCGACGGCGTCGTCGTCGCATTCGCGTTTGACCTCGTGAGCCGACAGAAGTTTCCGGATATCGAAGTGGGGAAACTGCCCGGGCGAGACGGCGTTTGCGAGATATCTGCCCTGGGCAGCTACATCAGATGCAGCCGCTGGGTCGACGGAAAGGATGAGGCATTCATCTATACCGTCGCAGGCGATCTGGTGCAGAGCTGGACCGAACATCATCGTCCGAGTCATGGCGACATGGCCGTGGACACAGACGGACGCGAGATATACGTCGGAATCAGCAAAGCTGATCCCGACATATACCAGGTGATCAAGCGCCGGCTGGATGACGGCGTGGTTACCGCCCTTGCTCCGCGTGGAGAGGCCTCGCATGCGTCCACGCGCGCGATCCACTGGCCCGGCTGGGTGATTCTAAGCTATGGCGGCGATCCAGCCGAGATCGCCCAGCTACCAAAGTTTGCGCCCTTCGCTCGGGAAGTCATTGCTCTGCGAATTGACGGCAGTGGCGAATTCCGACGCATTGCGTACACACGCAACGTCCCGCACGACTACTGGAGCGAGACTCACGGCTCGCCGTCGCCTGACGGTTCCCAGGTGATCTGGTCGAGCAATTGGGGGGTAGCGGGCGGCCCCGTGTTCGACTTCGTAACACGTCTCGATGCCCCCGATCGGACCAGCGCCCTGTCCCGATAATGATCGGCGGCGGCTCCGTCAGGCGTGACCCACACGAGCTAGTGAGCCCGCTGCCGATGTACGCGCTCGCGCCCGGATCGCCTTGTTGGCTGCCTTGATAACCGAGGGACGCAGGATCTGGAGCGCGTCCCGGATCGTCGCCCCCCAGGACTGGTGGCGAAATCTTCCGCGCAATCTTGCAACCCGCAATGCACGCACGACCGTTTCGGGATCCGGAAGTCCTTGCTTGTCCTCGACCAGGCTCCAGGTCAGATTCTTGAGATCAAGGGTCTCCTCATCGATCTGAGAGAACGATTTGGAAGCGGTAATGTTCGCGTGGTCCGTCATATCGTAGAAGATCAAGCCGTCGTCGATCGCCACCATATCGCCATGACAGGCGAGGTCGACGAAGAACAGCTGGTCCACTCCCCACCGGATCGACTTGTAGTTTCGCATCAGACAACCCGCCTGGATGACCTCGCTGTTGATCAGCAGGGTCGACGGAACAATTCCCAGCACCCGGGTCTTGCCGACCAAATAGAGATCAGTCAGGCACTGCTGGCTCGAATACAGCGTGACCTGCCCTCCCCGGCGGTATTTTATGCCTTCATCCTGAACGAGATGAGATGTGGAGGTCATGAACGCAGCGGCGGGATACGTCCTCGCCAATTCCGCAAAGGTCTCGAGCGATCCCGGCACGAGCCAGTCGTCGTCATGCAACACTTTGATCCAATGACCGCGACATGCGAGCATCGCGCTGTTCGTATTTTCAACCTGCCCCCGTCCTCGGTGGTTCTGGACAATTCGAATACGGGAATCGCTCCGCGCGTATTCAGACAGAATGCTCCAACTGACGCCTTTTGGACCTTCGTCGTCGCTGATCACCATTTCCCAGTCGGCGTAATTCTGCTGCAGCACGCTTTCAATCGTACGGCGTATCATATCCGGTCGACGGAAGGTTGGTATGGCCACCGAAATCATGGGGCGGGCGTCCGGATCTCGAATGCCCTCCGACCCGTCGTGCTGCAACAGGTTCATCGCTTTTCCCTCAAGCTCAGTTCATGTCATTCAAGCAGTCGGCCCTGACGAACCCGCGATCGGCTCCGCAAAACACCGACCTCATCGCGTTGCACCGCGTCCTTCTTGACGAGCAGTGAACGTCAAGACCGACCGAATTACACACGACGAACGCTAGGTAGCGGCATGGGACTGGTCATCCTTCATTCGCATGACGATGATTATCCCCCGACGCGAGGTCTCGAAGCGGCCAGCTCGGTCGGCAGGATCACGGCGGAGCCGGGAGATCCGAAATCGAACGATCGATACCATCATGCAAATGAAGGATGGCCGGGCGCCTCGGTCAGCCTACGCTCTCCCGAGCAGCTAACCGCTAGAGATGGGTGGCCCCTTGCACAAATTGCATCAACTGCTCGCTCGAATTCAAGAGGAGCCCGACAAGGCTCGGTTCCTGCTCTCGCGCGGACTGTGGGTGAGCGGACTGTGCCGCTTTATCACCTTCGGCTTTCCTGCCGGATACAGAATGCGTTTCTATCCCAGCTCCATGTCCGCAGGACTCTGGCGCAACCGGAACCTTCGCGCCGAAGACGCCGACTTCGTCGGATCTTACCTGCAGCCCGGAGAAACTTTCGTCGATGTCGGCGCGAATGTAGGACAGCTGAGCCTCGCGGCCGCTATGCGCGTTGCCCGATCCGGACGAGTCATCGCTATCGAAGCACATCCGCGCATCTGCAAATACCTGCTGGGCAACATTCGCCTGAACGGATTGACCGTCGAGGTCCACAACACGGCGATCGGCAGCACGGAAGGCGAGCTCGTCTTCACGGACTTTCGGAGTGACGACATGAACTTCGCATGCGCTACTCCTCCGGCTGGCATCGCGGCGCTCCGAGTTCCAGTACGAACGCTCGATTCGATCATCGGAAATCGGGCGATCGATCTCCTGAAGGTCGATGTCGAAGGGTTCGAAGTCGATCTTCTCAAGGGCGCCGCCCAGACCATTTCCAATTGCCGATGTCTGTACATAGAGGATTCTGAGCTCAACCTTCGGCGGGCCGGCACCTCGCGTGCGGAGCTGTATGACCGACTGACCGATCACGGGTTTGAGCTCTTCCATCTCAGGGCGGGACGACTCGAGCCGGCGTCTCCCGACATACCGGGACCGGACGACGATAACCTGATCGCCGTCAGACCATCCGCCTTGTCGGACTTGCTCGCGCGGACCGGCCTTCGGCTTGCACAGCTCACGTCCCCATCGCCTGTAGATCGGCGTCTCCCGTCGGCGCGGCTTGCGTGAGCATCCATCATCCGCCCACAAGCCACGCGCATCACAGCTGGGTTCCGGCCCCACGATCGGGCTCCGTGCGTCGTCTATTCCGCAAGCACGAGCTATTCATGCAAACTCTCCTTCGATTCCGCGACACTTCAGTCAACGTCATGCGAACGAATGATGGCGCGCACCCCTCTCCATCCTACGATCGAATCGAAATAGATCGCACCGTCGTCGCGACGATCTTGCCGTTTTTGAAATGAATTCTGGACCGAGGAAGTTCTTCATGGCCGCGAAACCGGCGACCGGTCCGACGCGGACAAGGGCTCTTGTTCGTGCAGCGGCGGGCGTCTCCGCCCTCGCACTCACCGGCCAGCTCATGCTCGTAGCGGCCATTCCCATCCTTACCCGGCTCTATTCGCCGGAGGATTTTGGAATATTCACGATCTATCTCTCAATCGTAAACATCGTCGGCGCGATAGCCGGACTTCGCTTCAGCACGTCTCTGTATGTGGTTGAGGACAGAGCTCACGCGCTGGTCGCGCTCAAGCTCACGCTCGTGGCGGTCTGCTTTACGACCTCTGTTGTGCTTACCGCGGGATACCTGCTGTCGGACGTGGTGCCAGCACGACTGCAACATCTTACCTACCTCGTCCCCATCGGGATGGCTGCGGTCGGCGTTGCCGACGCAATGAACTGTTGGTGCTTGCGCTTCAATCATATGCGTGACTTCGGCATGGGCCGCCTGATCCTGCCGGCGTCGATGGCAGTGCTCCAGGTGAGCTTCGGCCTCGCGCACCTCGGGGACGGCGCAATGATCCAGGCCCACATCCTGAGCCAGGCTGTGTTGATCGCATTTCTCTGCGTCCGGCTCCTGAAATGGGAGGACATCCGCCGCATCGCGCAAGCCCCGTGGGGTTCGGTCGCGGCGACGGCGCGGCGAGAGTACAAATTTCCCCTGTTCGAGCTGCCCTCCGCCCTTGCGGGATTCGCGATCATCAATCTCCCCGCAATCTTCATAGGCTCGCTATTCGGTACCGCATTCGCCGGGCATTTTGGCGTCGCCGCCCGTCTCGTGACCGGTCCGGTCACCCTGATCGCCTTGCCGCTCAGCAATGTCTTCGTCGCCGAGGCCAGCAAAGACTTCGACCGTCATCATCTGCTCGGCACCGCATGCGGCCTGTTGGTCGTTGCGGCCGGCCTGATCGTTCTGCCGGTGCTCGGCCTTGGATTTATCTCCCCCTACGTCGTCGTTCCGCTGCTCGGAGAATCCTGGATACCTACGGGTCAGATCATGGGCGCCCTGGCGCTCATGTGCGCCGCACAAGCCTTGTCGACGCCCATTCAGGAAGTTCCGACTCTTTTTCGCCGTCAGGAACTGCGTCTGCTGGTTGATCTGGTGCGGGCCGTGTTTGTATTTGGCCCGCTTCTCATCGGTGCTCACCTCGGCCTCGACCCGTTGCAGGTGATCTACATGATGGCCGCCGGAGGAGCTACCGGCTACGCCCTGGGAATTATCGTGGCGTTGTTTCTCTTGAATGGGCCTGGCGGCGCGCGGACGTCGGGCGCACCGATCAATGGGCCTGTGTGACCCAGAGGGTCGAGAGAGCACGCCCCGAACTTCGCGTCCGCTCGAGGAGGCGGTACATGGACGACAGACGCGCTGGAGCGAAAATAACCAATTCCCTGGGCGCGACCATGTGCTTCATGCAAATGAATGATGAGAGGATTTTCAACGTCTTCATACTCCAATTTTGGAGCTCGGTCAGTCGGTTGCATGCCAATGAAGCTACGGCCATTGATTGATACAGGCGAGGATTTGGCTTCTCCGCCCTCGTGCATTGTGGCGGCGGCGCCGCCCGTGCTTTTCCTACTGCCCGGCTCACTTGGATATGGAGCCAGCCTCGCCGCCCTGACAGCCTCAATCCGCGAAATTGCACATGTCGTTCCGATCCGCTACCCGGATCTCGGCAAGATATTGCAGGGTCAGGACAGCGTTTGCGATATGGCTGCTGCTGCCGTGGAGCAGATCAATCGCATCCAGCCGCGCGGCCACATCAGACTTCTCGGTCATTCCCTCGGTGGGGCGGTCGCCTTCGAGGTCGCGACGCGAATGTTTGCCGCCGGCCGCTCGGTGAAGTTTTTCGGAATTCTCGATACCAGCCTCATGGGCGAGCGCAGTTCTGCATGGGAGACGTTGACCCGCACGATCCGTCGAATCCGCAACAACCGGGTCACCGCGCCCCGGATGGTCTGCCGGGCCCTCGCCAAGGCAACCGTTGCGATCGGCCATGAAGCTAACCTGGCCCGGATGCTCGATCGCCGCGCGAAGGGGCAGTTCGATCTCACGTCGTTCAGGCTCAAGCAGGAATTGCAGGAAGTCTTGCGCGCGAAGGCCTACTTCCGCTGGTTGGCGGAGCCGAAATCGATGCTGCCGTTCTCCGCCGTTCTGTTCCGATGCCAGCGAAAGAAGATGCCGCAAACTCTGGGATGGGATCGTGCGTTTGCGCAGATCGATGTCGTCCCAAGCGCAGGCACTCACACCGATCTGGTCATGCCGCCTTACCTCGCGATGAACTTGCACCTCGTCCAGAAGGCGCTGTCGCAAACCTACTCACCGGCCGAGTTTCCCCAGAGAGAGGCGGATTGTTCAAGTGACCTTGCAAGCAGCCCACAGCCAAACCGAACCCGCGTTCAGTAAGGACGCCCTGGTCCTGGATGCGCCATTGGAGGTCGCGCGCATCGTCGCGTTCTTGCGCGACCGTGTCCTTGGCGTGCTTGGCCGACGCGGAGCCATCGTCGGACTGTCCGGCGGCATCGACAGCTCGGTGGTCGCAGCGCTCTGCGCGCGCGCATTTGGAAATACGAAGGTGCTCGGCCTGCTGATGCCCGAGCGCGATTCGTCTTCCGATTCGCTGAGGCTCGGCCGGGTCGTTGCCACGCAACTGCGCCTCACGACGGTCGTCGAGGACATCGCACCGGCGCTCGAAGCATTGGGCGCGTACCGTCGGCAGCGAGAGGCGATCCAAGCCGTCGTACCCGAGTATGGAATCGACTGGAAGTGCAAGCTGGTGCTTGGCTCGGGCTCGGAGAGCGCCGGCATCAACATCACCCGTCTGACCGTACAAGACCCGGACGGCGAAACCTCCACCGTGCGTCTTCCGCCCGAGGTCTATCTGCAGATCGTTGCTGCAACCAACTACAAGCAACGGGTCCGCAAGATGACCGAGTACTATCACGCGGACCGTCTGAAATATGCCGTGATAGGTACGCCAAACCGGCTCGAGCACGATCAAGGCTTCTTCGTGAAGCAGGGTGACGGGGATGCGGACGTCATGCCGATTGCGCATCTCTACAAGAGCCAGGTCTACCAACTGGCCGAATACCTTGGCATCGACGACGAGATCAGGCGACGGCCGCCGACGTCCGACACATTCTCGCTGCCGCAGAGCCAGGAGGAGTTCTATTTCGCTGCCCCGTATCGATTGACTGACGTTTGCATGTACGCGGTCAACCACGGCATTTCCGCCGACAACGTGGCCGAGGCCGTAGGTCTGGCCACAGCGCAGGTGCAGAAGGTCTTCAAGGACATCACTTCCAAGCGTCGGGCGACGCGCTATCTTCACAGCCCGCCTCTACTCGTTGATGCGGTAATCGAGGACTAGACGGCATGTGCGGCATCGCCGGCATCGTGGCGCTGAGTGCGAACGCTCCGAGTCCTTCGCGGAGAGCGCTGTTACGGATGGCCGGGGCGCTTGCACATCGCGGGCCAGACGAGCGAGGCCTCTACCGGGACCAACGCGCGGGCCTGGCGCACGCCCGGCTCTCGATCATCGACATAGCGGGCGGACAACAGCCTCTCTCCGATCCCGGCGGGCCCGCCTGGATCGTGTTCAACGGCGAGATCTTCAACTATGTCGAGCTGCGCGAGCAGCTGATCTCGCTCGGCCATCGCTTTCGCACCCGTAGCGACACGGAGGTCGTGATTCAGGCCTATCGCGCCTGGGGCGAGGCAGCATTCGAACGGATGAACGGGCAATGGGCCCTTGCCATCTGGGACGCCTCCGCCAGCCGCCTCGTCTTGTCCCGTGACCGGACCGGAATCTGTCCGCTCTATATCTGCAACCATCAAGGCCAACTCTACTTCGCCAGTGAGATCAAGGCCATCTTCGCGGCAGATCCGGCAATCCCTCGGGCATTTGATCCAGCAGGCATCGACCAGACCTTTACCTTCTGGAGCAGCGTGCCGCCGCAAAGCGTGTTTCAGGGGATCACGGAGATTGAACCGGGACACGTCCGCAGTTACGTGCGCGGCGCGGTCCGGGACCGCGCATTCTGGACTCCGTGCTATGCGACCCGGTCCGACGAGCATCGCATTTCATCCGCCGGCTGCAATGATGATGTGATCGATGCCGTGCGTGGCGCACTGGAGGCGGCTACGGCGCTCCGAATGGTGCGGTCCGACGTCCCCGTGGGAAGCTATCTCTCCGGTGGCCTCGACAGTTCGCTTGTTGCGGCATTGGGGAGCCGGTTTGCGGGCAGGCGCTTCCAGACGTTTTCCGTGCGCTTCTCCGACGCTGAGTATGACGAGACCTCCTATCAACGCCTAATGGCACGGACGATTGCGAGCGAGCACCACGAGCTCATGGTCTCGCGGCAGGATATCGCCGAGGTATTTCCCAAGGTCATCTATCACACTGAGCGGCCAATCCTGCGGACCGCCCCTGCTCCGCTGTTCCTGCTCTCGAAGCTCGTACGCGAGCGCGGCATCAAGGTCGTGCTGACCGGCGAAGGCGCAGATGAAATGTTCGCCGGCTACGATGTGTTTCGCGAAGGCAAGATCCGCCGCTTTTGGGGTCGCCAGCCGGCCTCAACGCGGCGCGCCGCCCTCCTGAGCCGGCTCTATCCCTACATCTCGCGATCGCCGGTCCACATGCAGGCCATCGCGCTAAAGTTCTTCGGACACGGCATTTCTGCCCCGGATACGCCCGGCTTCGCTCACTCTCCGCGTTGGCGCAGCACCAGCGCGATCAAGCGCCTGTTCTCCGCAGACATGCGCGCGGCGACTTCGCGAGCCGACCCGGTAACCGAGTTGCTCGATCGTCTGCCGCCGGATTTTTCCCGCTGGACGCCGCTCGCACAAGATCAATACCTCGAGACCAAGACGCTCCTGGCCGGCTACCTGCTCTCCTCCCAGGGAGACCGGATGCTGATGGCGCACTCGGTCGAGGGGCGCTTTCCATTCCTTGACGACTACGTCGTCGACCTCGCGAACTCCCTTCCCGACGCCTGCAAGCTTCGTATCCTCGACGAGAAGCACGTCCTTAAGCGTGTAACACAGTCGCAGGTTCCACCAGAGATCGTCACACGCAAGAAGCAGCCCTACCGGACCCCCAATGCGCTCTGCTTCGTCGACAGGGATGCCCCCCCTTATGTCGACGAAGCTCTTTCAAGTGCAAGCGTCCGCGCCGCCAACATCTTCGACCCGGTGGCGGTCGAGCGGCTGCGCACCAAGTGCCAAGCCCATGCACACGCCGGCGATGGCGACCTGTCCAATTTCGACAACATGGCGCTCGTCGGCGTTTTGTCCACTCAGCTCCTGTTCCAGCAATTCGTCGCGGACCGGCCGGAAGCACCGCACCACCTCGAGCTCAGCGTGGACGTCGACCACCAGGACGTACCGGGAGTTTACGCATGATCAACGATCCTGTGCCGCTCCTGCACGATTACCTGATCAACTCGGCCCATCAAAACGGCGCGAAGGTCGCGCTCGTATGCGACGGTCATCGGGTCACCTACGACCAGCTCGAGGCGTGGTCGAATGCGGTCGCGCACCACCTGGTCGAGGCCGGCGTCGAGCGCGGCGATCGTGTGATGATCTTTGCCGACAACACCGTCGAGGCCGCCGTCAGTTTCTGGGCCGTCCTCAAGGCCAACGCGATCGTATGCCTCATCAACCCTCTCACGAAACCCGACAAGCTCGGCTATCTCCTCAACGACTGCCAGCCGACTGCGCTCATTACGCAAACGCGCCTTTACGCCACGTTCCGCGAACCTGCACGACATTGCCCGTCCTTGCGCCGCGTGATCGTGTCCGGCCCAATCGACGACGCCGATTTGAACGCACTGCCGCATGCCGTGCGATGGAGCACTGTAACGGTCACCGAGCACGACACAGCCCCCGCGCGCCGCTGCATCGATATCGATCTCGCCGCCATTGTCTACACCTCGGGCTCGACCGGCGAGCCCAAGGGGGTGATGCTGACGCACCGGAACATGATGACGGCGTGTACGTCGGTTTCGTCGTATCTGGACGTCCGTGACGATGAGGTCATCCTCAACGCTCTGCCACTCGCCTTCGACTACGGCCTGTATCAGATGATCATGGCCGTACGCGCCGGAGCGCGCCTTGTTCTCGAGCGCTCGTTTGCTTTCCCCGCCGAGACACTTCGACGTATTGCAGAAGAGAGAGTGACGGGTTTTCCCGGCGTGCCGACGATGTTCTCGACTTTGCTGCAGCTTGAGTCGTTGAAGAGTTACGATCTATCCAGCATTCGCTACGTGACGAGCACCGGTGCCGCACTGCCGGTCCGGCACCTGGCGCAGCTGAGACACACGTTCCCCGGCGCCCGCATCTACTCCATGTACGGTCTTACCGAATGCAAACGCTGCACCTACCTGCCGCCAGAGGATCTCGATCGGAAGCCGTCGAGCGTAGGAATTGCCATCCCGAATACCGAAATGTGGATCGTCGACGAGCGTGATCAACGGGTCGGCGCCGGCATAGCCGGACAGCTGGTGATCCGCGGTGCGACCGTCATGAAGGGCTATTGGCGAAAGCCCGAAGCTACTGCGAAGAAACTCAAGCCCGGACCGATTCCCGGCGAGCAGGTGCTTTACACCGGCGACTACTGTCAGATGGACGCCGACGGATATCTGTACTTCGTCAGCCGGAGCGACGAAGTCATCAAATCACGCGGCGAGAAGGTCGCGCCCAAGGAGGTGGAGAGCGCTTTGCTCGACATTCCCGGCATAAGAGAAGCGGCAGTCGTCGGCGTTCCCGACGATCTGCTCGGCCACGCGATCAAGGCCTTCGTGGTCATCGACCAGGCGCGGCCGATCGACGCCAAGCAGATCCAGCGAGAGTGTCACAAGCGCCTCGAGAGTTTCATGGTCCCCAAGTACGTCGTTATCGTGCCGGAACTGGCGCGCACGGATACGGGCAAGATCAACAAGAGAGAGCTCATCACGGGATAGCTTGTGGACGACCAATCGACGCACCCGCTTTCATATGGAGCACCAACGCAATGACACTGGTCTTGGCACCCGATCGCTGCAAGGAGCAGATCCGCGCTTTTCTGACATCGAATTTCTACATCAGCGACATCGCGGCGCTGAACGACGACGCTTCCCTGCTCGACCAGGGGATCATCGATTCGACCGGAGTGCTCGAGGTGGTCGGGTTCATCGAGACGACCTTCGGCATCGCCGTCGACGACAATGAGATCCTGCCCGAGAATCTCGATTCCATTCGGGGCATGGCACGTTACATCGCCAGCAAGGTTAACTTGGCCGCCGATACCTGACCGACCGGCGCGTTCGGCAAACAGAGGAAACGAGCTGTCCTGTGACTCGATCGCAGCTTGGCGCCCCGGGGCTTCACCCGGCCGCCGAGTGCGGCGTTTTTTCGCCCTTCGCGAACCCTTCCGCATGAGCCCCTTGGTCAAGGCGAATCCCGTGTCTTCCGGAGAGGCACGCCTCGACTGCACGACTGCGTGGACTACCCGCCGGCATTCCTCTGCCGTCCGATTCCAACGCTCTCATGCAAACGAACGAAGACGCAGGCATGGTTTGCTCCTACCTTTTTCCTTGAGAAGCATATCTCGTTTTTTTTGAAGCGTATTTTTTTGAGTACATGGAGGTTCAGATGAAAGCGGTAGTTCAGTGCGGCGGCAGAGGAACTCGACTTCGTCCACATACGTCCATTTTGCCAAAACCCCTCATGCCAATCGGCGCCCGTCCCGTCCTCGAGCTCGTTCTCAAATGGTTGAGACGGAACGGGATCGGAGAGGTCTTCGTCACCACCGGTTATCTGGGCCATCTGATCCGCAGCGTCTGTGGTGACGGCAGCCAGTGGAACATGCAGATCACGTATACGCAGGAGCTCGAGCCGCTCGGCACGATCGGCCCGCTGTCATTGCTGCGAGAACAGCTCAACGAGCCGTTCCTGGTCCTCAACGGTGACGTCCTGACAGACCTGAACCTGAACCAGCTGATCCACAATCACCGAAAATCCGACGCCAACATCACCATCGGAACCTCCGTTCGGAGCACGAAGATGGACTTCGGTGTGATTGATGAAATCGATGGACGCGTGACCGGATTTCGCGAGAAGCCGGAGCTGACGAACCTCGTCAGCATGGGAATCTACTGCATGAATCCGGTCGTCCTCGAGCGCATTCCGTCGGGCGTCCCCTTCGGATTCGACGACCTGATGTTCCAGATGCTCGAGGAAGAAGCCCGCGTCAACGTCTTCAAGCATACTGGCCTGTGGCTCGACATTGGCCGGGTCGAGGACTTCCTGAAAGCCCAGGACATTGCGTGGGACGAGCAATCGACTGCATTCGCAACTGCGGCTGCGTGACGCAGCGTCACCCTTCGCATGGGGAATGAACGGGAAGAGGAACACATGCTGTTGGTATCAGAACCGGCCCTGGGAATTGACGAAAAGGAAGCTCTTGTTGCCGCGATCGATAGCGGCTGGATCACCATGGGGGATCGCGTACGGGAGTTCGAGCAGACGTTTGCACGCATGCATGGCGCCGAGGACTCGATTGCAGTCGGATCATGCACGGCCGCACTTCACCTCATCCTGCATGCGCTCGGAGTCGGCCCCGGCGATGAAGTCCTCGTTCCATCTCTCACGTTCGTTGCCACGGCCAACGCCGTGCTCTACGTCGGAGCACGGCCCGTGTTCGTCGATGTCCAATCCGGGGCAATTCCCCTGATGTCCGCGGCCGACGCGCTCCGCAAATGCACCTCGCGGACGAAAGCGGTGATCCTCATGCATTTTGGGGGCTACCTCGCTGATCGAGAGGAGTGGCAGGCGTTCGCTCGCAGCAAGGGTCTGCTCCTGATCGAAGACGCCGCGCATGCCCCCGGCGTCAAGGGGGTCGGCACGTTTGGCGATGCAGCCGCGTTCTCCTTCTACGGCAACAAGAACATGACGACTGCTGAAGGCGGCGCAATCATAACGCGTCACCGGATCTTGAACGACATGATCAAGCGCGCCAGGTCGCATGGTATGACCACCAACACGCGCCAGCGCCTCGTCAGCCGCAGCCCCGAATACGACGTGACGCTTCTAGGATTCAACTACCGCATGGACGAGTTGCGCGCCGCGGTCGGCCTGGTGCAGCTGCGTAAGTTGGCAGGTTGGAACGACGCCAGGCGGCATCTGTCGCTGCACTATCGGCGGCGGCTCGCCGAGCGTTGCCCTTCGGTCCTGGTGCCATTCAACGCGTCGTGGGTATCGGCCCACCATCTCATGCCGGTCGTTCTCCCCGCGGCAAGCGCGCGGCAGCCCCTGATCGAGCAGCTCAGCAAGCGCGGCGTTCAGACGACCATTCACTATCCCCCGGTGCATCGGTTGACGTTCTACCAGGATCAGTATCCGGGCATCAGCCTCCCCAACACTGAGGATTTTTGCGGACGTGAGCTCACCTTGCCGCTCCATCCCGCGATGACTCCCGCGGACGTCGATCACGTGGCAGACAGCCTCGCGGATGGACTTCGGGTAACCTGTCCCGCGGA
The DNA here is from genome assembly GCF_040547725.1 of Bradyrhizobium sp. LA2.1. Classification (NCBI taxonomy): domain Bacteria; kingdom Pseudomonadati; phylum Pseudomonadota; class Alphaproteobacteria; order Hyphomicrobiales; family Nitrobacteraceae; genus Bradyrhizobium; species Bradyrhizobium sp. LA2.1. The sequence goes on from NZ_JBEPQI010000001.1 coordinate 347,090, forward strand.
GGTCGAACAGGCATGAGCGAAACGGTCAATGCGGGATGCGCTGGGCCGGCAGCTCCGGCCGTGCGTTTGCGGCGCGTCATCGATGTCCTCGGTGCCGGGACGGCCATATTCGTCTCGCTGCCGATCCTGTTGGTCATTGCGCTTGCAGTCTGGATCGAAGGCGGGCGACCGATACTGTATTCGCAACTCCGTCTCGGGCTGAACGGGGCGCCGTTCCGCATGTACAAGTTCCGGAAGTTCAGAGCCGATTGCGACGATCGCGGAAGTCCGCTCACGATGGTGAACGACAACCGCATGACGACGATCGGCGGGCTGCTGGCTGCATTCAAGCTGGATGAGCTACCGCAGCTCTGGAACATCCTGCGGGGCGACATGTCTTTCGTCGGCCCGCGACCCGAGACCCTCGTATTTGCCGACTGTTTCAGGAACGGATTCGAAAAGATCCTGGAACACCGGCCAGGCCTCGTCGGGCCGTGCCAGGTTCTCTTCCGGCATGAAAATGAGCTGTTCCCGCCGGACGGCAATGTCGCGGATTTCTATCGGGAGGTTCTGTTTCCCGCTAAGGCGAAGATCGACCTGGCATATTATTCCAATCGAACCGTCACGTCCGATCTCCGGTGGATCGTTCAGGCCGGCTGGATCGCCGTCGGGGAGCCGCTTCTCAACCGCATGCGAAGACCCCGACCGGAGAGCCAGAGCGGCATAGCGCCAACTGGCGGATCTGTCGGTGCGAACTTATTTCAAAAGTAGACGGGTGATCAAATGGTGACTGAAAAGCGAACTGTGCTTCTGGTAGGTGGTGCTGGTTACGTGGGCTCAGTGATCACGGGCCATCTCCTGAGAAAGGGTTGGCACGTCCGCTGCCTGGATCAGCTCATCTACAAGAATGAGAGCTGTGCCTGGCCTTATCTGAGCGTTCCGCAATACGAATTCATGCAAGGCGACATTCGCGATCCCCGTTTCGCCAATCAAGCATTGAAGGGTGTGGATGACGTCGTCATCCTCGCCGGGCTCGTCGGCGATCCGATCACGAGCAAGTACCCCGATGAAAGTCACGCCATCAATCGCAATGGCGTCGCGTCCTTCATCGACGCGATGCAACACCATCCGGTCGATCGGCTGATCTTCGTGTCCACCTGCTCGAACTATGGGCTAGTGGAAGTAGACACGGCCGTCGACGAGAACTACCCGCTCGCGCCACTCTCCCTTTACGCCAAGCACAAGGTGGAGATGGAGCAGAAGATCCTGGGTCTCAAGGGAAAGGCTGGATTCCATCCAACGGTTCTCCGCTTTGCGACGGCCTTTGGTCTTTCCTCGCGAATGCGCTTCGATCTCACGGTGAACGAATTTGTGCGTGAACTGCACCTGGGAAAAGAACTGCTGGTATTCGATCCCAAGACCTGGCGTCCTTACTGCCATGTTCGTGATTTTGCCCGCGCGATCGAGGAAGTGCTCCGCGCGCCGACCAGCAAGGTCGCCTTCGAAGTCTTCAATGTGGGCTGCGAGGAAAACAACTTCACCAAGCTGATGGTCGTTGAGGAGATCATGCGGCACATTCCGCGATCGAAGGTGACCTATCAGGAGCGCGGCGCCGATCCCCGGAATTACCGCGTGAACTTCGACAAGATCCATCGGGTATTGAATTTCACGCCCGAGATCAGCGTTCAGCAAGGGATCAGCGAAATCCTCGCTGCCTTGAGCCAGGGCCTGTTCGACCACGTCGAGGAGCAGAGGCACTTCTTCGGAAACTACGAGATCTTCCTTCCGACCGCCCTCATCCCGGATTTGAAGAGAGCCGGCTGAAGGATCCGATATCGGTGTCCCTAAATCGCGAGCGGCGAAGGCTCGGTTACATCGGGAGTTCGTCCATGAAGTGCAAGAAGCAAGGCAGACCCTCTTCCACCCTCCTGCTGGGCTCATGCGCGGCAGTTCTGTTTTTCGCGACAAGCGGGCTATCCCTTGCCGCGCCATACAAGCTGGGACCGGGTGATACCATCGAGATTTCGATCGGTGGCCTCCCCGATCAACGCAACCGCACGCAGATCCAGATCGACGGCACCATCCCGCTTCCGGGAGGGGGGACGGTTGAAGTTGCCGGCCTGACCCCGGCGCAGATGCAGAACCGCATCGAGACGCTGCTGCAGGCACGGATACTGCGTCAACGCCTGACCGACGGACGCGACCAGGCATTCGTGGTCAAGCCCGGCGACGTCATAGCAAGCGTCGTTGAATATCGGCCGGTCTATGTTTCCGGCGATGTGCTCACGCCCGGACAGCAGACGTATCGGGCTTCAATGACCGTGCGCCAGGCCGTGGCAGTGGCCGGCGGCTTCAGCCTGTTGCGGTCGCGTGGCATGCAGCCCGGCGCCACCGACCCTGCGGATCTTGTGCGGGACTACCAGTCCCTCGCCACCGAATACACCAAGGAATACTTCCATATCGTCCGAACCGGCGCGGAGCTTGATGGCCGCGACACGTTCGACGCCACGCCTCCAAGCGACATTTCGCTGCCCGCGGGTGTGATCGGTTCGGTCGTTCAAGCCGAGAAGGACTCTCTGAAGACCTCACAAAGCGACTACCGCACGGAACAACGCTTCCTGGACGACGCCGTAAAGCAAACGGACGCGCAGTTCGCTACGCTCAAGAAGCAACAGGAAGGTGAAGAGAAGGGCGTGCAGGCCGACGAAGAGGAGCTCGAACGGGTCATGAAGGCGTTCGGCTCCGGATTGCTTGCAAGTCCTCGTGTCAGCGAAAGCCGGCGCGCGCTGTTGCTGTCCTCGACCCGACGCCTGCAGACCAGCGTCGAACTCATGCGGCTCCAGCGCCAGCGTGAGGACTTCCTGCGGCAAGCGGGACGTGTCACCAGCCAGCGCACGATCAATCTGCTCAGGGAGCAGAAAGACTCGAACGTTCGATTGGCGGACTTGCGCGTGAGAATGCAGGCGCTCAGCCAGAAACTGCAGCCCATCGGCGGCTCGGGTGCCATCCCCGTCAATTCAGGCGAGCTCAATCCCGACGTGGTCGTCGTGCGGCGGCTCGGTCAACAGTGGGACAGGATAACCGCATCCGTCGACTTCGACGTGGAGCCAGGCGATGTGATCGAAGTCACATTGCGCCCTGCGCCGGCCTTCTCGAACTGAGCACGAACAGAGGTACTCCCTTAAGAGTAAGCAGGGCGCTCCTTCCGGAGTAGCTTCCGCATACCTCCATGGCTGCTCCCGCGAGGCTTAAACCCGCCTTGCTACCCCTTCAACCCGCGTTGCTACCTCTTCGTTGATCACAACCGGGTCGATGCCCGGAAGATCGGCAACTTTCACCCCCTCCGACGGCCGCGGGGTTACCCCCCATTCAACGTTGCCAGGCGTGGCAGAAGTTGGGAATCTTTGTGGCACGTTCACTCCATCGGGTCAGCGCGGCCGGGGGAATAAAATGTTGAACTTAAGCCAAGCATTGCCAAGGTCTACCATTGCTCTACAGCGTCATTCTTCTGAATCGATATTCAATATTTCCAGTCCCGTTTCATCTGCTCACTCTGACGCCCAGAACCCCAAGCAGGACGGCTTGCGCGGGGTGCTCGCGCGGATCGGCTGCGGACAGGTCTTGCTCAGACGCGGCAAGGTTATCGAGCTCAGTCCGGCCGGCCGTGCAATATTGGAACGCGAAGCGCGCGTGGATGCGAGCCACGAAACGCTCTATGGCGCCGTCAAGCAACTGGTCCACCGCGCCGGCGCACAGTTTCCGGCAGGCTCGACTTCCTGGTTGGCAACATCCACCAAGGAAGGATTTACCGCGCTGATCAACCAGGTCGCGAATGCGTGGTCCGACGAGACCATCGCATTGATCCTGCTGGATCTCGACGCGCATCCGGAGCCTTCGCCGCGGACGCTGCAGCGATTGTTTGGATTCACCGCTGCCGAAACCCAGCTTGCTCTCGAGTTGGCGCGAGGCAACAACCTGATCGACATTGCTCGTTCGCGACGATTGAGTCGAACGACAGTACGCTCCCAGTTGGCTTCCCTGTTTGTCAAAACACAGACACGCCGGCAAGCAGACCTGATCGCGTTACTGGGCCGCCTCGCCGTCCTGCCCTAGCGTGGACGCGGAATACGGTGTCGCGTTGTCTCGACTAGTCGAACATCGACGTGCTTCGCGGCGCGTTCGGCAAACATGCACTCGCGCCGCGTCGTCTTTTCAGCCCTGTTCGAGCACGTCCGCCAACCGCTCACTTCCGCTGTCATGCGAATGAATGAAGACAGGCCGCGGCCACGTCCTAACCTGATCCTGTCAAACTTTCGCCGGGAAAACCGGGGGCCTCCGCAAAGATTAACATCTTGGCGGAATTGCTTAAAGGGCTGGAAGGAACCAACATGGCGCTGCACTTGCTTTGCGTAGGAGGCGAGGATCACGCTTTGCGTATCCCGTTCCTGGCGGCTCTGCAGAACCGCGGCCTGCGCGTGAGCGCGGCCGGCACTGGTGCAGCATCTGCATTCGCGAAGACCGGCATCCCGTATCACCAATATCAGTTCGACAGATTTGGCGTCGGCTTTGCCGATCGCGCTGCCATGGGTCAACTGGCGCGGCTCGTGAAGAGCGCTCGGCCCGACGTGATCCAGACGTTTGATACCAAGCCCAACCTGTTTGCGCCGCTGGCGCTTCGCGGCTCCGTACCGGTTGTGCGCACGATCAACGGAATGGGATGGGTATTCTCATCGACAGAACTGAGAGCCTTGGCCTTCCGCCCCGTCTATCTGGCGATGCAACGCCTGGCTGCTTGCTGGACCGCAGCGACGGTTTTCCAGAACAAGGCCGACAGCAGCTTCTTTCAACGACACCGCCTGCTTGGAAAGAGCTCGTCTGTCATCATTGGAAGCTCGGGGATCGATGTCGGCGCTTTCGAAGCGGCGCAAGCGCGAACGGCCTCGCCTGCCGAGCTGCGCGCCGAACTCGGGTTGGGCGATGCCGAGATTGTCCTGACAGTGAGCCGATTAACTGTCCAAAAGGGAATCACAACGCTCCTCGAAGCGGCGAAGCTCGTGCATGAGGTCCGCCCGAACGTCCGCTTTCTGCTCGTCGGTCCGCGCGAAAGCGAGGGTCCATTCGCCGTAGGTCAGGAGCTGATCGAGGCGCACGCACCATATGTGATTGCGACCGGCGCCAGATCGGATATTCCCGCGCTTCTGGGTATCGCCGACCTCTTTGCCTTTCCGACTGAATATCGCGAAGGCATTCCCCGTGTTCTTTTGGAAGCCGGATTGGCTGGCGTACCAATCGTCGCCTCCCGCATGCCGGGGTGCGATGACGTGGTCCGCGAGGACTGGAACGGCAAACTTGTAGCGCCGCGCGACCCGCGCGCGCTCGCGGCCTCAATTCTCGACCTTCTTCAGGATTCCGCGCGTGCAAAGACGATGGGTCAACGCTCGATCAACGTGGTGCGCAAGGAGTTCGACCTCAACGTCGTCGCCGATCGCTATGCCGAGCTTTACACGCAGCTGCTTCCCCGCAGCTATTCCAGTGGCTGGCGGCCGGCGGCGCACAGCAGCAGTGAAATACAATGATCGGCAGTGCCCTTCTTGCGCTCGGCCTCGTGCTTGGGACAGCCTCGCAGCTGCGTCTTCCCAGCTTCCCCCTGGGCATCGGGGAAGCCTGCCTCGTCCTCTGGCTCGGTCTCGCATCCCTGCATCTCTTGGTGGGTTCAAGAATTTACAACCCCCAGGCTCTGCTCTGGCTCGTTGTATTCTGGGGCTGCTTTGTCTTGATTCAGAGTTTCGGGGGCTTCCTTGCATTGCTGCGCCCGGAGATCGTCGACCCAGAGCTCGTCGTGCACGACATCTTCGCATATCTCCTCGTGGCGGCCCTCACGTGCCTGGTGGCTGCAACGTTGAGACCCGAGGATACCCTACGCCAATCGCTGTGGTTCCTGATCGGATTCTGGATCGTCGCCGTGGCGGTGCAACTTGCATTGGGCTGGGGCTACCTCAGCATCTCGTCGGTCGATCCATGGTATTGGGACCGGTTCCGCGGGTGGTCGGAGAATCCAAACCAGCTTGCAATCTACTGTGCGGTTTTGACACCACTCTCGCTTCACATGGCTCTGACAGCCAAGCGGTTTGGCCGGATCGTTGCAGTGTTTAGCTGCATCATAACATTCGTCGTCGGCCGGCTGACGAAGAGCGATACCTTTCTTATCTCGATGTCGCTGTCGATACCGCTGCTCATTGCGCTGCGCTTGCGAAGCTGGCTGACATCCCCCGAACATCGATGGAGTCTGCGTTTCGCAGCTGCAGCGATCGTCGTTGTGGCGATAATTCCCCTTTCGCTCTCACTGCTTCCCTACGGGGTGGCAACGGCGAATGATGTCGAGGGGCTGGCCGCCGGCATGATGAAGGATCGTGGCGGTGAGGCAACGAAGGCAACCGCCAATCTGCGGTTAAGTCTTTGGCAAGACGCCTTGCATGCTGGACTGGAGTCCGGGTCGCTTGGCCTTGGGCCCGGGCCGCATCTGGAGAAGCCAAGCGGAATCACGGACAAGGGTGTAGCACTCCCGGTGGAAGCTCACAGCACTCTCCTCGACGTGTTCACCCAAGGCGGACTGCCTGGCGTGATCACCATTGTCAGCCTGTTTGCCGGCACGTTTGCGCTCCTGCTTCGCGCACGGCTCGACGCCTTGGCTGTCCTGATCTTCGCACTCGCCGTCTTCAGCATCAGCCATTTCATTCTGCGGCACCCGACCGTGTGGTTTGCCGTCACGCTGGGCCTCATCCTGGGCTCGGATCGGCGCTCATTGGCGCATGCGCGAGTTGGAAGTTAAGCAATGTGTGGAATTACAGGAATACTTCAGACGCCGCATGCCTCTCGATCCGCCGACCTGGCGGCGATCGGGCCGATGACGGCTCGCCTGCGCCATCGCGGTCCTGATGCGGACGGGTTCTGGAGCGATCGTGACGCCGGCGTTGCGTTCGGGCATCGCAGGCTGTCCATCATCGATCTCTCCGATGCGGGCCGGCAGCCAATGCTTTCGAGCGACGGCCGCTTCGTGATTACGTTCAACGGCGAGATCTACAACTACAAGCCATTGCGGCAAGAGCTCGAGTGCGCAGGCAAGCGTTTCATCGGCAATAGCGATACGGAGGTCTTGCTGGGCCTGATCGAGAAATGGGGCCTGGAGAAGGCCCTCCAGCGCTGCAATGGGATGTTCGCAATCGGCTTGTGGGATCGCCGGAACCGCACGCTGCACCTGGCGCGCGATCGAATGGGGAAAAAGCCGCTCTACGTCGCGCGGACGTCGAATGCGGTCGTGTTCGCGTCGGAGTTGAAGGCCATCGCGGCATTCCCAGACTTTCACCAGGAGATCGACCCGGGCGCGGTTGCGGAGTTCCTAACCCGCGGATGGTTGCCGGAAGACCAGTGCATATGGCGAGGCGTCTTCAAGATTCCACCCGGGGGCGCCCTATCGATCCGTGCCGAGGACCTCTCGGTCTGCCGGGATGCCGCAGCTCTACAAGAACGCGCACGCTCCTGGTGGTCGTTGGCCGATGTCGCGCAAGCGGGCCGCGCAGCGCTCGCCACTGCGGATGACCAGCAGCTCGTCTCCCAGGCTTGCGATCTGCTCAAGGCCGCGGTCGCCGACCGAATGGTTGCCGATGTTCCGGTCGGGCTGTTCCTGTCGGGCGGAATAGACAGTTCGACCGTCGTGGCCCTGATGCAGGCCCAATCGGCGCGCCCGGTACGGACCTTTACGATCGGATTCGGTGAGCGCGCCTTTGATGAAACGGCTAACGCTGCGGCCGTGGCGCGGCACCTCGGCACCAGCCATACCGAGCTACGTCTCACCTCCGCGGACGCCAGAGCGGTCATCCCCGAACTTCCAACCATCTGGGACGAGCCGTTTGCCGATGAATCGCAGATCCCGACACTGCTTCTATCTCGACTTGCACGGCAGGATGTCACCGTTGCGCTTTCGGGCGACGGAGGTGACGAGTGCTTCGGAGGGTATTCCAGGCACGTACTTTCGGCCCGTTTGGCGCCTCTGCTGAACTCCAACCGATCGATCCGGACCATGGCCGCGGGCGGTGTGGCGCTGCTCGGGCGCGGCATGCGCGAAAGCGTCGTCGAAACACTTCGTCTTCCAGGTTGGTTGCAGCGGATGACGCACGGCGACCGGATCAACCGCCTGGCAGACCTTATTGGCAGCAACGACGTCGGCGAGATGTACCGTCGGTCGACGCGGCTCTCCGAACTGCAGTTGACGCGAACCCAGGCAGGCTCGGAGCCGGACTCGATCCCGCCGCTCAACGATCTGCTGTCTGATTTTATCGTTCGGGATATGCTTGGATATCTCCCGAGCGATATTCTCGTGAAGCTCGATCGCGCGAGCATGGCCACGAGCCTGGAGGCACGCTGCCCGCTTCTGGATCATCGCGTTGTCGAGTTCAGCTGGGCGCTACCGAATTCGGCGAAGGTGCGTCATGGTCAGGGAAAATGGCTCCTGCGCCAGGTCCTTGGCCGCTACCTGCCGCGCCACCTCTTCGAGCGACCGAAACAGGGCTTTGACGTGCCGATCGGCTCCTGGCTGAAGGGACCTCTTCGTTCGTGGGCGTCGGACCTTCTTTCGGAGTCGCGTCTTCGCAACCAGCATCTCCTGGACGTTTCCCGCGTGCAGGAGTGCTGGCTTCAACATCTTAGCGGTCGCCGCGATTTCTCACGACCGCTGTGGGCTGTCTTGATGCTGCAGTCCTGGCTCGACTCAGCAGTTACCTCCGGGCCTTCGCGAACAGCAGGCGTGATGGAACCGGCGCAATAAGGAGCAGGCGATGGAAGCGTTCACAAATAAACGGATTCTGCCGGTGACTGTCCTGACCCAGGGCCGGTCAAAGGGCGACGAGTCACCTCCCGATGACGCCATCGCGGCATTCAAGCATGTCTTCGAGAGCATCAGGCGATACAAGCTCTTCATCGTCAAAATGATCGGCGCGGGCGCGCTGCTCGCGGTGCTCGGTAGTATTTTTATGTCGCCCACCTATCTCGCAACGGCACAGCTTGTCGTGAGCGCTCGAAGCGGAGCGGCCGACAATGCCGGTGCATCCGGAAATTCCTCGCCGACTGGCGGTTCGGACGACCCGACGATCGATACGCACGTAACGGTCATGTCATCCGATGCGTATCTGCGGCGGCTCCTGCCGGCACTGAGGATGCTCGACAACCCGGCCAACGAGAACGGTTCGATGCTCCGCACTGCCTTGTCAAAGATAAAGGGGTTCCTCTCCTTCCGGAAAGACCCGAGCGACGGCGCGGCGGTGGCAGCATTGAAAGGGCGCCTGAAGGTCAGCCAGGAGCGCCGATCCAGAGTTATCAGCGTAATTGCCAGCGACCCCAATCCACAACGGGCCGCAGACGTCGCAAACCTGGTCACCCGATCCTACGCTGACGAGCTTGTCCGGCAAAAGCGGGCTGTGGAGCTCCAGGCTCTGGACGCCATCGCAGCACAATCGGCGAATGTTCAGCGCGAACTTTCGACGGCGAAGGCGGAATGGGACGCCAGTCACTCAGGTCAGATCTCGTCATCACCGGCAGCCGCACAGGCCGCCGCCGCGTTGGAGTGGAAAATAACCACGCTGGCGCAGCAATATGAAACACTGATACGAAAGCGGCAGGATCTCACCACGAAGGGCGTGGTCGCCGAGCCAGACGTGACCGTCATCGCGGACGCCTCACCACCCGACTTTCCGAGCTCGTTGAACCCGTTCCTCCTTATTCCACCGATCACGATTATCTTCGCGCTCCTGGCATGTCTCGTCGCGATCATCCTGAAGCACTTCGATCGAAGTCTGCACACCGAGGCGGAAGCTGCAGAGGCATTGGACATCCCGTGCGTCGGGTTGATCCCCTCGATCCCGCCGGAGCTGAGCATCTCGCCGCAGCGGTTCGTAGAGCAATCGGCTGTCTCGCAGAACAGGGCCGTTCGCTCGACCGTCGTATCCCTCATGGCCGCCGATCCGGTCTCGCCACAGACGCCGCATGTCATCCTGGTGACATCCAGCTTGCACGGTGAAGGCAAGAGCGCGATCGCCTGGAGTTTCGGCTTTTGTGCGGCGCAACTCGGACAGCGCGTTCTGTTCCTGGATTTCTCTCAATTGCCCCGGCGCGTCGGCGGTGAGGCTGCAGATCTGTTCAAGCTGTTGGCGCACGACGGAGCGGCCGCCAAGGCCGTCCAGCACATCCCGGAGCTCGGACTCGACTACATATCGTCAAGATTGTCCGAGGGCAGTCGCCTGGGGCCGTTGGCGGGTCCGAAAGTCGCCTCGCTGTTCGAGCACTTCAGGAACACCTACGATCTCGTCGTCATCAACGCACCATCGCTGGATGATGCGCCGGAAGTGCGCCTCCTCGCCTCCTGGGCGGATCACGTTCTGCTTGCCGTCCGCGCCGGAAGTACGAGCCGCGACGTCGTGCGAAGCACTTTGACCCGGTTTGCCGGGACGTCGGATCTCGATTCTCGTGTCAAGCTCTGGTGTGTCCTGACGCACGGAGTACCGTCCGAGCTCGCGCCCTCGGATCTGGAGCCGTCATCAACATCGACTTTGATGCATTACTATCGCCGCTTCAAAACAACGGCGGTACGGTGGACAAGCATCGAACCTGCAATCAATGTTTCCGACCACGCTGCATCTGGCCTGAGACCACGGCAATGATCCCCAGGCGGCCTGGGTTAATCACCCGGGTCTTTCGATATGGCAGCCAGCCGATCGACCAGACGGTGGCTGCAAAACCGGCATCCTTCGTTTGAAGTATGCGTGCCCAGGCCTGATTAAGTACGTTGGGACAGCAAAATGACGGGTACGGTGATGCGGCTTCAGATATCTGGCGATCCGTCGGGTGATCCATGTGACGCCCTTGACGCGCACCTGCCCTCGACCGTTCAGCAAGCTCCAGCGACGCCGAGCTGGCTGAGCCCCGTGGGAGTCCCTCTCGATCTGAACGGTCCGGTCGATCGATCATTCGATCCCCTGGAAGCCGGCTTTGCCTGCGTCCCCGCCATCGAACACCTGATTGCGGTGACGGCGAAGTTCGCCGACAGGGTCGCAATCAGCGACGGCAATCATAGCTTCACCTACGCGCAGCTGTTGTCCCGCGTCTTGACCTTGGCCCAGGCGATCAGCGCGTTGATCCCGGAGCAGGAAGCCGTCGGATGGCTATTGCGCAGCTCGGCCTGGCAGCCGATCGCTATGCTGGCCTGCATGGCGGCCGGACGAGTCCTCGTCCCACTCAATCCCCGCGATCCAGTTCAGCGGCTCACGGCTATCGCCGCGGCCGCCCGGATTTCCGTGCTGATCGGGCAAGACGGCGACAGCTCCGCCGGGTGGATCCAACAGCACGGCCTGCGCTGGCTCGACGTCGCCGGCGCCAGCGACCCTTCCGCAGCAACTTCAACACTCCCCAAGGTTTCGGTCGATGCGCCTGCCGTAGTGCTCTACACCTCCGGCAGCACCGGAGCTCCGAAGGGGGTCGTGAACAGCCAACGCAACCTGCTCCAGCGCGTCCAGCAATATGTGGACGCCTGCCACATAGGTGCGGCAGACGTCTTCATGCCTCTGAGCGGCCCCACCACGATCGCTGGTTGCCGGGAGATGCTGTCGGCTTTGTTGACGGGGGCAAGACTGCACATCGTCGACGTCGAGGCGCTCGGATTGCGCGGCGTTCTTCGCCAGATCACCACGCAACAGGTCACGATTACATACGTTGTACCAGCCCTGGTGCGTGCACTGATCAACGCAAGCCGGTCAGGCGATCTCGACTCGCTTCGCATGATCCGCATCGGCGGGGAGAAGGTCCTGTGGACCGATATCGCGCTCGTTCGGCGAGCGATACCACCCGGTTGCTTCATCCAGGTCAGCTATCTGTCGACGGAAACCACCGGCACCCAGTGGTTTCTTCCCAAGCTATGGCGAGAGGACGGCGTCAGCGTTCCTGTTGGCTACCTGCTTCCCGGCATATCGTACGCCGTGGTCGACGAAAGCGGGAAGCCCGTCCCGCACGGTGAAGTCGGCGAACTGGTGATCAAGAGCAGGTACGTCATGCTCGGATACTGGGAAGACGGTCGGCTTTCTCCGGCATCGCCCTCCCCGGATGACCCAAAGTCTCGCATCTATCAGACCGGCGACCTCGTCACCGTGGATACGCACGGACTGATGCGGATCGTTGGACGGAAGGGACGCCAGCTCAAGATCAATGGCCAGCGTGTCGAGCCGGCCGAGCTCGAGAGTGCGTTGCGCAAGCTCACCTATGTGAAGGACGCTGTCGCCGTCGTGACGGATGCGAACGAGCTGGTCCTGTTTGCATCGCCGGCCGATCCACCAAAAGCGCACTTCCGGACCGACGTTCGCAACAGCATCCGGCAGACTGTTCCTGCGGCTTTGCATCCGACCAGGCTGCACGAGATACCGGAGATGCCGCGCCTTCCAGGAGGTAAGATCGATCACGCCAAGCTGAAACTGCTCGATCTCGAGAGCAAAACGACCTCGCCCGCGCCCGTGCCGACGATGCAAGGAATGGCCGAGGCCAACAGGATCGTGCAGCAGGTCTGGAGCAGCATCCTCGGCGTGCCGGAAGCTGCCGGACGCTGGGATGAGGCCGGCGGTGATTCCCTGAAGCTCCTGCGCTGCGTCATGGATATCGAAGACCTCATCGGCCGCGAAGTCAGCATGGAAGCGTTCACGGTCGATATGAGCGCTGAAGACATGATCCGGGCTATCGCGACGGTGGAGCCACCGGTGCGGCAGCGTCTAAACGACCAGATTCTCCCAGGTCTTGTCATACTGCCCGGCTCCATGGGCTATGGCCCGAGCATGGCCGCATTTGGCGCTCAGCTCGGCAAGGTGGCGCGGGTGATTCCGATTCGTTATCCAGATCTGAGCTGGAGCCTCGCGGGACGCGATTCCGTGCAGGAGATGGCCGCGATGGCCGTCGAGCAGATCAATGCAGCCCAACCACGCGGCGACGTCCGAATGATCGGCTATTCCCTGGGCGGCGGCGTCGCCTTCGAAGTCGCAAGCCGGCTGATCGAACAAGGTCGTGCCGTCAAATTCCTGGGCATCCTCGACACCAATGTCGGCCCTCGCAGAGCAAATCACCGAGAAGCCCTCTCTCGCACGCTACAGCGGATTCGATCCCATCGAGTGACGATCTACCGCATGTTCTGTCGCTCGGTGGCGAAGTTCGCCGCTCGCTTGGGCCAGGAGGCTCGATTCTGCAGGCTCATCGACACCATTACATGGCCTCGCCTGGCAAACACGCGCTTCATGCTCAAGCTCGAGCTCGAGGAGATTCTCCGGATGCGCGCGTTCGGACGCTGGGTCGAGGATGCCAAGCCTCGTCTAGCCATCAAGGGAACTGTCTTTGCCTGCCATCGGCCTGGCGTGACGCCGCGCCTCGGATGGGACTCCCTGTTTGAAGAACTGGACGTGATTCCGATCGCCGGCGGACATCTTGATCTGGTGGTCGAGCCCCACCTCTCGATCAATCGCCCCGTCATCGAGCGCGCGATCGGGGCGTCCTGCTCCTGATCCACAACACAATGCTTTTTGGGGGGCCGGTCCTGCCCACCACAGGACAGCACGAAGAGATCACGCGGGTTCGGCTCAAACCTGGCTCGAACCCGCCGTCTCGCGCTTGGGGATGCCGCGTAGTACGATCATCAGGGCCGCAGGTAGCTCCAGCCCTGCTCCTGAAGCTCCATCAGGCGAACAACCCCGGATTTGGTGACCTTCGCTTGCGTGATGAGAGGCACTTCTTTGCCCTCATTCTTGGTCATGTTCTCTCGTGTATTTCCGCAGGCCGAGAACGTAAGCTCGGGCGTTGTTTCGGTCATCATTTTGATGCGCCCCTTCACAGGCGAGGTATCGTCTCGCAGCATGTGAAGTCCTGGCCCGTATGCGACGACTTCGACTTCGACTTTTTGACTGAGGTCGCCGTAGTGCTGAACGACGTTGTTGACGTTGTTGAGAGCGAGATTCATGACGGCCGGATCGTTGACGTCGACATGGATGACAAGTCGATGCGGCGGCTGCTTCCGAGGTGTCGCAACACCCATCTTGGCATTTGCGTTCCTGGCGGCAGTGCCGGGATTCTTGGTGGAGAGGGTGGATTGCGCAGAACCGCGGGTTTCGATACCGCTAATGAGAACCAGTCCGACAGCCGCCACGCCGGCAAAAATGGCAAATGATCTGCTCATGACTGTGCTTCCTGCGTGTGTGACGAAGCGTGCACGTCGCAAGCTATTTAAGCGCAACCGTGGGGGCAAGCAGCTTTGGCCAAAGCTCCGCCCGATCTACTTAATTCCCATTGTCGGCGCACTACTCCGTTTTGGCTACCGCAACTGCGACATCGACATCGCGTCGATGAAAGCGCCGTCATAAACGACATGCCATGATCGCTACCAAGCATCATGATCCCTACCAAGCTACCAAGCATCATGGTCCCTACCAAGCAGTTGGGCGTCGCAATGGGGGTACACGGATTCGACTTGTCGAAAGGAACAGCCGTCGCGCTGAGCAAAGCTACGCGCCGGCCCAGGCACCGGCAATTTGCGTTCCGCGAACTCGGATTGTTCGACATCGCTGACGGCTCGCGCGCATGCGACAGAGCCGGCCGGCTCATGGTGGTTCTGATCACCTGCTTTCTGCCGGTTCTGACTGGAACTGCCGATGCCAAATCCCAGGGCGATGGCGACCGGGGTGCCTCCTACATCACACCGGCGATGCTCGATCTGTGCAGATGTACGCGCGGACCAGAGCAGATCGACGGGATTAAACAAAGGCTGAAGCTCGTCCAACGCGCGGACGAGGCGCGACCCGCCGCGACACAGTCCGCTGGAAGCAGGCCCGCCGCGACCGGACCGCGCGGAGCGAGGACCGCGACCGAGCAGCCCCGCGCGGCTGCCGATGCCCCTGCGCAGGACATGACGTCTACGCCGCCCCCGGTGTCAAATGCGGCTCAAGCAGCTTCCGAGACGGAGCGGCTCAACCAGAACCTGTTGCTGGATCAGGAGCGGCAACGAGCGAACAAGCTTGCGCGCGAATTGGCTGCGGCTCGCGTGGAGCTCGACGCGGCGCGGCAGACCCAGACGCACACTGTCCGCGCCATGGAGATTGGTATTCAGCAAACGCAGGCGCTCGAACAGGAGCGGGAAAAGACCGATCATCTGTCACGTGAGATCTCCTTCCTGAAGGCGGAGCTCGACGTCGCAAGGGTTGCGGCTTCAAAGGCTATGCAGGCGCCCGAACCCGAACCGAAGCAGGAGCGTCCGGTCGACCGACGGAATGGGGCCAAACGCTTTGCCCTCCAGCTTGCCTCGCTTCGCTCGGAGCTTGAGGCCTCGCGCAACGCAGCATCCGAAGCCACGAAGTCTGCCGCGGCGGAGGCCGCACAAAGGCAGGCTCTCGAGCGCGAACTAAAGCAGGAGCAGGACAAGACAGAAGCCCTGATCAGCGAACTCGGCCCCCTTCGGAACGCGGCCTCCGAGACCGCGAGGGGCGGCGCTGCAGATGTCGATCAAAAGCTGGCGCTGACACGCGAGCTCGAGAAGCAGCGGGACAGAGCTGAGAGCGCGGGCCGTCAGCTGCAGTCCCTTCAGGCTGAACTCCGTGCAGCGCAAACCGCGAGCTCTGAGTTGGGTGCGGCCCGAGCTGCGGACGCCGAGCAAAAACTGGCACTGAAACGAGAGGTCGAGAAGCAGCGGGACAGAGCTGAGAACGCGGACCGCCAGCTGCAGCCCCTTCAGGCTGAACTCCGTGCCGCGAAAACCGCGAGCTCTGAGTTGGCTGCGGCCCGAGCTGCAGACGCCGAGCAAAAACTGGCACTGAAACGAGAGGTCGAGAAGCAGCGGGACAGAGCTGAAAGCGCGGACCGCCAGCTACAGCCCCTTCAGACTGAACTCCGCACAGCGAAAACCGCGAGCTCTGAGTTGGCTGCGGCCCGAGCTGCAGACGCCGAGCAAAAACTGGCACTGAAACGAGAGGTCGAGAAGCAGCGCGACCGAGCTGAAAGCGCGGACCGCCAGCTGCAGCCCCTTCAGGCTGAACTCCGTACCGCGCAAACCGCGAGCTCCGAGTTGGCTGCCGCCCGAGCTGCAGACGCCGAGCAAAAACTGGCACTGAAACGCGAGGTCGAACAGCAGCGCGGTCGCGCGGACGCTCTCGCGCGCGAGGCGGCGTCGCTGAAGGATCAACGCGACCTGGCGCGGGCTGAAACGTCGGAGGCTGCACGAACCGCCGAGGCCGCCGCAAAGACCGCAGCCAAGCGCGAAAAGGAGCAACCGGGCAGCGGCGCGGCAACGCTCCCAACGTTCGCATCCGTCCGGGATCATCTGGCCGCATGGAATGCCTCCGCGGTTGTGGCGGCGCCATCGCGTGAGCCCACCGGCCGCGCACCGAGCCAGAGCAGCCTCCGGCCCGCCGCTTCGCCTCCGCCCGCGCCATCTGCCTCCGCCCCGACGCAACCGAGCGCGCAGATCACAAAGGGGGCTGCCCTGCCCGGTGCCGACTCCAAGGCCATGGCTTCGGTGGAGCGACAGGCCGCCGCGAGCGGAGTACCGCGCCCGCTTGCGAACGAGGAGCGACTGCTCGCGCGCGCCAGCGCATTGTTGCGGCAGTCCGACATCAACGGTGCCCGCGGCTTGCTGGAATACGTGCTTGGACATGGCAGCGCGCAAGCGGCCTTTATGCTGGCCGAAACTTACGATCCTCACGTACTGCAATCTTGGGACGCTCGCGGCGTCGCCGGCGATTCCGCGAAGGCGCGCGAGCTGTATGAACGAGCCCAGGCCGGCGGCATTCGAGATGCAGAAGGACGGATCAAGGGGCTCAAATAGCTGCTGGAGCGAGCCTCGGAAGCCAGACCAGAGAATGGAGAGGCCCCATGTCATTGAGTAAGCTCGCGTTCACGGTCGCATTGGCGCTGGTCGGCCTGCAGCTTGCTGCCAATGCCCAATCTCGCTCGCCGCGCGACCCGCCGGCGCCGACCGCGCCGCGGAATGCCGATACGGCCGCAAAGGAACGTATCAATGCATGGACGGTGGGACTCGCCGGAGGACTTATCGAGGGCGCACCGCTTCGGCTCGCCGCAGAGATCGCACGCGTCGCCAACGAGGAGGACAAGCTTCACGTCATTCCGATCGTGACGACCGGTGCGACCGAGAACGTCAATTCGCTACTCTATCTCAAGGGCGTTGATGCCGCGATCATCAACATGGATGCCCTTGACGAGTACAAGGCGCAGGTTCCGTCGATCGAAAAGCGCATCGTCTATGTTCTCAACCTCTTCCCGGCCGAGCTGCACGTCTTCGTGCGTCCCGAGATCAAGTCGCTCGACGACCTCAAGGGAAAGAAGGTCAATTTCAACACCCAGGGTACGGCAGCCGCATATTCTGGTCCGCTGATCTTCAGTCGGCTGGGACTGAACGTCGAAAAAATGTTCATTCCCCACCAGGTCGCATTGCAGCAGATGAAGAGCGGCGAAATCGCAGCGGTCGTCTTCATCACATCAAAGCCGGTCGACGCCTTCTTGAAAGGACGTTGGGATGATGGCTTCAAGTTCCTGCCGATCGAATACGACCCCAGATTTGAAGACTATTATCTTCCGTCGTCCCTCGATTCAAAGGACTATCCAAACCTCGTGCCGGCGGACAAGCGGGTCGCGACCATTGCCGTCCCGACGATTCTTGCGGCCTACAACTGGCAGCCGCAGACCGATCGCTATCGGCGCATGGTGCGCTTTGTTGACCACCTGTTCGGACGGCTCGACCGGCTGCAATCCGCTGGCTTCGATACAAAATGGAAGGACGTGAATCTCCGCGCCAGCGTCCCCACTCTTGCCCGGTTTGGTCCGGCGCAGGAATGGCTCGATCGCTCGCCCAGCGCGACAGTCGGACTATCGCGATGAAGCGAACCGGTACCCTTGCGGCCGTCTTGCTCGTGGGTACCGGTCATCTAAGCTGCACGCAAGCCGGCGACACGCCAGATCGTTCGAGGGCATGTACGCAGTTTCAGGGAATGGAGCACATGACTTGCGTCGACGAGCAGATTGGGGAAGCACCTGAGCAGTCCTTCCAAGCTCCGCCGCCAAGTCCGAACTGGATCTTGAGCGAAACGACATCACCGGTGGACCACAAGCCGCAGATCGCCGCCCGGACCACCGCACGAGCCGGCGCGAAGGATGGGCCCTCGTCGCTCGCCATTCATTGTCGCGCCAATCGGACCGAGGTGTTGCTCTCCGCGGCGAGTTCCTGGACCAAAACTCCGGGCACCGACATGAGGGTCGTATTCCAGATCAATGATCAACCGCCCGTCGATCAGCGCTGGAGGGTTACTGATGGCGGTCGAAGTCTCGCCTTTCCGGGTGACGCCGCTCGCTTCATCAACTCCATGCCAGGGGTGGGCCGGCTTCTGACCAAAGTGTATGCTGGAACGGCTGCGCCCTACGAGGAAACATTTGAACTGGCAGGTCTGGACGCCGTTCGCCGGCGATTTGCAAAGGTCTGCACCTGGCCACCCAGCTGAATAACGGCAAGTCGGGCTAAACGATTGGCAGGAAGACGTCACGCGAGAGGTGTGAATGCGATGAGCGAGACGATCAATGTAACCGAGGCTTACGAGCGAGGACGTACCCAATTCATGGGAATCGAACTGCAGGTTGCTCCCGGCGCGCTGGTGCCCCGGCCGGAGACGGAGTTGCTTGGCAGGACCGCTGTTGAAGCACTGCGCCGAGCAAACCTCCCCTCGCCGCGGATCGTCGACATGTGCTGCGGCGCCGGCAATCTTGCATGCGCGATCGCGCTCAATTTTCCCGACGCTCGCGTCTGGGCGAGCGATCTGACTGACGGATGTGTCGAGCTCGCGCGACGCAATGCCGCGAGCCAGGGCGCCGAGACCCGCATCACCGTGCTCCAGGGCGATCTGTTCGAAGCTCTCGCAGGCCTGCAACTCGAGCAAACCATCGATATGATCGTCTGCAACCCACCCTATATCTCGGAATCCCGGCTCAAAGGCGATCGCGCCTCTCTACTCATGAACGAGCCGCGCGAGGCATTCGCCGCCGGGCCCTACGGACTGAGCATCCATATGCGCGTTACAAAAGACGCACCTCGCTACTTGCGGCCGGGAGGACTTTTGTTGTTCGAGGTGGGCCGCGACCAGGATCGACAGGTGGCAACCCTGCTCGAACGCAACGACGCTTACGAGAATGTCAGCGTGGTCTTGGACGACGCGGGCGCCGGTCGCGTCGTCATGGCGTACGCGAAGGGATAGCCGGGTTCGAGCACTTCCTCCACAATGATCGTTGGCATTGCAGCGTAGCACCCTGAACCCAGCGGCCCTTGCACGGGCCGGCCAGCGACAGCCTACACGTTCTCAGCTCTCCCGCATCCCGCGCCGGATCGCGTCCGTGATCGGCTGGGTCAGATAAGCAAGAATTGTGCGTTCTCCGGTTGCGATCAGGACGTCGGCCATCATGCCCGGCTTGAGCTTCTCGCGGACTTTGTCGGGGAATTGCGTCACCTGGACCGAGACTTTCACCTCGTAATAGGGCTGATGGGTGACATCGTCGCGCGTGGCGTCGGCCGAGATCGAAAGAACCTCGCCGACAGCGATCGGGGTGGAGCGCGCCTTGAACGAGGGAAGCCGCACCTCCGTCGGAAGGCCGAGCTGGACGTGGTTGATATCAAGCGCCGACACCCTTGCGGCCACCACGAGAACATCGTTGTCCGGCACGATCTCCATCAGCACGTCGCCCGCCTTGATCACGGCACCGATCGTGTGAACCTTGAGGTTCACGAGCCGCCCCGATCGCGGTGCGCGCACTTCCATCCGGGCCAGGACATCGACCGCGACGCGCAGCTTCTCTCGCGCATCGGCAAGCTGGGCGCGCGTATCGGCGAGCTTGCCGGTCGCTTCCTCCAGCACCTTCTGCCCGACCTGATCGATCTGGAGCCGCGACTCGTCGATGATGCGGCCATAGCGAGCGATATCCGCTTCAAATGCGCCGATCTTGCCCTCGAGTTCGGCTCTGGAGCGCTCCAGCGTGGCGACGCGTGCGAACGGTACGATGCCCTGATCAACGAGCGGCTTGAGCTTGGTGTATTCCTGACTGACACTGTCGAACTGCGCGCGCGCCCCCTTGTTTTGCGCGGTATTCCCCTGGATCTGCCGCTGTGCCTGCGCGATACGTTCCTCGAGGATCGAGATCTCGATCTTTCGTGCAGCGCGACGTTCATCGAAGCGCCGCTTCTGATCACCCATTGCGCGTATCGCGTTCGGATCGGACGTCTTCTGGAGCAGCTCGGTCGGAAACGTGATGCTGTCCTTGCCTTCGGATTCCGCCTGCAGGCGCGCCTCCTCGGCAACCGCCGAGTACACCGCCGAGCGTGCGATCTCTTCCTTGGCCCGCTCCTGGGTCGGATCGAGCCGCAACAGGACCTGACCTTCCGCGACATGAGAATCGCCTGTGACCAACAGGTTCTGGACGATGCCACCCTCGAGATGCTGCACCACCTTACGGTCGCTCTCGACAACGACGGAGCCGGGGGCCACCACGGCACCGTCGATCGATGCGAGGGCGGTCCAGCCGCCAAATACGCCGAAGGTCAGGAAGACGACCAGGAAGCCTCGCCGCGCGGGTGTCTGCCAATCGCCCGACGGATCCTCATCGTTGCCCATTGCCCCCCGGGGCCACAAGGTCGGCAGTTTCGCCTTGGCAAGATCGACCAGCTTGGCAAGATCTACCAGCTTGGCAAGATCGACCAGCGACCTTGTCATGGTCTCCGTCTTCGCAAGGAGTTTGCTCGGAGGTAGCGGCTCCTGCGCCACTTTATCTGCTTTGTTGAACTGCTTCAAAAGCTCCGCCAGTTCGTCGTGAAGAGCGTCCGGTCCCCGCCGCAATAGATTATCCATTATTGCCTCGTCGCGTGCGCCTGACGCACTTGATTTGAAAGCTGTGCCGGACGGTGAGCGCCATCGGTTCGATGGTTGCCGTCAGCATGGTGATGACGATCGGCGCGATGATGTTCGGCGGGCTCGCGCACGTCGCGCCGCATCGGCGCAACCGTCTTGCCGAGCAGTGCAGGCAGCATTTCCTCGCGCGTGCCGATTTGCCCAAGCCGTCCCTCGTGCATGAACACGATCTTGTCGACCGCAGCGAGCAGGTTCGGGCGGTGATTGATGATCACGATGGTCACCTTGCTCTGCCTCAGCCGCTGGATCGCATCGGCGAGCGCGCGATCGCCGTCGCCATCGAGATTTGCGTTCGGCTCGTCGAGCACCACCAGCACCGGCTTGCCGAACAGTGCGCGCGCGAGCCCGATGCGCTGCCGCTGACCGCCCGAAAGACCTGCGCCATTATCCCCGATGACGGTGTCGTAGCCCTTGGGAAGACGCTGGATCATCATGTGCGCCGACGCCAGCTGCGCTGCCTCGACGACCGCCTCGTCGGAGGCGTCGTCGCGGAAACGTGCAATGTTGTCACGCACGGTACCGGCGAACAGTTCGACGTCCTGCGGAAGGTAGCCGAGGTTCTGTCCAAGGAAATTGGCATCGAAATGCCTGACGTCGTTGCCGTCGATGCGAACGCAGCCGTGCACCAGCGGCCAGGCGCCGACCAGGGCCCGCGCCAACGACGATTTTCCGGAGCCGGACTGGCCGACCACGGCGACGACTTCGCCAGGGGCCAGCCGGAACGTGACGTCGGCGATGGCCGGCAGTTGCGAGCCGGGGACGAGCACCGTCGCGGCCTCGACGGAGATTTCGCCGACCAGGGGCGGCAGCCGCGTCGGCTGTCGCTCAGTCGCGCGGTTCGCAAGCGCGCGATCCAGCCGGGCATATGATGTGCGCGCGGCAACCAGCGCCTTCCATTGCGACACCGCAGCCTCGACGGGCGCGAGCGCGCGTCCCATGATCAGCGAAGCCGCGAACAGAACGCCCCCCGAAATCTCCTGCTGGATCGCGAGATACGCGCCTACTCCCATGATGGCCACCTGAATCGCCATGCGCAGGAATTTGGAGATGGCGAGCAAGGTCCCGCCCCGCTCTCCGGCCGTAGCGCTTTCCAGCAACGCCTGACCATGAGTTACCGCCCAGGCGGCGCGGACCGCGGGTCCCATTCCAAGCGCGCGGATCGCTTCTGCGTTGCGCAGCGAGGACGTCAACCGGTCCAGTGCGTGAAGGTTCTTCGATGCGGCCGCATTCAGCGGCGCCTTCGTAACCCGCTCGTTGAGGAAGGCGAGCGTCAGGATGATGATCGCGCCGATCAGGGCGACCAGGCCGATCAGCGGATGGAGCAGGAAACACATCGCGAGGAAGATCGGCGTCCACGGCACATCCATCAGCGACGTGATGACGCCCCCCGACAGCACCTCGCGCAAGGTGTCGACATCGCGCAGCAGCTGGACGTGATGCGAGCTGCTCGTGCTCAGCGCCTGTCCGAGCGCGGTCTCGAACGTCTCGCCCGAGACGAACCGGTCGAAGCGCAATCCAGTTTGCACGAGAACCCGGCTGCGAAAATGCTCGAGCGTCGCGTAGCTGATGAAGAGCACGAGCGCGATGAGCGAGAGCAGTAGCAGCGTCATCCCGTTTCGGCTCGTGAGCACCCGATCGTAGATCTGCATGGTGTAGATCGGCGACACGAACACCAGCAGATTGATGAAGATGGATAGTCCACCCGCCGCGAGCAGGCCGGGACGTATCCGACGGAAGACATCCGCGAGCGCAGACTGTTTTGCCGAAGCGTGCATGTGCATATCCGGGCCGCCCTTCGCCGGGCGGCGGTAAACGGTTGAAAAATTGCATGCGATCGAGCGTCAAGACGCCCGCATTTCAACATTCCGCCGTGCGCGGAATGGTACCCCGCCTCTCGACCGCCCCGGTGATCGCGAGGAACTCCCCAGAGTGGACATGCGCGCAGCGCACCGCGCGCATGTCCTTGTCGATGTAGACGACCTACGAGCTTACGAGTGCCACCCGTGATGATCGTTGTTGTGGTGAGACATCCAATCAGCCAGATGCGCTACAAACGAGCCTGTGTCCGGCGTATCCGTCTGCCCAGAATCGGCATCCGCAGTCGTGTTCGACGTCGCAGTGTGACCCCGCCACCAGGAATGATCTCCGGATGCGGACGACGTGCTGGCATTATTGAGCCACTGCGAGAAATCGAGCCCACCACCGTTGTGGTTGTGCCCGCCACCGCCGTTGCCCGCCTGCCAGGACGAACCGCCCCACCAGCCGCCGCCGCCGCCGTGATGACCACCCCAGCCGCCAGTATCCGTCGAACCGCCGGTTGACGGATCAGTCGTTCCGTCCGAGCCCGACACGGGAGGGGTGCCTCCGGTGCTACCGCCAGCATCGGCAACCGGCGGCGTGGAGCCGTCCGTGCCGGTGCTACCGCCACCGTCCGCAACCGGCGGCGTGTTGCCGCCCGTGCCGGTGCTACCGCCAGCGTTGTCAACCGGCGGCGTGCTGCCGTCCGTGCCGGTGCTACCGCCAGCGTCCACCGGCGGCGGCGTGTCGGTCACCGGATCGGTAACGGGATCGGTAACAGGCGGAGCGGTCGCGCCCCCCGTGCCATGGCTCGTATTGTGCGCAAGGAACACCTGCTGCAGTGCCGGCAAATTCTCGAGCGCAGTGTCGCCATTCTGCGATCCCCACGCGTAAGCATAGTCAAAGGCCGGATTGGGAACGAGGTCCGCCCAATGATCGATCATTGCCTGCTCTTGCGCGGCAGTCGGCACAGCGACCTTGCTGCCGGTTTCGGTGGACCAGCCGCCGCCGCCGAACGCCTGATAAACCGGAACGATGGAGTCGAGCGGGATTCCGGCTTGCTCAGCGGCAGAGACGTACTTGTCGATCGTGCTGAGGTCGACGTTCGGACGGTCCGTCCACACCGGATACCAATCGAGACCGAAGTAGTCGATGTGGGTGTTCGCCTGGTTGTAGCTGTTCATGTAGTTCGGATCGTCCGATGATCCAGTGTTCATCAGGACGGTGAACGTCTTGGCCCCGGGATCGTGCTGATGAATCCAGTCGGATTCAGCCTTCAGATCCGCGGGGTCGGCTTGCGGTCCCCACTGACCGGTCAGATCAGGCTCATCCACAAGGTAGAAGCCGAACACTTTCGGATTGTTGAGGAACGGCGTCACCTGGTCGATAAAGTCCTGAGTCACGCCGTGGTACTGATCGAGCCAGACCAGACCCTGCACACCGTCGGGCAGTGCATTCACCTGGTCGACATACTGGACATCTGCGAGATTAAAGCCAGCTTCAGCTGGTGCGAAGTTACCTTGCGAGTCCAGACCCCCGCCCGCAGCGTAGTGTAATGTTGCCAATGATATTCCCCTGTCTGTGTTGAAAGCCCCCAGTGACCTGTAGGTCCGAGCGCCCGACAACCGATCGTGCGTCCCACCGAGGTGAACGTATGTTTACGTTTGAGGCAGGAATCTCCGTTCCATTGGGCGTAACCAAGGGATTATTGTGCTGAAAGTTTGCACAACAACGCGCCAGCGCTGACCGCCCGATTCGCGGGAGAACTCGTTTTGAAAGACGATTCAACGATATGCGGCCAATCGAGGCCGAGAAGATCAATGTTGAATCTGGCACAACGCCGACGAAATTGTTCAATGCTGGTAGCAGGCAGCAAACCGGATTGATGTCCGTGGATTACCTCCGATGACGGATGTTCTCATCGAAGCGTTTCCGTTGTTCAGTAAAGGGCGTGGCGCAAATAGAGAGAAAATCCAAGCGGATCAGCGCTCCTGTGAGCCGGTATTTTAGCACCAAAGGCGAGCTCGTTTGCGGGGGCAATTGCGAATCGCGGAAGTATTAGGCGCTGGGTTGCCTTGCCGCTCTTTAGCACCGTGGCTGGAGAGCTCTTTTTGATAGCGCGCGCGCATCGAATTTGTCCCACCCGTTCGCGGTGCCGCGCGCTGGCGATTTTTCGAGTAGAATCAGCTCATTTGCTGCCGAGGACGTCATGTCAGGGTCGGCCCAAACGAACCTCAAGTTTCCGCCGGGTTCACGAATTCAGGTAAAGCCGGCAGCCGGTCCTCGCTTATCTGGAAAGACCGGGACCGTGGTTGGGGCCGGATACTATCCGAAGAGCCTCCGCGTCATTCTGGACGGATCGAAGGGACCAATTACTCTTCACGTGGACTACGTGGCCGTGATCGACACGTGAATCGGGCGCAGTGTTCACGGCTCACTTGCGGCAAAAGGCGCTCTTCAACGACGCGTTTTGAGTTACTCCAGAAGTATAGCCGGCCCCTGATCCAGCATTGGGCCGCTCTTTTGACCCATTTCAGCCAATCTTTGTTAGTTGCTCGTTGCTCGGGGCAGGATCCATCAATCCCGGAGCCTGCGATGCTCAAGCAAGTTATTTCTGCGTGCTGCCTCGTTGTGATCACCTCGCTCAATTCCGATGCACGACCCTATCGCATGCAGCACGCCTCTGAATGCAACGTCACCATGCCATGCGACTTCTCGAACTACGCGCAAATCCCGAACCAGCGAAGAGAGGTGCGAGACTCATTGCAGATACACCGAACCAAACAACTCTCCGTCGTCGCCAATACAAATATTGCGGCGTCTGATAGTCCCGTCAGCACTCGGATCGTTGGCGGCCGCCCCGCGGGCTGCCCCTCCTCATTCTGCGGTTGTGCCGCAGCCCTGCGCCTGTTTGGTCGCATCGTTCCGGAATTGAATCTCGCGGCGAACTGGCTGAGATTTCCGCGTACGTCGCCGGCACCAGGAATGGTCGCGGCAAGACGCGGGCACGTTTTCGTCCTCGAGCAGCACATCGGGGGCGACGTTTGGATGGCGTACGACGGCAACTCAGGTGGACGCGCAACGAGAATACACGCGCGTACTTTGAGGGGGTACACGGTTGTGAATCCGCGCGCGACGCTGACTTGAATTTGGTCCTTTATCGAATCGGCAACACGGTTTCCGAGCACCGGCATTCTTTCACCGGGACAGCGGCAATCTCTCGTCGCTGAGGCGCCGTTATTCTCTCCGGTCGAAACACGACCTGGTGGCTCCACGCGATCATATTGGTTCGCCGGCGAGCTGGAGGCAAATGTGCTGGCGGCGCCGATCGGCGGCCGTCAGCCCGACACCGTCAGGCGACGACAGATCTCGCGCTCTCCCGCTCTCGCATCGCTCCCTCGATGGCCTTCTCAAGGGCAGCCTGATCGAACGGCTTCGACAGGCGGCGCAGATTGGAACGCGCGTCGATGGGAAGCTCCGCATACCCGGTGCTCAGGAGGATGACCGTACCGGGACGCTCCACGACCACGGCTTCAGCAAGCTGCAGGCCGGTCATGACCGGCATCGCATAGTCGGTGACGACGAGTTCGATGGCCTGCGTGCGGCGGAGGAGATCCAGTGCCTCTTCGCCCGAGCGTGCCTCGACCACCGCATGCCCGAGATCCTCCAGCATTGCCGCCGTATTCTCCAGCACGAGAGGATCGTCGTCGACCAGAAGCACAGAAAGCCGGCGGTCGGCGCGAAGCATGGGTGCCGGGGACTCCGCGCGTGGCGCTGGCAACGCGGCCTTCTCCTCTGCTACCGGCAGCCAGATCTCGGCCGTCGTGCCCACCCCAAGGCGGCTCTTCAACACGAGCCTGCCGCCGGACTGCTCGGCGAGGCCGTGAACCATCGATAGTCCGAGCCCGGTGCCTTTGCCGATGCCCTTCGTCGTAAAGAACGGCTCCTGAGCGTGCTTGAGCGTTTCCTCGTCCATGCCGCAGCCGGTGTCGCTTACCGAGAGCGCGACGTAGCGGGGAGCGCCAGCTTCGTGCTGCTCGTCTCTGGCGGAGATGGTTATCAGGCCGCCGGCCGGCATCGCATCACGCGCGTTTACCGCGAGATTGAGGATGGCCAATTCGAGCTGGTTGGCGTCAATCTTTACATTTGGCAGGTCCAGCGGAAAGAGCGTGTCGATACGGACGCCCGCCTCGAATTTCAGCAGTGACGCCATGCCCCGCACCAGTGCGGCGATATCGACGACAGCCGGCTTGAGATCCTGTTTGCGAGCGAAGGCGAGCAAGCGCTGGGTTAGCAGAGCGCCCCGCTGCGCGCCTTGCATCGCGTTGTCCACGAGACGCTGTATCTTCGGATCGTCTGTTTGCAGGCGTTTTTTTCAGAAGCTCAAGGCTGCCGAGAACGGCGGCGAGCAGGTTGTTAAAATCGTGGGCGACGCCGCCGGTAAGTTGACCGATGGTCTCCATTTTCTGCGACAGCGTCAGCGCTTCGCGTGCCCGATCCAGCGCTTCCTGTGCCCGCCTCCTCTCGCTGATGTCGCGCACGATCTTCGCAAACCCAGTGATCAAGCCGCTTTCGTTCCGTACCGCGACCAGGGTTGCCTCTGCCCAGAAACGGCTGCCGTCCCGGCGCACACGCCAGGCTTCCACTGCTGACTTGCCGTACCGCTCCGCCTCAAGGAGAGCACGTGCTGGCGCCCCGGACGCGCGGTCTTCGTCGGTATGAAGGATCGCGTAGCTGGTCCCGACGATGTCGTCGCTATAACCCATCAGCCGGCGCGCGCCGAGATTCCAGTTTCCCACGGACCCATTCGGCTCGATCATGAACATGGCGTGATCGGCGATGCCCTCCACCAGGAGCCGAAAGCGTTCTTCACTTCGCCTCAGCGCGCTGGCCTCGCGTTGGGCGCGCTCCGCCGAGGCCCGATCGTAGACGGCAGCGGCAATCCCGAAGCTCAGGATCAGGATGGTGGCGCCGGCGAGCAGAAATGCCAGCGGCGCCCGACCCACGAAATGTCCAGCGTGTCCCGCCATGGTGTTCGCAGGCACGAACGAGGCACCTTCCATAGCCGCGTAATGCATGCCGGAGATGGCGAGACCCATGACAAGTCCGGCGAACAGCCGCTGCGTCGCATTTGTCTTGCGAAAGGCGAGCGAGAGCGCCACGACCGAAGCGCACATCGCGATCACGACCGAGAGCACGACCCACCGAGGATCGTACGCGACGGACGCCGCCATTCTCATCGCGCCCATGCCCGTATAGTGCATGCCGGATATGCCAAGCCCCATCGCCAGGCCGGACACCAGGAGCGCCTGCGGGCGTCTTCCGACCACGGCAAAGGCCGCGGCCGCGACAACAATGGGGACGACAAGCGATAGAAAGGTGAGGAATGGATCGTAGGAGATCTCGACCCCGGGCAGCCTGAAGGCCAGCATGCCGACGAAATGCATGGACCAAATGCCGCCGCCCATGGCGGTGGCCGCGGCTGCAAGCCAAGCCGGACGAGCCCGCCCGGACGCGGCGCGCATCCGGGTCGCGAGGTCGAGCGCTGTGTAGGAGGCGAGCGCGGCGATCAGGATCGACAGCGCCACAAGAACGGGATCGTGAGAGGCCGTATGGTGATTCATTTCCACCAGATGGTAATGGAAATCCGGAGCAAATTCACCCTAGGTTGAATAGCGGCGGCGGGATCAGGGCCCGGCCGGCCGCGGTCCGTGGCACCCTGTCGGCAAATTCAAGCTGGATCCTGCCGTCGGGGGGCTGTTCCCGCCCAGATTCCCTTGGGGATTTGAACCGGACCAGGCCTGTGCTGATCAGGCTCCGTGCACGGATCAAGCGGAGGATCGTGCCGCTCACGCACCGCCCTGCAAATTGGGCAAGCCGGCCGCCTATTGCACCGCGAAGCCAATTGCGCCGCAACATTCAAAATGAGACTGCCCGTCAAGCCGCACGATGCGCCCATACGTGCACTGCATCCGACTTCGGTTAGCCTTCGTTCAACAGCCGGGCGCCTTTCGGGAGCCACGGCGCCGCGCCAATTCAGCGAAAAATTTGGCCATAGAGGGAGGAATGAAATGTTGAAATGCAGTGTGGGACTGATCGCGCTAAGCAGCCTTTTCCTTTCAGGCGCGGCAATCGCCCAGGAAAAGATCAAGGTCGGCGTCACCGCAACGCTGGAAGGCACCTACACGGTGCTCGGCGAGGACGGCATGCGCGGCCACCAGACGGCGCTCAATGTGCTTGGCAAGAAGGTCGGCGACAAAGAGCTTGAATTCATCGTTGCTTCGACCGACGCGACGCCGGATTCCGCGGTGCGCGCCGTGCGCAAGCTGATCGAGCAGGACAAGGTGCAGATCCTGTTGTCGCCGCTCTCGGGCGACGAGGGCATCGCGGTCAAGAACTTCGCCAAGACGCATCCGGAGCTGACTTTCATCAACGCCGCCTCCGGCGCGCAGGAGACGACCTATGTCGATCCCGCTCCGAACTTCTTCCGCTACAACATGGACGGCGCGCAGTGGCAGGTCGGCCTCGGCAAATACGCCTATGAGGACAAGAAGTATCGCAAGATCGCGACCGTCGGCGAAGACTATTCCTTCATCTATACGCAGGTGTTCGGCCTTGTGCTCGAATTCTGCGGCGCCGGCGGCCAGGTCACCAACCGGCAATGGGTGCCGCTCGGCACCAAGGATTTCGCCTCCGTCATCGCGGCGCTGCCCGATGATGTCGATGCGATCTATCTCGGCCTCGGCGGCGCCGACGCCGTCAACTTCCTGAACCAATACCAGCAGGCCGGCGGCAAGGCGCATCTGATGGGCGGTTCCATCATGATCGACCAGACCATCCTCTCGTCCAAAGGCAACGCCAAGAATGCGCTGGTCGGCACCATCGCGGCGAGCGGCCAAGCCGACACTTGGGAGGATCCGGGCTGGCAGAAGTTCGTGAAGGCGTATCAGGACGCGTTTCCGCCCAACAAGCGCTTCCCGAGCCCGTCGCTTCTTGCGACCAACTACTACGGCTCGACTATGGCGCTGATCCTCGCGCTCCGCGAGGTCAATGGCGATCTTTCCAATAACCAGGCCAAATACAAGGAGGCGCTGGCCAAGATCGAGATCGACGCACCGAACGGCAAGATCAAGCTTGACGCCAACCGCCAGGCGATTGGCACCAACTTCGTCACCGAGGTCGTCGATGACGGCAAGGGCGCGCTGTTCAGCAAGGTCGTGAAGGTGATCCCGAACGTGAACCAGACGCTCGGTTACGATCCGGCGGTGTTCGCCAAGATCGGACTGCCGAGCCGTACGGTCCCGGAATGTAAGAAGTACTGACGCATTCACCGTCGCTCGTTTCGCATGCTCTCCGGCAACCGGGAGCGATTTGCAGGCGCGATATCTTGCGTTCTTGCAATCTCGCCCCGGTTGTTGAACGCTGACTGAAAAGACAAGAACATTCAGGAGGGAAGGCATGAGCCGGGCGCTTGCCGTCTTTCACGGCCGGTTCGGTCGGGCGACGGTCTATCAGTTGAACCGCCCCTTCAACGTGCACGCACATCGCGAAGGTCATCTGATCTTCCATGTTGGCGGCCAGTCCGCATGCATCGACGTCTGTAACGGGCACTACGACCTTACGGAAAGCTCCATCGTTGCGGTCAATCCCTGGGAGCCTCACAATTTCCTGCCGTCCGATCTCGACGGTGGCGCGATCTTCTTCGTGCTCTACGTCAATCCGGAATGGTTCGCGCCCGACGCGCCCGGTGCCGACCGCCTGCGTTTCGGCCGCACCCAGTTCAAGCGCACGGTCGCACTCGACAAGCACATCAGACGAACCGCAGCGCTTGTGTGCGGCGCACCGTCACTCTCCAGCCTCGATGCCGAGCTGCGGCGGCTGATCGACATCTGCTACGACGAAAGTTGGCAGCAGGCCGAGATCGCCCGTGACGCACGCACGGCCGGCGCCGTCACCGACTTCCGCGTGCGCAAATGCATCAAGCTGATGTCGGAAAGTCCGGGCGCCGAAATGGAGCTCGACACGATCGCGCGCGAATCCGGCCTGTCGCGACCGCATTTCTACCGGTTATTCCGCACCCAGACCGGCGTCACGCCGCATCTCTACCTCAACACCCTGATCATGGAACAGGCGCTGGAAGCCCTTGTCGCCGGCGAAGCACCGATCGCCGACATCGGCTTCGACCTCGGCTTCTCCTCGCAAAGCGGCTTCACACGCTTCTTCACCGCCAATGTGGGGATGGCGCCGACCGATTACCGCCGCGCCGCCAAGGTTTTGCGGGCCTGACCGCGCGCGAAAAGATACTGACGATCAAACGCTCCCCTTGTGCCCTCGCTAAGATGGTCGGAACGCGATCCCGAAAAGAGGATCGCAAGTCCGGGAGGACGCACGTCCATGGCGAGGTACGCAGCCTACGCAAGGCTGTTCGACCAGCGTTCAAAACATGAGGCAGGGCGAGGTCGAGGCGGCCTGATCGCTCCCTCTTCCCGCTTGCGGGAGCGCGAGGCCGGGATGAGGCGGTTGACATGACACGCTTCGTCGAACGTCATCCGGCCTGGGCCCTGATCGTGATCATCGCGATCGCGCTTGCATTGTGGCTGACCTTGGCGGTGTGGCCGCCCGGACTTGAAGAGGCGATCGGCCGCAAGCGGGTCTTCCTGAACGCCGTGTTCAACGGCATCACGCTCGGCGGCCTCTACTTCCTGGTCGCCAGCGGTTTCACCTTGATCTTCGGCCTGATGCGCAACGTCAACCTCGCGCACGGCTCGCTGTATTTGTTCGGCGGCTATGTCGGCTACGCCATTAGCGCCTCGACCGGCTCCTGGCTCCTCAGCTTCATCGTCGCCTTCATCCTGACGGCGCTGGTCGGCGTCCTGCTTCAGCTCATCGTCTTCCGCCGCATGGAGGGCCAGGACTTGCGGCAGACCATGGTGACGATCGGTCTCTCGATCGTTTTCGCCGATCTCATGCTGTGGGCTTGCGGCGGCGACTTCTATCAGATCCAGACACCGAACTGGCTGATCGGCCCGATCGAGCTGCCGCTGGTCACTGCGGTGAAATCCTCGGGCGAACCGGTCTATCTCCGCTATCCCCTGGTCCGGCTGGTGATCTTCGCCGCGTCCGTCGTGATCGGCCTGGCGATGTGGCTGGCGCTCAACCGCACACGCATCGGCATGATCATCCGCGCCGGTGTCGACGATCGCGACATCCTGGCCGCGACCGGAGTGCGGATCCAGCTCGTCTTCGTGCTGGTCTTTGCGCTCGGCGCCGGGCTTGCCGGCATCGCCGGCGTCGTCGGGGGCACCTTCCAGTCACTCTCGCCCGGCGAAGACATCCGCTTCCTGCTTGCCTCGCTCGTCGTCGTCATCGTCGGCGGCATGGGCTCGATCCCCGGTGCCGCGCTCGGCGCGCTGATCATCGGCCTCGCCGAACAGCTCGGTTCGGTCTACATCCCGACCTACGCCATCGTCGTGACCTTCCTGATCATGGTGCTGGTCCTGGCAGTCCGGCCGCAAGGCCTGTTGGCGAGGCGCTGAGATGTCGCTCGCCCACGACGCCCGCGTCACCGTTCGTCCTGCCGCAGCGGCGCAGCGCCCCACCTTGCGCGGATGGCCGGAGATCAACAATCCTGCAGCCTGGATTGTCGCGGCCATTCTCCTGATCATGCCGCTGATCGCCAACGGCTTCTTCCTGATCGAGATCTTTGCCACCACGCTGATTCTCGGCATCATGGCGCTGAGCCTGATGTTCCTCGCCGGCTACGGCGGCATGGTCAGCCTGATGCAGCTCACCATCGCAGGCTTCTCCGCCTATATGGTCGCGGTGTTCGGCGTCAGCGGCAATGCCAATATCAGCCTGGGTTGGCCGTGGTGGCTCGCAGTCCCGATGGCGCTCGCGCTCGCGACCCTGTTCGGCACGCTTGGCGGCGCGCTGGCGGTGCGCACCGAGGGCATCTACACCATCATGATCACGCTCGCGATCGGCGCGGCGTTCTATTACTTCACCAATCAGAACTGGGCGATCTTCAACGGCCATACCGGCATCAACACCGTCGCCACGCCGCATTTCTGGGGCGTCAACTGGCGCGCCGACATTCCCTTCTACTATATCGTGCTCGCGGTTGCCGCGCTGTGCTACTTCGCCGTCGAATACATATCCCGCGCACCATTCGGCCTGGCGCTGCAGGGTGTACGCGACAATCCCCGCCGCATGGCGGCGCTGGGCTTTAACGTCAATGCGCACCGCGTCGCCGCCTACGCCTTCGCGTCCTTTGTCGCGGCGCTGGCCGGCGTGCTCCAGGTCTGGAACTACCGGCAGATCTCGCCGGGATCCGTCAGCGTCGGCGCCTGCATCGATATCCTCATCATCGCCGTCGTCGGCGGCATCACGCGTCCCATCGGCCCCTTCATCGGCGCGCTGATCTTCGTGCTGCTACGCACCTTCGCGCTCGACTTCCTGGTCAAGCTCGGGCTCGACGGCAACCGCTTCCGGCTGCTGATCGGCCTCGGTTTCCTCGCCATCGTCTTCTGGTCCTCGGACGGCGTAATCGGGCTCTGGCAGAGCTGGCGACAGCGCCAGCGATCCGGCGCGGCCCGTTCAAGCGAACGTCACGGCCGAGGATCTGGTCAAGGATCCGGTCATGGATAGCGTCGCGCAACGCCTCTCAGCCGTCGGCGCCGGCGCGGCGCTGGAGCTTCGCGGCGTGACGCGCCTGTTCGGCGCGCTGGCTGCGCTCACCGACGTCACCATTACCGTGCGCCCCGGCGAGCGGCGCGCGGTGCTCGGCTCGAACGGTGCCGGAAAAACCACCCTGTTCAACTGCATCACCGGCGATTTCCCGCCCTCCTCCGGCACCATCCGGTTCTTCGGCGAGGACGTCACCCACTTCCCGCCCTACGAGCGCATCCGCCGCGGCCTGCGCCGAACCTACCAGATCTCCGCGCTCTTTCCTGGCCTCACCGTCCAGGACAACGTCTACCTCGCCTGCCGCGGCGTCTCGCGCGGGCGCTTCTCGTTCCTGCGCCCCGGACAGAACGACGCGCTGATGAGCGCGGCCGACAATCTCGTGCAGGCTGTCCATCTCACAGGCGTGAAGGACCAGCGCGTCGCGGAGCTTGCGCATGGCCAGCAGCGCCAGCTCGAGATCGCACTGGCGCTCGCCGGCGCGCCGCGCTTCGTGTTGCTCGACGAGCCGGCCGCGGGGCTGTCTCCGACCGAGCGTGCCGAGCTGGTCGAGATCCTGACCTCGCTGCCGGCGCATATCGGCTACATCATCATCGAGCACGACATGGACGTGGCGCTACGCGTCGTCGAGAGCGTCACGATGATGCACAACGGGCGCATCTTCAAGGAAGGCCTGCCGCAGGAGATCGAGTCCGATCCCGAGGTGCAGGAGCTTTACCTCGGAGGCGGCCATGAATGAGGCTCGCCGCTCCGCCGCCGCGCTCGAGGTCCGCGGCCTCGACGTCTACTACGGGCATTCGCATGCGCTGCAGGGCGTGGACCTGACGCTCGAAGCCGGCGTATTCTCGGTGGTCGGTCGCAACGGCATGGGCAAGACCACGCTGTGCAAGGCGATCATGGGGCTGGTGCCGGTCAGCGGCGGCTCGATCCGCGTCCGCGGCGACGACATCACCCGGCGGCCGCCCGCCCACATAGCCCGGCTTGGCGTCGGCTACGTGCCGCAGGGCCGGCGGCTGTGGCGCTCGCTCAGCGTCGACGAGCATCTGCAGCTTGCCGCGGGCCTGCGGCGCGGGGCTTGGACGGTCGAGCGCATCTACGAGACCTTTCCGCGATTGGCCGAGCGCAAGGATCATGGCGGCGGCCAGCTCTCCGGCGGCGAGCAGCAGATGCTGGCGATCTCCCGCGCGCTGCTCACCAATCCGCAGCTCCTGATCATGGACGAGCCGACCGAGGGGCTTGCGCCCGTCATTGTCGCCCAGGTCGAGGAGATGCTGGTACGGCTTGGCGAGGACGGCGACATGTCCGTGCTCGTGATCGAACAGAACATCGGTGTGGCCACAGCCGTGTCGCGCAACGTCGCGATCATGGTCAACGGCCGCATCAACCGCATCATCGATTCCGCGCGCCTTGCCGCGGACCGGGGGTTGCAGCAGCGCCTGCTCGGCGTCGGCCTCCACGCCGAGCTCGAGCCCGCCGTCGACATGCCGGCGGCAGGCACCGGGGCGAAGGCCGCACCGCAGCCGTCCCGTCCAGGCGGCCCGATCCGTGTCTACATCTCCAACCCGACACCGCCCACCCGCTGGTCGCAGCCGGTCCCGATCGCCCGCATCGAGGCCGCCGCCCGCACGCTCTCGACACAGGTGGCGCGTCTCGACGAGACCGCCCGGCGCCGGCGCGAGCCGGTCGCGGCGCAAACGCAGGGACCCCCGGTCGTGCTCGTCGTCGGCACGCTCGACACCAAGGGCACGGAGCTTCGCTTCATCCGCGACATCATCGCCGGGAGCGGCCTGCGCACGCGACTGGTCGATGTCTCCACCAGCGGCCGGCACGCAACCAGCGACGTCTCGGCCCAGGAGATCGCCTTGAACCATGGGCGCGGCGGATCGGCGGTGTTCGGACCCGACCGCGGCGCCGCCGTCACCGCGATGGCCGAGGCCTTCGCCAGCTGGCTGCGACGCCAGAGCAATATTGCCGGCGTGATTTCGGCGGGCGGCTCGGGCGCAGCGTCACTGGTCGCGCCGGGGATGCGGACCCTCCCCGTCGGGGTGCCCAAGCTGATCATCTCCTCCGTCGCCTCCGGCGACGTCGGACCCTATGTCGGCCCCGCCGACATCACCATGATGCATTCGGTCACCGACGTGCAGGGCCTCAACTCGATCTCGCGTGCCGTGCTCGCCAATGGCGCCCATGCGCTGGCCGGCATGGTCAGGGCGCGCCTCGATCAGCACACGCGGAAGGATCGCGGCGACGGCGGATTGCCGTCGGTCGGCATCACCATGTTCGGCGTCACCACGCCGGCGGTGCAGAAGATCGCGGCCGACCTGCGCGAGGATTTCGAATGCCTCGTATTCCACGCCACCGGCGTTGGCGGCCGCTCAATGGAGAAGCTCGTCGATTCCGGGCAGATCGCCGGCGTCATCGATCTCACCACCACGGAAATCTGCGATCTCCTGATGGGTGGCGTGTTCCCGGCAACCGACGATCGCTTTGGTGCGATCATCCGCGGCCGCCTGCCTTACGTCGGCTCGGTGGGCGCGCTCGACATGGTGAATTTCGGCGCCCCGGACACCATTCCGGAGCGCTACCGCGGCCGCAAATTCCACGTCCACAACCCCCAGGTCACCCTGATGCGGACCACGGCCGAGGAAAACGAACGCATGGGCCGCTGGATCGCCGATCGGCTCAACCAGATGGACGGCCCGGTGCGCTTCTTCCTGCCCGAGGGCGGCGTCTCCGCGCTCGATACACGAGGACAGCCGTTCTGGGATCCCGATGCCGACGCGGCGTTGTTCCGTGCGCTGGAGCGGAACGTGCGGCAGACCGCCAACCGTCAGCTCATCCGCGTCCCCAAGAACATCAACGATCCCGAGTTCGCCTCCATCATTGTCAGCGCGTTCCGGACCTTGTTCGGCCGCACCGGGGCGCGCCGGAGACTAGCGAGGTGACCGATGGCCCGGTTTGAACGCGCAGAACTGTTGAAACGCTTCCGCGACATGGCAAAGCGCGGCGAGCCCATCATCGGCGGCGGCGCCGGCACCGGCCTGTCGGCCAAGTGCGAGGAAGCCGGTGGCGTCGATCTCATCGTCATCTACAATTCCGGCCGCTATCGCATGGCCGGCCGCGGCTCGCTCGCAGGATTGATGGCTTATGGCGACGCCAACGCCATCGTGCTGGAGATGGCCGGCGAAGTGCTGCCCGTCGTGACCAAAACGCCAGTGCTCGCTGGCGTCAATGGCACGGATCCGTTCCGCGACATGGACGTTTTCCTGGACCAGTTGAAGGCGCTCGGTTTCGCCGGCGTGCAGAACTTTCCGACCGTCGGCCTGATCGACGGCGTGTTCCGCGCCAATCTCGAAGAGACCGGCATGTCCTACGCGCTCGAGATCGACATGATCGCCAAGGCGCGCGAGAAGGACCTGCTGACGACGCCCTACGTCTTTACCGAGAAGGAAGCCGCCGCGATGGCGATCGCGGGCGCGGATATCATCGTCTGTCACCTCGGCCTCACGACCGGGGGCACCATCGGCG
Organism: Bradyrhizobium sp. LA2.1; assembly: GCF_040547725.1. Lineage (NCBI taxonomy): Bacteria > Pseudomonadati > Pseudomonadota > Alphaproteobacteria > Hyphomicrobiales > Nitrobacteraceae > Bradyrhizobium > Bradyrhizobium sp. LA2.1. The sequence continues at coordinate 384,097 of NZ_JBEPQI010000001.1, forward strand.
CGCAGACCGCGCCCAAGCTCAAGGATTGCCCAGCGCGCATCGACACCTGGGCCTCCGCCGCGCTCAGCGTCAATCCGGACATTCTGGTGCTCGCCCACGGCGGACCGATCGCCGATCCGGACGACGCTGATTTCATCATGAAGAACACCCGCTACTGCCACGGCTTTTACGGCGCCTCCTCGATGGAGCGGCTGCCGGTCGAGCGGGCGCTGACGGATCAGGTACGCAAATTCAAGGCGATCGGCGCGCGATAACGCCGGAAGGTCGAGGGAGGGAAATATGTCAGGGACTCTGGTCGGTGAATTGATCCTCTGGCTGATCGTCGCCATCGTGGTGATCGTGGTCGGCGTCTACATCGTGAACTGGCTCTACCATCGCTCCTCCAAGGAGACCTCATTCGTCCGGACCGGCCTGCTTGGCGAGCGCGTCGTGATCAACGGCGGCGCCTTCGTGCTGCCCTTCATCCACGACTACACACCCGTCAACATGAACGTGCAGCCGATGGGCATCGTGCGCTCCCGGCAGGACGCCGTGATCACCCGTGACCGCATGCGCGTCGACATCGAGGCTGACTTCTATGTCCGCGTTCAGGCGACCCGCGAAGCCGTGTCCATCGCCGCCGCCACGCTCGGCCGCCGCACCATGGAGCCAGAGAAGCTCCACGCCCTCCTCGCCGGCAAATTCATCTCCGCGATCCGTTCGATTGCCTCGGAGATGACCCTGGAGCAGATGCACGAGCAGCGCGGCGAGTATGTGGCCCGCGTCAAGGCGAACGCGGCTGAGGCCCTCGCTCAGAACGGACTCGAGCTGGAATCCGTTGCGATCACCGATCTCGACCAGACCGATCTCGAATTCTTCAATCCCTCGAACCGCTTCGACGCCGAAGGTCTGACACGCCTGATGGAGGACATCGAGGCCAAGCGCAAGCTGCGCAACGACATCGAGCAGGATTCGATGATCAAGATCCGCTCCCGCAATCTGGAGGCCGAGCGACAGGCCCTCGAGATCGAGCGCGAAAGCGAGACGGCGCGCCTCGAGCAGGAGCGTGACATCGAGATGCGCCGCGCCCTGCAACGCACCGAGGTCGCGCGTGAGCGGGCCCTGCGCGAGACCGAGGCCGAGCAGGCGCAGATTTCCGCGCGGGAGACCATCGAGAAGGCACGCATCGCCAACGACCAGGCGATCGCGGAAGCCCGTATCGCGTCGGAGCGCGAAACGCGCCAGCGGGAGATCGAGCGCACCCGCACCATCGAGGAGAAGGAACTGCTCGCCCGCGAGGAGGTCGAGAAGACCCGGATCGCCAACCAGCGCTCGATCGACACCAGCCGCATCGCCTCGGAGCGCGAGGTGCGCCAGCGCGAAATCGAGCGGATGCGCACGATCGAGGAAGCCGAGATCGCCGCCCGCGAGGCGATCGAGAAAGCGCGTATCCAGCAGGACCGGGTGGTGACCGACGCCCGCATTGCCAATGAAGAAGAGACACGGCGCCGCGAGATCGAGCGGACCCGCGCCGTGGACGAAGCCGAGATCGCCGCCCGCGAAGCGACCGAAAAGGCCCGCATCGCCCAGACCCTGATTGTCAATGTCGAGCGCATCGCGTCAGACGAGCGCACCCGCGCACTTGAGATTCAGCAGGTGCGCACGATCCAGGAGGCCGAGATCGAGGCCCAGCGCGCGGTCGAGGCCGCGCGCATCGCCCGCGAGCGGACGCTTGCCGCCGAGCGCATCGCCGCCGAGCAGAACACGCGGCAATTGGAGATCGAGCGGAACCAGGCACTCGACGTCGCGGGAATCACGGCACGCGAGGCGACGGAAGCCACCCGTATCGCCCAGGAGGAGCGAGTTCGTTCGCTCGAGATCGCCCGCAACCGCGCCGTCGAGGAAGCCGATATCGCCTCCCGCGAAGCGATCGAGGCCGCGCGCATCGCGCAGGAGAAGGCGATCGCGGCCGAGCGGATCCAGGCCGACAGGGAGACCAAGGCGCTGGAGATCGAGCGGACCGCCGTAGTCGAGGCAGCCGACCTCAAGCGTCGCGACGTAATCGAGCGCCAGCGCATCGGCGTCGATCTCGCGCTGGAGTCCGAGCGGATCAATTCGTCCAAGAAGCGCGAAGTGCTCAATATCGAGCAGAAGAAGGCAATCGAGATCGCGGACGAGGATCGCGTCATCGCGCTCTCGACCAAGCGCTCGGAACGCATCGACGCCGACCGCCAGGTCAAGCAGGCCGAGATCGTCGCACGCAAGGACGTCGAGACCACCGACGTCTCGCGCGAGCAGGCGCTGGAGTCGGCGCGGATCGAACGCCGCCGCTCGATCGAGCAACTCGAGGTCGCCCGCGTCCAGTCGCTCCAGGAAGCCGAGATTGCCGCGCGCGAGGAGGTCGAGCGCGCCCGCATTGCCTCCGACCGCGGCCTGGATGAGGCCCGCATCGGCCGTGAGCGCGAGTTGCGGAAGCTCGAAGTCAATCGCGAGAAGGAGGTCGAGACCGTTCTGATGGAGAAGGCGATCGCGATCCACCTGAAGTCGCTGGAAGAATCCGCCGCCCGGGCCTCGGCCGAGGAAGCGCGGATACATGCGACGGAGGCCACCGAGCGCGTCATCACCGCACGTGAAAACGAGATCGCCAGGCGTCGCAAGAGCGTGGAAATCGTGATCGCCGAGAAGCAGGCCGAGGAGACCCGAATTGCCGCCGAAGCCGAACGCGTGCGCGCGGCGGTCGAGGCCGAGGCGCAGCGGCTGCTCAACGAGGCCGAGAACGTGCTGACCGACCAGGCTCGCTACTCGCTGTTCCGCAGAAAGCTGCTCGACCGCATCGAAGGCATCGTGCGCGAGAGCGTCAAGCCGATGGAGAAGATCGAGGGCATCCGCATCCTCCAGGTCGACGGCCTCAACGGCAACGGCCATGGCGGCAATGGCGGCCGCAGCGCCACCGACGAGGTGATCGACTCGGCGCTGCGCTACCGCGTCCAGGCGCCGCTCATCGATTCGCTTCTGGCGGATATCGGCGTCGAGGGCGGCAGCCTCGCCAAGATGCCGGGCCTGATCCGCGAGGCCCGCGACATGCAAGGCATCAAGGAGTCCGCCCGCAAGGGCGGCGGTGGAGGCGGAGGCAGCGAGAAGCCGGCTGCGGCTCCCTCGCCTTCCACCGAGGGCGAGCCGCCCGCGGAGCGCAGCCCCCGGAAGAAGAGCTGAGGTCGCATCATGGCCCGCGTCTATGTCTCAACCGTCGTCAATGCGCGCAACGATCGCGTCTGGGCGCGGGTGCGCGACTTCAACGGCATGCCGAACTGGCATCCCGCGATCGCGGAAAGCCGTATCGAGGGCGGCGAGCCCTCGGACAAGATCGGCTGTGTCAGGGATTTCCGCCTGCGCAACGGCGACCGCATCCGCGAGAAGCTGCTCGGCCTTTCCGACTACGACATGTTCTGCACCTATTCGATCCTGGAATCCCCCATGGGCGTCGAGAACTACGTCGCGACGTTGCGGCTGACGCCGGTCACCGACGGCGACCAGACCTTCATGGAATGGACCGCCGAGTTCGACTGCGCACCCGAACGGGAAGCGGAGCTCGTCGGCAATATCGGCGGCGGCGTATTCCAGGGCGGCTTCGACGCCCTCAAGCGCCAGTTCGGAGGGTGAGCTCCGTGCCGCATATCGTCAAGAGCACGATCCTGGATGCGCCGACCGATGCGGTGTGGAACGTGCTGCGCGATTTCAACGGACACGATCGCTGGCATCCGGCGGTGGCGAGCTCCACGATCGAGCGCGCGCACTCCCCTGACAAGATCGGCTGTGTCAGGCGCTTCAAGCTGCAGGACGGGTCTGAGCTGCGCGAGCAATTGCTGGCGCTCTCCGATCTCGAGCAGACCTTCAGCTACTGCCTGCTCGATACGCCGGTGCCGATGTTCAACTACGTGGCGCATGTCCGCCTGCTGCCGGTGACCGACGGCGACCGCACCTTCTGGCACTGGGAGTCGCGCTTCAGCACCCGGCCGGAGGACCGCGATCGCATCGTCCACATGGTCGCGGAAGACATCTATCAAGCCGGCTTCGAGGCAATCCGCCGGCACCTGAAGGAGGCGGCATAGCAATGGCCGTGACAGTGAAGACTTTTGCCAGCACCAGCGAAGCGGCTGGCGCGCTGTCGGCAGATCGCGGCGCACGCTATCTTGGCGGCGGCACGCTGGTGATGCGGGCGCTGAACGAAGGTGACGTCTCCGTCTCGACCGTCATCCGCGCCAGCGACCAAGCCCTGACCCGGATCGACGCGTCGGGCCCGCGCGTGACGCTCGGGGCCGGCATCACCTTCGCAAAAATCCTCGCCGAGCGCGACCTCGGCTTCCTGCACGCCCCTGCCCGCTCGATCGGCGGACCCGCGGTGCGCAACATGGGCACGGTCGGGGGCAACCTGTTCGCGCCAAGTCCCTATGGCGACTTCACGGTGGCGCTGCTTGCGCTCGATGCCACCGTCGCCGTGCAGGGCGGCTTTGGCACGCGCGACATCGCCATCGAAGAGTTCTTGCAGTCGCGCGAGCGGCAGGCCGGCACGCTGGTGCTCTCGGTGTCCTGCGCACGGCCGGCGAGCGCGGACGCCTTCCGCTATCACAAGGTCGCCCGTATCAAGCCAAAGGGCGGCTCCGTCATTACGCTCGCAGCTCATCTGCCGATCAGCGGCGGACGGATCGCCGGGGCACGGATCGCGCTCGGCTCGATGGCGCCGACCCAGATTCGGGCACGCGCCGCCGAGCGTGTGCTCGAGGGACGTTCGCTGGATGCCGCGACCATCGGGGCCGCGGCGTCCGCCGTCACCGAGGGCACCTCACCCTTCGACAACGCGCTCGGCAGCGCCTGGTATCGCCGCGAGATCGCCGGCGTACATCTGCGCCGTCTCCTCTCGGGTCAGGAATAGCTCGTCATGGCCAAGACCGCCCTGCAATTTCGTCATAACGGCCGCGACGTCGCGATCTTCGTCGATGGCGGCACCAATCTGCTGGTGGCTCTGCGCGAACTGATCGGCGATATGACGCCGAAATTCGGCTGCGGCCAGGGCGGCTGTGGCACCTGCAGTGTGCTGATCGACGGCGAGCTGCACCTGTCCTGCCTGACGCTGGCGGAGACCGTCGCCGGCCGATCGGTGGAGACGCTCGACGGCCTCAAGCAGGGCCCGAACCTGCATCCGCTCCAGCGCGCCTTCGCCGACAGTTTTGCCGCCCAATGCGGCTATTGCACGCCGGGCATGCTGATGGCCGCAAAGGCGCTGCTCGATCGCAATCCGCAGCCTAGCCGCGCCGAGGTCGTCGAGGCGATCTCCGGCAACATCTGCCGCTGCACCGGGTACGAACCCATCATCGATGCCATCCTCGCCGCTTCGGGCGGCCGGGCCAGTGCCTAAAGGATCTTGTCATGCTGGAACTGCGCAAGGACATTTTCGCCGACGAGCGCGACGACAATCTCAATGAGATCGGCAAGGGCACGCAGCGCCAGGACATGCTCGGCCATGTCACGGGCACGTCGAGCTATTTCAACGACCACAAGCTTCAGGGCATGCTGCATCTGAAGGTGGTTCGCTCGACGCAGGCGCACGCGCGGTTGCGCCATATCGACACCACGGAAGCCGAACGCTCGTCCGGCGTACGCCGGATCATCCGCGGCGCCGACGTGCCGCGCAATCTCAACACGCTTCTCAGCCTCATCAACTTCGGCAAGGACGACGAGCCTACGCTGGCGGCGGACAAGGTCCGCTACAAGGGCGAACCGGTCGTCGCCATCGTCGCGGACAGCGAGCGCGAGGCGTTCGAGGCGATCGCAAAGGTGCGGATCGACTACGAGCCGCTGCCGGTCGTGCTCGACGTCGAGGACGCGCTCAAGGCCGGGGCGCCCGTCGTCAACGAGACCTATCCGAAGAACGCCTTCATCTATCACGACGTCCATGATCACCAGAAGCTGCGCTTCGGCGATGCCGACGCTGCGCTCGCGACCGCCGACCACGTGCTCGAACAGCGCTACCAGATGTCTCCGATCGAGCACGCGCCGACCGAAACCAATGGCGCGATCGCCGCGCCCGACACCAACGGGCGCTACGTCGTCTACACCTCGACGCAAGCGCTGTTCTTCTCCGTCGACACCTGCGCCAAGATTTTGGACCTGCCATCCAATACCTTCCACTTCATCGGCGGCACGGTCGGCGGCGGCTTCGGCGGCAAGGTGGATACGCTGACCGAGCCGCTCGCGATCCTGGGCGCGATGCTGACCGGGCGTCCCGTCCGCTATGTGTTCGGGCGTGAGGAGGAGATGCAATACGGCCCGCCCCGCGGCGCCGAGCGCATCTACATCAAGGACGGCGTGATGCGCGACGGCCGTGTCATCGCGCGAAAAATCCGCGCCTATTTCGACAGCGGCGCCTATACGAGGCTTTCCAGCTACGCCGCCGTGAAATGCGCCGCGCATCTGCCCGGGCCCTATACCATCCCGAACGTCTATGGCGACGTCTATTGCGTCTTCACCAACCGGACGCCCGCGACCGCGATGCGCGGTTTCGGCGTCACCGCGATGGATTTTGCGATCGAGTGCCAGATGGATAAGCTGGCGAACCTCGTCGGCATGGACCCGATGGAGTTCCGGATCCTCAATGCCTATCGCGACGGCGACATGAAGGCGCATCGGCGCGAAGCCAAGAACACCGCGCTGATCGAATGCGTTCAGGTCGCCGCCGAGAAGGCGAAATGGCCGATCCGCGAGGAGTTCAAGCGAGCTTCGTCGCGCAAGGACGGCGGCGGCAGCCGCGCCGTGATCCCGCCGACCCCGACGGATTCGCGCAGCCGGCCGGCCGCGCCAGTCCAGCAGCGCACCAGCTATGACCGGCTCCCGCCCACCGTCACCCGCGAACCACCGCGCGAGCCGCCGCCCCCTGCGCCGTCGCCACCTCCACCGCGGCCGGCCGCGCCCTCGCATGGTGCGCCCCGCTTCTCCTCCGTGTTCGGCACCAGGAGGCGCTGATGACCCGGCATCGCGGACGCGGCATGGCGTCGATCAACTATCCCATCGGCATGAATCTCGGCGGCGATCCCAGCCAGGCGTTGGTTCACTCAAACCCGAGCGGCAAGTTCACGGTGGCGCTGTCGTCGATCGACCTCGGCCAGGGCATGAAGTCGGTGACGCGGCAGATCTGCGCGGAGACGCTGGGCGTTCCCGTCGAGGACGTCTATGTCGACACCGCGGATTCCGATACCGGTCCGCATTGTATGGGCTCCTTCGCCTCGCGCGGCACCCATCGCGTCGGCAATGCCGTGATGGCCGCGGCGCGCGAGGCGCGCGGCGTGATGATGGAGGCGGCAGCCGAGGAGCTCGAGGTCAACGCCGCCGATCTCGAAACCGACGGACGCGGCAACATCCACGTCAAGGGTGCGCCGCATCGCTCGATCTCGACCAAGGACGTCGCCATCGCCGCCCAGTTCAAGCAGGGCAAGACCATCTCCGGCCGCGGCATATTCCTCGTGCCTCTGTCCAACGTCGACCCCGAAACCGGCGAGATGTCGCCGGCGACCTGCTACGCCCATGCCTGTCTCGTGGCGGAAGTCGAGGTCGACGACGAGACCGGCGAAGTCGCGATGGTCCGCATGGACTCCGCCTATGAGCTCGGCCGCGCGCTCAATCCGCGCCTGGTCGAGCAGCAGCTCGTGGGCGGCGCCTGGATGGGCATCAGCCACGCGCTGTACGAGACCACGGAGCCTCACTATCCCGACCCTGTTCACGGCCCCCGCGACTTCGTCGAATATCTGATGCCCGGCCCGGGTGACATTTGCCCGCACGATATCGCCGTGCTGGAGCGCCCCGCGCCAGATGGACCGTTCGGCGCCAAAGGACCGGGCGAAATGTGCGCCAATCCCGTGCTGCCGGCTGTCGCGAATGCGATTTTCAACGCCGTCGGCGTGCGCATCGACGATCTGCCGATTACGCCGGAAAAGGTGCTGCGCGCGATCAAGACCCAGGGCGGCGCGCGGCCACAGGCGCGACGCTGAGACTGGCCATGGCAGTCCGCAGCAACATCGTTGGCATCGACAGCCCCGAAGCGCTGGAGAAGGCGCTTCGGGCAGCCTATTACCTCGCCGATGAAGGGCTCGCGACCGCGGCCTATCTCGGCCTTGCCCTCGGCAAGCCGCTCCTGCTCGAAGGCGCCCCCGGCGTCGGCAAGACCGAGGCCGCGAAAGCCATCGCCGCCGTCCTCGGCCGCCGCCTCATCCGCCTGCAATGCTACGAGGGCATCGACGCCTCGGCGGCGCTCTACGAGTGGAACTATCCACGCCAGATGCTCGCGATCCGCCAGGCTGGCGACGAGAGCATCGACATCTATGGCGAGACGTTTCTGATAGAGCGGCCGATGCTGGCGACGCTTCGCGCGCCCGACTCCACCGTGCTGCTGATCGATGAAATCGACCGCGCCGACCAGGAGTTTGAGGCGTTCCTGCTCGAATTTCTCTCGGACTTCCAGATTTCGATCCCCGAACGCGGCACAGTGCGCGCGGCCGAACGTCCTGTCGTCGTGCTGACATCGAATCGAACGCGCGACCTGCACGAAGCCTTGCGCCGCCGCTGTGTCTACCACTGGATCGACTATCCCACCGAAGAGCGGGAGGCGCGTATCGTGATGCTGCGGGCCTCCAGCGTCGCCGAGGCGACCGCGCGGGCCGTCGTCGCGGCCGTCGGCAAATTGCGCCGCGAGCCGCTCAGCAAGGCACCAGGCATCGCGGAAGCCGTCGACTGGGCTGAAGCGGCGACGCTCCTTCACAAGGGCGGTGCGCGCTGGCCCGACGCCTTCAAACGCTCGATCGGCGTGGCGCTGAAGGACGAGGAAGACCTGCACTTCATCTCGCCCCGGCTCGACGTCATGCTCGCGGAGGCAACCGCATGAGCACCGAGCCGGAGCTTCCGCGCGCCGCCCGCATCTTCGTCTCCTTCGTCGCGCTGCTGCGCGCCAACGGCTTCGCCGTCGCTCCCGAGCAGACCACCTCCTATCTCGCCGCGATCGAGCTGCTCGGGCCGCGCGACCTCAACGACATCAGGCAATCGGCTCTGGCCACGCTCGCCCCGCCACCCGAGCGCCGCACGACCTTCGACCGGCTGTTCGACCTGCACTTCCGCGGCAGCGAAGCCATCGAACATGTCGATGACGGCGACGACGACGAGACTGTCCGGCTCCAGGAAGAGGGCCGCGGCGAACAGGATCCCCTGTTCTCCGACGACGCCAATGAATCCGGCCTCGCCGCGACGTGCGCCGAGGCGCTGGTGGAGCGCCGCTTCGCCCAGCTCTCCGCCACCGACGCGCTCCGCCGCCTGGCCCGCGAGGCCTCCCGGCGCCTGCCGCAGCGTCGCGGCCACCGGCGCATGCGCGCCCGCCGCGGGCCGTTTGCCGACCTTCGCCGAACCCTGCGCGAGTGTGTCCGGAACGACGGCGAGATCCTGCGGCTCGGGCACCTGAAGCGGCGCCCGCGCCGACGAAAACTCCTGCTGCTGATTGACGTCTCCGGCTCGATGAAAACGCGCACCGAGGAGAACATGAAGCTCGCGCATGCGCTGGTACAGGCCGCGCCCAATGTCGAGGTCTTCACCTTCGGCACGCGGCTGACCCGCGTCACCCGCCCATTGCGCCTCAAGCGTCGCGAGCAGGCGCTGAGCGCGGCGGCGCACCTCGTCAGCGACTGGGATGGCGGCACCCGCATCGGCGACGCGTTGCAAGCCTTCCTCGCGGTGCCGCGGTTCGGCGGTTACGCGCGAGGCGCGGCCGTCATCGTCGTGTCGGACGGGCTGGAGCGCGGCGAAGTCGATGCGTTGCGCGACGCGGTCGCAAAGCTGTCGCGGCGCGCCTGGCGCGTGAGCTGGCTGACGCCGCTCGCGACGGGCCCGGACTTCCGCCCGCAGACCGAGGCGCTGGTGGCCATCGAGCGCTTCGTCGATGATCTCGTGGATGGCGGTTCAAGCGCGTCGATTGTCGCGCACATTCTGACGTTGGGACGGAGGAAAGCGGCGTGAGCGACATTGTCGACGGCCATCATCACATCTGGCGACAGGCCGACCTGCCCTGGCTGACCGGCCCGATGCAGCCGCGCATCTTTGGACCCTACGAGCCGATCCGTCGCGATTATCCGATCCGGGAATATCTCGACGACCTCAAGGGCACCGGCGTCACCCGTTCGGTCTATGTCCAGACCAACTGGGCCAACGACCGTTTCGAGGATGAAGCCGCTTGGGTGCAGCAGACCGCCGACGAGCACGGCTGGCCGCACGCCATCGTCGCCTACGCCGATTTCGCCGTCGACGACGTGCGCCCGCAGCTCGATCGCCTGAAGCGCTATCCGCTCGTGCGCGGCGTGCGCATGCAGCTGCACTGGCACGACAATCCGCTCTATCGTTTCGCGGCCAAGCCCGATCTCTGCGTCGATCCCGTGGTCCGCCGCAACATCGCGCACCTGGCCGACTACGGCTGGAGCTTTGATCTCCAGGTCTTCACGCCTCAGATGCCGGATGCAGCGCAGCTCGCCGAATCCTGCCCCAGGGTGACCTTCATCCTCCAGCATGCCGGCATGCTGGAAGACCTCTCGCCGGCGGGCCGGGCCGCCTGGCGCGCCGGGATGGCCCGGCTCGCGGTCTGTCCGAACGTGGTCTCAAAACTCTCCGGGCTCGGCACCTTCATCCATCGCAACGATCCCGCGCACATCGCGGCCGTCCTTACCGATACCGTCGCGATTTTCGGCGCGGAGCGCTGCCTGTTTGGCTCCAATTTTCCGATCGAGAAATTGTGGACCAGCTATCGGGAGCTCGTCGACGCCTTTCGTGCCGCAGCCGCGAAGCTGACGACCGAGCAGCAGGACGCAATTTTCAGGACGACGGCGACGCGCGTCTATCGGCTTTGACAGACAAGAACAGAACAGGGAGGGAAACGAATGGCGCTGGAGATCAAGATCCTGGACTATGGCGATATCGAGCTGGAATCGAGCTTTCTGGTCCTCGGCCGCGACTGCGGCCGCACACGCCGCGTCCTCACGCTCGGCTTTTTGATCCTCGGCGGCAAATATCCGGTCGTGGTCGATACCGGCTACCGCTCCAACCAGATCATGGAAACGCTGGGGATGCGCGGCCTGCAATACCACGAGCACATGATCGAGAACCAGCTCGCCCGCCACGGCGTGCGCATGGGCGACGTCCGCTTCGTCTGCCACACCCATCTGCACATCGACCACGCCGGCAAGGACGATCTGTTTCCGATGAATACGACCGTCGTCCTCAACCGGAAAGAACTCGAATACTCCGTCTCCGGCTTGATGCACCCGCAATATCCGGCGCCCGACATCAAGCATCTCATCGACCGCCTGCACACCAAGAGTGCGCTGCGCTTCCTCGACCTCGAGATCACAGGTCCTATCGAGCTGATGCCCGGCGTCTATTGCGATGCGGCCAATGCACATACCGAGGGATCGATGAACGTCATCGTCGAGACTGCCGACGGAATCGCGACGATCTGCGGCGACGTGATCTACGACTTCAACGACCAGATCGTCACGCCCTTCAACGAGATCCACGACTGGGAGCCGCGGACGACGGGAAACCACGGCACCAGCAAGCGGGCCGAGAAGGCGTCGATCAAGAAGCTGCTCAGTAATTCGCGCTATCTGCTGCCGGTGCACGACAGGCCGGCCAAGATCGAGGGCGGTATGGTCGTCGGACGCCTGCACGATCAGGTCCCCGGCCCGATCGTGCAGTCGCTGCCTGCGCGCAACTGGTTCCCTGCCTGACGTGAGCTGAGGATATCGACCGATGACGCACGTTACCTTGCGCTCCGAATTCGAGACCCTGATCGACCCCTACGCGCCGGTCGCGCAGGTCGGAACGGGTTTTGACTTCACGGAGGGGCCGATCTGGCATCCGGTCGATCACTATCTCCTGTTCTCGGACATGCCCGGCGACGTGCGGCGGCGCTGGGATGCGCGGCGCGGCGTCGCGGAGGTCAAGCGCCCGTCGAACAAATGCAACGGCATGACCTACGATGTCGAGCTCAATCTGATCGTCTGCGAGCACGCGACCTCGTCGCTGATCCGTGAGCGGCCGGACGGGCGGCGCGAGGTGCTGGCCTCGCACTTCCAGGGACAGGAGCTCAACAGCCCCAACGACGTCTGCGTGCACTCCTCCGGTGCCATCTATTTCTCCGATCCCTGGTATGGTCGCATGCCGGTCTATGGTGTCGAGCGGCCGCGCCAGCTCGGCTTCCAGGGCGTCTATCGCCTCGTGCCGGGCGGCGAGCCGAAGCTCGTGGTGGATCGCAACCTGTTCGACCAGCCGAACGGATTGTGCTTCTCGCCGGACGAAAAGCTGCTGTATGTCAACGACACCGTACAGGCGCTGATCCGCGTGTTCGATGTCAATGCCGACGGTACGCTGTCGAACGCACGCGCGTTTGCAAGCGGCATCCGCTCCGAGCTGGAGCCGGGCCTGCCCGACGGCATGAAGTGCGACCAGCATGGCAATGTCTGGGTCACCGCGCCCGGCGGCGTCTGGGTCTATTCACCGCGCGGTGAGCTGCTCGGAAAAGTCCGCGTGCCTGAGCTCGTCGCCAACCTTGCCTGGGGTGGCCCGGATTTCCGCATGCTCTATCTGACGTCGACGCATTCGGTCTATGCCATCCCGACCAAGGCCGGGCCGCGTCATGAGCCCTATATGAGCGGCAAACGTGGCAGCGGCGGCGCAAGCACCGGCCCCGCGGCTGCAACGCCCATCCTCGCGGACGGCGAGATGCGGCTCGATCCAAGCCGCTGCGCCATGATCATCCAGGATCTTCAGAACGACGTCATCATGGATGGCGGCGCATTCGCCGAGTCAGGCGCACCAGGTCATGCGAAGCAACAGCATGTGGTCGAGAACGTCCGGCGTCTGGCGGAGACAGCTCGCGCGCGCGGCGTCGCCATCATCCACGTCTGGTTCGTGGTCGAGCCCGGCGCCCCCGGCGTGACGCTGAACGCACCGCTGTTCGAGGGTCTCGTCGACAGCAAGGCGATGGTACGCGGCAGCTGGGGTGCCGCCCCGGTCTCGGGCCTCGAGCCGCGGCCCGGCGATTTCGTCGTCGAGAAGATGCGGATGAGCGCCTGGGAAGGCACCCGGCTGGAGACGATCCTGAAAGCCACCGGCCGCGACATGATCATCAACACCGGCGCATGGACCAACATGTCGGTCGAGCACACCGCGCGAACCGGCGCCGACAAGGGCTATTTCATGATCGTGCCGGAAGACTGCTGCTCGACCATGAATGCCGACTGGCACTCCGCCTCGATCAACTTTGCCATGCAGAACGTCGCCGTCGTCACCCGGGCGGATGCCGTCATCACAGCGCTGGGATGAGTGGTGGCAAAGCTTTTGCACCTCTCCTGCTCGCCCCGTGCCGACTCCGAGTCGAGCGCCGGCGCGCGCGTCTTTCTTGACGGGTTTCGGCAGGTCCGTCCGGACTGGGATATCGACGTCGTGGATCTCTGGCGCGAGCGGCTGCCGGAATTCGCAGGTCCCATCGTCGAGGCCAAATATGCGCGCATGAAGGCGCAGCCCTTCAACGACGCGCAACGGGACAGCTTTGCCGAGGCCGAGCGGATGGCGCTGCGGTTTTCACTGGCCGATCGTGTGCTGATCTCGACGCCAATGTGGAACTTCAGCATTCCCTACAAGCTCAAGCAATGGTTCGATGTCATCGTCCAGCCCGGGCTCACCTTTCGGTTCGACCCCTCCCTGGGATATCTCCCGCTGCTGAAGGACCGGCCAACCACGGTGATCCTCGCCAGTGGCAGCGATTTCGCCACCGGAATGAACCGCGGGCGCATCGATATGGCAACGCCTTACCTGCGGGAAATTTTGCGCTTTATCGGTATCAGCAATGTCCGTTTCGTGCCGATCGGGCCAACCACCGGGCCGCAACAGCCCATCGAGGCTGCCCGCGAAAGAGCCCATCAGCACCTCGCAGCAATGGCAGCGAACTTCTGAGCACCGTTGAGGCCGCTGCGGCACTTCGCGACACCTATCGAAGCAAGCTGCGCATCACCTGCGAACGCTAATCACGGCAGGTTGTCCCGCAGAAAGATATCGATGCGGATGCGCTCCTGGTCGGGGCTGATGGGCTCACCCGAACAATGCGCGAGCAGAACTCGCGCCGCAGACCGCGCCTCGTGACCGGGATCCTGGTTGATGATGGCATCGAGCGTGCCGCGGACCAGGAAACGCCGCGTGTACTGGGTCAGCTCGTGCGTGATCCAGACCACCTCACGCGCGCGCCCCGAGGTCTCCAGCGCATTGGCGATGCCGCGGTTCCCGGCGCCGCAGCAGTAGATGCCGCGGAGATCGGCGTGGCGCGCCAGCAGCGCGGCCGTGAGCTCCCGCGTGCGCTCGCTGTCGTCGCGGCCTTCGATCACCGGCAGCGCGAGCAGGTTCGGATACTCGCTGGACAGGATCTGGTGGAAGCCGAACTGCCGCTCGGTGTGATCGCGCAGCGATAACGATCCCGCGATCACGGCAACCTTCCCCTCGCGGCCGGCGAGGAAACGTCCCATCAGCGTTGCCGCAGTTCGCCCCGCGGCCGGGTTGTCGATACCGACATAATGCAGCCGCCGCGAGCTCGGCGCGTCCGACACAAGGGTCACCACGGCGACCCCGCGCGCGGCGAGCTCGTCGATCGCGGCGCGCACCCTGGGATGGTCCAGTGCGATGACGGCGACGCCCTGATAGGCCGGCGACAGGTTTTCCAGCGCACCGGCGAGCACATCCGGATCGAACACGTCGACATGGAGGATATCGATGAAGCCGCGGTGGCCGGCGAGCCAGTCCGCGGTGCGTTGGACCTGCTCGGCCAGGTTGGTCATGAAGCTGTTGCTGCCGCTCGGCAGCACGAAGGCGAAGCGGAACGTCTGCCCGCGGGCGAGCCGCGCGGCCGCGACATCGCCCCGATAGCCGAGTTTTGCTACCGCGGCCTCGACACGTGCGACGGTCTTGGCACGCACGCCCTTGCGCCGGTTGACGACGCGGTCGACGGTTGCGAGCGAAACGCCCGCCGCACGCGCGACGTCCTCCAGCGTGGCGCGAACGGCCGGCTGCGTCGCACCGGCTGTCATTCGCGCGCGGCCCACAGCATGCCGCGGGTCATCAACGTTCGGATCTCCGGTACGTCGAGCTCATAAGCGCGGTGGCCGAGCGAGGAGTAGAACACCCTGCCCGCGCCGTATCGCTTCTTCCAGACCACAGGCATCACCACGCCGTCGATCCAGGGCGCGTGCTCACCGGTGAAGGTCGTCGTCGCCAGCACCTCGTTGGCGGGGTCGACATGCATGTAGTACTGCTCGGAACGATGCTCGAAACTCTTCAGCCCCTTCATGATGGGGTCATCCGGCTTCGTCAAGTCGACCTTGTAGTCGATGATGTTGCCGGGATGCGCGACCCACTGCCCGCCGCACAGGAACTGGTAGTCGACGGACTCGCGGAACGCATCGCACATGCCGCCATGATGCCCGGCCAGCCCGACGCCGCCACGCACCGCCGCGCAGAGATTGAGCGCTTCCGCCTTCTCGATCTTCGACATGGTGTAGATCGGGATGATCAGCGACAGATCGTGGATCGCGGGATCGGCGAACGCCGCCGTCGTGGTCTCGACCCGGACCTCGAAGCCTTCCGCCTTCAGCCAGCCGCGGATCATCGAGGCGCAGAGATCGGGATCGTGTCCCGGCCAGCCGCCCCATACAATCATTGCCTTGCGCATGGTCATTCCCTCAGTCGATCTGTCCGGTTTCACGTCCGGCCGGCAGCATCGCCGGCCGCTCGACGCAGCTCCCGATCTTGACGCGGCGTCCTTCGTCGGCGGAGGTCTGGAACGCCTCCATTACCTCGAGCACATGGAAAGCGAGCGCGCCGCTGGCGCGATGCGGACGGTTGTTCAGGATCGCGGAGGCCATGTCGGCGACCCCGATGGAACGAAACTCGCCATCGACATGACCGTGGGTCAGCGGCACCGGCTCCCATTCACCGCCAGTCTTCGCGACCTGCACCTCGCCGCCGAACCGGTTCGGGTCCGGCACCAGCATGCTGCCCTTGTCGCCATAGATCTCGATCGGCGCGTGCCGGTGCTTCGGTACGTCGAAGCTCATTGCGATCGAGACGACCGCGCCGCTCTCGAATTCGAGCGTGCCGGCGACATGGGTCGAAACCTCGACCGGGATCAGGGTGCCGTTCATCGGCTGGCTGGTGACCAGCCGTTCGGATTTCGGGCGCGCGGTCGAGCCCATCACGCTCGCGACCGGGCCAAGCAGCTGCACGAGATCCGTGATGTAGTACGGCCCCATGTCGAGCATCGGCCCTCCGCCGCGAAGGTAATAGAAGCCCGGCGACGGGTGCCAGCGCTCATGGCCGGGACAGCCGAAGAAGACGCTGCCCGCGACCGGCGTGCCTATCGCGCCATCGTCGATCAGCTTGCGCGCGGTCTGGTGCCCACCGCCAAGAAACGTATCGGGCGCGCAGCCGACGCGAAGGTCCTTCTGCGCGGCGAGATCCATCACCTTGCGGGCTTCCGCAACGTTGATGCCGAGCGGCTTCTCGGAATGAACGTGCTTGCCCGCGTTCAGCACCGCGAGGCTGACGTCGGTGTGGGCGAGCGGCACCGTGAGATTGATGACGATCTCGACATCCTCTCGCATGAGAAGTTGGTCGACCCGCATCGCCGGCAGCCCGAAGGCGGCGCCCTGCCGCTCTGCCGCATCGCTGCGCATATCGGCGAGCGCCTTGATTTCCATGACCGGAAAGCGCTGGGCCGCCTTCAGATAGGCGGTGCTGATATTGCCGCAGCCGATGATTCCGATGCCGACTTTTCTCATTGTGATCTCCGTAATGTATCGTTCATCCCTTGACCGCGCCTGCGGTGAGGCCAGCGACGATGTGCTTCTGCGCCAGAAGAAAGAGAATGATGGTTGGCAGGATGGTCAGCGTGATGAAGGCCAGGATCAGGTTCCACTCGGACGAATACTCGCCCTGATAAACCATGATGCCGAGCGGCCAGGGATAGAGCGCATCGGTGTTGAGCATCACCAGCGGCAACAGATAGGCGTTCCAGCTATTGACGAAAGTGATGGTCCCGACGGTCGCCAGGATCGGTCGCGACAACGGCAGCGTCACATAGCGGAAGAATTTGATGTAGCTGCAGCCGTCGACCAGCGCGGCCTCGAGCAGTTCATAGGGAATGTCCTTGAAGAAGCGCCGCAGCAGCAGCACGCTCATCGCGAGGCTGAAGGCCACCTGCGGCAGCGCCACGCCAAAATAGGTATCGAGCAGCCCGAGATCGCGCACCTTGATGAAGAGCGGCAGCACCGCGGTCGCGGCCGGAAACAGCAGGCCGAGCGTCAGGTAGCTCAGCAGCATCGATGAGCCGTAGAACCTGACATGGGCGAAGGTGAACGCCGCCATCGAGGCGACGATCAGGGTCAGGGTCACCGTGAGCGACGAGATGATCAGCGAGTTGCGCAAGAGCTGCCAGTAGCGCGTGGAGAACAGGATGTCGGCATAGTTCTGCCATTCCCAGTGATGCGGAAGGCCGAACGGATTGACGCGCAGTTCGCCGAGCGATTTGAAGCCGCCGAGCAAGGTCGCGAGCAGCGGCACCAGCACGAAGACGGCAACGACGGCGAGGAACATCGCCTTGAACAGCACGGCGGGATCGAACGGCGTACGATTGGTCTCGGTGCTACTCATCACGCATGAACCATCGCTTGTACGTGAAGGCAAAGGTCACGCAGATCGTGAACAGAATGACACCGATGGCGCTGCCATAGCCGACCCGCATGCGGGAGATGCCGTTGTTGTAGAGGAAGCTCACCAGCGTGTTCGAGGAGTCCGCAGGCCCCCCGCGCGTCAGCGGCATGACGAGGTCGAACAGCTGCAGCGATCCGACGATGGCGAAGAACACCGAGAGCCGAATCGTCGGATAGAGCAAGGGGATGACCACATGTCGCAGGGCTTGCGAACGCGTCGCGCCGTCGATGCGCGCGGCCTCGATCAGGCTCTTGTCGAGGCCCTGGAGCGCCGCGATGAACAGCATCATGTGGAAACCGAAGTACTTCCAGACGACGACGATCAGCACAGCCAGCATTGCCGTGTCGGTCGAGGCCAGCAGATGCGGGGGCTCGGCGCCGAAGGTACGCCAGATCGAGGCGACAAGGCCGTAATCGCCGTCGTAGACGAAGCTGAAGATCAGCCCGGTCGCGATCTCGGCCAGGATATAAGGCATAAAGAACAGCATGCGCAGCGCCACCGCCCCGCGAAAGCGTTCGGCGAGCATCAAGGCCAGCGTGAGCGCAAGCGGCAGCTGGATGGCGAGCGAAACAGCGATGATCAGCCCGTTGTTGCGCAGCGCAAGCCAGAAGGCGCGTGTCTCCAGCACGAAACGGTAATTGTCGAAGCCGATCCAGTTGGTCGGCCTGCCGAACCCGTTCCAGTTGAAGGCCGAGTACCAGGCCGCCTCGCCGATCGGCAGCACCACGAACAGCGTGAACAACAGCAGCGCCGGCGGCAGGAACAGGATCAGGACCGTCAGCCTGCCGTCCCAGCTCGGGCCGCGCTCGGCGACCTGCGGGAGCTCACCGGCAACGTCCATCGCCGACACGCTCGCGGCCCGGCGTGCCACCGTCAGTTACCCTGCTTCCACGCCGCCTCGATCGCCTTGGCCGCGTCTTGCGGGCTCATGCTGCCGCCGGCGATCTCGGCGGTGACGTCGTTGACGACGCGGCCAACCGAGGGGCCGAGGCTCTGGTCATAGAAGTTCTGGTGGTAGTTCGACTTCGCCAGATTGGCCGCGATCAGCTTCATGAAGGCGTTGTTGAGACCGGCATCCGCGCCCTGCACCACCGGGATGATGAAGTTGCCCGCAGCAAGCCGCGTCTGCACGTCCCTGGAGACGAAGTATTTCAGGAAATCGACCGCCTCCTTCGGCGAGCCCTTGGTGATCAGCCAGCCGGTGATGCCACCGAGCGTATCGGTTGGCGCGCCCTTGCCGCCCGCCACGACCGGGAAGTCGAACCAGCAGATCTTGTCTTCGCTCAATCCAACCTTGTCGGCTGCAAGCGCGCGCTGCAAATGATAGACCGTGCTGATGGCGAGCGTCATCGCCGCCTTGCCGTCACCGAAATAGCCGACCGCCTGCGGGTTCTTGAAGCCGAGGAAGCCATTCTGGAACGGCTGGAGATCGACGAGTTGCTTGAACAGCTCGCCGGATTTCTGGAAGGTCTCGCCGGCGAAGCCACCATTCTCGCCCTTCAACGCCGCATCGAACGCCGCCTTGCCGCCGACGCGCACTGCAAGATGCGTCCAATAGAAGTGCAGCGGCCATTTGTCGGCGCCACCGACCACGATCGGGGTCACGCCGGCGGCTTTCAACGTCTTCACCGCGGCAAGAAGATCGTCCCAGCTCTTGATCCCTGCGGGATCGACCTTCGCCTTCGCCATCAGCTCCTTGTTGCAGAGGAAGCCGACCTGCGACAGCGCGGTCGGAAGACCGTAAACGCGGCCGTTGGCCGTGAAGGCGGCGAGCGCTGCCGGCGTGAGGCTGTCGCTGTACCCTTTCACCTGATCGGTGATGTCGTCGAGGACGCCAGCCTCGATCTGCGTCTTCAGGACGCCGCCGGCCCAGCTGTAGATGATGTTCGGCCGGTCCTTGGATTGCAGGATGGTCGGCAGCTTGGCCTTGTAGGCCTCGTTCTCGAGGAACTGCATCTCGATCTTGGTGCCGGGATGCGACGCCTCATAGGCCCGCGCAACCTCCTCCCAGATTTTCACCTGGGCCGGATTGGCTTCGATGTGCAACCACTTGACCGTCGTGTCGGCCGCGGCGGAGTTGGCCCAAAGCAGGCATGCGGCGGCGGCGAGTCCCAGCTTCCCGAGCAGTCTCATCACATTCCTCCCAACCGGCTCTTATTCTTTGGCTGCAATCCTGCCTTCGATTTTTGAGGTACGCAACTAAAATTCTGATCTATGCACCTCACGCGGGGAATGGCTAAGGTTGGCGGGACAACTGGGCGGCGCGTCGCACCGCCCGCAATGCAGCTTGAGAGGTGCCCATGGCCGCCGTTTATTCCGACCTTGCCGGCAAGGTCGTTCTCGTCACCGGTGGCGCATCGGGGATTGGGGCTGCGATCGTGCGGCGCTTCGCGCAGCAGAAATCCAATGTCGTGTTCTTCGACATCAAGGCCGACGAGGGCCAACGCCTCGCACGCGAGCTGTCGGATCAGGGTCTGGCTGCGCATTTCCAGCGCGTCGACCTGACTGACATCGCCGCGTTGCGCGCCGGCGTCGCCGAGGCGCGCAAAGCACACGGCGCGATCAATATCCTCGTCAACAATGCCGCACATGACGAACGGCACAACACCGAGGAGATGACGCCGGAATACTGGGACGACCGCATCGCAGTGAACCTGAAGCACCAGTTCTTCGCCGCGCAAGCCGTGCTGCCGGACATGAAGGCGGCGAATGCCGGCGCCATCATCAATTTCGGCTCGGTGTCGTGGATGGCCGGACAAGGTGGCATGGCCGCGTACACGGCCAGCAAGTCGGGCGTGGTCGGTCTGACGCGCTCCCTCGCGCGCGATTACGGTCCCTACAACATCCGCGTGAACGCGATCGCGCCGGGCTGGATCATGACCGAGCGCCAGCTCGAGAAATGGATGACGCCGGCGGGCGAGATCGAACTGCAGCAGCGACAATGCCTGAAGCGCCGGCTGGTACCGGACGAGGTCGCGAAATTCACCCTCTTCCTCGCGTCCGATGAGGCCTCCGCCTGCACCGCTCAGCACTACGTCGTAGATGGCGGCTGGGTGTGAGACGCTTTGAGGGTCGTGGGCGGGACCAGCGCTCGAACCCGGCCCTCCCCGCTGACTAAGAGTCAGCGGGTCGCTCCGTCCAGTTGTTTGCACAAGCCGGGGTCGCGAAGCCTATTGGAAAAGATGCCAATGGCACTTTCAACCATATCGCACCGATCGCGACAGTTCAGCCGTGTTGCTGCGTGGCGTTCGGACGTGCGTTGGTGACGGCCTCGCGTATCATTCCGGCGACCAGCATCGGCGCGGTGATCGGCGATGCATGATCGACTTTCTCGGAGCGAACCTGCGCGCCCATCCGTCGTGCCAGGAATAGCTGTGTCGCCGGATTGATCATTCGATCCTCCTCGGCGACCAGGTACCACGACGGCTTTGCCTTCCATGCCGCTTTCGGAGCCTTTTCCTGGATTGCCGCGACGGCAATGGGACGCTGGATCGCAGCAAGGAGCGCAGCCTGCTCAGGTCGGGCATGCTGGCACCAGGCCGCGCCAAACCGGTCGTTCGGCATCCAGAGGAAACCATGACTGTCGGGGGTGAGTTTCGGCGCCTCCGGCGACGGCTTGTCGCGATAGAATATCTGCGCGACTGTTTCGCCTTCGTCGGGAGAGAGAGCCGAAATGAAGACCAGCGACCGCACTCTCTCCTGCGTGACGGCACCAATCACGGCGCCGGCATAGGCATGTGCGACAAGGACAACCGGTCCGTCGGTCCGCTCCAGCGCTCGTTCAAGCGCCGCGACATCATCTGGTAGCGATGTGAGCGGAATCGGCGCGGCCATCGTCTTCAGTCCCTCGGACTGCAGCAGCGTAATGACGTGCGCCCAGCTTGAACCGTCGGCCAAGGCGCCATGGACGAGAACGACGGTGGCGTCCGTCCCCGCCGCCTCCGATCTTCTGCTGACGTCGCGGGCGACCTTCTTGCTCGCTCGGGGATCTGCAACCGCCGGCGCGATCACGCCGAATTGTGCTGCCGCAACTGTCGTTGCCGCAGCACCAACGAAACGCCGGCGATCGTGGTTGATGTCGTCGGACATGGATCCTCCATTGCTCTGGCGGCTTGCGTTGACGCACCTCCGCTTACCCTGACCTCCCGCTATTCGGCGACGCGACCAAATTGGTTACAGGCGGAGGATCATTCCAACGATCACTTCCCGACTGCTCCCCGCCTCTGCCCCATCGCGCCAGCGGGATGACCGAAATCATCAGCACGAACGGTTCAGTGACGCTAATCCTGCGAAAGCGCGCTTCCACGCAGGTGCTAACATGTCTCAACGCGTCGTCATTGAGGGGGCGTTTGCCAGGAGCGTCGCGCGAACCTCGAAGGACCTCAGGGATGACAGAAAAGACAAACATCGAGCGCCGCACCTTCGTCCAGGTGATGACCGCTGCATCGAGCGCCGCTCTATCACTGGCGCTTCTACCGCGACGCGCGGCCGGCCAATCCCCAAACAATTCCACCTCGAACGCTTCCGATCTCTTCGAGACAAAGGAGATCAAGACCGATGACAACACCATTTTCATCAGGCGCTACGGGAGCGGATCCCCACTGCTCATGGTCCATGGATTTCCGCGAACCAGCCTGATGTGGCGTCATGTCGCGCCGCATCTCGCCGGTAATCGCACTGTCATCTGCGTCGATCTTCGTGGATATGGCCGCAGCGGCGTTCCCGCCTCTGCGGAGGATCACTATCCCTATACAAAGCGGGCGATGGCGAATGAGCTCGTCACCGTGATGGATAAGCTTGGCTTTTCCAAATTCGATCTGGTTGGACACGATCGCGGCGGTCGCGTATCCTACCGCCTTGCGCTCGATCACCCGGAGAAGGTGCAGCGTCTCGCAGTGTTTGACGTGCTGCCGATCTCGGAAGCCTGGGGCCACGCCGACGCAAAGTTCGCCATGACCTACTGGCCATGGAGTCTACTCTCGCAGAAGGCACCGCTTCCCGAAAAATACCTGATCGGTGCGCCGGACGCGGTATTCGACAATCCATTCGGCCAGGGCTCATTCGGCCCCGAAGTGAAAGCGGAATACATCGAAACCTACCGCGATCCGGCTCGGGTGCATGCGATCTGCGAAGAGTACCGCGCGGCCGCAACCCTGGATATCGAGCATGACAAGGCGGACCAGAAGGAAGGCAGGCGCATTAAGTGCTCTATGCTGCACCTGTGGGCTTCTGGCGGGCCACTCGATACATTCTACGAGCAGAATGGCGGCGCATTGGGAATTTGGAAGAAGTGGGCCGACAACGTACAAGGTCGGGCCGTCAAGGGCGGCCACTTCTTTCCTGAGGAAAACCCCACCGACACAACGGAGCTTCTAACCAAATTCCTCTCGGCTTGAATGGCGGCTGCACCTCCGCGGCGATGTCGTCCTCGCCAATGACGACGAATGTTCAACGTTGTGAAACTGGTCTTTGAGCCGACGCCCGCGCAGATTTCGACCAAGCTGGCCACAGCCAGGCGATGGCCGGCGAACGAACCATCCTCGCCGGCCCAGCTTTTGTTCAGCCGATCTCCCGCCGGACCATGGCCGCCGCATCGCACATCGCCTTCAATTTTCCGAACGCGGTTGCGCGCGGCATGTACTTCATGCCGCAATCGGGCGCGGGGACCAGGCGGTCCGGCGAGACGTATTTCAAACCGTTCCGGATACGGGCGGCCACGGTGTCGACGCTCTCGATCGCGGGATCAGCGAGGTCGAGCACGCCGAGCATGATCTTCTTCGACGACAGGTCCCTGAGCACGCCGAGGTCGAGCTTCGGCTGCGCGGCCTCGATCGAGATCTGGTCGGCAATGGTGTCGTCGAGCTCGGCGAGGAAGGAATAGCCGGCCGGCTTGTTCGAGCCCGGCACGACCGCGGCATAGCCGAAGCAGAGATGCACGACCGTCGGCACCGTGATGCCCTTCAGCGCCCGGTTGATCGCCTTGACGGCATAGCGCTTGGCGAGATCCGGATTGTTGCGCACCCAGGGCTCGTCGAGCTGGATCACGTCGGCGCCAGCCTCCTGCAGATCGAGCGCCTCGGCGTTGACGGCCTCGGCCAGCGCCATCGCGAGCTCCTCCTCGTCCTTGTAGAACTCGTTCCTGGCCTGCTGGCTCATGGTGAACGGGCCCGGCAACGTGATCTTGGCGGCACGGTCGGTGTTCTTGCGCAGGAACTGCATGTCGTGCAGCTCGACCGGTCCCTTCCGCTTCACGGGGCCCACGACGCGCGGCACCGGGGTCTGGGTGTTGCCGGTGCGCGCCACGATCATCGCGGGATTGTCCCCGTCGATGCCGTCGAGCGCGGTGGCGAAGCGGTTGGAGTAGCTCTCGCGGCGGATTTCGCCGTCGGTCACGATGTCGATGCCGGCGCGCTCCATGTCGCGGATCGCGACGATGGTCGCATCGTCCTGCGCCTCCTCCAGATGCTCCGCCGGCAACCGCCACATGTCGTGCAGGCGCGTGCGCGGCACCACCTTCGACAGCATGGCGCGATTCACCAGCCATTCCGGCTGCGGGTAGCTGCCGACCACCGTGGTCGGCAGGATTTGCGTTGGCACGGGCATGGGATTCTCCTTCTTATTGTTGTTGAGTGCAGCCGATCAGGCCGCGCGTCCCTCATCCTCGACGGGGTTGCGCAGGATGCCGATGCCGGAGATTTCGATCTCCACGACGTCGCCGCCCTTCATCCACAGCGGCGGTGTGCGATAGGCGCCGACGCCGCCGGTCGTGCCTGTGACGATGACATCGCCGGGCGCAAGCTCGGTGAACGTCGAGCAGTAAGCAATCAAGGCCTGCACGTCGAAAACGAGATCAGAGATCGGGGCCTTCTGCACCTCGACGCCATTGAGGCGCGTGATGAGCGTCTGCCTGGTCACATCGGTCAGTTCGTCGGTCGTGACCATCCAGGGCCCGAAGCCGCCGGTGCCGGCAAAATTTTTGCCCGGCGCGAATTGCGAGGTGTGGCGCTGCCAGTCGCGGATGCTGCCGTCATTGTAGCAGGCATAGCCGGCGACATGGCTCAGCGCAGCCTCGCGCGAGATGCGGCGACCGGCCTTCCCGATGATGACGGCCATCTCGCCCTCATAATCGAGACGTTCGGATTCCAGCGGCCGGATCATCGGCTGGCCATGGCCGACCTGGCTGTTAGCGAAGCGGGTGAAGATCATCGGATGCGCCGGCGTCGGATGGCCGCTCTCGGCCAGATGCGTGGCGTAATTGACGCCGATGCAGAAGATCTTGTCGGGATCTGGCACGGTCGGCAGCAGCGCGACATCCTGCAGCGCGTGGTCGGGCTTCTCGCCGGCAAGTTTCTTGAGCTCGTCGAGCGATCCCTTCGCAAGCAGCGCCTTCAGCGTCGGATAGGCCTTCAGGCGCTTGCCGGCATCGATGACGCCCTTGTCGGTGACGATGCCATAGCTCGCGGTGCCGGCGATCGTGAAGCTTGCAACTTTCATCAGTCAAACACTCTCTTCGATGGAGGAAACATAGTCGTTGATCGGAAGCGCAATCTCGCCGTTGCGGATCGGAACGCATTGCGGCGGGAAGTCCTGGCGAAAGCGGGCGCCGGCCGCCTCGGCAGCGTCAAGGAAACGCTCGAGATGGTCCATCGCGCCGGTCGGAAGATCGTGCAGCACCATCAGCGTCCAGGGCTGCCGGCTGCACTGGTCGAGTGCGCGCTCGGTCCAGCCGTCGGGGTCGTCCCAGTCGCGAGGAATCGCATTCCAGAGCACGCAGCTGTGCTTGTTGCGGGCGAGATAGTCCACGACTGAGGGTTTCAACAACCGCGCATCGAGATTGCCGCCGCCACCGAACGGCCGGAACCAGCGCTGGGGATGCGCGAGATCGGAGATCGCAGACTGCGTGCGACCGATTTCGTTCTCTGCCGTCTCGCGATCCGCCTGCTCACCGAGCGGAATGGTGTGCGTAAAGGTGTGATTGCCGATCCAGTGCCCCTCCCCGTGCGCACGCGCCGCAAGGCCGCGCCGCGCGGGATCAGCGAGCTTCTCGCCGATGACGAAGAAGGTGGTCTTGATGCCGCGCTCGGCGAGAATGTCGAGCACACGCGGCGTCACATCCGGATCGGGGCCGTTGTCGAATGTCAGGGTCAGATCGTACACGCCAATACCTCAGGTCGCCGGGTGCATCACGCCCGACGCGATGTCGTCGTTGGCCTGACCGGCCCGTGTGCCGGTCTGCCAGATCGCTGCCTTGCGCTCGATCCAACGGATCGCGGCGTTGAAGGCGATGGCGAGGAACAGCACGAGCAGCACGCCTGCGAACACGTGCGGACTGTCGAGGATTGTGCGGTAGCGCGAGATCAGATAGCCGATGCCGGCCGATGAGATCAGCATCTCCGAGACGACGACGCCGACGATGACCAGCGCGCCGCCGACACGCAGACCCGACAGCACCGTCGGAATCGCCGCCGGGATGATGACGCGGATCAACCGCTGGCTCAGCGTCGCGCCCATGCTGCGCGCTGCGAGCAAAAGCTGCGGGTCAATGGTCTGGATGCCGGCGGCGGTGGCGAGCATTGTCGGCAGGAAGCCATAGATCGAGGCGAACGCGATCTTGGACTCCGAGCCGATGCCGAGCCATACCGTGAAGACGGGATAGAGGATGACGAGCGGCACTGCATACAGGCTCGACACCATCGGCATGATCAGGACGCGCGGACGCGGCAGGCTGCCGACGATGGCGCCGAGCAGGATGCCGCCGCCGCAGGCGAATGCCATGGAGACCACGACCTCGTAGAGCGTCACCGCGAGCGCATGACCGTATTCGGCAGCATCGGTCCATCCGGCGATCAGCGTCGACGACAGCGACGGCAGGAACAGTTCGGGAATGAGCCCGGTGCGCGGCAGCAGCTCCCACAGCGCAATCAGCCCGGTCACGATCAGGTATCGCAGCGTCTTCGCACTTATTCTGGCGCTCATCTCCGCCTCACGCCGATTTGCGGATGTGCCGCCAGATGCGGTCGCGCAGCGCACCAAAGGCGTCGCCGCTCAGCATCTCGTAGGTGCGGGGCCGCGGCAGCTGGACCTGGAGATGGTCGACGATGCGGCCGGGCCGCGCCGACATCACGATCACCTCGTCGGCGAGATAAACGGCTTCGGTGAGGCTGTGCGTGACGAAAACGACCGTCTTTCCAGTCGCGGCCCAGATCCGCAGCAGCTCGTCGCCCATGGTCATGCGCGTCTGCTCGTCGAGGGCAGCGAACGGCTCGTCCATCAGCAGCACCGGCGGGTCCTGCACCAGCCCGCGCGCGATCGAGACACGCTGCTTCATGCCGCCGGAGAGTTCGTGCGGATGACGCCTGCCGAAGCCGTCGAGGCCAACCAGCTTGAGCGCATCCTGTGCCTTGGCGTGGCGCTCGGCCTTGGGCACGCCCCGCAGCGCCAGCGGAAACTCGACATTGTCCTCCGCCGTCAGCCACGGGAACAAGCTCGCTTCCTGGAACACCACACCGACCCTGTTGGGGTCGGGCTGCAGGATCGGCACGCCGCTGATGGTGATCGTGCCGGAGGTCTGCTGGCGCAGCCCCGCCATCATCATCAAAAGGGTCGACTTGCCGCAGCCGCTCGGGCCGACCAGCACGACGAAACGGCCGGGCTTGACCTCGAGCGAGACGTCCTCCAGCGCGACGACGTCCTGCGATCTCGTCTTGAAGACCTGACCGACGTTCTTCACCTCGATCGCGCCGGCCCGCGCGGCGGGCTTCAACGGGGTCACGTTCGCCAATGGCTGCATCGCGTTTCCACCCATCTGACAAGTTCGTTGAAGGTCATGGCGATCGCGGCGACCATCACGACGCCGGCGAGGAGCTGCTTCATCTGGAAGTTCTCGCCCCAGGTCGCGATCTGGTGACCGATGCCATCACGCGAGGCGTACATCTCGGCCAAAATCACGCCGGTGAGGTTGAAGATCATGGAGATCCGCAACGCCTCCAGCAGGACCGGCAGCATGCTCGGCAGATAAACCCGGAACGCCGTCTGCCATGGCGTTGCGCCATAGGAGCGCGCCACCGTCAGATGCTCGACCTTGACCGACTCCACCGCCGTCGTGGTCGACATGATCACGATGAAGATCGTCGAGAAGAAGCCGAAGCCGACCTTCTGGGCGAAACCGACGCCGAACACCAGGATGAACATCGGCAGGAAGATCGACTTCGGGATGCTGAAGGCGAAGAACAAGAGCGGCTTGGCCACGTCCGCAAAGTAACGGTTCTCCGCGACCAGGAAGCCGATCACCGCCCCGAAGGGCACGGCCAGCGCGAACGCGGCCAGCACCTCGGTCGCGGTCACCATCAGATCCTTCTGCACGGCCGCGCGCTGCAGCAGATCGCCGAGCGTCGCAAAGGTATCGGACGCCGACGGCAGCAGTCGCGGATTGACGATGCCGGTGCGCGACAGCACCTCCCACAGCGCCAGCACCACGATGATGATCGCGATCCGCGCAAGGTTGATGACGAACGTGCTTTGCATCGTGACTACTTGGTCGGAACCGGCTTGAACTTGGCCGAGATCACGTCCTCGACCGGCACGATGTCCTTGAGGCCGCCGAGCTTGGCAAGGTCGAGCGAGAGCTGTACGGCAGCATTGACGTTGGCCGCGCCCATGTCGCCGCTGGTCTCGAGCTTCATGATGGTGTTGTCGTACTCAAGGCCCGCGATCTCCGGCGGCATTTCATAGAGCTCGGCGATCAGCTTAACGGTGACGTCGCGGTTGGTGCGCATGAATGCGACCGCGCCGTAGAGGGCGTTCACTGCCTTCTGCACCATCTGGGGCTTGGCCTCGGCGAATTTGTCGAGCACGATCCAGCCTGCGGTGAGGTTCGGCGGAACCGCGGTGGCGTAATCGAGGATGGTCTTGGCCTCGCCGGACTTCGAGATCTGGAAGCTCAGCGGCGAATAGACCACGGCCGCCTCGACATTGCCGGCCAGCAGGTTCGGCACCAAGCCACCGCCGCCGACGGGAACGCGCGTAAAATCGATCTTCTTGTCCTGGATGGTCCACAGCGCGAGCAGGTCGGAGCCGGAGCCGGCCGCGGTGATCGCCACCTTCTTGCCGTTGAGGTCCTTGACGTCGAGCGTCGACTTGGTCGGGACCATCAGTTGCCAGCCGAAATTCCCCATGGCGGCATTGGCGACGATCCGCGACATCACGCCCTTCTTGCGTCCAGCGGAGACCAGCGACGGCGGATCGAGAATGATGTCGGCCGCGCCCGCAGCCATGCCTTCGAACGTCTCGGCGCCGCTGCGGTAAATGGTCAGCTCGGCCTGGATGCCTTCCTTCTCGAACAGTTTCTGCCGCACCGCCGTCTCGGCGATCGTGGTCGGCCAATAGGTTTTCGTCGGCAGGCCGACGCGGATGGTGTCGGCGGCGCTCGCAGGCCCCGCCAGAATTGCGGCGGCGATCAGCGACATCAGCGCGTGATTGATCTTCATTATTGGCTTCCTCCCGGTCTCTGTTTTTTGTGTGCCGGATTTTTCCGGATCGTCAGGTCGTACGGCTCACCTCCGCAATGCGAGCGGCGGCGAGCTCGACGAATTCTTTGGTGGTGCCGAAGTGCTTTGACAAGGCGCGAACTGCCGCATCTGCATCGCGCCTGATCACGGCGGCGACGATCGCCTTGTGTTCGGCTTCGACGTTGCGTGGCTTGCCACCGGCCTCTCGCCGGATCGAGAGGCGGCGATATCGCTCGCTCTGCTCGTGCAGCACGTCGCGGAAGCCGAGCAGCCATGGCGAGCCGCACGCGTTGACCAGCGCACGATGGAAGATACGGTGACGGACCACCCACTCCTCATAGTGCACGGTCGGATCGTCGGGATAGCGATGGGGAACGGCCTTCAAATCCGCCCAGGTGGATTTCACCGATGCGAGCCAGGCCTCATCGCCCCGCTCGATCGAGCGACGGAGCGCAAGCCCCTCGATGTCGATCCGGGTCTGCGTCACGTCGGCAAGATCGGCGAGCGACACCGGGCTCACGCGAAAGCCACGCTGGTCCGACGCCTGCACGAGCCCGTCCGCGACAAGTCGCGACAGCGCCTCGCGCACGGCGGCGAGGCTCACGGAAAACTGTTTGGCGAGCCCCGCGATATGCAGCTTCTGGCCCGGAGGCAGCCGCGTCGCCAGGATGTCGGCGCGCAGACGTTCGTGCAGCGCCGACGTCAGGCTGCGCGGACCATCCCCGGAGCTTCCGGACAACTGGAACTGAAGCGGACCCATGGTCGGATGATTGCAAGGCGGCGGCCGCGGGTCAACCGAAAATCGAAAATCGATTTTTTCTAGCTCAGGTTACGCTACGCCTTGCCCAACGTCCGGGGAATGCGCGGCCCTGGACGGCGCCACGTCGAGACGAACAGCTACGCCATTCAGATCCGGGCTTGGCGCCGGGTAGACCTTCATGACGAGCGGATCATGGCCGGGAACGATGTGGCCCGCGTCCGGCGCCGCGGCTCGCAGCTTGTCAAAGCCCACCAGCATGTCACCGACATGAAAGGCTGTCGTGAACGGACGCTCGCTCGTCATGTTCTCGTAGAAATGACTGACGTCGGAGGCGAGCACGACCGGGCCGCGGCGCGTGTTGACGCGGACGAACTGAAGACCGGCCGAATGCCCGCCGGCCGCGTGGACCGTCAGTCCGGGCGCGATCTCGGCGTCGCCGTCGTAGAACAGCACCCGGCGCGCATAGTTCAGCCGCACGATCCCGCAGACGTCCTCGACCTCGAAGGAATGCGACAGCCTCGGATACTGCATGTAGCGCCCGGTGGCGTATGCGAGCTCGCGCTCCTGAAGATGAAACCGCGCATTCGGAAACCGGTCGAAATTGCCGGCGTGATCGTAGTGCAGATGCGTGAGGATCACATCCTTGACGTCGGCCACGTCGACATCGAACGCGGCAAGCGTCTCCACCGGGCAGCGCAGGAATGTTCGCCTGCGCTGCCTTGCGATTTCGGCGTTGAACCCGGTGTCGATGACGAAGGTGCGACCGCCTCCCCTCGCCAGCCACATGAAATAGTCCATCGGCATCGGCCCGTCATGCGGATCGCCGCCGATGAAATGCTCGCTCCGCTGGGCATCCCGCGTTGCATAGCGGATGGCGAAGAGCTCGTATTCCGGGTCAGCCATGAGAGCTTCCATCAAACGGGCTCAGGACCCCGCATCGACCTCGTTGAAGGCCTCGCGCGCGTTGCGGAAGGCGTCGATGCCGGCGGGCACGCCGCAATAGACCGCGACCTGGAGCAGGATCTCCTTGATCTCCTCCTTGGTCAGCCCGTTCTTCAGGGCGCCCTTGACGTGCAGCTTCAGTTCGTGGGGGCGGTTCAGCGCGCCCAGCATCGCCAGATTGACGATCGAGCGCGTGCGCCGATCGACGCCGGGCCGCGTCCACAGCGCGCCCCAGCAGAATTCGGTCGACCACTCCGCCATCGTGCGCGTGAACTCGTCGGCACCGGCGATCGACTTGTTGACGTAGTCCTCGCCCAGTACCTCTTTACGAACTTTGAGGCCCTTTTCGAACAGTTCGGTCTTGCTCATGATCGTCCCTTTCCGGTCTTGAGAGATTCTAGTTGGAAATTGTTTGGCGCGACGCCAATGGCGGCCGCAGTGATTGCAGCAGCGTGGCGACGTCGTCCGCCGCATCGAGACGCCAGACTGCATCGATGACGCGGTCCGCATCCCAGTCGCTTCGACCGGTCCTCACGCCTTCGCGCAGCTTCTCTTCGATCTCGCGGTCTGAAAGCGGCGCAGCCTGGCTGCCGCGCGGCGAAGTTACGGTCTCTGTGAGACTTTCACCAGACGACAGGCGCAAGGTGACGCGCGCAGCGCCATCGGGCATCTGAGCATCAAGCTCCGCCCTCACCTTCTGCCGCAGCCGCACGATATCGGGCCGGACCACGGTCTCCTGCGCGAACTCGGCCACACCGGCCGCGCCGAGCAACAGTCCGCAAGCCACGCAATGATGGATGCTGACGCGCGCATCGCGCTCGTTGTTCACGGGGCGATCACCGCGTGCGAGCAGCAGTGCCGAGCCCTGCACTGTCACCGACTCGATCTGGTCAACGCGTCGTCCAATTCGTTCGCGCAACAGCAGGCAGGCGTCGATGACCGAATGGAACACGATGCCGGCGGGATAGGGCTTGTAGGTGTTCTTCGCGATCTCCCAGGTCTTGCCGAGG
Organism: Bradyrhizobium sp. LA2.1; assembly: GCF_040547725.1. Taxonomy (NCBI): domain Bacteria; kingdom Pseudomonadati; phylum Pseudomonadota; class Alphaproteobacteria; order Hyphomicrobiales; family Nitrobacteraceae; genus Bradyrhizobium; species Bradyrhizobium sp. LA2.1. Next base: position 416,130 of record NZ_JBEPQI010000001.1, read on the forward strand.
CCACCGAGCATGCGGGCGAGATCCGGCTCGTCCCCCATGGTACGCGCCCAGCCGAGCGGACCTTCGATGGCGCGGGGCGCAGCCTCATAGCCCTGCTGCGCCAGCAGCGCGGCGAACAACCCGTTACGCGCGGCATTGCCGACGCTAACGTTCTTGGCGGCGCTTGGCAGATTCTCGACATTGCCGGCCGACTGGCTCGCCGCAAGTCCGATCGCGTTCGCAATCCCTTCCGCTGGCAGCCCCAACAGCCTCGCGCACGCCGCCGCAGCGCCAAAAATCCCGCAGGTCGAGGTGATGTGCCAGCCCCGCGCATAATGCCGCGGCGAGACTGCATTGCCGATGCGGCACTCCACATCCACGCCAAGGATGAACGCGGTCAGCACCGCGCGCCCCGTCAGCTTGCGCGTCTCTGCCAGCGCCAATATCGGCGCGGCGACCGGCGCGGCCGGATGGATAATCGTTTCAGGGTGCGTGTCGTCGAAGTCGAGCAGATTCGCCGAGACGGCATTGAGAAACGACGCGCACAGCGCGTCCATGGACTGCGAATGGCCGATGATTGTCGATGTCGCGGCGCCGCTGAACGGCGACAGCGTGCGCATCGCGGCCGTGACCACCGGATCGCGTGCGGAGCCGAGCGCGGTCGCAAAGAAATTGAGGATCGATCGCTTCGCCTCAGGGCTCTGCGCCTCCACGTCCGCCCACGACGAGGACGCGACGAAATCGGCGAGCGTCTTGCTCACACTCGGAATTGAAGCTTGCGGCACGCGGGGCGTCTTCCTCGTTTTCCCGGACCATATGACGATCCGCGGCAAACTGTCGACCCCAAATGTTATGCTTGACAGCTTGTCTGACAATCATAACAATCCGGCCCGTTGGCGCGGGATCCCGCTGCCACGACGACGGCGGCCGAGAAGGCCGGCCGGCGAAAGCGTTTGACCAACGAGATCAAGAAGGCGCGCCCGTCACGGGATCGCGCGACAGGGAGTAGACGATGGCGGGAGAGATTCTCGGCGTAATCGGCACGGGCCGCATGGGCGGCCCCATGGCGGGGCGATTGATCGACGCGGGCTATTCGCTCGTGATCTATGACACCCAGACTGAAGCGACCCAGCCGCTGGTCAAGCGCGGCGCGCAGCTCGGCAAATCGCCGGCCGACGTCGCCTCCCGCGCCGACATCGTGCTCGCCAGCCTGCCCACACCCGACATCGTCAAGGCGGTCACGCTCGGACAGGACGGCATCAGCAGCGGCAGCCGCGCCAAGATCGTCATCGATCTCTCGACCTCGGGTCCCGGCGCCGCGAAGATCGTTGCGGAAGGCCTGAAGGCCAAAGGCATGACGCTGGTCGATGCGCCCGTGAGCGGCGGCATCAAGGGCGCCGTCAACGGCACGCTGGCCGTGATGGTCTCCTGCCCGCAGGCGACCTACGAGACCGTGCAGCCGATCCTGAAGAATTTCGGCAAGCTGTTCTACACCGGCGACAAGCCCGGCGTGGCACAGACGGCCAAGCTCGCCAACAATCTGATGGCGGCCGCGGCACTGGTGATCACGTCAGAAGCCGTCGCGATGGGCGTCAAGGGCGGTGTCAACGCAAAGGTGCTGATCGACATCATCAACGCCAGCAGCGGCCGCAACAGCGCCTCCGAAGACAAATTCCCCCGCGCGGTGCTGCCCGGCACCTTCGATTTCGGCTTCGCCACCGGCCTTTCCTACAAGGACGTCCGGCTCTGCGTCGACGAGGCTGAGGCGATGGGCGTGCCGATGGTCTGCGGCGCGGTCGTGCGGCAGATGCTCGCGATCACCAACGCCAAATTCGGCGCGTCGTCCGACTTCACCTCGATCGCCAAGGTGCTCGAGGAGTGGGCCGGGGTCGAGATGCGCGGCTGATCACGCCAGCCTTCAGGGAGAGCGATTGCGATGACGATCGGCCCGACCGGATCAGGCAAGGTCTCGCTCGCGCGCCAGATGGCGCGGAGCGTGCTTGCGCTCGATCTCGGCGAGTTCGGGCCCGAAGTCGTCGCCAAGGCAAAGCTCTGTCTGCTCGACTTCTTGTCCTGCGCCTTCGAGGCGGGCCAGCATCCCTGGAGCCGTCAGGCGGTTGCGATCGCACAAGCCGGCGGCACTGCAACGATCATCGGGACGTCACAACTCTCCTCGTCGGCCGATGCCGCCTTTGCCAACGCCGTGATGGGGCATGGTCTCGTCCGCGAGGACATGCATGCAGCCAGCATCGCGCACCACGGCGTCGTGATCTGGCCGACGCTGCTCGCGCTGTCGGAGCAGACGCCGCTGCACGGAGCCAGGCTGCTCGCTGCCGCCATCATCGGCTATGAGACCGGCGCCCGGATCGGCCGCGCGCTCCTGACCTCCGACCTCGCGCGCCTCTATCGCCCGACTGGGCTGGTCGCACCTCCGGGCGCGGCGCTGGCGGGAAGTTTCGCGCTTGGCCTCTCCGAGGACGCCGCGACCAGCGCCGTCGCGATTGCGGCCAATACATCCAGCGGGCTGAACGAGTGGCCGCATGCCGGCGGCTCCGACATGTATTTTCATCCGGGCTTTGCGGCCAGCAACGCGATCAAGGCCATCGGTCTTGCCGCTGCCGGCGCATTCGGCTCGGAAACGATCATTGAGGGTGACGCCGGCCTGTTCGCCGCCTATCGACGCCAGGCCGCGCCCGACAGCATCGCGCTCTTCCCGGATGGCGAGAGCGAGATCATGGCCGTCTACAACAAGCCGGTCCCGGCCTGCAATTTCGCGCAGACGGCGGCTCAAGCAGCGCTCCGCGTCTCGCACGAGCTCGCCAGCACTGAGGAGATCGACCGCGTCGCCATTCGCGCACCCGACGCTGCGGTTCGCTATCCCGGCTGCGACTCCATGGGGCCCTATCGCAACGCGCTTCAGGCCAAGATGAGCATTCCTTTCAGCGTCGCTGCCGCGCTGGCGCGGGGCGAGATCGAGGAAGAGAACTATTCCGAGCTCGATGATGCCGACATCCTCCGCCTGGTCGCGGTCACCGATCTCAGGGCAGATCCCGGCTTCACCGCCGCCTTCCCCGGCAAGCAGGGCGCGGAGGTGACCGTGCATCTGCGCAGCGGCCGGACCATCCGGCACGCTTTGCCCGACGTCATCGCCGCAACGCCTTCAGATATTCGTGCGCGCTTCCGCGCCGCCGCAACCAGAGTCCTTGGCGACGACCGCGCGCACCGGCTCGAGCAACTCATCGACGGCTGCGAGCAGCTCGGCAATGCCGGCGACATCGCAGCGCAGTGTCGTCTGAATGCGCCGGAACGAGTTTTACGATCGGCATCATAAGAAATGCCAAACAGTACGGGGGAAATATGGTCGACCGGGAGACCAGCCTAGCAGTGCCGACGGCGCACAATCGCCAGCAAGCCGGCGCTCGCGCCGCGCGGAGGCGGGGCTGATGGAAGGCTTCTTTCAAGCGCTCGCTGCGGGCCTTTTGATCGGCGCCGTCTACGGCCTGATGTGCGTCGGGCTCGGCCTGATCTTCGGCGTCATGCGCGTCATCAACTTCGCCCATGGCGATTTCATGATGCTCGGCATGTATGCCGCCTTCTATCTCTTCACCGCCGCCGGCATCCAGGCGCTGTTCGGCAACACGGTGGGGCCGTTCGTGGCCATCCTGCTGGCCGGCCCCGTGCTCGCCGTGTTCGGCTATTTCGTCCATCTGGCCCTGATCTCGCGCGTTTCGGGCACACGCACCGCCTCACTGGAAGGCGAAGGCCATTACGCCCAGCTCATCCTCACGCTCGGCATCGCGCTGATCCTGCAGAACGGCGGCCTCATCGTGTTCGGATCGGTGCTGGCCTCGATCCGCACGCCGCTGTCGAGCTCGGCCTGGGAATTCGTTCCCTTCTTGGACATCAGCATCTTCCTCAACAAGGCGCGCAGCATCGACGCGATCGTTTCGCTGGCGATCATGATTCTGCTTTCGCTGCTGATCACGCGGACCCGGATCGGCAAGTCGCTCCGCGCCGCCGCCGACAATCCGACCGCCGCGACCTATATGGGCATCGACGTCGACCGCGCACACCGCACCGCCTTCGCGCTCGGCTGCGGCATCACCGCGATTGCCGGCGGCCTGCTCGCGACCAACTATCCGTTCCACCCCTTCGTCGGCCTCGAATACGTGATCGTCATGTATGCCGGCGTCGTGCTCGGCGGCATGGGCAGCATCATCGGCGCCTTCTGGGGCGGCATGACGATCGGCCTCGTGCAGCAGATGTCCACGCTGATCCTGCCGACGCAATTGCAGAACGCCGCGATCTTCGCCGTGTTCCTCTTCATCATCTTCTTCCGTCCGCAAGGTTTCTTCGGGCGCATGGTCGAGAGGACGTGACCATGCTCCGGATGCGTTCACTGTTGCCTCCCCTGCTCTTCACGCTCGCCTACGCCGGGATATCACTCGGCGTCACCAACTCGTACTACCAGCTGATCCTGACGCTGGTGCCGGTGTGGGCGGTGTTCGGCCTGTCCTGGAATCTGCTGAGCGGCTACACCGGGCTGATCTCGTTCGGCCACGCAGCCTTCTTCGGCATCGGCGCCTATGCGACCGCGCTCGGGCAGATTTATTTCGATATCTCCCCCTGGCTGCTGATCCCGGTCGCCGCCATGCTCGGCGGCATCGCCGGGCTGCTGATCGGATTTCCGACCTTCCGCCTCCAGGGCCACTACTTCGCGCTCGCGATGCTCGCCTACCCGCTCGCCATTCTCTACGTGTTCGAGTGGCTCGGCTTCCAGGAGGTCACGCTTCCGATCAAGCGCGACGCGCCGATCGCCTATATGCAGTTCTCCGATCCCCACATCTACACGTTGCTGGGGCTCGCCATCATGCTTGCCACGATCGTGCTGACGCAGGTGATCGAGCGATCGCGCTTCGGCATGGCGCTGCTCGCGATCAAGCAGAACGAGGCTGCGGCAGAAGCGGCCGGAATCAACACGCTGGCCTGGAAGCTGCGCGCGATCACGCTGAGCGGCGCGATCGCCGCAGCCATCGGCGGGTTCTATGTGCAGGTGCTGCTGGTCGTAACCCCGCAATCGGTGTTCGGCATGCTGGTGTCGGCGCAGGCGCTCACGGTCGCGATGTTCGGCGGCGTCGGCACGGTGTGGGGACCGGTCATCGGCTCCGTGATCCTGATCCCACTCGCCGAGATCCTGCACGCGGAGGCCGGTGCGCGCATCCCCGGCATTCAGGGTGTCATCTTCGGCCTGGCGATCGTCTGTGTCATCTTGCTCGCGCCGGAAGGCCTGTTCTGGAAACTGCGCGATCTCCTGCGCAAGCGAAATGCATCCAAGGCCACGGCTAGCGACACTCCGGAAACGGCCGTCGCCAACGTCACGGCGCTGAAGCCCGCCGCGCGGCAACGTGCCGCCGCCACCGGCGAAGTGATGCTCGAAGTTCGCAACCTCTCGCGCTCCTTCGGCGGGCTCAAAGCCGTGCAGGATGTCAGCTTCAAGCTGCACAAGAACGAGATCCTCGGCATTATCGGCCCCAACGGCGCCGGCAAGACCACGCTGTTCAACCTCCTCAACGGTTTCCTGAAGCCAAGCCAGGGCGAGGTGCTGATCGACGGCCGCAACATGTCCGGCCAGCGGCCGCACGTGATCTGCGAGGCCGGCATCGGTCGCACCTTCCAGGTGATGCGGCCATTCCTGCGCATGTCGATCCTCGACAATGTCGTGGTGGGGGCCTATGTGCGCGCCCGCTCCGATGCGGAGGCACGCAAGCTTGCCGCTGACGCGGTCGCCCGCGTCGGGCTCTCCGCGGTAGCCAACCGTGTCGCCGGCGAACTCTCGACCAAGGAGCTGCGGCTGATGGAGCTCGCCCGCGCGATCGCCGGCCAGCCGCGCATTCTGCTGCTCGACGAAACGCTTGCGGGCCTCGGCCACGGCGAAGCGGACGAGGTCGTCGCCGTGATCCAGCAGCTCGCACGCGACGGCATGACCATCGCCATCATCGAGCACACCATGCAGGCGATGGTCCGCCTGGTCGACAGATTCCTCGTGCTCGACCACGGCGCCGTCATCACCGAGGGCCTGCCGGAGGTGGTGACGCGCGACAACCGCGTGATCGAGGCCTATCTCGGCAAGAAGTGGGTGGGCCATGCTGCGAATTGAGGGATTGAGCGCGGGCTATTCGGCCAAGCCCGTCCTGAACGACGTGTCGATCAATGTCGGCGCGGGCCAGTTCGTTGCGATCGTCGGACCTAACGGCGCCGGCAAGACGACGCTATTCAAAACGATCTCCGGCATCGTGAAGCCGAGCGGCGGCAGAATTACGTTCGACGGCGTCGACCTTCTTGCCGTACCGCCGCCGCAGCGCGCCCATCTCGGCATCGCCCATGTCCCCGAGGGGCGCCAGGTGTTCCCGTCGCTGACGGTGATGGAGAACCTCGAAATGGGCGCAATTACCGAAAGCGGCCGGCGCGACTGGCAGGCCAATATCGAGCGCATCTTCGAATGGCTGCCGGTGCTGAAGGAACGCCGCAATCAGTTCGCGGGTACGATGTCCGGCGGCCAGCAGCAGATGCTCGCGATCGGCCGCGGCCTCGCCTCCTCGCCGAAGCTGCTGATGCTGGACGAGCCTTCGATGGGGCTCGCGCCGTCGACCGCCGACTTCATCTTCGAGCGGCTGATCGATATCCGGCGCCAGTCCGGGCTGACCATGCTGCTGGTCGAGCAGCGCGTGGCGGAAGCACTGGAGTCCGCCGACCACGGCTACGTCCTCGAAGCCGGACACGTCGTGCTCGAAGGCAACAACGACACGCTGCGCGCCGATGATCGCGTGCGCAAAGCCTATCTCGGCATGTGACGAACAAAAAACAAAGAGCAGGGAGACAACAAGATGAACAAGACATCGAAGGGCAGGATATCAAAAGGACTGACGCGCCGGACCGTGCTGTCGGGTGCCGCCGCCGTCGGCCTCGCCGGCGTGGCACGTGCGCAGGCGCCGGCCGAGGTCAAGGTCGGATTGATCGTCCCGCTATCGGGCATCTACACCCGCCCCGGCCAGGTGATGAAAATGGGCGCCGAGATGGGCATCGAGCACATCAACGCGCAGGGCGGCATCAAGGCACTCGGCGGCGCCAAGCTGAAGCTGGTGGTGATCGACTGCGGCGACACCACCGAGAAGGCCAAGAACGCGGCGCAACGCATGGTGGCGCAGGAACCCGATCTGGTCGCCGCCACCGGCTCTTATCTCTCGTCCTTCACCCTCGCCGTCACTGAAGTCACCGAGCGCGCCGAACTGCCGGTGCTGACGCTGTCCTATTCGGACCTGCTGACCGACCGCGGCTTCAAATACATCTTCCAGACCGCCGCGACCGCGAGCCGCCAGTCCGAGCTGGGCCTGCCGACGCTGATGAAGCTCGCCGAGAACGCGTCGGGCAAGAAGCCCAAGACCGTGGCGATGCTGATGGACAACACCGCGACATCCGTCGCCACCGCCAAGGCACTCAAGGAAAAGCTGCTCGCACAGGAAGGCCTCCAGCTTGTCGTCGAGGAAGTCTGGACCCCGCCGCTGTCGGATGCCACCCCGCTGATCCAGAAGGTCCGCTCGACCAAGCCCGATCTGCTCCTGTTCATGCCGAATGCAGTGTCGGATGCCAAGCTGGGGTTGGAGAAGATCAGCGAGTTCGGCCTCGGCCAGGGCAAGATACCGACGGTGTCGTTCAGCATCACCATCGCCGAGCCCGACATGCTCCAGAGCGTGAGCCCGGAGACCGTGCAGGGCATCATGACCATCGTCGCCAACTGGGGCTCGAAAGGCCACGAGGCGCTGATCGCCGAGCTCAAGGCCAAATACAAGGAGCCCTGGATGACGCAGAACGTCATCTCGACCTACGGCGACATGTGGCTGATGAAGGAAGCACTGGAGAAGGCCGGCAAGGCCGACCGCAATTCGGTCGCACAGGCCTTCCGCACCATGGATGCCGGCCCGTCGAAATACTATCCGGGCGGTCAGCTCAAATTCGACGAGAAGGGCCGCCGCGTCGGCGCCGGCGTCGTCATCGTGCAATGGCAATCGGGCGTGCCTGTCACCGTCTATCCGCCCGAACTCGCGCAGGCGCAGCCGTTCTGGCCGAAGAAATCCTAAGCGCCGCGCGATTTTTCAGGGAGGAGAATTGTCATGACTGCAAAAAGCAAGTTCACGATCTCGCGGCGAACGCTATTGGCCGGCGCCTCCGGCACGCTGATCGCATCCCGGGCCTGGGCGCAGCAACCTTCTGAGGTAAAGGTCGGCCTGCTGGTGCCGATCTCTGGCCTCTATGCCCGCCCGGGAACGGTGATGCGTGAGGGCGCCGAGATGGCGGTCGACCACATCAACGCGCAAGGCGGCATCAAGGCCCTCGGCGGCGCCAAGCTGAAGCTGGTCGTGCTCGATTCCGGCGACACCACGGAGAAGGCCAAGAACGCCGCCCAGCGCATGGTCGCCCAGGAGACCGATCTGGTCGCGGCCAGCGGCGCCTATCTGTCCTCGTTCACGCTCGCGGTGACCGAAGTCACCGAGCGCGCCAGCCTGCCTGTCCTCACCCTCTCCTATTCCGACCTGATCACCGATCGCGGCTTCAAATACGTGTTCCAGACCGCGGCCACCGCAGGTTCGCAGGCACGGCAAGCGTTGCCCCAGATCATCAAGCTGGCGGAGACGGCCTCCGGCAAGCGGCCGAAAACTGTCGCGATCCTGACCGACAACACGGGGGCCTCGATCGCCTCCGCAAAGGCGATGCGCGAGGGCCTGCTGGCGGAGAACCAGTTGCAGCTGATCGTCGACGAGACGTTCACGCCGCCGCTGGCCGATGCGACGTCGCTGGTGCAGAAAATCCGCTCGGCCAAACCCGATCTGCTGTTCTTCCTGCCGACGGTGATCTCGGACGCGAAGCTGCTGCTCGAGAAGATGAACGAGTTCGGCCTCGGCCAGGGCAAGATTCCGACCATCTCGTTCGGCATCGCGATCGCCGAGCCCGACATGCTGCAAACCGTCAGTCCCGAACTCCTCCAGGGCGTGCTGACCTGCGTCGCAAGCTGGGGCGCCAAGGGCCACGAGGCGCTGATCGCCGAGTTGAAGACCCGCTACAAGGAGCCGTGGATGACGCAGAACGCGATCTCCACCTATGGCGACATGTGGGTGATCAAGGACGCGCTCGAGAAGGCCGGCAAGGCCGACCGCGTTGCCGTCGGCGAGGCGCTGCGCACCATGGATGCCGGCCCCTCGAAATACTATCCGCTGGGCGAGATCAAGTTCGACGAGAAGGGCCGCCGCGTCGGCGCCGGCATGACCATCGTGCAGTGGCAGTCCGGCGTGCCGGTGACGGTGTTCCCGCCCCAGCTCGCGTTGGCGCAGCCATTCTGGCCCAAGAACTGACCTAGACAACGCCCAAAAGAGAAACGGAGAACAACATGGACAAGGCGACCTACGACCGCGGGCTCGAAATCCGCAAGAGCGTGCTCGGCAACGAGTTCGTCGACAAGGCGATCGCATCCGCGGACGAGTTCAACCGTCCGATGCAAGACCTCACCACGGAGTATTGCTGGGGTTATGTCTGGGGCCGCGACGGCCTGACGCGCAAGACCCGCAGCTTCCTCAATCTGGCGATGCTCTGCGCGCTCAACCGCCCACACGAGCTGAAAACCCATGTCCGCGGTGCGCTCGCCAACGGCGCCACCAAGGAGGAGATCCGCGAGGTCTTCATGCAGGTCGCGATCTATTGCGGCGTGCCGGCCGGCGTGGATGCGTTCCGGAACGCGAAGGAAGTCTTCGCCGAGCTCGACAAGAAATAGCGGAGCGCGACGACGATGAAGGGCAAATGGGCACTCGTGACCGGTGCGACCGCGGGCCTTGGCCTCGCTGTCGCGGAAGGCCTTGCCGGCGCGGGCGCCAATATCGTCCTTCATGATCTCGTCGCGCCGAAGCAGGCCGCGGATGATCTCCGCGCCCGCTTCGGTGTCGAAGTCATCGCGGCCGGCGTCGATCTCGCCCAGCGCGAGGCGATCGAGGCCATGATGGTGGACCTGCTCGACCGCTGCGGCGCCATCGACATTCTCGTCAACAACGCCGTTGTCAGGCATTTCTCCGCGATCGAGCAGTTTCCGCCCGATCGCTGGGAGCAGGCGCTGGCCGTCAACCTGTCGGCGCCGTTCCATTTGATCCGCCTGGCGCTGCCGGCCATGAAGCAGCGCGGCTGGGGCCGGATCATCAGCATGGGCTCGATCTATTCGAGCCGCGCGGTCGAGGACCGCATCGACTACGTCACCACAAAGACTGCGATCCTCGGTATGACCCGTGCGGTGGCGATCGAGACGGCGCGGAGCGGCATCACCTGCAACACGCTCTGCCCGGGCACGCTGCCAACGCCCGCGATCCTGAACAAGATCGCAACGATCGCGTCGAACAGCGGCCGTCCGGTCGACGACGTGACCAAGGAATATCTCGGCGAGCGCCAGCCGACGCAGCGTTTCGTCGAAATGAATGCGGTCGCCGCCATGGTCGTCTTTCTCTGTGGGCCCGCGGCAAACGATATCACCGGCGCCAGCCTGCCGATCGACGGCGGCTGGTCGGTCGCATGAAAGCATTGGGAGTGTTGCGATGACTGAACAATCGGGCCAGAGCGTCGTGCTGACGGGTGCCGCCGGCGGCATGGGACGCGCCATCACCAAGGCGTTGCTGGAAAGCGGCCGCCGAGTCGTCCTGGTCGATCGCGACGCCAAGGCGCTTGAGGAACTTGCGTCCTCGGCGGGCAACGCGGTGTTTCCGATCCAGCTCGACATTAGCGATGGGCAGGCCGTGGATCGCCTGCCGGACGCCATTCCCGCGCAGTTCAAGCCGGTCGACGTCCTCATCAACAACGCCGGGCACGATATCGGCGGGCGGACGCGGTTCGATGCCGGCTCCGCCGACGACTGGTCCAACATCATCCAGACCAATCTGATCGGCCTGATGCGCGTCACCCGCGCGATCCTGCCCGACATGGTCAGGCGCAACGCCGGCCATGTCGTCAACATCAGCTCCATCAACGCCGTCCGGATCGTCCCCGATATGGCCGCCTACAGCACCAGCAAGGCGGGCGTGCACATGTTCACCGAGACGCTGCGGGGCGAGCTGGCGGAAACCGCGATCCGGGTCACCGAACTCCAGCCAGGCCTGACCCGGACCAACATCATCCTGACCCGCTACCGCGGCGACAGGCAGAAGGAAAAGGACTATTTCGACCAGTTCAGGATGGCGCTCGAGCCTGCCGATATTGCCCGTTCGATCGTCTTCGCCCTGGACCAGCCCGCGCACGTTCAAATTGCCGAAATGATGATTCTGCCTGTAAACCGGTACTGACTTTTCCCAACCAGGGTCCGGACATGGAAAGACGTAGCGAATTGCAGTCGACACTCCGCATCGAGGACGTCCCGACCGTCCGGGCGATGGTCGCGCAAAAGCTGCGCGAGGCGATCATGTCCGGAACACTCAAACCGGGCCAGCGCCTGGTCGAGCGCGAGCTCTGCGAGATGATGGGCGTCAGCCGGCCCTCGATCCGTGAAGCGCTGCGTGCCCTCGAAGCCGACGGCCTCGTCAACATCGTCCCGCACCGCGGCCCCGTGGTCTCCACGATCAGCCTCGAAGAAGCCCGGCAGCTGTACGCGGCGCGAGCGGTGCTCGAAGGTTTCGCCGGCCGCGAATGCGCCAGGCTCCACGATCCGGAAGTGGCTCGGCGGATCGGGGAAGCCCTGACGCGGCTGAAGGCGGCCGCAGCCAAGCAGGACCTCGTCGGGAGCCTCGAAGCCAAGACCGACTTCTACGCCGCGCTGATCGGCGGCTGCCGCAACGCCTTCATCGAGCGCATGCTCAAGCCGCTGCACGACCGGATCCAACTGTTGCGGATCACGTCGATGTCGCAGCCGAAACGGATCAACAAGAGCCTGCGCGAGGTCACCGCGATCTGGCGCGCGATCCAGAACGGCGATCCAGATCTCGCCGAGCGCTGCTGCGTCGATCACATCAATGCGGCTGCGGTGGCCGCGCTCGACATGATTGAACGAAACGCCGCCAAGGAGGCGGCGCCTTCCGACGACTAGAAAAACAAGAATTCAGGGAGTGTTCGATGTTGTCTCTGGTACGATCGCTGATCCTGTGTCTCCTGCTCTTGCCCTGTGGCGCGGCAATCGCAGACGACTACCCCACCCGCCCGGTCACGATGATCGTGCCGTTCTCCGCCGGCGGCCCCGGCGACGTCATCGCTCGAATTCTCGGCAACGCCATGAGCGCGACGCTGAAGCAGTCCATCGTCATCGAGAATGTCGTCGGTGCCGGCGGCACACTCGGCACCAACCGCGTCGCCAAGGCCGCGCCTGATGGCTACACGCTGCTCCTGATGCATGTCGGCCAGGCCACTGCGCCCGCGCTCTACGCAAAACTGCCGTTCGATCCTGTCGGCGACTTCGCCATGATCGGGCTCGTCACGGATGTCCCGATGATCCTGGTGGCCCGGCCGAATTTCCCGGCCAAGGATCTCGGCGAGATGATCGCGCGCATCCGCAGCGAGGGCGACAAGATGACTTTCGGCAATGTCGGTCTCGGCTCAGCCTCGCAGCTCTGCGGCCTGATGTTCATGAGCACCACCGATACGAAACTCTCGCAAATCTACTACAAGGGCGGCGGACCCGCGCTGAACGACGTCATCGCCGGCCATATCGACGTCTATTGCGATCCCGCGACCGGCCCGACGCCGTACATCCAGTCGAACACGATCAAGGGCTACGCGATCACCAGCAAGACGCGCGTCGCGACACTGCCTGGCGTGCCGACCTCGGCCGAGGCCGGCGTTCCCGAATTCGATGTGACGACCTGGTATGGCCTCTACGCGCCGCGCGGCACGCCGAAGCCCGTGATCGACCAGCTCGTCGGCGCACTCCAGACGGCGCTCAAAGACCCTGCTTTGATCAGCCGCTTTGCCGAGCTCAGCATGGCTCCGGTTGAGGCCGAGCGCGCGACGCCGGCTGCGCTCGAAGCCTTCCTGAAGGCGGAGATCGCCAAATGGGGCCGGATCATCAAGGCAGCCGGAATCGAGCCGCAGTAGGCCCCGCCTGCTTCACTCGTCCAGAAGCTCCAGGAATTCCTCGATCCGGCCGAACGGGTCCGCATGCCCGCGGGCGGCGCAGACGACGCGATCGCCGTCGCGCTGGAGCGATCGTGCTCTGGATTTCCGCAGCCGCCCGGGGAGGAAAGTCGCGGCGACGGCCTCGGGCCCGACATCGAGCCTGACGATGCCACGCCGCTTGCAATCGATCCTGAGCCTGGCGGCCGCAAAGAAATCGCGAGCCTCCGGCGGGAGCCTGCCGAAACGTCGCGAGGTCTCCTCCTCCAGGTCTTCCAGATCGTCGTCGCTCCGACATCTGGCGGCGCGACCATAGATCTCGAGCCGCATTGCTTCCGATTGCACATAACCTTCAGGCAACATGTCGCCGACAGGCAGATTGAGATCGGGCACCCACAGAAAGGCGCCCGAGTCGTTCACTCTTTCCGAGGCGAGCTTCAGGAGATGACTGTAGAGCACCGGCCCGAACACCTGCACGTGCCCGGACTGCTGTTCGGAAAACAGATCGCCGGCGCCCCTGAGGTCCAGGTCGCGCTCGCTGATGGCGAAGCCGGCGCCGGGCTTGCTGAACTCCTCGAGGACGGCCAAACGCTTCTCGGACTGTTCCGAGGTCGACTCCGTCAGCAGATAGGCGAAGGCGCGCGTTCCGCCGCGTCCCACCCGCCCCCTGAGCTGATGGAGCTGTGCGAGGCCGAACTTTTCGGGCCAACACACCACGATGGTATTCGCGCGCGGGATATCGAGACCGCTTTCCACGATGTTGGTCGCCAGGAGGACGTCCGCTTCGCCATCGACGAAACTCATCATGCGGTCGTCGAGGTCGTCGACGGGCATCTTGCCATGAAGGCAGACGATGCGGAGGTCGGGCGCCAGTGATTGCACGCGCGCCAGCATCGGCTCCAGATCCTGGATGCGCGGGCAGATCAGAAAACTCTGTCCGTGCCGCCGCCGCTCGCGAAGCAATGCTCCGGCAATGGCCGCATCCGAAAGCGGAGCGATCTTGGTCACGATCGGAAGCCGGTGAACCGGCGGCGTTGCGATCACGCTGAGATCCCGGAAGCCCGCAAGACCAGCAGCGAGCGTGCGCGGGATGGGCGTCGCGCTCATCCAGAGCGTATGGGCATTCTTTGCCAGCCCAGAAAGCTTCGCCTTCTCGGCCGCTCCGAAGTGCTGCTCTTCGTCAATGATGACGAGGCCAAGATCGGCGAACTTCACATCCTTTGCAGAGAGCGCCTGCGTGCCGACAACGACTTTCAGCCTGCCGCTTCGCAGGCCCTCCTTGATCCCTCGCGTCTCCGGGCCGGAGGTCGCTCGCGACAGGCTTCCGACGTCGATACCGAGAGGACCGAAGCGCTTGCGGAAGGTTTCGACATGCTGCCGCGCCAGGACCGTGGTCGGCACCGCGATCGCCACCTGTTTCCCGGACAGCGCCACGGCGGCTGCCGCGCGCAACGCGACCTCGGTCTTTCCAAATCCGACGTCGCCGCACACCACCCTGTCCATGGGATGACCTGCCGCGAGATCATCGAGCACGTCCTGAATGGCCTTCGCCTGATCGACGGTCGGGAAATACGGAAAACGCGCAACGAACCTTTCATAGAGTGGCCCGGGTGCGACCAGTTTCGGCGCGCGGCGGCGGTGGCGCTGGCTGATGTGCTTTGCGAGCGCCTTGGCGGCGACCTGAATCTCCGCCTCGGCCTCGGTCCGCCGCGCCCACCATGTGCTTCCGTCCGCCTTGTCCCGCGCCAGCTTGCCGGGCTCGGCCGCATACGGCCAGATCAAGGCAAGATCGGCCGGCGGCACGAGAACGGCGTTGTCTCCCGCGAACGCAAGCCTGACCATCTCGCGCCGCGATCCCGTCCCCATGGCGAGGGTCTGCAAGCCGTCGAGCAGAGCGAGCCCACGCTGCAAATGGACGACCGCCGCGCCGCGCTCCGGGACGTCGGGATGATCGAACGCGGCCGTCCAGGCTCTCGCCATCGGCTGCGGATGATGGGCTCTGCTGCCGAGCACGTCGGACGCGGTGACGATGACGAGAGGCTTGCGGCCGGCCCCGACGAAGCCGGCATCGAAGTCGGCCAGGAACGCCGTTTCGCGATCCCGTCCCTCTGTCGCCTCGCTCCAATCGGCACAGCGCTCCGCCTTGATGCCGCTCATCCGCTCCATCGCGCGAAGGTCATCCTCGACGGCCGCGACGAACAGCACCCGCGACCCGGCGCGTTGCATGTCGTCAATAAATGCGCGGAGGATCTTTCTTGGCGATGAGGCTTTCGAGAAATCGGGCGTCGGCGTGAAGGCCGATTTTTGCGGAAGCACGCTGATGCGCTTCTTCAGCCGCTTCCAGTCCGCCCGTCCGAGATACTCGCGCTCCGCATCCCTGCGGCCAGCGGCCTCCTCGATGGTGCCCAGCCAGATATCGGCGTGGCCCGGTACGCCGGCATCCACGATCCACCGCGCGCGAGCGCAATAATCCGGCAGCGTCGCCCGCTGCCCGCGCTTGCCTCCGAGCGCAATCTGTTCGGACATCGGATCGATCAGCAATTCCCTGGTCTCGTAGACGACCTCATGCTCGACCGGATCGACGGCAACGATCTTACGGATAACACCGTCGGAATGTTCGATCCTGAAAGGACCAAGTCCGCCCGCGGGAAACACCTCGAACGTCTTGCCGTGGAACAGGACGCCGCCCGGATATTCCGCCTCTTCGTCGAGGTCGTAGCCGAGGGCTTCCAGACGGCGCTCCAGCTCGGCTTCCGAATAGGCCGCGCCCACTTTCAGGCTGAGGCTGGTCTTTGACCAGCTCGCCGGCAGCGGCAGCCGCTCCATGATGGCTTCTGCGGTCGATACGAGGAAGACCGGCTTCCTTGCCTTGGCAAGGCGCCGCAACACCGAGCTCCGCCTGCCTGCGATCTCGCGCGACGGCTCCAGACCATCGAATGGCAGATTGTTCAGTCGCGGGAACACCAGCACCTCGACCGAAGGGTCGAGCGCGTGGATCACGCCGCCCAGCCGCTCCGCCCTGTTCTCATTGTCGCAGAGGAAGACGAGGCCGTCGCGGCCAGACTTCTCCCATTGCTCGCGCAGATGCAGCGCCAGCATGCCGAGAGGCGATGAGGACGAGACCGTAGAACGCGACGAGCTCTTGCCTTTCGAGCCTTTGCTCTCTGTGCTCTTCGAACCCTTGCTCTTTGAACCCTTGCTCTTCGAGCTCTTGGTCTTCGGGCTCTCGCCTTTCGAGCTTTTGGCCTTGGTCTTTTTCGCGCCGGTCGCGGCCCGGGCTTTTTTGGTGGACGCCAATGTGTATCCAACTTTGTTTCAGAAATAGAGTCGCGCGCCGACGAGCCCTGCCGTAGAGCTCGGTCGACAACGCGGACTGGGCCCAAGCGCCCAAGCACGTCATTACAATTTCACGATTGCGTTGGAAAGCACGGATGCAAGCCCGGACGACCGGCCTGCACGCCAAAATAAGGCCTATTGCAGGACCTTCGGCAGCACCACGACCACGTCGACGCTCTGCCCGAGGATTTGCGTCGCGACCACGGCGAGGTGATGCGAGAACTCGTCCTCGATCTCGCTCGCGCAGTCTTCGTCCCTGGCAATGGCGAACAGCAGATTGCCGTCGATCTCGTCGAATCGGATACCGGCAAAAAGACGATCAAACGTCTCGGCGCCCGCGATGCCCGCGATTCGCGCCTGGATGGCCTGGTCTTCGATGAGGGACAGTTTCATCATAATCGGGAACATGGGGGCGCACCTCCCAAATGCAAGAGCAGAAGCGTGCTGGCGCGACCCGCCGGGCGAACTATATTAATCGTGTTGTCCCGCCTGCCCCCGTCTGCCCTTGAGGAAACTCTTGATTCTCTTCCTGCTGCTGGTCTCCGTGCCGATAGGACTGTCGGCCGGACACTATTATCTGTTCGGCGATGGCCGGGGCAATTGGCAGACGGCGGATCGCTCGAGCGCCGGCCTGTTGCCGCCGGCATCGGCCAATCCGGACGCGCTGATCCGGGTCTTTGCCGCGCGCACGGTGCGGTGGCGCAGCATTTTCGCCGTCCACAGCTGGATCGTCGTCAAGGAGAAAGGTGCCAGCACCTACAGCCGATACGACTACACGGCGTGGGGCGACCCGATCCGGAGCAACGGATTTGCACCCGACGGCCGCTGGTTCGGCGCCATGCCCGAAACCGTCGTGGCGGTCGACGGCGCGCGGGCCGAAGCGCTGATCCCCAAGATCCGCCACGTCGTCGAGACCTACAAGTTCCGCGCCTACGGCGATTACAGCGCCTGGCCCGGACCGAATTCCAACACCTTCGTGCAGGCGGCGCTGGACGCCGTTCCCGAGCTTCGTGCCGTCCTTCCACCCACCGCGGTCGGCAAGGACTATCCGTACAGCGGACGCTGGGCCGGCATCACCCCTTCCCGCACCGGCGCCTACGCCTCGCTGTCGGGTTACCTCGGCATGACGGTCGGCTGGGTCGAAGGGTTCGAGATCAATTTCTTCGGCGCGGTGCTGGGCATCGACATCCGGCGGCCGGCGCTCAAGCTCCCCGGCATCGGCCGCCTGGGCGTCGCCGCCGGCCTGTAGAGCGCCTGCCGACGCCTCGCCAAACAAAAAACTGAAAAACAACCCCATGCACAGTAGAACCGCCCCTGGCCGGTTGGTCGCGGTGGCGCGGCTTAAGTCGAGATGAGGCTTGGGTGAATTGCCTTGCGCGCGCAGAACGAGAGGCCTCTCTCCTGCAACGCACGTTGAGGTGCTCGACGAGCCCGATGTCTTCAGACGCCGGTCATTTGACTCGTCGGGCAAAACACCGGCAAAATTGCATCGTGCCAATCAGGCCATGGATGCGCTCGACCAGGCCGACCATGGGTCCAGCAAGCCGCCTCCCTGGATCCTAGCCCCCAAGCGCCGGAATATTTTCGCGAAAGATGATCTCGCTGCGCGGCGCCTCGATGCCGTGCATGGCGCTGCGGCCGGCGCGCAAATTGTCGAAGATGCCGACACAGCTCATCATCGTGTTGAGCTGATTTTGAGTGATGACGGCATCCATCGTCCCATCGAGCAGAAAGCTACGCGTATCCGAGGTCAGACCATGGCCAATGAAGACCACGTCACGCGCCCGGTTCATTTCGTTCAGGGCGCGAGCGACACCATCGGCGGCGCCGCCGATGTTGTAGATTCCGGCAAGATCCGGATGCTGGCCCAGCAGCATGCGCGTCTGGCGATAGTTGCGGTCGGCGTCATCATGGCCTTCGCGCAGGCCCACGACCTTGATGGCCGGGAATAGTTCTTCGAAGACGTGCAGAAAGCCCATTTCGCGTTCTTCGTGCGCGCGGTAGCTGCGGCTGCCCGCGATCATCGCGACCTTGGCCGGACGCTCGCCCAGAAAGCGCGCGATCAGATAGCCGGCAGTGCGTCCGATCGAGCGATTGTCCAGTCCGATATAGGCCGCGCGGCGCGCGTTCAGGATATCCGAGATCAGCGTCACCGTCGGCACGCCGTGCTCCGCTAATCGGTCGACGGCTTCCCTCACGACGGGATGCTCGAGCGCCATGAAGGCGATGCCGTCGGCCTTGTCGCGGGCCCGCCAGAGCTGACGTGCCAGCAGGTCGGGATTGAAGCCCTTGATGGTGTCGACCTGACAATGGACGTTGAAGGGCGCGAGCCGGCCGTCGGAATGCGCGATCAGCTGCCCGAGCGTGGACAGGAAGCGGTTGGTGCCGGCCGGCAGCAGGAACAGCAGCCGCATCGGCTTGGGCCGCATCGCCGCCAGGATGTTCTCGGCCGGCATGTAGTCGAGCTCGGACGCGGCGGCGAGCACCCGCTGCTGCGTAATCGCCCGCACACCGGGCCGACGATTCAGCACGCGGTCGACCGTCGCCGTGGAGACGCCGGCCCGGCGCGCCACGTCAACGATGCGGCTCAGCGAAGGAGCCACTGGTTTATTCATTCCGGGGCCCAATCGTCGAATACCTCAAAAACCATCATCTTTATCGTTTGACATGCTAGCTCAAAGTCGCAATTTTCGCATCAATATTGTTGCAGAAACATCAAATAACATCAAATCGCTGTTGGAGGAGAAGCCCATGTCCCTGACCCGTCGGCGCGCCCTGCAAGCCCTGTCCGTCCTCCCCGCCGCGGGCCTGATCGGCGGTCTCTCGCGCCCGGCCCGGGCGGCCGAGTTCTCGCTGAAATACGGCAACAACCTGCCGCTGACGCACCCCCTCAACATCCGCGCCCAGGAAGCCGCCGACCGCGTCGCCAAGGAGAGCAATGGCCGGGTCGAGATCGCCATCTTCCCGAACAACCAGCTCGGCGGCGACACCGACATGCTCGCCCAGGTGCGCAACGGCGCGCTGAACTTCTTCACGCCCTCCGCGCTCGTGGTCGCGACCCTGGTGCCGATCGCCGCGATCAACGCGGTCGGCTTTGCCTTTGCCGATTACGATCAGGTCTGGAAAGCGATGGACGGCGGGCTCGGCGCGCATATCCGTGCCGCCATGGCCAAGGTCGGCCTCCATACCTTCGAGAAGATGTGGGACAACGGCTTCCGCCAGATCACCAGCGGCGCCAAGCCGATCGAGAGCGCCAAGGACATGGACGGCCTCAAGATCCGCGTGCCCGTGTCTCCGCTCAGCATCTCCATGTTCAAGGCGCTGTCGTCCTCGCCGACCAGCCTGCAATTCAGCGAGGTCTATTCGTCGCTGCAGACACGCATTGTCGACGCGCAGGAAAATCCGCTGCCGATCATCCAGGTAGCGAAGCTCTACGAGGTGCAGAAGTACTGCGCGATCAGCAACCACATCTGGGACGGCTTCTGGTTCATCGCCAACGCCCGCGCCTTCAACGCCCTTCCCGCCGATCTCAGGACCATCGTCAGCAACGCCATCAACGATGCCGGCTTGAAGCAGCGCGAGGACATCAAGACGTTCAATGCGACCGTGCAGGCCGATCTCCAGCGCAATGGGATGAAATTCACCACGCCTTCACCGGACTCGTTCCGCGCAAAACTGCGCGACTCCGGCTTCTACGGCGAATGGAAGGGCCGCTTCGGCGACGAAGCCTGGGCGCTGCTCGAAGGCGCCGTCGGCAAGCTGGCCTGAGCGCGATGACGATCGCAGAGCATCAGATGACGGACTATCTGGCGGCGGCCGCGCACCCTGCTTCCGCTGCGGGCACGCGCAAGCTTGCGAGCGCCTTGGGCACCGTCGACCGCTGGCTCGGTGCGGTGGTCGAGACCGCCGCGGCCGCTGTCGTGCTGGTCGAGATCGGCATCATGCTCGCCGGCGTCATCATGCGATACGTCTTCCACAGCCCGCTGATCTGGTCGGACGAGCTGGCCTCGATCCTGTTTCTCTGGCTCTCGATGCTGGGCGCGGTGATCGCGCTGCGCCGGGGCGAGCACATGCGCATGACAGGGCTCGTCAGCCATGTCGGCCCGGGCGCGCGCGCCTTTCTCGACACGATCGCGGCGGTGGCGCCGCTAGCCCTGCTGGCGCTGATCCTGCATCCCGCCTTCGATTATGCGAGCGAGGAACAGGTCATCGTCACCCCGGCGATGGAGATCAGCAATGCCTGGCGCGCAGCCGCAATTCCCGTCGGGATGACCCTGATGGCCGTCGTTGCCGCGATCCGGCTCGCGACGCATCACCGCCCTGCGTTGATCGTCGCGGCCCTCATCACCATCGCCGTCCTGATTGCCGCATTCTGGCTTGCCGGACCGCTGCTCGCCCCGCTCGGACGCTACAATCTCATCATTTTCTTCGTCGGCGTGGTCGCAGCCAACGTGTTCGCCGGCGTACCGATCGCCTTCTCCTTTGCGCTCGCGACCTTCGGTTATCTGGCGCTGACAACCAGCGTCCCGATGATGGTGATGGTCGGCCGTCTCGATGAGGGCATGTCGCACCTGATCCTGCTCGCGGTGCCGCTGTTCATTTTCCTCGGCGCGTTGATCGAAATGACCGGCATGGCGCGGGCCATGATCCAGTTTCTGGCAAGCCTGCTCGGACATGTCAGGGGCGGACTGTCCTACGTGCTGATCGGGGCGATGTATCTGGTCTCCGGCATCTCCGGCTCGAAGATCGCCGACATGGCCGCGATCGCGCCGGTGCTGCTGCCGGAAATGCAGCGGCGTGGCGCCAAGCCCGGCGACCTCGTCGCGCTGCTGTCGGCCACCGGCGCGCAGACCGAGACCATTCCGCCGAGCATCGTGCTGATCACCATCGGCTCGGTGACCGGTGTCTCGATCGCGGCGCTGTTCACGGGTGGGCTGCTGCCGGCCCTGGTGGTGGGCACCGCGCTCTGCGTCGTGGTGTGGCGGCGCTACCGGAACGAGGATCTGAGCCATGTGCGGCGGGCCTCGAAGCGCGAGATCGCAAAGCTCACAATGATCGCTCTGCCCGCCATCCTGCTGCCCTTCGTGATCCGCACTGCCGTGGTCGAAGGTGTTGCCACTGCCACGGAGGTCTCGACGATCGGCATCGCCTACGCCGTGCTGATGGGCCTTGTGGTCTACCGCCAGTTTCCCTGGCGGCGGCTGAAATCCATGCTGGTCGAGACGGCCTCGCTGACGGGCGCGATCATCTTCATCATCGGCTGCGCCACGGCGATGGCCTGGGGACTGACGCAATCCGGCTTCTCGCAACAGCTGGCGAAGGCGATGGCGGCGATCCCCGGCGGCGCCTACGGCTTCCTCGCGATCTCGATTGTGGCCTTCGTCGTGCTCGGCAGCGTGCTCGAAGGCATTCCGGCCATCGTGCTGTTCGGTCCATTGCTGTTCCCGATCGCCAAGCAGGCCGGCGTACATGAAGTGCACTATGCGATGGTCGTGATCCTCGCGATGGGCATCGGCCTGTTCGCACCGCCGTTCGGCGTCGGCTATTACGGTGCCTGCGCAATCAGCAAGATATCGCCGGACGAAGGCCTCAAGCACATCTGGGGCTATGTCGCGGCGCTCTTCATCGGCCTCGCCATCGTCGCGGCCGTGCCGTGGCTGTCGATCGGCTTCCTCAAATTCTGAAGATCATGGGAATCATGCAATGAGCCGTTTTTTTGGTGAGATCCGGCAAGCCGGCTACGTCGTTGACGACATCGAGAAGGCCATGGATTATTGGAGCCGCGAGCTCGGCATCGGGCCGTGGTTCTATAATCCGCGGGTTCCAATCGTGAACTACCACTATCGCGGCAAGGCCTATGAGCCGCACAATTCGGTGGCGCTGGCCAATTCCGGTCCGCTGCAGATGGAGCTGATCCAGATCCGCAACGATGCGCCGTCGATGTATGCCGACTTCCTGAAAGCCGGACATAAGGGTCTGCAGCACGTCGCCTATTGGACCGAAGACTACGACGCCGATCTGTCCCGTCTCGAAGCCGAGGGTTTCAAGCCGGTCATGAGCGGCGAAGTCGGCGCGCGCGGTCGTTTCGTCTATTTCGACACGGAGTATCATCCGGGAACGGTGATCGAACTGTCTGAGGTCTCGGGACCCAAGGGCAAGATGTTCGATCTCATCCGCGCAGCCGCCAAAGGCTGGGACGGGCGCGACCCCGTGCGGCCGTTCCCCGATCTTACCAAGCTTTAGATTGTCTGCGCTCCCGTGACGCAAAATCCTGTTCGCATCGAAGCCGACTATCTGATCGAAACGCCTGAAGATCCGCGTCTTGCCGCGGACACCATGGCGGGCGAGCAGTCGAGCGGCACGTTCGTTGCGGTGCCCGGCGAAACGCCGGAGCTGAAAGCGCGTGCGGCCGCCCGCGTCGAGAGCATCGAGTTGCTTGATGCAATCTCCGCGCCGTCGCTCCCGGTCGCCCGCCCGATCAACCCCGACGGCCCCTGGAATCGCGCGCGCGTGACGTTGTCATGGCCGCTCGACAATATCGGCGCGTCACT
Source organism: Bradyrhizobium sp. LA2.1 (assembly GCF_040547725.1). NCBI lineage: Bacteria > Pseudomonadati > Pseudomonadota > Alphaproteobacteria > Hyphomicrobiales > Nitrobacteraceae > Bradyrhizobium > Bradyrhizobium sp. LA2.1. The sequence goes on from NZ_JBEPQI010000001.1 coordinate 439,118, forward strand.
GCCCAATCTCGTCACGGCGATCGCCGGCAATCTCTGGGAGTTGCGCCAGCTGACCGGCCTGCGGCTGCTCGACCTGCGCCTGCCGCTCGCGTTTGCCGCCGCGTATCCCGGACCGAAGTTCGGCGTCGCCGGCACGCGCGAGCTGACCGGTGTCAGCGGTCGCCCGCTGATCGGCACCATCATCAAGCCGAGCATCGGGCTCAGCCCGGCCGAGACGGCCAATCTGGTCGCCACGCTGTGCGAGGCCGGCATCGACTTCATCAAGGACGACGAGCTGCAATCGGACGGCGCCTATTGTCCGTTCGACGCGCGTGTGCGCGCCGTGATGCGCGTCGTCAACGACCACGCTGATCGAACCGGCAAGAAGGTCATGGTCGCCTTCAACCTCACCGGCGAGATCGACCAGATGCGCCGCCGGCACGATCTGGTGCTCAGCGAGGGCGGCACCTGCGTGATGACGAGCATCAACTCGGTCGGGCTCACAGGCATGGTCGAGCTCGGCCGCCACACGCAGCTTCCCGTTCATGCGCATCGCAACGGCTGGGGCGCGCTGAATCGTCATCCGGCACTCGGCTGGGACTATACGGCGTGGCACAAGATCTGGCGGCTGGCCGGCGCCGACCACATGCACGTCAACGGCATCGGCAACAAGTTCAGCGAGACCGATGACAGCGTGGTCACATCCGCAAAGGCGGCGCTGACGCCGATGTTCGCGCACAAGCCGTGCACCGCGATGCCGGTGTTCTCGTCGGGCCAGACGCCGGCTCAGGCCGCGCCGACCTGGCGCGCACTCGGCTCGACAGATCTGATCTTCGCAGCAGGCGGCGGCATTCTCGCCCATCCCGATGGACCGGCCGCCGGCGTTGCCGATTTGCGCGCAGCATGGGACGCCGCGATGGCGAGTCCGCGGCCGTGAGGGGCGCGTCCGCCCTGCCCGACGGTCCACTCGTCGCCTTCTACGGCGACGATTACACCGGCTCGTCCGCGGCGATGGAGGCCCTCACTTTCGCGGGCCTGCCGACAATCCTGTTCCTGGAGACTCCGACGCCCGAACGTTTCGCTTCTATCGGGCAGTACCGCGGCATCGGCATCGCCGGCACGGCGCGCGCGAAGGATCCGGCCTGGATGGAGCAAAACCTTCCGCCGGCCTTTGCGGTGCTCGCAGGTATCGGCGCGCCGATCGCACACTACAAGGTGTGCTCGACCTTCGACTCCTCGCCGCAGATCGGCTCGATCGGTCGGGCGATCGACCTCGCGGTGCCGCAGCTCGGCGGCGCCTGGCATCCGCTCCTCGTGGGATCGCCGGCGATGGGCCGCTATCAGATGTTCGGCCATCTGTTCGCGGCCGTGAATGGCGTCGGCCATCGTCTCGACCGGCACCCGACCATGTCGCGTCATCCGGTGACGCCGATGGACGAGTCCGATCTCGGCCGGCATCTTGCAAAACAGACGGCGCGATCGATCGGACTGATCGACTTCGTCACCATGGCCAATGGCGGCGCGGATCTGGCGCTGATGCGCGCAAGGGGCGCCGGCACCGAGATCATCTCGCTCGACGTGCTCGATCAGCCATCCCTGATCGAAGCCGGCCGCCTGATCTGGGAATATCGCGGCGAACGCCTCTTTGTCGCCGGCTCGCAAGGTGTCGAGCAGGCCCTGGTCGCCTATTGGCGGTCGGCGGGCCTGATTCCCGACAGCAAGCCCGATCTGCGCCTTGCAGGCGTCGAGCGCATCGCCTGCGTCTCCGGCTCCTGCTCACCCGTTACCGCCGCGCAGATCGCGCATGCCGCGGACAACGGCTTCGACGTCGAGCGGCTCGATGCGACGCGCGCCGTCGACGCGGCAGAATGGACCAGGGAGATCGGCCGCGCTGTCGAACGTGCGCTCGCAGCACTCGCGTCGGGGCGCGATGCGCTCCTGATCACCGCAAGCGGACCGGACGATCCTGCCATCGGTGCGCTCAACGCGGCCATCAAGGCGAGCGGCGCAACGGCGAGTGCAGTGAACGAGCGCATCGGCGCGGGGCTCGGCCAGGCGCTGGACGCCATTCTGGAAACCGCGCGGCTCCCTCGCGCCGTGGTCGCCGGCGGCGACACGTCCGGACATGCGCTGCAGGCGATGGGCATCTATGCCCTGACCGCGATCGCCCCTCTCGCGGAAGGCGCGCCACTCAACCGCGCATCATCGGATCGCGCGCATGCGAATATCGAGATCGCGCTCAAGGGCGGACAGGTCGGCGGGATCGATTTGTTCTGCCGGGCCAGAGACGGCGGTTAGCCGCCGCTAGGCGATCGTGATCTGGCCGATATTGGCTGTGAATCGCGGCTTCAACGGACCGGCGGGATCAGGGCGCGCAGGATGTCGGGCTTCCAGGCCTGACGGGCGCTGTCAAAGGCCGCGAAATCATGGTCGAACTGCCAATAGGCCCAGGCCCAGCCACGTCTGTCGGCGCTTCGCGCCACGAACGACAGGTATCTCTGGCGACTCTCGGATGGAGCCCGTTCGTATACCCCGAACTCGCCGAGATAAATCGGGCGCTTCTCTCGCTCCGACCACCGGCTGACCTTCTCGAAATCAGAGGCCGCCCTAGCTTCGTCGTCCGGACTGCCCCAATCCAGCGGCCCGATGCGCGCGAACGTCTCGGACCATGGCGCACCCTGATGCGTGAAGCGTATCGGCGCGTAATAATGAAAGGTGACGATGAGGTTCCTGTCGTCGGCGGGGAGAGCCAGATCGTCGATGGGAATCTCGTCAGTGTTGAGAACCGCAGCAATGACCCGCCGCTCGGGGTTGGTGCGGCGGATGATGCCGATACAGTCGTTGAGGAGCGAATTCCAGCTGGCGGACGTCATCTGTCCCCCCGGCTCGTTCAAGACCTCGAAGACGAGCCCGGGATATCTTCCGGCATAGCGCTCCGCGATCTGCCGCCAGAATGCCCTGAGCTTCTCGCCGCATTCGGAGACATCACGCTGACAGACATGCGTGTCGTGCTCGTCGACGATGGGAACGAGGTTCCTGGCGAGGATTTCCTCGATGATGGCATCAAGCCTTCTCAGCACGGCCTCGTCCAGCACGTTCCCGCGATCCATGAACTTGAAGCCGAAGAAATTGATCCTGACGTGTGAGAATCCGGCCTTTCTGATCGCGGTCAAATTGTCCAGACGGAACGGCGCGTTCTGACCGCCCTCCCAGATTCCGTCGTAACCGAGAATGTTGATCCCGCGTCCCAATTTTGCCGCATCGCGAGGCACGACCTGCCCGGCGCCATGGGCGTCGGAGCAGAGCGATGCGAAGACGAAAGCCGCTGCGGCAAGATTGAAGCTTCTCGACCAGCGAGCGCGGGGGGCGGTCATCCTGCTTCCATTCCGTAAGGGTTAGAAATCGGTCTCCGGCACCGGCCTGCACGTTGCAAGGAGGAACGCCACGAGGAGCACCGACGTGAACATGGTCGAGCGAAGGAACGTCGTCTCGGTGAAATTGGTCTGAAAGCTGAGGGCGACAAATCCGATGATGAGGGCACAGTGCGCCCGGTGGATCGATCGCGCGGAAATCAGATAGAGAACCTTGTTCGAGAACAGAAGAACACTCGCGGCGAAAAGCACGTAGCCCAGAAACCCCGTTTCCATCAGGATCGCGATATAGCCGCTATGATAGTTGTCGAGCACCCAACCGTGGTTCTGCTCGAAATAATCGTAGATCGACGGGATCGTCCAGAAGCCGTTGATTCCGAAGCCGAGCAGCGGCGCATCGTCGAAATGGCTTATCGCGTAGTGCCAGATGAAGGTCCGCTCGGTAAAGTTGACGGTCGCATCGCCAATGTGGATGGCGTCGTATCCGGTCGCATAAAAATAGACGATCAGGTAGCCGGCCATAACGCACATGACGAACGGCAGGATCGCATAGAGCCTCATGCAGCCGACCGACCACATCGAGGTCACGAGCAGCGCACAAGCCGCCAGGGCGACAGCACCGGCGCCGCGCGATTCCGACGCGAGGACGCAGGTCGACGCCAGCAGGAACGCGACGAGGAACGCCAGCCACCCCTGCCCCTTCATCTTCATCTTCCGGTAGCACGAGAAGAACATCAGATACGCGCCGACAAAGCCCAACGTCTGCTTCGATTCATAGACGCCCTGCCATTGACCATTGTGCATCCAGCTATGGTCTATCCCGATATCGGGCACGGCAAGTGCGCAAAGCGCCGATGCGGCGACCAATATGAAGAGCCCGGAGGATGTCGCCTTCACGACATCGTCGATATCGATCCGCGTGATCATGCAGAACGCGCCGAACGTCGTCATTGCAAGAGCGGCGCTCTTCATGATGGCTGCGGCGTTCAGGGTGGTCCACAACACCGAGACGACCGCCAACGTGTAGAATGCGAGGAGCGCGATCAGATCCGGGTTGAACGCCAACTGCAGACGCGGGCGCACGAATGCGCTTGCGTAGATCAGGACGCTCCACATCAGCAGAGCGACCGCCTGTTGCAGATAAGTCAGTCCCGCCGGCAATATCGCCGTATTGAATGTCCCCATCGACGCGACGACATTGACGGTGATCGATACGCAGATGACGAGCCTGGCGATCTTCTCGACGCCGGCACTGCGCGTCTTCCAGATCGCGCTCGTGAGTGCCCCGGAGTCTCTCTCGGTCTGCAGGATGGTCATGCGGTGACTTTCCCTTAAGCTTGGTTAATTATCTGCTACTGCGGGTTGATCTGCCGGGCCCCGGCACCACGAAATCTCGAAACTTCGGGCATTGATAACGATACGGCCCCTGCTCGATGCGTTAATGCAAATCGCACCCCGCTGGTGCCTCGGCCGTCACGACCCTGCTATACAAGCGCGGGATCCGGCTCGATCGACTTCTCCGGATTATCTGGTTTCCGTGGTCACGCATGAATAAGCCGAGCAATACATTCGATATCGCCATCGAGCAGGCGTTCGACTTCCTGTCTCCGGAATACGCGGCGCTGTTCGACAGCTCTGCCGCGACCGCGTTTCAGCATCCGCTCTGGCTGGACAGCCTTTACGCCCGGCTCGCGTCCCATGCAGGCGCGACGCCGCTGGTCGTCGTGGTCCGCCGCCGTACAACGGGGGCGCTGGCGATGGTGCTGCCCCTGCTCCGAATCCGCCGCGGCCCGATCCGCACCATCGAATTCGCCGATCTGCGCGTATCCGACTATCTGGCGCCGGTCTGCAGTCCCGAGGTGTTTGCCAGCGTGCTGGAGGACGAAGCGGCCTGCGCGGAGATCAGGCGCCTCGTCCGCCCGTTCGACCTGCTCCGCATGACCAAGCTGCCCGACGGACGACTTCCGATCGAAAGCCTCCTCGGCGCGCCACGCCGGGTCTCGATGGAGACAAACGCCTACGCGACCGTTCTCGTCGCCCCGTTCGAGCAATGGCGTGCCAGCGCGCTGGATCGCTCCTATCAGAAGGAGCTCGCCAAGAAATATCGCCAGCTCCAGAAGAAGGGAGCATTGAGCTTCTCATGCTGCGACGACAGCGCCTCGATCTCCGAGGCGATGGACGCGATGAAGCAATATCGCGGACCGCGCTTTCACGCCCAGGGCGACGGCGACCTGCTCCAGCGCCCCGAATATTACAGCTTCTATTCTGACGTGGCGGCCCGCGGTCTCGGCTCGTTCGTCCGACTCTACGCCATGAAGATGGACGGCGGCGTGATCGCCGCCGTGCTCGGACTGCGCCATCGCGGCAGCTTCCTCGTCATCATGAGCGCCTTCGATATCGACGGGTACAAGAGCCAATCCCTGGGCTCTCTGATGTTCGAGCAAGTGGCGAGGGATTGCATCGAGCGCGGCGATCAGATGCTCGACTTCACGATTGGCGACGAGCCGTACAAGAAATTGTTCGGCGGCCAGCCTTCGCCGATGTGGATGGTCACGCAGGCCGGCAGCACCGCGGGCGCCATCAGCCTGTTCGCGCTGAAGCAGGCTCCCTGGCTCAAGCTGGCGGCCAAGCGGCTGTCGGATTTCAGGCTCCTGCCGGCCCGTACCCCGACGCCTACGCGCTAACCGAAGCGCAAGCGAGGGAGCGCGGAGCTCAGGCGCGGAGCGCGCCGCGGACGCGTCCGAGCCAGCCCGGATGCATCTGATCGACACGATGCGTGAGACTGCGCCGCAGGAAGTGCAACCGCCGCCGCACATCCCATTCGATATCGTTGCGGGACGTCAGGGCCTGACGGAAGCGCGCCATTTTCAGCGACCGCTGGTCTGCCGCGAGCTTGTCGGGATCGGAATAGAACTGCGAAATCTTCTCCGTGCCCATGCCGGCGCTTGCGAGCCAGCGCGGCGCGTACTCCGTGCAAAGGCGATCGACGTCCACCAGGAGGCGGGCGACGCCCGTGCCGGCGGCGGGACAATTGGTCTGGAACGCATCGCCGATGAGGACGATTCCGGGCTGAAGGTGTCCCTCCACCACGGTCAGATCCATCACCCAGTTCTGCACCTTGTCGGTCACGTGGAAATCGCCAAGGTAAGGCCGCAGTCCCGGCAGCAGCCGCAGGACGGTCGCTTCCGGTTCGCGGCGCAGCTCGCGCATGATCGGATCGGTCGGGTCGCGGAACATGAACAGATTGGCCCGCATGCCTGATGGCACCGGGAACAGGCTGAGATAGTCGATGCCGTCAGCGGTGCGCTCGCCGTAACAGGTCAGCGCCTCGAAATCGAACGGCGTGCCATCGCGGCGCGCGATCGTGAAGCCGAACGACACCGAATGGCGCTCGGCCAGCACGCGCCGCTTGATGCCGAGCTTGTAGCCGAGCGCTCCCGCCATGCCTGTGGCGAGCACGACGAGCCGCGCCTCAAGGCGCCGTCCGGACGCAAGCTCGATATGCTGGACATCGTCGCTGGGGCTGATTGCGGTGACTTCGTCGACGATCAGATTGGACGGATCGGGCAGCTGGCTGCGCGCCATGGCAACGAGGCCGGCATAGGAAAACCCGTAAGCCTGGCCGACGCTGACATCGACGACCTTGCCTTCCCGGATATTGAGCACCCGGTCATACCGGCAGGCGACGTTCTCGAGCGCATGGAGGAAACCCAGCTTGCGGAACATCTCTAGCTGCTGGCCACCGAGCTTCTCGACCCGGAATTCGTCCGGATGCACCGCGCGCTTGTCGACGAGTGCGACGCGATGCCCCGCCCGCGCCAGCACGGACGCGGCGAGCGATCCCGCAAGGCCGCCACCGACGATCGCGATGTCTGCGACGATCGCCGCAGTCGCAGCTGCAGCGCTCGGCTCGGTCACGGGTCTATCCGTCGTCATGGTTTAGGGCTCCACGGTTAACGGTGGTTCCATGTGCAATTCCCTCGCCTGATGTCGTATCGCAGAGCCAAACGCGATCATTTCCGGCGATTGAGGTTAACGGGTCGCCGGACTCATCCGTCCCGGCACGCGCCTTGCTCGGAACGACCTCGAAATGCTGCTGTCTCGTGAGACCAAGCGTCCGAATTCGTTCCAGAGAGGCCATTCCAATGCTCGAACAGCCGCAAGCCGGCCGGCTTCGCCCCGCACCTTGCACCGGCACGACATCGCGCCGCTTTTCGGTCGAGCCGGTGCCCGCTCAATCTGGCACATCACGGACGCGGCTGTTCCGCAGTGAAGCAGCGGCGTACGACCTTCGTCGACGACAGACGACGGGACCTGAAGACCGCGCATTAACACTCGCATTTTTCCGGCATGCTAGGCTCTCGCCGTCCTTGCAACGCCCATCTTCGGGGAACGCTCAGCATCTTCGATGATCGATTCCATTGTTCAATTTCTGCGGCGTGACGTCACGCGCGGTGTCGTCGGGACCATCCTCCTGAAGGTTGGTAGCGGCGCGCTCGCGTTTGCGTTGTTCTCGCTGGCCGCGCGAACGATGACACCCGACGGATTCGGTATCTTTGCGACCTGGCTTTCGGTGGCCCAGATCGCCGCCGTCGTAGGACTGGTCGGTCAGGAAGCATTGCTGGTGCGGTTCCTGAACGAGTATGAGGTCGGCGACAGGCCCGACCTCACCAAGGGCCTCCTGCTCTCCAGCTTCAGGATTTCCGCCATCGCGATGCTGATCGCGATCGCCGCAGTTGCGTTGGTTGCGCACTTCAGAGGGGATTTGTGGCTGCTGATCCTCGCCGTCTCGGCCTACACCGCCGTGAGTGCTGGATTGATGCTCGGCAGCCAGATCGCGCGTTCGCTGGTCAGCATTATCATGGGCGAAGGCAACCGCGAGTTCTTCTGGCGGGTTTTCGTCGTGCTGTTTCTGCTCGCCATGCTGTTCGGGCATCGGAAGCTCGATCCCGCCGAGCTGATCGCCGCAATGACGATTGCGATGTCGGTGGGCCTCGTCGCACAGATCATTGCGATTGTACGGGTGCTGCCGGATTTGCGCACGACAGCAGCGAATTCCGAAGCATCGCGCTGGCGATCGAGCGCGCTGCATTTCTGGCTTGCGTCCATCCTTGAAGTCGCGAACCAGTATTTCGACGTCATTCTGGTCTACTGGATGCTGGATCCGGCGACCGCCGGCATCTACTTCGCGGCGTCACGCCTCGCCAACATCTTCGCCATGCTCTCCGCCGCGCTGTACTCGTTCGGCGCGCGCCGGCTTCCTTCGCTCTACTTCAGCAAAAATCACCAGGAATTCGAGCGGACGCTGCAGCTCATGGCGGAAGTGACCGCGCTTTGCGTGGTCGCAGGCCTCGCCATGATCTGGATCGGCGGCCCCTATCTCCTCAACCTGTTCGGGCCTCATTTCACCGAGCAGCACTCGGTGCTGATCGTGCTCGCGATCGGAACGGCCATCCAGGCCGCGGGCGGTCCGTCGGCGGCGATCCTGCAGTTGACCGGCCATGAACGCATCTACGTCCCCGTCGTCGCCGCAAATGTCGCATTGAGACTGGTCGGATTCCTCGTCCTGATCCCCTGGCTCGGCGTGCTTGGCGCGGCGATTGCGGCCACCGTGTCGCTGGCGCTCACGACCATCGCGCTCAATATCTTGTGCCGGCGGCGAACCGGGGTCGATCCTTCGGTTCTCGTGCTGTTGCGCTTCTCGGCGTGGCGTCGCGGCCGCTATGCGGTTCGCGGCGCCGACTCCGCCGAATAGGCGTCAACCGTACGATGGCCTGGTTGATCCGCGACGGCGCGCGCAGGCCCCGTTGGTTAACGCGCTCGCTGCGCACCATCCGGGAACCAGCAGAATTCCCGCGAGAACGCGGCAATCGGCGGCTCGCGCATTAACTCCGTTTGTTGCTAGTCGGTGTCTGCCCGATGCCTGCATGATAGGTACGGGGTTAAGAAGGTGAAGATTTCGTTTCTTTAGCGGTCGGGATCCGTGCTCCACTACCAGCCGAACAAGGAATTGGGCGAGACGACCGCGACAGAACTCGCGCGGCTGAACGGCAGCGAACGAAAGCTGCACGTCCTTCTCGTACAGACCCAGGCCGAAAACGCGGGTGCGCAGGAGATCTCCAGGCTTCTCGGCGCCGGCCTCTCCGCGCGCGGCCATCGCGTCTCCAACCTGTTTTTCTTCCGCAAATCGGATTCGTTCGACGAGCCGCCCGAGACGTTCTATTGCGCATCGAGCCGTCCGGGCAATCCGGTTGCGCTGCTGCGGATGCTGTGGACGCTTGGCGGTCAGATCAGAGCCACGCGCCCCGACGCCGTCCTGACCTTCCAGCATTTCGGCAACGTCATCGGCGCGGGCGTGACGCGCCTCGTCAGCCGCGCCCCTGTCGTCGCCAACCAGGTTTCATCCGCGCTGTCGATGAGCTGGCCGATCCGCGCGGCCGACATCGTCATGGGCAGCGTCGGCTTCTTCGACCGCATCACGCTGAACTCGAAGGACATGGAGCGCGAGTATTCGCGCTACCCGCAGGCCTACCGGTCGCGCATGGTGCATGTCCCGCACGGCTTCGAGGACAAGGCCCTCATCCTGCCGAAGGGCGCCGCACGACAGAAATTCAACCTGCCGCCGGACCGCGTCCTGCTCGGCTGCGCGGCGAGGCTGCATCCGCACAAGCGGCTCGATGCAGCGATACGCCTCTTGCCGGATGAACCGTCGTGGCACCTTGCACTCGCCGGCCAGGGTGCCGACGAAGCGCGACTGCGGCAGCTTGCGGACGATTTGAACGTCTCGGACCGATTGCATCTGCTCGGCGAAATCGCGCCACGCCAGATCGCGAATTTTCTCGCCTGTCTCGACATATTCGTGTTTCCGACGCAGGCCGAGACCTTTGGCCTCGCCGCCGTCGAGGCCGCCAACGCCGGCGTTCCCTCGGTTGTCACGGATCTTCCCGTGCTGCGCGAGGTGCTGTCCTTCGAAGGAAAGCCCACTGCCCTCTTTGTCGATGCTTCAGATCAAGCGAAGCTGTCGGCTGCCGTCTCCAGACTTCTGACCGACCAAGCACTGAGCGACGAACTGCAAAAGAATGCCAAAGGCCTGAGGTTGCGCTATTCGGTCGATGCGATGGTTGAGGAATACGTTCAAATCCTCAATCGGGTCGTCTGAGCCGATGCGTTGGAATAGGTTGGCTCGACATGATCATCGAGTTTCTCTGCGAACGTGACCATGCGCGGCGGTGGATGCACCGCCAGACGCTGTCGATCGACGGCCGGGACGTTCCGGTTCAAATCGCGTTGACTGCAACGGCGGAGCCACGGCCCGCGGGGCTCGACGCCCTGTTCGAGCTCGAGCGCGTGGTGCTGCGTAAAGGCAGGCACAGCGGCGCCGACGGGCTGAAGATCGATCCGGAACAGACGCAGGCCCGCACCGGCACGGCCGATGTGATCGTCGATTTCACGAGCGCCGCGCGCGATCCGGACTGTTCGGCCCGGCTGTATCTCCGCCCGTTGTTCAACGGAACTGCAGGTGAAAACGCGGCACTCGCGGCGATTCTCGCCGGCGACCTGCCCGTGATCGAGATCGTCAACGAGGTCGACGGCGCGGTGCTCGATCGCGGCCATCCCTCCGCAGAGATCGCGGCCGGTTTGAGCGGTGGGCTCGAAACGGTCATGGCGCGAACCCTGACCATGGTGGCGGCCATCCTGTCGGGACGGCCGCGTATCGTGCCTCAGCTGGCACGCCAGGCCCGAGCCGGCAACGGCCGGCCGCCGGCGGCCTATGTCGTGCGCGGCCTCGCCGTATCGATCGCCAAGGAGATCTACCGCCTCTGCTGCTATGCCCCGCATTGGCATGTCGGATGGCGCTTCAATGATGGCGCGGGTGTCTGGCAGACGGGAGATCTCTCCGGGCCTGGCTGGAACGTCCTCGCCGATCCCGGAAACCATTTCTACGCTGATCCCTTCCCCATCACGTGGCAGGGACGAACATTCGTCTACTTCGAAGATCTCGATCATCGGGTTGGAAAGGGCATCATTTCGGCAGTCGAGTTCGGCGACGCCGGCCCGGTCGGCGAGGTCGTGCCCATGCTGGAGGAGCCCTGGCACCTGTCCTATCCGTTCCTGATCGAGGACAATGGCGAGTTGTGGATGATCCCGGAGAGCTCGCTCCACGGGGACGTCGCGCTCTACAAATGCATTCGGTTTCCGGACAAATGGGAGCGACACGCCACGCTGCTCTCAGGCCTCGAACTGGCCGATGTGACCATCACGCAGCACAACGGTCTGAACTACCTGTTCGGAGCCTGGCGAGACGGAACCGGCGGCTATTCGGATTCGCTTGCGATCTATTACGCCGAGCACCTGTTCGGCCCCTGGTTGCCCCATGCCAGCAACCCGGTCCTGATCGATCGCGCAAGCGCGCGACCCGCGGGGAATTTCGTCACCATCGATGGCAAATTGTGGCGGCCGGTGCAGGATTGCGCCGACGGATATGGCGCAGCGCTCGGCCTCGCGGAAGTGATCGAACTGTCTCCGACGACGTTCAAGCAGGTCGTCCGCCACTCCCTCAGACCCGGACCGGCATGGCCCGGCAGAAAGCTGCACACGCTGAACCGCTGCGGCCGGCTCGAGGTGATCGACGGATCGCGTGTTCAACCCAAGACCCGGGCCTTCGCAAGCAAATTTCCATCGGTCGTATTGTCCCCGCGAACCAGTCCCCATACCGCCTGCTAGCGCGTGGCACGACGGACGGCGTGGATCACAACGCCGTCCGTCATCTCGTGCTTCGACCGCTCCCGCAGGAGGCGGCGTTCTACTGAGAACGATCCGAGGTCCAGCCCTTGTACTCGGCGACGTTGTCCCTGGTCACGAGCTTCGACGGCAGGAGCTCGACGGTCGAGGCCGGCTTCTGGCCATTGAGAATGCCGACGCCCACCTGCACCGCGCGCCGCGCCATGAAGAACGGGTCCTGCGAAGCGGACGCCTGGACCTGCGGCGCCGCCGGATCCTTCAGCGCGGCCTCGATGTCGGGCGCGCCATCGACCGCGGTGATGACGATGCCGCTGCGGCCTTGCTGGCGCGCCGCGAGATCGGTGCCGATCGCCTGCGGATCGTTGATGGCGAAGATGGCGTCGATCTTGGAAAAGCGCGTCAGATAGCCCTGCGCGATGGTGAGACCGCCTTCACGCGAGCCTTTGCCGTCCTGGTCGCTGGACAACACCTTGATCCCGGGATTCTTCGAGAGAACGTTCTTGCAGCCGACGACGCGGTCGATCACGGCCGAGACCTGCGGCCCGTTCTCGATGATGACGTCGCCCTTGCCCCCCAGCTTGTCGACGATGTACTGGCATGAGATCTCGCCGGCCTGCACGTTGTTCGTGGTTATGGTGGCGTCGGCGCCTTCGGCCGCGGTGTCGACCGCGACGACCACGATGCCCGCCGCCTGCGCCTTCTTGATCGCCGGCCCGATCGCCTTGGGATCGCCGGGGTTCAACAGGATCAGGTCGACGCCGGCGGCAATGAAATTGTCGATCTGGGTGACCTGCTTGCCGAGGTCGTATTCGAAGCCGACCGTCGTGATCTTCACATTGGGGTTGGTCTTCCTGGCCTCGAACTCGGCGCCCTTCGACAGCGCGACGAAGAACGGATTGCCCATCGAACCCAGCGAGACGCCAATCGACTTGAGTTCCTTGGCGAAGGATGGCGCGGTGCTTAGGGCAAGCGCCATCGCGGCGCCGGCGAGCGTGATCGTCTTCAACATTGGCTTCCTCCCTGGTCTGTATTCTTATCCGGCACGGCAGACCAGTTGCCGCAACGGAACCTCGCATCACACCATGTGCACTCAGGTGCGCGCCGAACCCTTTCAGGTTCTGGCGGAGCCCTGCAGCCGGTAGCGGTCCAGCGCCACGGCGCCGATGATCACCAGGCCCTTGATCACATATTGCCAGATGTCCGAGACGCCGACGAGGATCAGGCCGTTCGACAGGACGGCGATGATCAGCGCGCCGACCAGCGTGCCCCAGATCGAGCCGATGCCGCCGACGAACGACGTGCCGCCGAGGATCACGGCGGTGATCGCATCGAGCTCGTAGGACTGACCGAGCTGGAGACCGTTGGCCGCATAGAGCCGCGCCGCCTGCATGGCGCCGCCGAGCCCGGCGAAGAGTCCCGAGATGCCGTAGACGAAGATCAGCACGGCCCAGACCTTGATGCCGGCAAGCCGCGCCGCGCTTTCATTGCCGCCCACCGCATAGATGTGCACGCCGAGGACGGTCCGGCGCAGCACCAGCCACGAGACGAGGATGACGAGCAAGGCGATCACCGAGAGCCACGGGATCGACGCGACGCCGGGAACGAGCGTCAGCGAGCCGTTGCCGATGAAGGCATAGGGAATGGAAGGATTAAAGACGGTGGTGTCGGCCCCGAGCAGTCGCGCCAGGCCGCGTACGGCGGTGAGAGAGCCGAGCGTGACGATGAAAGGCGGCAGGCGGAGGAGCGCAATCAGCGCGCCGTTGATGACGCCGAAGCCGAGGCCCGTGAGCAGCGCGGCCGGCAGCCACAGCATCCCGAGCTCCGGCAGCTTGGAGAGGGTCAACCCGGCCATCGCGGACGCCGCCAGGATCGAGCCGACCGAGAGGTCGATGCCGCCGGTGAGGATGACGAAGGTCATGCCTGCGGCGAGCACGGTGTTCACTGCGGCCTGCTGCAACACGATGCCGAGATTCTGTCCGGTGAAGAAGCGGCCTTCCGACAGAAAATGGAAGCCGCCGCACAAGATCAACAACACCGGCAGCATGCCGGCGGCGCGGATCAGAAGCCTTATGCGCTGACGCTTCGTCTCCTGCGCGGCCGCGAGGCCCGCGGCGGCGGCGGCGTCCGTCTTTGAAGAGCCGTCATGCATCGAGTTGCTCCATCCCCGTGGCGAGCGCCATGATGTCTTCCTGGTTCAGGGGCGACGTCGCGCCACGCTCGATTTCACCGGCGATATGTCCTGCCCGCATGACGACGACTCGGTCGCAGATGCCGATGATCTCGGGCAGATCGGACGAGATGACGAGGATTGCGGTGCCGGATTTGGCAAGATTGTCGATGATCGAATAGATCTCGGACTTGGCGCCGACATCCACGCCGCGCGTCGGCTCATCGAGGATCAGGACCTTTGGCGTGGTCGCAAGCAGGCGCGACAGCAGCACCTTCTGCTGGTTGCCGCCGGACAATGCGCCGACGGTGACGTTGATATCGGCGGCGCGAATGCCGAGCGCGGCGAACGCCCTGTTGGCGCGGTCGCGGGCCTTGTCGCGATCGAGGATGTAACCGATCCGGGCATCCCGGCCGAGCACCGCGAGGTTGATGTTGTCCAGGCATGACATGTCCAGGAACAGGCCGAGCGCCTTGCGGTCCTCGGTCAGATAGGCGACGCCGATGTCGAGCGCCTCACCCGGCGTGCGGATGTCGACCGGGCGTCCTTCCAGCTCGACACGGCCGGAGGTCCTGGGCGCCGCGCCGATGATGAGATGCGCAAGCTCGGTGCGACCTGCGCCGATCAGGCCGGCGAGGCCGACCACCTCGCCCGCATGCACGGTCAGCGAGCACCCTTTGACGCGCCGGCCATCGGCCATGTCGATCGCTGCGAGCACGGGATGCCCCCGCCCCGCCTCCGGATCATGATCCTTCTTGTAGAACGAGGAGACGTCACGCCCGACCATCAGCCGGACGATGGTGTCGGCGCGGATGTCCTGCCTGTCGAGCGCCCCGACCAGCCGGCCGTCGCGCAGCACGGTGACGCGGTCGCCGAGCGCGTAGACCTCGTCCATGCGATGCGAGATGTAGATGATGGCAAGCCCCTCGGCGCGAAGCTGGCGGATCAGCGCGAACAGCCGCGCGCTCTCGCCGGCCGACAGCGCGGTGGTCGGCTCATCCATGATCAGGATTTTTGACCTGACGTGCAGCGCACGCGCGATCTCGACCAGTTGCCGCTGGCCCATGGAGAGGTGCGCCACCAGCGTCGACGGCAGGAAGTCCGCGCCCAGCCGTTTCAGGATGGGGCCGACGCCCTCGCGCATGGCGCCGCGTGCCAGCAAGCCTGCTCGCGATAGCTCCCGGCCGAGATAGATATTCTCGGCAACACTGAGATTGGGAGCCAACGACAGCTCCTGGTAGATGATGGAGATGCCCGCCGCGCGGCCGCCGAGCGGACCTTCGATCCGTACCGGGCTTCCCTCAATGCGGATCTCGCCGCCGGGATCGGGCCTGTAGGCGCCGGACAAGATCTTCATCAGCGTCGACTTTCCGGCGCCGTTCTCACCCATCAGGGCATGAATTTCGCCGGCATAGACGGTGAGATCGACGGAACGCAGCGCCTTGATGCCAAAGAAGGATTTTGAGACCCCACGCATCTCCAGGATCGGATGGTTCATCGTGCCTCCCGACGCACAATGCGTTTCCTACCCGCGTCTCAATGATTTTGTCAGCGCGGTTCACGCATTAAACAAAAGGCCGTGGCACAGAGCAATACCGAACACACGGGAATGCAACGTCGAGGCGATGCTAGTGGCGCGGCCGATACAGTTCGCGCCAGGCGGGAAGCCGCTCGGCATAGGCATCGACCAGTCTTGCGTCGGGTTCGAACGTCTCGATGCGCTGCGGCCGCGTGCATACGGCGGCGATCGCCTCACCGGTGACAGCAAGCCGCCCCAATCTCGCCGCACCGAACGCCGCGCCGGTCTCGCCTCCGGCAAAACGATGGACCGGAACATTCAGCACGTTTGCCAGCACCGAGAGCCAGAACCGGGACCGTGAACCACCGCCAATGGCGTCGGCTTCCGTCATGGCGATGCCGGCATCCGCGAGCGCGTTGCGGCAATCGGCAAGCGCGAAGGCAACGCCCTCGAGCACCGCCTGCACGATCGACCCGCGATCGGTGCCATGGCTCAAACCATCCAGCATGCCGCGCACGGCGGGATCATCGTGCGGTGTCCGCTCACCCGCCAGATAAGGCAGGAAGCTCACAGGCGACGGCGCCTGCGGGCGCAATCCAAGCGGCGCCAGCAACTCGGCCTCAGTGGCGCCGAACAGGCGCGCGATCCAGGCCAGGCAGGAGGCGGCCGAGAGGATCGCGCCGGCCTGAATCCACATGCCGGGAATGGCGTGGCAGAACGTATGCACCGCGCGGTCCGGGTTGGCAGCGATTCTGCTGGTCGGTGCCAGCAAGGCACCCGAGGTTCCCAGAGACACGAACGCGGTTCCCGGCCGGACCGCGCCGATGCCGACGGCGCCTGCCGGATTGTCGCCGGCACCGCCCGCGATCACCGGCTGTCCGGTCATGCCCCAACGCCGCGCCAGCTCGCCGCGCAGCGTGGTCGCGGGCGCGCATCCCTCGACCAGACGCGGCATGTGATCGCGCGACAGGCCGGTCGCTGCGAGTGCTGCGTCCGACCAGTCCCGGCGCGCGGCGTCGAGCCACAGCGATCCCGATGCATCCGAGACGTCCTCGATGGCCTCGCCGCTCAGCACCAGGCGCAGATAGGCCTTTGGCAGCAGAACGAGTTTCGTCGCCGCAAAGATCTCGGGCTCGTGCGTCGCGATCCAGAGCAGCTTCGGCGCGGTGAATCCCGGCATCGCCTTGTTGCCCGACGTCGCGCGCAAGTCGGGCCAGCGACGTTCCAGGACACGACACTCGGCGGCGGAGCGTCCGTCGTTCCAGAGGATGCAGGGCCGCAACGGTCTCGAGCTCGCATCGAGCAGCGTGGCGCCATGCATCTGCCCTGACAGTCCAATGCCTTCGACAGCCGCCAACGCGCCGGCATGCGTCACCTTCAAGGCATCCAGCGTGGCGAAGGTTGCATCGATCCACTGCGCGGGGTCCTGCTCGAAATAGCCTGATAGCGGCGAGGTGGTCGTCAACGGCCGGCTCTCGCTTGCAATCACGCGCTGGGCGCCGTCGACGAGAACGGTCTTGACCGCCGAGGTGCCGAGATCGATGCCGAGATACATGGCTGCTACCCGCTCACTTCGTCGCGTCCATCCAGATTCCCGGCTCCGAATGCTCGCGGATGTGGGTGACGAGGAAGTCGGAAAAAGCCCTGATCTTGGCGGGCAGCCCGGCGCGGTTCTGGTAGGCGATGTTCATGGTGAGCAGTGGCAGCTCCCAATCCACCAGCACCGGGACGAGACGGCCCGCCGCGATGTCGCTTTGGACGATGTAGAGCGGCTGGATGAGGATACCGAGCCCTGCCAGCGCCGCGCCGCGAATGACCTGGCCGTCATTGCTGTCGAGCGTCGGCGTGATGCGGACGGTCTGCGCGCCATGGCTTTTGCGCAGGCGCAGCGAATAGGGATCGTTCGCGAGATTGTAGACCAGCATGTTGTGGCGCGCGAGATCGGCGGGCTGCTCCGGCTCGCCGGCGCTTGCGAGATAGGAAGGCGCGGCGGCGAGCACGCGCCGCATCTGGCCGATGCGGCGGACGATGATGTTCGAATCCGGCTCCTGCTCGCGCGTCCGGATCGCGACGTCGATGCCGGCCTCGATGAAATCGGGATAGCGGTTGGCGGTCGTGATCTGCATGTTGAGCTTCGGATAGCGCGCGCGGAAGGAAGGCAGCATCGGCGCCAGATAGATCACCGCAAAGGACAGCGAGCTCGTGACCCGCAGCGTACCCTGCGGCGACAGCGCGCGATCGCTGACGATGTCCTCGGCCTCCGCCAGTTCGCTCAGCACCCGGCTGGAGCGCTCCAGCAGCTCCTGCCCCGCCTCCGTCAACCACAGCCTGCGTGTGTTGCGCTCGATCAGCCTGACCGCAAGGCGCTCCTCGAGCGCGCTGAGATGGCGGCTCGCCGCCGCATTCGACATGCGCAAGGCCTCGGCGGCCTTTGACAGGCTGCCGAGCTCAGCCGTCTTGGAGAACACCTCCAACTGCAGCAGGCGATCCATTTTTCCACTTTTAGAAAAAGAGACTTACAAATATTGACCTTTATTTCCACATCCCGCAAGTCAAAATGGCCAGAACACAAGCAAGATAGCAGGCGAGGAAACTGGGAAATGTCGGGCCCGATCAGGCACATCGTGATGTGGCGGCTACGCGGGGAGACGCCCGCGGAGCGCTCCGCGGCCCGTTTCAAGGTCAAGACCCTGTTCGAGGGCCTGCGCGGCCGGATCGACGGCCTCACCCACATCGAGGTCGGCGTTGACGTCAGCGATGTCGATTACGCCTGCGACGTGGTGCTGTTCTCCGAATTTGCCGACCAGGCCGCACTCGCCGCCTATGCCACCCACCCCGAACATTTGCGCGTCCGCGAGGCGCTAGGCGACTTGCGGATCGGACGATTCCAGGTCGATTATCCCATCAAAGAGACCGGCGCATGATCGGTTCGTTCACCTTTGAAAACCTGCCCTGCCGCGTCGTGTTCGGCAGCGGAACGCTGGCCTCGGCCAAAGCCGAGATCGAGCGGCTCGGCGGCAAGCGCGCGCTGGTGCTGACGACGCCGCAGCAGGAGGCGCAAGGCAAGAGCCTGGGGGCTGCGCTCGGTTCGCTTTTTGCCGGCATCTTTCCTGGCGCGACCATGCATACGCCGGTCGAGGTCACGGAGCGGGCGCTCGCGGCGATGAAGGCATGCGAGGCCGATTGCGTCGTCTCGCTTGGCGGCGGATCGACCACCGGCCTTGGCAAGGCGCTGGCCCTGCGCACCGGCGTCAACCAGCTCTGCATTCCCACCACCTATGCCGGCTCGGAGATGACGCCGATCGTCGGCCAGACCGAGAACGGCCTGAAGACCACGGTGCGCGACGCAGCCGTGCTGCCCGAGACCGTGATCTACGACGTCGATCTCACCCTGACGCTGCCGGCGAGCCTCGCTGCAACATCCGGCATCAACGCGATCGCGCATGCGGTTGAAGCGCTCTATGCGCGCGACACCAATCCCGTGACATCGCTGATGGCGGAAGAAGGCATCCGCGCGCTCGCGCGCGCCCTCCCCGCCATTGCGGCCAAAAGCGATGACCGTGAGGCCCGCACCGAGGCACTCTACGGCGCCTGGCTGTGCGGCGTCTGCCTCGGCACCGTCGGCATGGCGCTGCATCACAAGCTCTGCCACACGCTCGGCGGCACGTTCGATCTGCCGCACGCCGAGACCCACACCATCGTGCTTTCGCATGCGCTGGCCTACAACGCACCGGCGGTGCCGGATGCGATGGCGCGGATCTCGCGCGCGATCGGCGCGGTCGACGCGTCCCAGGGGCTCTACGACCTCGCGAAGCGGCTGGGTACGAAGCTGGCGTTGCGCGACATCGGCATGCCCGAAAGCGGCATCGACAAGGCGGCTGATCTCGCCGTCACCAACGCCTACTGGAATCCGCGCCCGCTCGAGCGCAACGCGATCCGCGAGCTGATCGCCCGCGCCTGGGCCGGCGAGCCGCCTGTTACCACCAAAGCGGCGGCCTGAAGCGATGCGGCGCACGCTGATCAAATCCGCGGTCATCATCAGCATGGATGATGCGATTGGCGATCTCAACACCGGCGATTTGCTGGTCGAGGGCGGCCGCATCGTCGATGTGCGCCCATCGATCGAGCTCGGCAGCGGCGCTTCCGAAACCGAGATCGTGGACGGCAACGGCCGGATCGTCATCCCTGGCCTGATCAACGCGCATATGCACACCTGGCAGACGGCATTGCGCGGCTATGCCGCGAACTGGACGCTGCTGGAATATTTCCGTCGCATGCATGCCGGGCTCGCGACCGTGTTCCGGCCCAGCGACATCTACATTGCGACCCTCGTCGGTGCGCTGAACCAGATCAATTGCGGAACCACCACCCTGGTCGATTGGTGCCACAACAATCCGACCCCCGCTCATACCGACGCCGCCGTGCGCGGCCTGATCGAGAGCGGCATCCGTGCCGCCTTCTTCCACGGCTCGCCAAAACCCGAGCCGAAGCCCGGCGAGCCGCATTTCTCCGAGATTCCGCATCCGCGCCGCGAAGTCGAGCGGCTGCTGGCAGGTCCCCTCGCCGACCGCGACGGCCTCGTTACGCTCGGGCTTGCCATTCTCGGCCCGCATTATTCGACGCTCGACGTCGCGATGCACGACTTCCGCCTGGCGCGCGAGCTCAACCTGATCGCATCCATGCATCAAGGCGGCGGTCCGGCCAAGACACCCGGCGGCTGGGAGAAGCTGATCGAGGCCGGCCTCGTCGGCGCCGGCATCAACATCGTTCATGGCAACGATCTGCCCGACGATCTCCTCGACAAGATGGTCGACCTCGGCGTCTCCTTCTCGGTGACGCCGGAGAACGAGATGATCCAGGGCCACGGTTTTCCGATCACCGGCCGGCTGCTCAAGCGCGGCGTGCGCCCGACCATCGGGATCGACCTGGAATCCGTGCTGGCCGGCGATCTCTTCTCCGTCGCCCGCGTCGCGCTGTCGATGCAGCGAGCGCTCGACAATGCGGAGTCGCGTCAAGTGAGCGGCACCATTCCGGCGACGACCACGATCCCCGTCCGCGAAGCGCTGCGCTGGATCACGACCGAAAGCGCCCGCATGCTCGGCCGCGAAGGCCAGATCGGCTCGCTGACGCCGGGCAAGCTCGCTGACCTCGTCATCATCAACGCATCCGATCTCAACCTTGTCCCGGTGCACGATCCCGTCGCGACGATCGTGATGCAGACGAGCCTCGCCAATATCGAGGCAGTCATGATCGGCGGCACCTGGAAGAAGCGGCACGGCCAGCTGCTGATCGAGGGGCTGGAGACGAAGAAGGACCTGCTGGCCCAATCCGGCCGGCGGCTGGTGCAGGACATCGAACGACAGGGACGCGCCGCCTGAAGGCGCCAATGGATGAGATCAATGACCGACGCTTCAAGGAATGTCGCTTTCATCGGGATCGGCAAGATGGGCCTGCCGATGTCGGCGCTCGTCGCCAAGGCCGGCTACGCCGTGACCGCATTCGATCAGAGCGCAGCCCGGATCAACGAGGCGCGTGCGCAAGGCATTTCGATTGCCGCTTCGCCGGCCGAGGCCGTGAGCGGCAAGGCTGCAGTTATCACATCCCTGCCGGATGACGCCGCCTTGCGCGGCGCGCTGCTCGGCCCCGCTGGTCTGATCGCCGCGATGGCTGCTGGATCTGTTCTGATCGAAACCAGCACCGTGAGCGTCGAGGCCTCCACCGAAGTTGCGTCCGCTGCACAAGCTCGCGGCATTGCCTATCTGCGTTCGCCGGTCTCCGGCAATGCCAGCATCGTTCATACCGGTGCCCTGACCTGCTTCGTCTCCGGGCCGAAGGACGCCTTCGACAACGCCAAGCCTCTGTTCGCCGCCTTCACCCGCGCCCAGACCTATCTCGGGCCGGCCGAGGAAGCCCGCTACGCAAAGCTCTCGGTCAATCTGATGATCGCAGTCTCGGCGGCGATGATGGCCGAGAGCCTGGCCCTGGCGCGCAAGGGCGGCATCGCCTGGCAGGACATTTTGAAGGTGCTCGACGATAGCGCGGTCGCCTCGCCGATGGTGAAGTACAAGACCGCGCCGCTGCGGTCCCGCGATTTCGAGTCGACTTTCTCCTGCAAGCAGATGGCCAAGGATCTCGATCTCATCCTCGGCGCCGGCCACGCCGTAGGCGTGCCGCTGCAGCTCGCGGCGCAGGTGCGCGAAACCTATGGCTCACTGGTCGCGCAGGGCGACGGCGACACCGACTTCATCGCGACCGTCAAGCACCTGGAACGTCTGTCCGGGCTTGGCGAACCCAAACTCTGATCGCGGAGACACCTATGCGCAACTTCAACGAGACCACGATCACGGACGCGGTGCTGGAGCGGATCAAGGACGCGACCGATCCGCGCATCAAGGAGGTCAGCGAAGCGCTGGTGCGCCACCTGCATGCCTTCGTCCGCGAGGTCCGGCCGACCCAAAAGGAATGGGAATACGGCATCGATTTCCTGACCCGCACCGGGCACATGTGCGACGACAAGCGCCAGGAGTTCATCCTGCTGTCCGACACGCTCGGCGTCTCCATGCTGGTCGACGCGATCAACCATCCCGTGCCGGAGGGGGCGACCGAGACGACGGTGCTCGGCCCGTTCTTCGTCCAGGCCGCACCGGAGAAGGACAGCGGCGCCGATATCTCCGGCCCGATGGAAGGCGATCCCATGCTGGTCACCGGCTCGGTCTCGTCCGTCGACGGACAACCGCTTGCCGGCGCCATCGTCGATGTCTGGCATTCCGACGACGACGGCTATTACGATGTGCAGCAGCTCGACGACATCGGCGATCTCGCGATGCGCGCGCGCTTTCATACCGACGCCAACGGCCGCTTCCATTTCTGGTCGATCAAGCCGGCGGCGTATCCGATCCCGCATGACGGCCCTGTCGGCGAGATGCTGGAGGTCCAGGGCCGCCATCCCTGGCGTCCGGCGCATGTGCATTTCATGATCTCGGCGCCCGGTTTCGAGCAGCTCGTGACCCATGTGTTCGTCGCCGGTGACAAATATCTCGACTCTGACGTGGTGTTCGGCGTCAAGGACAGCCTGATCCGCGAATTCACTGGCCACCCTGCCGGCCGTGCGCCGGATGGTCGCATGGTGGAGCGCGACTATTTCCACCTCAATTACGATTTCGGCCTGAAGCAGGTCGCGAGCAACGCGAGAGCCGCCTAGGCTAGACGAAGGACCAACAAGAGTCCGGCAACAGGGAGCAGACGGGAGCTAAGGATGGGACCGCGGGTCAGCACGAGCATATTGGCCGATCGCCTCATCGGCATGATCGGCCCGCGCGCGAGCGTTGCGCGCGGCGTGCTCGATCAGCACGGGCAGAGCGAATCGCATTATCGCAATTTGCCCCCCGACATCGTCGTCTTCCCTGAAACCACGCAGGAGGTCGCGGAAATCGTGAAGCTCTGCGCCAGCGCGGGCATGCCGATCGTTCCGTTCGGCGCGGGCACCTCGCTCGAAGGCAATGCGGCCGCGGTCGCCGGCGGCGTCTGCTTCGACCTCGCGCGCATGAACAAGGTGCTGACGGTGCATGAGAGCGACATGGATGTCGTCGTGCAGCCCGGCATCACGCGCAAACAGCTCAATGCCGAGCTGCGCGGCACCGGACTTTTCTTTCCGATCGATCCCGGCGCCGACGCCTCGATCGGCGGCATGACCTCCACCCGCGCGTCCGGCACCATGGCGGTGCGCTACGGCACCATGAAGGACAATGTCATGGCGCTCGAAGTGGTGCTGGCCGACGGGCGCGTGATCCGCACCGCCAGGCGCGCGCGCAAATCGGCCGCCGGTTACGATCTGACGCGGATGTTCGTCGGCGCCGAAGGCACGCTCGGCGTCATCACCGAGGTCACATTGAAGGTGCATCCCGTGCCGCAGGCGATCTCAGCCGCGGTCTGCAGCTTCGACACCCTGCACGATGCCGTGGACACTGCGATCTCCGTGATCCAGTCCGCGATCCCCGTGGCACGCATCGAGCTGCTCGACGACGTCATGATGCGCGGCATCAACGCCTACGCAAAGCTCGGCTATCGCGAAGCCCCCACTTTGTTCTTCGAATTCCACGGCTCCGAGGCCTCCGTTGCCGAGCAGGCCGAAGCCGCGCAGGCGATCGCGGCCGACCATGGCGGCCATGGTTTTGCCTGGGCGAAGGCGCAGGAAGACCGCAGCCGGCTCTGGCACGCCCGCGACAACACGCTCTATGCGGGCCTGGGCTTGCGGCCCGGCGCACGCGCCGTGATCACCGATGTCTGCGTGCCGATCTCGCGGCTGGCCGAATGCCTGACCGAGACCCGGCGCGACGCCGACGAGCACGGTTTTACCGCCCCGATCGTCGGCCATGTCGGCGACGGCAATTTCCACATGCTGATCCTGATCGACCCGGCCAAGCCGGATGAGGCCGAGGGCGCCAAGGCACTTCAGGCCCGGATGGTCGCCCGCGCCATCACCATGGACGGCACCTGCACCGGCGAGCACGGCATCGGGCTCGGCAAGATCGATTATCTCGCCGATGAACTCGGCGAGGCCGTCGATGTGATGCGGTCGATCAAGACCGCGCTCGATCCTGATGGACTGATGAATCCCGGAAAGATCTTCGCGAGCGGAGTGCACGCATGAGCAGCGCCGCATTGGCTATCGAGCCCGCCTCACCCGCGCCTCTTCTGGAGCTGCGCGGCATCAGCAAGGAGTTTCCCGGCGTCAAGGCGCTGGATGATGTTTCCTTTGCCGTCTACTCCGGCGAAGTCCATATGCTGCTGGGGGAGAACGGCGCCGGCAAGTCGAGCCTGATGAAGGTGCTGTGCGGCGCCTACCGTGCTGATGCCGGCGAGTTCTATTACAGGGGCGACAAGGTCGCGATCTCTTCGACCGCGGATGCGCAGAAGCTCGGCATTGCCGTGATCTTCCAGGAATTCTCGCTGGTCCCCCACCTCGATATCGCCCAGAACATCTTCCTCGGCCGCGAGCCGAAGGGCCGCATTCCCGGTACCATCGACCGCCGCAAGATCCTGGCCGACGCCAGGCGCGTGCTCGGCACGATCGGGTTCGAGATCGATCCCTCTACCACCGTCGACAAGTTAGGGGTGGCGCAGCAGCAGATGGTCGAGATCGCGAAGGCGATCAGCCAGAACGCGCGCATCCTGGTCATGGACGAGCCGACGGCGGCGCTGTCCGACCGCGAGACCGAACTGCTGGTCGCCCTGATCGCGCGGCTGAAGGCCGACGGCGTCTCCATCGTCTATATCTCCCACCGCATGGCCGAGGTGTTCGCGCTCGGAGACCGCATCACGGTGCTGCGCGACGGCCGCCGCATCGACGGCGTTCGCCCCGCCGACGTCACGCCAGACCAGCTCGTCCGCATGATGGTCGGCCGCAACGTCGACATGACGTATCCGCGCAACTTCGCGGACAAGCCCGGCGAACTTCTGCTCGAGGTCAAGGGCCTGAGCGCATCGAGCGGCATCTCCGATATCAACATCGAGGTGCGCCGGGGCGAGATCGTCGGCCTGTGCGGCCTGGTCGGCTCCGGCCGCAGCGAGGTCGCCCGCGCCATCTTCGGCGCCGATGCCGTGACGTCAGGCGAGATCATTTTCGACGGCAAGGCCATCTCCGGCGAGCCTGACCTTGCCGCCCGCCGCGGCATCGCGCTGATCCCGGAGAGCCGCAAGAGCGAGGGCCTCGCCCTGCTGCGGTCCGTGAGCGACAATCTGGTGGTGTCGGCGCTGCGAAAACTGTTCCCGAGCGGCCTGTTCGACCAGCGCAGCGCGCAGCGCACGTCCGACGGCCTGATCCGGCAGCTGCGCATCGCAACGCCAAGCGCGCGCCAGACCGTCGGCCTGCTCTCGGGCGGCAACCAGCAGAAGGTCGTGATCGGCAAGTGGCTGGCGGCCGGCTCAAAGCTCTTCATCTTCGACGAGCCGACGCGCGGCATCGACATCGGCGCCAAGTCCGAGATCTTTGCGCTGATCGACCGGCTGGTCGCCGAAGGCGCGGCGGCCTTGATGATCTCGTCCGAGCAGGTCGAGATCTGCCATGTCTGCGACCGCGCCTACGTGATGCGCGAAGGCCGCATCGCCGGACACCTGACCCGCAGCGAACTGACCGAGGAGAACATCGTGCGACTGGGGATGCATCATGCGTGAAGCCGCGGTCGTCTTTCAACCCAATCCGCTGCAACGCATTCCCGGCGTTGCCATCGTCTTGGTGCTGCTGATCGCCCTGTTCAGCGCGATCGCGCCCGGCTTCCTGTCGGTCGCCAACCTCTCCAACGTGCTGGTGCAGTCGACCATCCTGACCATGCTGGCGCTGCCGATGACCTTGATCATCATGACCGAGGGGCTGGATTTGTCGATGGGCGCGGTGCTGACGCTGACCTCGCTCTGCGTTGCCATCGTGTCGCTCGCGACCAAGTCGATGCTGCTGGGTCTCGGCGCTGGGCTTCTCGTCGGCGCAGCCTT
This sequence comes from Bradyrhizobium sp. LA2.1, assembly GCF_040547725.1. NCBI lineage: Bacteria > Pseudomonadati > Pseudomonadota > Alphaproteobacteria > Hyphomicrobiales > Nitrobacteraceae > Bradyrhizobium > Bradyrhizobium sp. LA2.1. The sequence goes on from NZ_JBEPQI010000001.1 coordinate 465,384, forward strand.
CGGCTTCGCCAACGGCTGGCTGGTCGCCATCGTCGGAATTCCGCCCTTCGTCGCAACGTTGGGCACGCTCGGCATGGCGCAGGGCCTGTCGCTGATCGTCAGCGACGGCCAGAGCGTGGTCGGCATTCCCCACAGCGTGCGCGACATCTATTCGGCGACGCTTCTGGGCGTGCCAGTGCCCATCGTGATGGCGCTGGTGACCTATGCGGCCTTCCACGGACTGCTCTACCACACCCGCTTCGGCACCTACATTTTCGCGCTCGGCGGCAACCGCGAGGCGCTGCGCTATGCCGGCCTCTCGCCGAACAAGCTGCTGATCGCGGTCTACGCGATCGGCGGCGCCATGGCCGGCATCGCCGGCCTGCTGATGACCGCGCGCATGAATTCCGGCCACCCGACCGCGGGCCTCGGTCTCGAATTCGACGCCATCGCCGCGGTCGCGGTCGGCGGTACCTCGTTCGAGCGCGGCAATGGCTGGCTGCTCGGCACGTTGCTCGGCGTGATCGCGGTCGGCGTGTTGCGCAACGGGCTGAACCTGATCTCGATGCCCTCTTCGGTGCAGGTCGCAAGCGTCGGCGTCCTCGTCATCGTTGCCCTGTTCCTCGACGGCCTGCGGAGCCGCGCATGACCGACATCTCCAAAGAGGCCCTCTCGCCGCCCCGCTCGTTCCTGTCGCAGGACGCGATCCAGGTCTTCTACCGCCTGCTCGCAGCGCTGCTGATCTGTGCGGTGCTCGCCGTGCTCAGCGACTCCTTCCTGAGCCTCGGCAATATCCTCAACGTGCTGAGACAAGCGAGCCTGACCTTCTTCATCGCGTCCGGCTTGACGCTGGTCGTGCTCACCGCCGGCCTCGATCTCTCCGTCGGCGCCAATGTCGCGCTGTCCGCCTGCATCGCCGGCACCGTGATCCACAAGACTGGCTCGCCGGCGCTCGGCATCCTCACCGGGCTCGCCTGCGGCGGCATCGTTGGCCTGCTCAACGGCATCATGGTCACCGCGCTGCGCATCCCCTCCTTCATCGCCACCTACGGCATGCTCTGGGTGCTGAACGGCCTCACCTATTGGTACATGGCGGGCGAGACCTTGCACGGCTTCCCGGCGGGCTTCCGCCAGATCGGCAGCGGCTATCTGTTCGGCCTGCCCATCCCGGTCTATCTGCTGCTGGTGTTCCTCGGGATCGGGACGCTGTTTGCCCAGCGCACGATCTGGGGCCAGGAGATCTATGCGATCGGCGCCAATCCGGTCGCCGCCCGCCTCTCCGGCATTCCGGTCGCGCGGCGCCTGCTGCTGGTCTACGCGGTATCAGGCACCATGGCGGGACTGGCCTCGATCATCTTCCTGTCGCGACTCAATTCGGCCGAAGCTGACATCGGCGAAAGCCTGACCTTGCCTGCGATCGCAGCCGTGCTGATCGGCGGCACCTCGCTGTTCGGCGGTGTCGGCACCGTGTTCGGCACCTTCATCGGTGCGCTGATCCTGACGCTGGTGCTGAACGGCATGAATCTGTTGTCGGTCAGCGCCAACTGGCAGCCGCTCGTCACCGGCATCATCGTCATTCTCGCGGTCTGGCTCGACATGAAGACCCGCCGCCGCGCGCAATGAGCTCTTAGAAATCCAACAAGCAAAATGAGGGATGGAGGCTACATGAAACAGACACTGGGTTATTTGGCGCTGCCGCTGCTGATGGCGGCCGCGTTCACGACGCAGGCGCGCGCCGACGGCGAGACCATCGCCGTGTTCACCAAGAACCAGACCAATCCGTTCTTCCAGACGGTGCGGGTCGGTGCCGACAACATGGCGAAAGCGCTGAACGCGAAGACGCTGCAGTACATCCCGACCAAGCCGGACTCGATCCCCGAGCAGCTCAGCCAGATCGAGGACGTCGTGGTGAAGAAGCCGAGCGCGATCGTGTTCACGCCGGTCGACTACAAGGCGATGGTGCCGGGCGTCGAGAAGATCAACGAGGCGAAAATCCCCGTCGTCAACATCACCGACCGCTCCGCCGGCGGCAAGTTCCTCTCCTTCGTCGGCGCCGACGATTACAGCCTCGGACTCGAAACCGCGCGCTTCCTGCTCAAGACGCTGGGCGGCAAGGGCAACATCGTCATCATCGAGGGCGTCAAGGGCTCGCTGACCAATGTCGATCGCGTCCGCGGCTTCAACGACGCGCTGAAGGAGAATTCGGGCGCCAAGCTGCTGGCCTCGCAGCCCGGCAACTACCAGCGGCTGCAGGCGCTCCAGGTCATGGAGAATTTGATGCAGTCGAACCCGCAGATCGACGGCGTGCTGGCGGCCAACGACGCCATGGCGGTCGGCGCGATCGAGGCGCTCGACGGCGCGAACCGCAAGGCCCAGGTGATCGGCATCAACGGCACCAAGGAGGCGATCGACGCGATCAAGTCCGGCAAGCTGCTCGCCAGCGGCGACTACAACGGATTTGCGCAAGGGTGTCTCGGCACCATGATGGCGATCCGCAGCTTGCGCAACCAGCCTGTCATTTCCGAGATCGTGCTGAAGCCGACCGTCATCACCAAGGACAATTACCAGCCGTTCGACGTACCGCTGGAGCAACGGACCTGCCCGACCTTCGAGGACGCCGGCAAGCTCGGCGCCAAATAGCCCAACCGCTCATCACAAGCACGGACGGCCGCCTTCGCGGCCGTCCCAAGAATCGTCACAAGAAAACCGACACGTCAACGGAGACATCATGCTGTTCGCCATTCACGCCCTCGACCGCGCCGGCGCGCTGCCGACCCGGCTCGCCAATTACGATGCCCACAAGGCCTTCCTGAGCGACACATCGCGCTTCGGCGTCAAGATCGTGATGTCGGGGCCGCTCGTCTCCGACGACGGCGCGAACATGATCGGCAGCCTGTTCCTGATCGAGGCGCCCGGCCGCGCCGAGGTCGAAGCCTTCAACCGCGCCGATCCCTTCGCCGCAGCCGGCATCTGGGAGAAAGTCACGATCACAGGTTTCCTGCGCCGCCAGGGCTGAGGGGCCTACGGCGCCTCTTCGAGGTGACAGGCCACCCATTGCTCGGGTCCGGTCGAGCGCAGCGTCGGCTCCTCCGTGCGGCAGCGATCGAAGACGTATGGGCAACGGGTGTGGAAGCGGCACCCGCTCGGCGGGTTAATCGGGCTCGGCACGTCCCCCTTGAGGATGATGGGATTGCGCTGGGCGCCCGGCTCGGGCAGCGGGACCGCGGAGAGCAGCGCCTTGGTATAGGGATGCCTTGGCGCGGCAAAGATCTCGCGGCGCGGCGCGACCTCGACGATCTTGCCGAGATACATCACCGCGACGCGGTGGGTCATGTGCTCGACAATGGCGAGGTCATGGCTGATGAACAGCAGCGCCAGGCCGAACTCGCGCTGAAGGTCCTGCAAGAGATTGACGATCTGCGCCTTGACCGAGACGTCGAGCGCCGAGACCGCCTCGTCGCAGACGATCAGCTCGGGCTCGGCTGCGAGCGCCCGCGCGATACCGATGCGCTGACGCTGGCCGCCGGAGAATTCGTGCGGCCGGCGGTTGAGCGCCTCGCGCGGCAGCCGAACGGTATCCATCAGCGCCGTCACGCGGGTTTCGAGATCGATGGCGGATTTGGCGAGGCCGAAATTGCGGATCGGCTCGGCCAGGATGTCGCGCACGCGCATGCGCGGATTGAGGCTCGAGAACGGATCCTGGAACACCACCTGCACGCGGCGGCGCATCTGGCGCATCGTGCTCGGATGCGCGTCGTCGATGCGCTGGCCGTCGAGGATCACCTGGCCCGCCGTGATGTCGAACAGCCGCAGGATGGCGCGGCCGACCGTCGACTTGCCGCAGCCGGACTCGCCGACCAGCGACAGCGTCTCGCCCTTCGCGATTTCGAACGAGACACCGTCGACGGCATAGACATATTCGGACTTGCGGCCGAACAGGCCCTTTTTGACCGGAAAATGCTTCTTGAGGTCGTTGACCTGGAGCAGCGGAGGACTCATGCCGCGATGGCCCCCTTGGCGGAATAGTGGCAGGCGGCGACGTGCCGAGGCGCCTTCTCTTCAAGTCCAGGCGCATATTGGCGGCAGAGATCGGTCGCGAGCGCGCAGCGGCCGGCGAAGACGCAGCCGATGATGGGCTTGCGCAGATCAGGCACCTGCCCCGGGATTTCGGCCAGCCGCCGCGCGGTGCCTGTTAGCGAGGAGCCGAGCCGCGGCACGGCGCCGAGCAGGCCCTGCGTATAGGGATGACGGGGCGAGCGGAACAGCTCGGCCACGGGCGCCTCCTCGACCTTGCGGCCGGCATACATGACCATGACGCGCTCGGCGATCTCGGCGACCACGCCGAGATCGTGGGTGATCAGGATGATCGCCGCACCGACCCGGCGCTTGAGATCAAGCATCAGCTTCAGGATCTGTGCCTGGATGGTCACGTCGAGCGCGGTGGTCGGCTCGTCCGCGATCAGGAGTTTCGGATTGCAGGCCAGCGCGATCGCGATCATCACGCGCTGGCGCATGCCGCCGGAAAGCTGATGCGGATATTCGCGCACCCGCCGCTTCGGCTCGGGAATGCCGACCAGCGTCAGCATCTCGATCGCATGCGCCTCGGCCGCCTGCTTGTCCAGGCCCTGATGGATCATCAGCGTCTCGCGGATCTGGCGGCCGACCGTCAGAACCGGGTTGAGGCTCGTCATTGGCTCCTGAAAGATCATCGAGATGTCGTTGCCGCGAATGGCGCGCATCTCGCGATCGGACAGCTGCAGCAAGTCCCTGCCCGCGAAGCGGATGGTGCCCGCGATCCTGCCTGGCGGCTCCGGAATCAGCCGCATCAGCGACATCGAGGTCACCGACTTGCCGCAGCCGGACTCGCCGACAATGGCGAGCGTCTCGCCTTCGTTGACGTGAAAGGACACGCCGTCGACCGCGCGGTTGATGCCGCCGGGCGTGCGAAAGTGGGTCTGGAGGTTCTCGACTTCGAGCAAAGCCATCGCGATCAACCCCTCGACATCAGAGGCTCTTGGCCATGCGCGGATCGAGCGCATCGCGAAGGCCGTCGCCGAGCAGGTTCACGGCGAGCACGGTGACGGAGAGGAATGCCGCCGGGAAGAACACGATGTAGGGCTTGACCTGCCACAGCGCGCGGCCCTCGGCCATGATGTTGCCCCAGGACGGAATGGTCGGCGGCGTGCCGGCCCCGATGAAGGACAGGATCGCCTCGGTGATCATGGCGCTGGCGCAGATGTAAGTCGCCTGAACCAGCATCGGCGCCAGCGTGTTGGGCAGAATGTGGCGCAGGATGATCATCGGCGTGCGCGTGCCGCAGGCGACCGCGGCGTCCACATAGGGCTGCTCGCGCAGCGACAGCACCACGCTACGGACAAGACGGGAAACCCGCGGGATCTCGGCGATGGTGATGGCCAGGATGACGTTGCCGACGCTGCCGCGCGTCAGCGCCATCAGCGCGATTGCGAGCAGGATCGGCGGGATCGACATCAGGCCGTCCATGAACCGCATCAAGATGCCATCCGCCCAGCGGATGAAGCCGGAGACGATGCCGATGGCGAGGCCCGCCGCGGATGCGAGGATCGCAACCGACAGGCCGACCGTGAGCGAGACCCGCGCGCCAAAGAGCACGCGCGAATAGATGTCGCGGCCCAGCACGTCGGAGCCAAACCAGAACGCGGCGGACGGCGCGCGGGTGCGCTTGGCGGGCGCAAGTGCCGTCGGATCGACCGTCCCCAGATAGGGCGCGAAGATCGCGATCAGAACGAGCGTCAGCAGCAGCGCGCCGCCGATCGCGACCGTGGGATGGCCACGCAAGAGGCCGATGAAGCCGCGCCGGATCCTAACCGGCCGCAGGATTTCAGGCAGTTGCGGCGCGAGAACGAAGCCCGCCGGCAGCGCTTGCGGATTGACGGTCGTATCGGTCAATAGCGGATCCTCGGGTCAACGAGCGTGTAGACGACGTCGATCATCAGATTGACGAGGACGTAGACGAAGCTGAAGAGGAGCACGATGCCCTGGATGACGGGATAGTCGCGGCGCAGGATGGCATCGATCGTGAGCCGGCCGAGGCCGGGGATCGCGAACACGCTTTCCGTGACGACGGCGCCGCCGATCAGGAGTGCGATGCCGATCCCGATCACCGTGACGATCGGCACCGCGGCGTTCTTCAGCGCGTGAACGAAGAGGATGCCGCCTTGCCCGAGGCCCTTGGCCCGCGCGGTGCGGATATAGTCCTGCTGCAAGACTTCAAGCATGGTGGCACGCGTGATGCGCGCGATCAGCGCGATGTAGACGCAGCCGAGCGCGATCGATGGCAGGATCAGGTTTTGCAGCCACGGCCAGAAGCCTTCCGTGAGCGGCGTATAGCCCTGCACCGGAAGCCATTCGAGCTCGAGTGCGAAGACATAGGCGAGGATATAGCCGACGACGAAGACGGGCAGCGAGAAGCCGAACACGGCGAATGCCATGATGACGCGGTCGATCAGGCTCCCCGCCTTCCACGCGGCCACGACGCCAAGCGGCACCGCGACCACGATGGTGAGTAGCAGCGTGACCATCATCAGCGACAGTGTCGGCCCGAGACGCTGTCCGATCATCGTCGAGACCGGAAGGTTGGTGAAGATCGAGGTGCCGAGATCGCCGTGCAGAATGCGCCAGACCCAGCTTCCGAACTGGATCAGGAAGGGCCGGTCGAGACCCAGACTCTGGCGAATGCGCTCCACATCCTCCGGGCTCGCCTGATCGCCCGCGATCACCACGGCGGGATCACCCGGCGCGATGTAGAGCAGGCTGAACACGAACAGCGCGACGATTGCCATCACCGGCAAGGTCGAGACGATGCGACGGAGGATGTAAGAGAGCATCTGGCTTCAGCGTACCATCATGCGGATTTCGACACGTTCCAGAAGAACGGCAGCGGCCCCTTGGTGATGCCGGAGACGTTCTTGCGCCATGCCGTGTAGGTCAGGAAGAAGCCGGTCGGCGCGTAAACGACATCCTCGAGCGCCGCCTTGTTGACCTGCCCGATCGCGGCCTTCTCCTCCTCGAGATTCTTGGCGTCGAACCAGGCCGTGATCTCCTTCTCGGTGTTCGGGCTGTTGGGCCAACCGAACCAGGCCTTGTCGCCATTGGCGCGGATGGCGGTGTAGGCGGCCGGATTGATACAATCGGCGCCGGCGTGCCAGCTGTGGAACATATTCCAGCCGCCCTGCCCCGGCGGGGTCTTCATCGCGCGGCGCGCGCCCACCGTGCCCCAATCGGTCGCGACGAAATCGACATTCATGCCGAGCTTCTTGAGCAGATCCGCGGTGACGTCGCCCTGCGCCTTCGTGATCGACTGGTCCTGCGCGACCACGCATGTGACCGGCTGGCCGGAATAGCCGCTCTCGGCGAGCAGCTTCTTGGCCGCGTCGAAATCGCGCTTTCCCTTCAGGATCTCGCCGCCCAACTCGGTGTAGAGCGGTGTGTCCGGCGTAAAAAAGCCGGGCAGCGGCTTCCACAACGTATCGTCGTCGCCGACCAGCGCACGCATATAGTCTTCCTGGCTCAACGCCATCAGCACCGCGCGCCGTGCCTTCACATTGTTGAAGGGTGGGTGCAGATGGTTCATGCGGAAGGAGCCGATATTGCCGAGGGGATCGCCGATATCGACGCTGATGTTCTTGTTCTTCTTCAGCACGGGCACGAGATCGGAGATCGGGTTCTCCCACCAGTCGACCTCACCGTTCTGCAAGGCGGCCGCAGCGGTGGCCGGATCCGGCATCACCAGCCACTCGACGCGATCGACCAGGATGTTCTTGCCGCCGGCAAGCCACGACGCCTTCTCCTGGCGCGGCACGTAATCGGTGAACTTCTCGAACACCGACTTGGCGCCGGGCACCCATTCGCTCTTGGCGAACTTCATCGGACCCGAGCCGACATATTCGGTGATCTGCTTGAACGGATCGGTCTTCGCGATGCGCTCGGGCATGATGAAGGAGCACGGCGCGTTGTTCTTGGCCAGCGCGTACAGCATTTTCGGGAAAGGCTGCTTCAGGACCCATTTGAAGGTGCGGTCGTCGACCGGAGTCAATTCCTGCTGGATAGCGAGGATCATCAGACCCATTGGATCGCGCGCGGCCCAGCGCGACAGGCTCGCGACGACGTCCTTGCTCAGCACCGGCTCGCCGTCATGGAACTTGAGACCCGGGCGCAGCTTGAAGGTCCAGGTCTTGCCGTCGTCGGTGGTCTCCTCGGACTCGACCATCTGACGCTGCGGCTGGAGCTTGGCATCGACGCCGTAGAGCGTGTCCCAGACCAGCGCCGCCGCGTTGCGCACGACATATTGCGTGCCCCAGATGGGATCGAAATTGGCGAGGTTGGCTTGCGGCACGAAGCGCAGGGTGCGCGCAGAGGCGCCTTGTGCGATCGCCGGGGCCGAGAGGCCGGTCAATGCCAGACCGCCCGCGCCGGCCAGTCCCTTCAAAACGGTCCTGCGATCCATGAAATCCTCCCAGTAGTGCCGTGATGCCGGCCATCGTTGGCCAAGAGCAGGTGAAACCAGAACCCGTTGGCGTGCAAATGGTATGCCACTAACCGGGCCTTCGCCAGCGGGATCTCTTCGGGATTTCGACCGGTTCAGGCGTCAAAGCGCGGCCGCCAGTGCCGGTCCGGTCTCGATGTGCGGAATCGCCTCGACCAGCTTGCGCGTGTAGTCGGTCTTGGGATTATCGAACAGCGCCCGGCTCTCCCCCTGCTCCACGATGCCGCCGTTGCGCAGCACGATGGTGCGGTCGCAGAGCATGCGCACGACATTGAGATCGTGGCTGACAAACAGCAACGCGATGTCGTTCTCGCGCCTGAGACGGTCGAGCAATTGCAGCACCACCGCCTGCACCGAGACGTCGAGCGCGGCGGTCGGCTCGTCCAGCACCAGGAGCCGCGGCCGGCAGGCGATGGCGCGGGCGATGCCGACGCGGGCCTTCTGGCCGCCGGAGAGCTGGTGCGGAAAGCGCGGCAGCAGATCGAGCGGCAAGCCCACCCGCTCCGCGCACTCTTCCACCCGCTTGCGCAGCGCATCACCCGCACGCATGCCGTCGAGCCGCATCAGGGGATGGGCGATGCAGTCAAAGGCCGTGAAGCGCGGGTTGAGGCTCTCGTTCGGGTCCTGGAAGACCATCTGGATGTCTTTGCGCAGCGGCGAGCGATGGAAGTCGCGCGAGGCGACATGGCCGATCGACTGCCCGTCGAACACGATATCGCCTTCGCTCGGGTCGATCAGACGGCAGATCATCCGCGACGTCGTGCTCTTGCCGGAGCCGGACTCGCCAACGAGCCCGACGCTCTCGCCGCCGGCCATCGTCATCGAGAAATCCGCGACCGCCGCGGAGCCCTGGTCAAAACGCTTGGCGAGCTTGCGCACCTCAAGGAGCGGCGGCGTCCCGTGCGGGAGCTCCTGCCTTGGCTTGCTGACGATCGTCGCGTGCCGCTCCCGCTCCTCCTCCGTCACGAGATCCTCGATCCGCGACGTCGCGGTCGGCGATGCCGCAACGAGGCGGCGGGTATAGGCGTGTTGCGGTGCGCTGAAGAGCTTTTTGGGGCTCGCTTCCTCGACGATGCGGCCGCGCTCCATCACGGCGATGCGGCGGCAATAGCGCGCGGCGAGGCCGAGATCGTGCGTGATCAGGATCGTCGCCATGCCGCGCGCGGCGGCAATATCTGCGAGCAGATCCATCACCACCTTCTGGGTGGTGACATCGAGGCCGGTGGTCGGCTCGTCGGCGATCAGCAGCGCAGGATTGCAGGAAATCGCGATCGCGATCATGACGCGCTGGCACATGCCGCCGGAGAGCTCGTGCGGATAGGCGTTCATCCGCGTCTCGGGGTCGCGGATCTGGACCGCGCGCAGCAGCTCGAGCGCCTCGGCGCGCGCGGCGTCCTTCGATATCTTCTTATGCGTGAGGATCGCATCCGCGATCTGCAGGCCGATCGCGCGGATCGGGTTGAGCGCCGCCCGCGGATTCTGGAAGATCATCGACATCGCGGCGCCCTGGAGCTGACGAAGATCATCGCCCCTGAGTTTTGTGACGTCCTGCCCGCGAAACAGGATCTTGCCGCCGGTGACGCGCCCGGCCGCATCGAGCAGCCGCGTGGTCGCAAAGCCGGTGACCGATTTGCCCGAGCCGCTCTCGCCGACGAGACCGAGCATCTCGCCCTTCTCGACCGAGAGCGTCACGCCGCGCACGGCCTCGACCATGCCACGCCGCGTCGAGAACGACACGTGGAGGTCGTTGATCCCTAGCAGCTCCTCGCTCATGTGCGCATCCGCGGATCGAGAATGTCCCGCATCCCGTCACCGAGGAGGTTGAAGCACAGCACAGCCATCATCAGCGCGAGGCCCGGAAAGGCCACCAGCCACCATCGCCCGGTCGAGATGAAGCGCGCCCCTTCCGCGACCATGATGCCCCATTCCGGCGTCGGCGGCTTGACGCCGAGACCGATGAAGGACAGGCCGGCGGCATTGAGAATGGCCCAGCCGAGATTGAGCGAGATCTGCACCGCCATCGCCGGCAGGATATTCGGCAGCAGGAAGCGCAACACCACCGAGAAATGGCTCTCGCCGCAGGCGCGCGCGGCCTCCACCCAGCCGACATTGCGGCGGACGTTGACCTCGGCGCGCGCGAAGCGGATGTAGAACGGAAGATTGATGATCGCGGTCGCGATCACGATGTTCTCGATCCGGTTGCCCAACGCGGCAACCATCGCCATCGCCAGCACGAACAGCGGAAAGGCCATCATCACATCGACAAAACGGCCGACGCCGCGATCGAGCTTGCCGCCGGCATAGCCGCAGAACGCGCCGACGACGGCGCCGATCACGAAGGAGATGCCGACCGCGGAAACCGCAATGGCAAGATCGAGGCGCGCGGCGATGATGAGGCGGCTGAACACATCGCGTCCGAGCTGGTCGGTGCCGGCGAGATGCGCCGCACTCGGCGGCAAAAGAGACTCCGAGACATTCGAAACCACGGGATCATAGGGCACGATCCACGGCCCGAAGATCGCAATCAGGACGAACAGCGCAACGCCGGCCGCGGCAACGGCGGTGAGCGGATTGCCGCGCAGGATCCAGACCGAATGGCGGAGAGTTGCGCTGGTCATTCGATCGACACCCTGGGATCGGCGATGCCGTAGCAGATGTCGACCACGAGATTGACCAGCACGAACAGGCTGGCCATCAGCAGCACGAAACCCTGCACCGGCGCATAGTCGGAGGATAAGAGCGCATCGAGCGCGTAGGAAGCGACGCCCGGCCAGGAGAACACCTTCTCCACCAGGACATTGGCGCCCAGCATGGTCGAGAACACGATGCCGGCGATGGTGATGACGGGCAGGATCGCGTTCCGCAGCGCATAAGTGACGACCACCTTGTGCCAGGACAATCCGATCGAGCGCGCAGTGCGCACGAAATCGCTGCCGAGCGAAACCAGCATCGAGGCCCGCGTGATCCGCGCCAGCGGCGCGATCACGAACAGGGCCATGCTCACTGCCGGCAGAATCAACTGCTTGCAGGCCGCCCACCAGCCCTCGATATCTCCCGCAAGCAGGAAATCGATCGACAGGAACCCGGTCCGTTGCGGCGGCAGCGAAGTGAACACGTCGATCCGCCCGGTCGGATCAGGCGCGAGCCCGAGCAGATAGTAGAAGACATAGATCAACAGCAGGCCCGAGACGAAAGTCGGCACGCAGACGCCGAGCGCGCAGAACAGCCGCACGCCGTGGTCGACGATCGAGCCGGGCCTCAAGGCCGCGACCACGCCAAGCGGTACCGCCGCGATCAGCGCGATCAGGAGCGCCGTGAAGGTGAGCTCCAGCGAGGCCGGCAGCCGCTCGCGCAGGTCCTTCAGCACCGGCTGCCCCGTCATCATGGAACGGCCGAGATTGCCGTGGCCGATGTCGGAGAGATAGAACACGAGCTGCTCCGGCACCGACCTGTCGAGCCCCATCTGCTTGCGGATCTGCTCGATCTCCTCCTTGCCGGCATTGGGCCCCGAGGCGAAGAACACCGCGGGGTCGCCGGGCAACACGCGCATCAGCAGAAAGGTGAACACCAGCACACCGAACAGCGCCGGCAGCGACGACAGAAGCCGCCTGCCCGCCCGCACCATGGTTGCACCAAGACCGGTCGTCACCTTTCGGAGCCTCTCTTGTTTGCCGCCATCACTTGCGGCTGACGTCGCGATAGTCGACCTGGCGGTGGAACTCGTAGGTGTAGCCTTCGACCGACGACGCCATCACCGCATCCTGGTTCGGCTGCCACAGCATGATCTGCGGCATCAGATCGACGTGCATCGCATTGAGCTTGCGGCCGGCTTCCTCATACTTGGCCTTGTCCGGCTCGAAACGCGCCTCCTGCGCGATTGCGGCAAGATCCGGGTTGTTGATCGAGCTGTAATTCCAGCGCTGATTGCCGGTGTAGAAGTTGCGGTAGAAGTAATCGGTCGACGGCAACCACGCTACGATGCCCTCGGTGTAGAAGGGAAGCTTCTTCTCGTTGATCTGCGTGGACATCTGTGCGTCCGGCAGCTTCTGGATGTCGACCTTGATCCCGATCTTGCCGAGTGACTCCTTCACCAGCGCGGCCATCGGCTCCGCGGTCGAGGACTGGCCGACGTTGAAGCTGAAGGTAGTCGAGAAACCCTCGGGGAGCCCGGCCGCCTTGAGATATTCCCTTGCCTTGTCGAGGTCGACCTTCACGGGCTGCTGGAACGGATAGATGCCGTTTAGCGGCTTGCCGTCCGGCCAGGTCGCGCCGAACAGCGGCGCGCCGCGGCCGAACAGGGCGGCCTTGAACATGTCGTCATAGGGCAGCGCGTAAGCGATGGCACGGCGGACATTGACGTTGTCGAAGGGCGGCATCTGGTTGTTCATCGAGACATAGGTGATCGCATTGTACTGCGGGGTCGAGACCACCTTGAGCTTGCCCTTGGCCTCGAGCGACTGCACGTCGCTGGCCTGGAGATCGACGACGAGGTCGGCATCGCCGCGCTCGACCAGGTTGGCGCGGGTCGCCGGCTCCGGCACGGACTGAATGATCACGCGCTTGAAGAACGCGGGCTTGTTGGCCGAACCGCGATTCCAGGCCTCATCCCGTTTGATGATGACCTGCTCGCCCGGCTTGAAGGTCTCGACCACGTAAGCACCGCTGCCGGCGGTGTGCTCCTTCAGCCATGCGGTGGCCCAGGGATCATCCGGCGTCGCGTGCTCTTTTGCCACCTTCGAGTTGATGATCAGGGGATAGACGGTGGCGAGATTGGGCAGCGCGAGCTTGTCGGGCTTCGGCAGCGTCACCTCGATGGTGAGGGGATCGATCACCTTGAACTGGTCGGCCGACGTCAACGATCCCGTCAGGAGCTGGGCCTTGCCGAGGATCGGCGCGGTGACACAGCGATCGAGCGACCATTTCACGTCCTCGGCCGTGACGGGCGAGCCGTCCTGGAATTTTGCGTCCTTACGCAGGCGGAAGGTGATCTTCAGACCATCGGGGCTGACGTCGTAGGATTCGGCGAGCTCGCCGGTGATCGTGTCGAGGTCGAACACCCATTTGCCGTTGAGCTGCTTGCGGCCGAACGCCACCAGCCGGTCGTAGGTGCTCATGCTCAGCGCGAAGGATTCGCGCGTCGACCCGGGGATGTTGGGATCGAGCGTGTTGACGGCCGAGCCGGTGACATAGCGCAACGTCTCCGCTCTGGTCTGCGCCTGCGAAGGCGCGGTGGCAATGAGCAACAGCGCAGTGGTGGCGAGGACTGAGGCCGCGGGCCTGAAAGACACAAAACGCATTCGTTTTCCCCAAAATTTCGGCAAGAACGCCAGCAAGGCAGGTCAAGAAAGAAGCAAGTTGCGCGCCAATCCCGCAGAGGCGCTTCGTCGCGGCGGTGCATGGATGATCATCGCGATTCCTCCATTGTTCGCGCGGGCCGCGCAACCACGGCCTGCGGCACGTCGTAGACGCTGAGCGAAGCCCAGTGGCGTTCGACATCGGCGCGAAACAAGCCGCGCGTCAGGCCATTGACCAGCTTGGGAATGGCGGTCGTCATCGCATTGATCGACGATCCCGACGGACCAAAACTCATGGTGGAGGCAATGGCGAACAGATGGATGTCGGAGATCCACGGCGTCTCGCCTGACGCACGCTCGGTGAAGGCGTAATCGCCAGCGAGATAGGGAAAGCGGCCGAGCCGCGCGTTGTGCTCGCTCGCAGGCGGCTGGTAGCGATCGGCCCAGGTCGCGATATTGCCGGCAAAGCGGCGCAGCTCGCCGCGGCCGGCAAAGTTCATGTCGATGCCGGTGCCGCAAATGACGAAATCCGCTGTGATCGTGCTGCGTGGCGTGTGCAATTCGACACCGCCATCGGTCTGCCTGGTGCCCTCGACCGGCGCACCCTCATGCAGCGTGAAATTGGCGTGACGCGCGCAGCGATCATAAGTCGGCTGCGGAAAGCCTTCGCGCATTTCGAGGATCTTGCGCATGAAGCGCCAGCGCCAGGCATCGTCGAGATCGCTGAGATGGCGCAGGAAGCCGCGAAAGGTGAGCCAGCGATAGGGCTGGATCACCTGGATCTGTGCGCGGCGGCAAAGCAGATGCACTTTGGCGGCACCCGCCTCCAATGCAGTTGCAGCATTGTCGAAGGCGGAGGCGCCGGCGCCAACCACGGCGACGCGCTTGCCGCGCAGGCTTTCGAAATCGATGTCTTCGGCGACGGTTGCGACCGAACCTGCTGGCAGATCGCGCAGCGCCTCGGGGATCATCCAGTCGCCCATGCCCTCCTGCCCCGTCGCCAGCACGATCTTGCGCGCATAGAGCGTCTCGACGCCATCGGCGCGTCTCACGCGCGCGGCGAGCAGACCGTCTGACGCAGGCGCGATCTCCAGAAGCTCGCAGCCATTGCACACCGGCAATCCGATCGTGCGTCGCAGCCAGAGCAGATAGTCCGCCCAATGCCCGCGCGGGATCAGGTCGAGTGTCTGCCAGCTCTCCTTGCCGAAACGGGCTTCGTGCCAGGACTGATAGGTGAGGCTCGGGATATCGAGGTCAGGTCCCGTATAGTCCTTCGGGCTGCGCAGCGTCGGCATGCGGGCATAGCTGAGCCACGGGCCCTCCTTCCCCTCCTCGGCCTTGTCGAGCAGCAGGATGTTGCTGACGCGCGAGCGCATCAGGCCGAAGCCGATGGCGATACCGGACTGGCCGGCGCCGATGATGAGAACATCGAGCGCGGGCTTGCCATCCGGCCCCGTCTTCGGCTCGAGCCAGGCAGCGCCGGGATGCGCGATCATCGCGAGATCGGCGCGCACGGTCGCTTCAAGCTTTGCCAGCGCGTCGCTCATGCCGCGAGCCAGCCTCCGTCAACCACCATCACGGTTCCGGTCGTGAACGAAGACGCATCACTGGCGAGATGCAGCGCGGTCTGAGCGATTTCTTCCGCCTGACCGAAGCGCTTCATGGCGTGGCGGTTGCGGGAGGCTTCGCGCACCTCGTCCGGATTGGAATGGCGGGCAAAGCTGCGGCGCAGCATCGGCGTATCGATCGCGCCGGGCGCAATCGCGTTGACGCGGATGCCGTCGGTGGCGAAATCCACCGCCATGGTCCGCGTCAGGCTGACGATCGCGCCCTTGGCGGCGATGTAGGCGCTGTTGCCCTTTCCGCCGGCGATCGCAAGCTGCGATGCCAGCGTGATGATCGAGCCGCTCTTCTGCCGCTGCATCTGCGGCACTGCGGCCCGCGCCCACAGCCAGGTGCCGCCGACATTGGCGCGGAACACCGCGTCCCAGTCTTCCAGGGTCGTCGTCAGCACCGTGCCGCCGCAGGAGAAGCCCGCAGCGGTCATCAGAATATCGAGACGGCCGAGCCGCGCCACGACATCGCTGACAACGGTCTCGGCGAAACCGGCATCGCCGACGTCGCCGACATGCGTCGTGGCTTCGCCGACCAGACTCAGCGTCTCCTGAAGGCCGGCGGCATCGCGATCGACCAAAGCAAGCTGGGCGCCTTCCTCTGCAAACAGCTTTGCACTGGCGCGGCCAATGCCCGAAGCCGCTCCCGTGATGATGGCCGTGCGCCCCTGCAGCCGCATGTCAGATCGCCTCCTTGTGCTGCATCCACCAGGCGCTCATCGCGGCGGCGGACTCGTTGCAGCCGAACCGTGCACGCCAGCCAAATTCATCAGCCATCCGCGCGACCGAAAGCGGGGCGCGATCCGGCCCATGCAATTCGATGAAAGTCTTCTCTCCGGGTGCCGCGAGCCGGCATTGCAGGCCGGGATGCAACGCCGCAAAGGCCTCACCCCATTGCAGCGCCGACCAGGGCGCGCCAGTGGAGATGTTGTAGAGCCGATGGCGCGGCCGCTCAGCTTCGATCAGCACCGCCACTGCCTCGGCGGCGTCTGGCGCGTAGATCCAATCCTTGATGCCCGTCTCGGGCATAAGGGCCGGTTCACCGCGGGCGAACTCGGCGAGTATCTGGAACTGCAGGCTTGGCGTATCGCGCACTTTTCCGATCCGCTCCCATGGACCGAACACCGCGCTCAAACGCACACTGAGAAAGTCGCCGCCCCACAGCTCGGCCAGCCGTGCCACCGATCGTTCGGAGGTGAACTTGCTGATCGCGTAGAAGGACACAGGATCGCAAGGCGTCTCCTCGTCCAATACCGGATAGCGCTGCCCCGCAGCACCATAGGCGGAAGCGGACGAGAGATTAATCACGCGCCGAACACCACGGCGGATCGCCGCGCTCAGAATAGGAATCTGAGCCATCACGTTGATTTCGAGGATGCTCGAGGTGACGGACCGTTCGAGCTGGTCCCCGGCAGTTATGGCGGCGCCAAGGACGATCGCATCAAGGCCCTGCTTGACAAGCGCGTCGATCCTCTCGACGTCCGTCATCTCGCCCTGAACAACCGTGAGCCGATCCCGGTAGTCGGCAAAGGATCGCTCCGCGCCCGCCGGCAGTTGCTTACGGTCATACAGCGTGACGTCATGCCCGCGCGCGAGCAGCACCTCGGCGAGATTGAGGCCGACAAAGCCGGTGCCGCCGAAGATGACGATCTTCATCGCGCGCGATCCGCCGTCACAGCAGTTTTGCCCCAAAATTCCGCTCGGGATCCATGTCGGCGACGAGCCGCCCCGTCGGCTTTGCCGCCTCGCCGCCGCTACGCGCCAGGAATTTTCCGCTGCCGGCGTCCGCAAGACACTTGTTGCCGTCGATGATGACGCGGCCGCGCGAGACCACCGACACCGGCCAGCCCTTCAGCTTGCGGCCTGCAAACGGCGTGTAGCCGGCGAGGTCGTGCATCATCTCGTCGGCGATCACAGTCTCGCGCTTGGGATCCCAGATCGCGATATCGGCATCAGCGCCGACCGCGATCGAGCCCTTGCGCGGATGCAGATTGTAGATTTTTGCCGGCGCGGTCGAAGTCAATTCGACGAACTTTTCCAGCCCGAGCCTCCCCTTCGACACCATCGCGTCGAACAGCAGCGGCAGCCGCAGCTCAAGTCCCGGCAGGCCGTTCGCGACCTGCTTGAAGTTCGGATTGGGGCCGGCGCGCAGCTTGCCGGTCTCGTCGTAGCGATACGGCGCATGATCGGACGAGATGGTCTGGAGATCGCCGAGCGACAGCGCCTGCCACAGCGCCTCCTGGTCGGCATACGTGCGTGGCGGCGGGCTGCACATCCACTTGGCGCCCTCGGCGCCCGGCTTGTCGAGATCGTTTGCGGTGAGGAACAGATATTGCGGACAGGTCTCGGCAAAAACCTTCAACCCCTGCCCGCGCGAATCGCGGATGACCTTCGCGCCTTCGGCCGTGGACACATGGAAGATCATGATGGGCTGGTCGATCAGCGCCGCCATGCCGATCAGTCGCGTAAAGGCTTCCGCTTCCGAGACGCGGGCATGGCTGACGGCGTGGTATTTCGGCATGGTGTAGCCGCGCGCAAGCAGGCGCTTCACCATCCAGGCGATGATGCCGTGATTTTCGGCATGGGCGCACAACATCGCGCCGGACTGGCGTGCGGCCAAGAGGATGTCGAGCAACGGCTCGTCATCGACCTTGAGCCGGTCATAGGTCATGAAGATCTTGATCGAGCCATGGCCCTGCTTCACCAACGCCGGAATGTGCTCCTCGACGGTCTCCTTGGTCGCATCCGCAATGATCATGTGAAAGGCGTAGTCGATCACGGCGCCCTTCTTGGCCAGCGCGTGATAATCCTCCACCACCTGCGGCAGCTTCATGCCGACATGCTGGGCGGCGAACGGAATTACCGTGGTCGTGCCGCCGAAAGCGGCAGAGACGGTCGCGCTCTCGAACGTGTCGGCATTCATGATGCCGGCCGCGGACAACTGCTCGATATGCGCATGGCTGTCGACGCCGCCGGGCAGCACCAGCTTGCCGCGCGCATCGATCTCGCGTTTCGCCGCCGGAAGCCCGCGGCCGATTGCTGCGATGGCCTCGCCGGAGATCGCGACATCGGCCTCGAACACGTCGGTCGTGGTGGCGACGCGGCCGCCGCGGATGATCAGGTCGTATGTGGGTTCAGTCATGAGGCACTCCATGATATGCCTGAGCTACGTGATCGCCATTTCAAGGGAAGACCAACATGCCCCGGCCGCGCATTCTCGTCATCAATCCGAATTCCAACCCCGCGGTCACGCAAGGGCTGGAGGACGCCTTGAAGCCGCTCGGTTTCGAGGGTGGGCCGGAACTGGTCTGCCAGTCGCTGGCCGAGGGTCCGTTCGGCATTGAAAGCCAGGCCGATGTCGACGGCGTTGCGATGCCGCTGCGCCGGCTGGTCGAGGGCGACAACAGCTCGGCTGCGTTTGTCATCGCCTGCTACAGCGATCCCGGTCTTCAGATCTGCCGCGAAGGCACCGATCGGCCGGTGTTCGGCATCGCCGAGTGCGGCGTGCTGACGGCGCTGGCCCGTGCCGAAACCTTCGGCGTCATCGCGATCGCCCAGCGCTCGATTCCGCGCCACATGCGCTATCTCCGGCAGATGGGATTGACCGATCGCCTCGCCGGCGAGCGGCCGCTCAATATGAGCGTTTCCGAAACCGCCTCGGGCGAAGGCACGCTGGCCAGGATGATCGACATCGGCCGCGCGCTGCGCGACGAGGACGGCGCCCGCGCCATCGTGATGGGCTGCGCCGGCATGGCGCGCCACCGCCGCCCGCTGGAAGAAGCGCTTGGCATTCCCGTGATCGACCCGACACAGGCGGCCGTCACCATGGCACTCGGTACGGTGCAGTTCTCGGCTCACTAGGCGTCCTTCAGCTCTTTGGCGTCCTGCCGCGCGAGCCATTTCGCATGGCTCTCGCGCGTCAGGGAAAACGTATCCCGCTGCGTCGTATAGAGATTGCCGAACATGCGGCCGATCGGCCGGTAGGCGTCGAGATCGACATACATGTTGGCCTCGTCGACGAGGCCCTCCCGGGCATGAACCCTGAGCACCTCACCGACCAGCAGTTCGCGATCGGGCGAGAAATTCAGCACGACGTGACGGCGGCATTCGAGAGCAAATGGTGCAGCCGCAAGGCGCGGCACCTTCACGTCAACTGAGGGAAACGTCGCAAGCCCGGTCGCCGCGACCTCGCTGTCGCCAGAGGGAAAATCGACCGCGCAATCATTCATCGCGGCAGACAGCGCCTCATCCACCATGTGAACCACGAACTCGCCGTCGCGATGGATGTTGCGGGTCGTATCCTTCGGGCTGTGATCCGGCTTGTGCTGGAGCCCGAGCACGATCAGCGCGGGGCTTTCGGAGAAGACATTGAAGAAGCTGAAGGGCGCGGCATTCACCGCTCCGTTCGCGTCCAGCGTCGTTACCAGCGCGATCGGCCGCGGCACGACCACGCCGCAAAGCAGCTTGTAGCGGTCGCGCGGATCGAGCTCGCGCAAGGAAATGCCGGATGTGCCCTTGTCCGCCATCGGCGTCATTTCTCCGGCGGCGGCACCGCGCCGGTCTGGCTGGTGATCAGGCCGTAATGCTCGATGCGGCGATGCTGGGCAAAATTGAAGATCGTGGTCTTGCCGAACGTCGTGGCGTCGAGGTCGCAGGCGTGAACCAGGACCTCGTCGCCCTCCGTCTTGGCCTCGGCGACGATCTCGCCATCGGGATCGACGATCAGGCTGCCGCCGAACAGCGGATGGCCGTCCTCGACACCCGCCTTGGCCACCGCGACCACCCAGGTCGCGTTCTGATAGGCGCCGGCCTGCACCGAGAGACGGTTGTGGAACAGCCGCTTCTCGACGCCCTCCTCGCTCTTCTCGGCATTCACCGACGGCGTGTTGTAGCCGATCAGAACCATCTCCACGCCCTGCAAGCCCATGACGCGATAGGTCTCGGGCCAGCGCCGGTCGTTGCAGATGGCCATGCCGATGATGCCGCCCAGCTCGCGCCAGACGTTGAAGCCGAGATCGCCTGGCTCGAAATAGCGCTTCTCCAGATGCTGGTGCGAACGCTTGGTGTCGTAGTCCACATGGCCCGGCAAATGGACCTTGCGATATTTGCCGACGATCTTGCCGGACTTGTCGGTGAGAACAGCGGTGTTGAAGTGATGCCCGTCCGGCGTCAGCTCGGCATAGCCGAAATTCATCGCCATCTGATGCTGCGCCGCACGCTCGAACAGCGGCTTGGTCGCCGCATTCGGCATCTCGCGCTCGAACCAGATGTCGGCGTCCGCCCGGTCCTCCGAATACCAGCGCGGGAAGAACGTCGTCAGCGCCAGTTCCGGATAGACGATCAGATCGGCGCCTTTTGCTTTCGCCTCATCCATCAGCGCGATCATGCGCTTGACCACGGCCTCGCGGCTGTCGACCTTCTGGATCGGGCCCATCTGGGCGGCGGCAACAGTGACGATACGCATCAGCGGGTTCCTGATTTCCTGGTGAGGCTGGGGATCGTAGCTTGAGGGGCGTGTCCGCGCGCGTAGCATAACGCGGTCTTGCGCCGTTTTTCCAGCCAAGCAGCTTTCATGCCGTCCGCCCCCATTCGGCATCCTGCAAGAGTCGCCAGTTGATCTTGTTGCTCGCGGTGCGCGGCAGCTCATCGACGAAGACGACGGCGCGCGGCGCCTTGTAGCTGGCCATCGCACCACGGGCCCAACCGACGATGTCGTCCGTCGAAATCGTCGCGCGCGCGGCTTCATCGAGCACCACCAGCGCCTTGACGGTCTCACCGCGGTAGTCGTCAGGGGTCGAGACGATGCAGCATTCCCGGATGGCGCGGTTCTGGTACATCGCGGCTTCGACCTCGGCCGGCCACACCTTGAAACCGCTGACATTGATCATCCGCTTCAGGCGGTCGACCGCGAAGAAATAGCCGTCGGCATCGCGATAGCCGAGATCGCCCGTGCGCAGGAACCGCTTTCCCGCGAGCTCGATGAAGGACTCAGCGTCGGCCTGCGGCCTGTTCCAGTAGCCTTGCAGCACCTGCGGCCCGTGCACGACGATCTCGCCGACGACATTGTCGTCGAGCTCGATCAGGCTTTCGGGATCGACGACCCTCGCATCGGTCTCGTGCACGGCAATGCCGAGGCACTGGCGCTTCGGCGCCGCCATCGGATTGAGATGGGTCGGCGACATCGTCTCGGTCATGCCGTAACCCTCGACGAAATCGAGGCCGAAGCGTCCTTTGAGCCGTTCGGCCACCGCGGTTGGCATTGCCGCGCCACCGCCGGTCAGCACCTTGAGTTTCGCAAAACACCGGTCTCGGAACCGGACGCTGGCGAGCACGTCGACGATCATGGTCGGCGCCGCGTTCCAGAACGTGACGCCGTAGGTCTCGAACAGATCCGGCAGCAGATCCTTGTCCCAGCGCGCCATCAACAGCAGTGTAGCGCCTGTCACCACCGCGGCATTCATCGAGCCCTGCATGCCCGCGACATGGAACAACGGCATGAAGCCGGTCATCACGTCGCTGCCGTCGAGTCCATACCAGCGTGCCTGCAGGACGGCGGTGAACAGCGCGCTGCGATGGGTATGCATGCAGGCCTTGGGCTTGCCTGTTGTCCCCGACGTATAGGGCAGGATCATGAGATCGTCCGGCCCCGCGCTCATCGGATCAGGCTGCAAGCCTTTCGTGATCGCAGACGACCAGGAATGCAAGCCCGGTGACGGCGGCACCTCCGACGGCGCTTCAGTCACGCAGGACGGCAACGTGTAGGGCGTCGCGTCCGGGATCTCGTCGCGATACTGCGCGACGATCGTATGAGTGATAGCTTCGCCCGCCAGCGGCGCAAAGATGTCGTTGAGCTCGCTTCCGATGATCGCGACCTTGGCGCCGCTGTCGGCCGCGAGATAATCGATCTCAGCCGTCTTGTTCATCGGATTGACCGGCACGATCACGGCGTCCGCCCGCATCACCGCGTAGAAGGCGATGACATATTGCGGCGAGTTTTGCAGCGCGATCATGACGCGATCACCGCGCTTCACGCCGCAAGCGTTCTGCAGGAAGCCGGCTAAGGCATCGACCCGCGCGCGTAGCTCGGCATAGCTCAGGCTCGCACCATAAAACACCGTCGCCGGATGCGATGGGCGATCCGTCGCCGCACGCGCCAGCGCGTCGTAAAGCGTCCCCTCCGGCATCGCGAGATGCCAGGGCCCGTCCGCCGGCCAGGCCGGCGAGCGGTTGGACGCTGCGGGGTCTGCGCTCACCCGTGCTCCTCGTCTGCGATGTCGAGGCCGTGGTCGAGCGCATCCAACAGCCGCTCGGCTTCGTGCTCGGAGATCACCAGCGGCGGCGCCAGGAACAGCGAGGTCTGCTCGCCGCTGGTTCCAATCACGGCGCCGGCCTCCAGCGCGCGCTCTGCCACCCGCGAGGCGATCGGGACCACGGTGGTGTCGGCATGCCAGCTGCGCCAATCTGGACCGTAAAGCTCCACAGTCCAGTGCAACCCCTGCCCCGCCACGCGCTGCACGCTCGGATGCTTTTGCGCGATCGCGAGCAGGCGGCGGGTAAACAGCTTTTCGAGCTTCCGGACGTGCTCCAGAATTTTGTCGTCGCTGACGACTTTCAGGTACGCGCTGACGGCAGCCATGCTGATGGGATGGCCGCGCAGCGTGCCGTAATTCTGCCAGCTGGTGCCCTTGAGCCGCTCGACGATGTCTTTCGACACCACGACCGCCGCGACTGCCGCCGCACCGCCGCCGAGCGATTTTCCGAGCGTCACGATATCGGGCCGGCTCTCCGCGCCCTGGAAGGCGAACCAGCGGCCTGCGCGGCCAGCGCCGGTGACGACCTCGTCCGCGATCCAGTAGGAACCCGCTTGCCGGGCGTGGCGCGCCACCTCGTCCTGATAGGCGCCGTCGTAATAGATCCCGCCCTGGGTGTAGTCGATGATCGTCGCCGCCGTGTCCGAGAGCAGACGCGTGGCATCCGCCAGATATTCGCTGGGCGGGGTGTTGGCCGGCGCGCCGTAGATGGCGCCATCCGGCGCCGGGAGAATCCGCACCGGTGCCATCGGCGCTGGGAGCTTCGAGCCGCCGGCGTGCACCGCGAGGCCGCCGTGCCATTGCGGCTGCACCGTCATGCTGCGCGACAGGCCGGTGATGCCGTGATAGGCGCGCTCGCGCGTCGCCAGCGCCGACCGCTGCGTCAGCGCCTGGCAGAGCGACAGCGCCATATCGTTGGCCTCGCTGCCGCTGATGCAGAAGCGCACTGCGCCGACCCAGTCATCTTCGCCTTTGAATGCGGTGGCCATCAGATCGTCGGCAGCCTGCTCGCGGCCAACCCAGGTCCACCCCTCGTTCACGACCGGCGTATCGGCCGCGCGGCGGATCGCCTCCACCATCGCGGGATGGCGATGGCCGAGGCCGCCGCCGGTGTTGCTGCCGTCAATCAGCTTGCGGCCATCGGACAAGTGAAAATAGACGCCTTCGCCGCCGACGACGGCCATCGGCGCGGCTTCGCCCGCATTCAACCCGGTTCGCAACAATCTGCTCATCGCAATCCCCTCACTCCGCAGCCGCGGCGCCGTAGCCGCCGCCGCCGCACATCTCGATCGTGACGAGATCGTCTTGCTGCAACACCAGGTTTGATTTGCCGTCGATGGCGACGTTTGCGCCCTGCCTGATCAGCGAGATGCGGCAGGCCTTGCCGGCTTCACCGCCCTGCATGCCGAACGGCGCAATCACCATGCGCTCGATGCAGGTGGTCAGGTGCATCGAGGGCGCCAGGATGCGATAGGTGCGAACCGAGCCGTCACCGCCGCGATGCGCCCCCGCGCCGCCGGACTGCCGGCGAATGGCCTGCTGCTCCAGGCGGATCGCGTAGCTCGCCTCGATCACCTCGACCGGCGTGTTCGACGTATTGGAGAGATGCACGCGCGTCGCCGACATGCCGGCCCGATCATGCCGCGCGCCCTCGCCGCCGCCGTGGACCTCGTAGAGCATTTTCCACGAACCGTTTTGCCGCGGTTCGGCAAAGAACAGCACGCCCGCCGTGGTCGCCCCGCCGGCCGACAGGCGTTCGGGGATGGTGTCCTGCATCGCGCGGAAAATCGCATCGACGATGCGCATGGACGTCTCGTGGTTGCCGGCGGCCACGGACGCCATCCAGCCCGGCTCCAGGATCGAGCCCGGGCGCGTGATGATGGTCAGAGGCCGGAGCGCGCCGGCGTTCTGATGCATGTCGCGCCCACTCATGATGCGCGCGGCATAGGCGACGGCCGAGCGCGCCATGAACGGCGTCGTGTTGCAGAAATTGGAGACGCGATCGCAACTGCCGGAGAGGTCGAAGGTCGCCTCGTCGCCGCGAATGGTGATTTTCACATGGATGCGCGCAGGTGCATTGTTGACGCTGCCGTCGTCGAGATAATCTTCGCCCTCGTAGACGCCATCGGGCAGGTCGCGGAGCGCCTCCCGCATCTCGATTTCGGAGAGATCGTGCAGGCGCGATTGCGTCGCCGTGAACACCGCCTTGCCGTGCTCGCGGCAGAGTTCGACGATGCGCCGCTCGCCGGCCTTGGTCGCGGCGATCTGCGCGAGCAGGTCGCCCTCACAGGATTCGGGATCCCGGACGTTGGCCTTGAGCAGCTGCACAATCGGCGTATTGACGCCGGCTGACGTGGCGATCAGCACCGGCGGAATCCGCATCGCCTCCTGGAAAGTGTCGATCGCCTTGGCAAAATAGCTGCCGGGCCAGGTTCCGCCGATGTCGGGCCAGTGCGCGAGGCTCACCGCGAACGCCACGATCTCGCCGTCAACGAAGACGGGACGCACGACCTTGACGTCGTTGAGGTGGTTGCCGCCGAGCGCGCCGACATTGTAGATCAGCACGTCGCCGTCGTTCAGGCTCTCGACCGGCACGACCTTCAAGAGTTCCGGGATCGTGTAGGCCATCGCGCCGAGATGGATCGGGATGTCGCGGCCCTGCCCGACCAGGCCGCCACGGCCATCCGTGATCGCGGACGACAGGTCGCCGGCCTCGCGCAGCAGCGGCGAGCGCGCCGAGCGCGTCATCACCAGGCTCATTTCCTCGGCCGCGGCCGAGAGCCCGTGCCTGATGACCTCGACGACGAACGGATCGAGCTTCATGCCGCCCTCCGCGTCAGGAACAGGTTGCCTGATACATCGGGTTTAGCTTGCCAGCCGGGCGGGACCACCACCGTTGACCATGCGTCCTCGATGATCGCGGGGCCGCTGACGACATCGGTCAATTTGGCGCGATCGATGATCGCGGTCGGGATATCGTGGAGGCCATCGAATGAGCAGGCCCGCTTGCCTGACGACACCGCCCTCACCGCAGTCGCCGGCCGGCTCACCACCGTCGTCGAGGGGCGCCGCGCCTGCACACGCACGGATTCGATGACGCAGGGCTCGCTGGTCGCATAGCCGAACAGCTCGTGATGCCGCGTCAAAAAGTCCTTCTTCAGCTTGGTCGCGTCGAGCGGCAACGTGAACGGCACCGGAATGGCATCATTCTGCGCCGCGTAGCGCATCAGCGCCACCAGCTCGACCTGGATCTCCGCCTGCGCAACGCCGTTGGCAATCAGCGGCGCCGAAGCATCGTCCATCAACGTCCCGATCCGCTCCGACACGCGCGCGAGATCGATGCCGTCGAGGGCGGCGCGTAGCGTCTGCTGCTGGAGAAAGCTGAAATCGGCTGTGAGACAGCCCAGTGCCGAGAACGCGCTCGATGCGCTCGGCACCATGACCTCCGCAATTCCGTAGAGATCGGCAAGGCCTGCCGCATGCATCGGGCCGCCGCCACCGAAGGCGAGCAGCGTGCAGTCGCGCCCGTCGATGCCTCGTTCGACCGTGACGCGGCGAAGCGCGCGGGCCATGGTCGCGTTGGCGACCTTGATGATGCCGAGCGCGGTTTCGGTCAGGCTCAGCCCCAGGGCGCGCGCAATCGGCTCGATGACGCGTTCCGCGGCCTTGATGTCGATGCCGATGCGGTCGCCAAGCTTGGTCTCGGGATTAAGATAGCCGAGCACCGCATTGGCGTCGGTGATGGTCGGCTCAAGGCCGCCGCGGCCATAGCAGGCAGGCCCCGGCTCGGAGCCGGCGCTCTCAGGCCCGACCGTCAAGCCGCCGGGACCGTTTCGCACGATCGATCCGCCACCGGCCCCAATGGAATGGACCGCAAGCATCGGCTGACGCAGCGGCTTGTCGCCGAGCATGCGGCCGTCGGTCATCTCGGCCTGACCGTCGACGATCAGGCAGACGTCCGTCGTGGTACCGCCCATGTCGAAGGTGAGCATGCGCGATGTGCCGAGCTGGCGCGCGATGCTGACCGATGCGGAGACGCCGGCGGCCGGCCCCGACATCGCCATCACCAGCGGCCGCCGCTTCACCGCCGAGATCGGGACCATGGCTCCGGCCGAATGAAACACCTGCAAGCCGGCGCCGATCGGCAGCCGCTGCTCCAGCTCGCTGAGATATTCCACCGCGATCGGCATCGCGGCCGCGTTGAACACGGTCGCCGACGTCCGTTCGTATTCGCGCGCCTCGGGATTGACCTCATGCGACAGCGAGATGTGGGCGACGACGCCCTTGAGCCGTTCGCCGAGTATTTTTTCGTGGACGGGATTGGCGTAGGCGTGAAGCAGCGCCACGGCGACGCTCTGCACGCCGGTCTGCTTCAGCCAGGCCACCAGACGCTCGATCTCGGTCTCATCCAGCGCCTTCAGCACCCGGCCTTCGTGATCGAGGCGCTCGGCGAGCCCAAAGCATCGTTCGGGCGGCACCAAAGGCGGCGATTTCGGCGGAATGTCGAGACGATAGAGATCGCGGCGGCGATAGCGCGCAATCTCCAGCACATCGGCGAACCCTTCGGTCGCGACCAGCGCGACCTTCGGCAGCCGGTTCTCGACGATGGCGTTGGTGACGCG
Organism: Bradyrhizobium sp. LA2.1; assembly: GCF_040547725.1. NCBI lineage: Bacteria > Pseudomonadati > Pseudomonadota > Alphaproteobacteria > Hyphomicrobiales > Nitrobacteraceae > Bradyrhizobium > Bradyrhizobium sp. LA2.1. Next base: position 492,726 of record NZ_JBEPQI010000001.1, read on the forward strand.
CGTGGTGCCGTGCACGAAGCGCTTGACCTCGCTCTTGCGCAGGCCCACCGCCTCGATCGCCTCCAGCATCGCCTGAACCGGCGCGTCGGGGCGCGACGGCACCTTTGCGATCCGCGCCTCCGCGGAGTCGCGCCTGATCGCAATGATGTCGGTGAAGGTGCCACCGATATCGGTGCCGACTTCCCAGTGATTTTCAGAGGAACTCATGTGCGGGGTCAGTTACGGATGACGTCCGAACCGGACGCCGGGTGCTTGCCGTCCATCGCAGCGTCCAATGCCAAACCGAGAGCGCTCATCATCATCCCCTGTCATGCCACCGCCTGCGAGCGTGCGACAGAGCGATGGGCTCGGGATAGGGCCAGAGTTGTCGCAAACCACTAGACCAGCGCAGGACCGACATCACGCGGTGCAACACCGGCTGCACGTTTTGGTGCAGCACTGCACGCGCAGAGAGCACACGAACGCGAACCGTTCCACGCGACAAACGTGCAGCGCACCACGGATTTCTCCGCGCAAATCGTGACGCCCGCTGCACTGCAATCGGAGCACTCAAAAACGTCTGTCTAATTTCCAGGCGATTGAACGGCGTTGCGGGATAGCCGCATGCCTACGAGCTATGCACGACGGTCGGCTCAGCTTCTCTTTATTGTACGAACAGTAAGAGAGGATATTGCCGGGTCGGATGGTGCGTCGCGGCGACCGCTGCCGATGCAAGCCGCGATTCTCGCAAGCAGCGGCGCGGCATCCTCGACCCGCAGCCGTCCGTAGCCGAACACCAGGCCCTGCCGCGTCGGCTGTTCCAGAAAGTTTTGCGAGAGCGGCTGGACGTGGATGCCCGCCTGCTTCAGGACTGCGGCCGCCTCTCGGTCGCTCATCCGTGCCTGCATCGCATCGGTAAACAGCGCCACCAGATGCAATCCGGTGACGGCGGAGGATACGGAGAGATCGTCAGGCATCAGCGCTGCGATCGCATCGATCAGAGCCTTCCGGCGAGCGGCGTAAATCCGCCGCATCCCGCGCAGATGCCGCAGCAGGTGCCCTTCCCGCATGAACTCGGCCAGTGCGAGCTGTCCGATGCCGGAGGTATGCACATCGATCCGCGCGCGGCCCTTGGAAAAGCCTTCGATGAAATGCCTGTTGGCGACGATGTAGCCGAGCCGCAAATTCGGCATCATGATCTTCGAGAAAGTGCCGAAATAGATCACCCGCCCCTCGCGATCGAGCGAGCGCAACGAGGCGATCATGCTGTCCTGGTGCCTGAACTCCGAATTGTAATCGTCCTCGATCACCCAGACGTCGTTCTTGTTGGCCCAGTCGAGCAGTTCGAGCCGCCGCTCCAGCCCCATGCTGACGCCGAGCGGATATTGATGCGACGGCGTCACCACGATCAGCTTCGCGCCCGGTGCGCGCCTGATACCTTCGGAGACGACGAGGCCCTTGTCATCGACCGGAATTGGAACGAGCTTCGCGCCCGCAGCCGTCAGCGCCCACCGGGCCTCGACGAAGCCGGGCTCCTCGACCCAGACCTCGTCGCCGGGATCGAGGATCATCCGGCTGCAGAAATCAAGCGCGCCCGAAGTACCTGAGGTGACGACGACCTCTTCCGGCGAGCAGACGAGCCCGCGCACCGAGCCGAGGAAGTTCGCGATCTCGCTCCGCAAGCGCGGATGGCCTTCCGAGGGAAGATCGAGACACTCCTGCTCTCTTGGATTTTGCCAGGTCTGGCGCAGCAGGCGCGACCAGTCCTTGAATGGGAAGGTCGAGATGTCAGGCGCGCCCGGGCTGAACTCCGAGGGCCAGTTGGTCTCGTAGTCGAAGGCAAGCAGCGAGCGCCAGCGCTCCGACATGTGGGTGGGCTTGGCCGCAGGCGAGGTCGCGGACGCAGGCGCGGCATGTGGGGTCGCCACTGACGCCACCATGACACTGCCGCGCGGCATCGATTCAAGATAGCCCTCGGCGTAGAGCAGATCCCAGGCGGTCAACACCACCGTGCGCGAGCAGCCCAGTTCGCGCGCGATCTCCCGGGATCCCAGAAATTGCGTTCCAGCCGGAAAGACGCCGCGCAAAATGCCGTCGCGGATGTGCGCCGCGATCTGCAGATGCAGCGGCACCGCCGAATTCCGGTCGATATGCATCCCGGCAAGGGACACGCGCTTGCTCGGGTGACGGCTGTTGTCCATGTCTCGCCCGTCAGGCAACGCAGGTCTATCCACCGTCATTCCGGGGCGCGCCACTTGGCGCGAGCCCGGAATCCATTTGTCTGCATCACGTGTTGCGCGATGGATTCCGGGTTCGCGCTTCGCGCGCCCCGGAATGACAACGCGACTTTTCTTTACGCGCTCGCCTGCGTCACAAACTTCGTGTTGAGATAACCCTCGATCGCCTCGAGGCCGCCTTCGGAGCCGTAACCGGAATCCTTGATGCCGCCGAACGGCACTTCCGGCAGCGCGAGACCGTGATGGTTGATCGAGACCATGCCGCTCTCGATGTCGGCACCGATCGCCTGCATCGTCTTGGTCGAGGTCGTGTAGGCATAGGCCGCAAGACCGTAAGGCAGACGGTTAGCCTCAGCGACCACTTCGTCGTAGCTGCGGAAGGATGTAATCGGCGCCAGCGGTCCGAAGGGTTCCTCGTTCATGATCCGGGCATCGCGCGGCACGTCGGTGAGCACGGTCGGCTCGAAGAAGAAGCCTTCATTGCCGATGCGCTTGCCGCCGGCCTGAACCTTGGCGCCACGCTGCACAGCGTCGGAGACCAGACCCTCCATCGCGTCGACGCGTCGCGGGTTCGCCAGCGGACCCATGCGGGTGTCCTTGTCGAGGCCGTTGCCGACCTTCAGGCTCTTGGCCGCGGCGACGAACTTGTCGACGAAGGGCTGATAGACGCTCTCATGCACCAGGAAGCGCGTCGGCGAGACGCAGACCTGGCCGGCGTTACGGAACTTGTTGGCCGAAAGAATCTTGGCGGCGTTGTCGAGATCCGCGTCCGCGAACACGATCGCCGGCGCGTGGCCGCCGAGCTCCATGGTGACGCGCTTCATGTGCAGGCCCGCGAGTGCGGCCAGATGCTTGCCGACCGCGGTCGAGCCCGTAAAACTGATCTTGCGGATGATCGGGTGCGGAATGAGATATTCTGACACTTCCGACGGCACGCCGAACACCAGCTGAACGACGCCGGCCGGAATGCCCGCATCCGCATAGGCGCGCACCAGCTCCATGCAGCTTGCCGGGGTTTCTTCCGGGCCCTTGACGATGATCGAGCAGCCGGCGGCGAGCGCGGCCGAGATCTTGCGGACCGCCTGGTTGATCGGGAAATTCCAGGGCGTAAACGCGGCGACCGGGCCGACCGGCTCCTTGGTCACGAGCTGGGAGACGTTGCCCATCCGCGGCGGGACGATGCGGCCATAGGCGCGGCGGGCTTCTTCCGAGAACCAGTCGATGAGGTCGCCGGCGAGCATGGTCTCGCCCTGCGCTTCCACGACCGGCTTACCCTGCTCCATGGTCATCACGGGTGCGATCTCGGCGGCGCGTGAGCGGATAATGTCGGCGGCCTTGCGCATCAGCTTGTAGCGGTCGAACGGCGAGGTCTTGCGCCAGATCTCGAAGCCGGCCTTGGCGGCCTCCAGCGCGCGGTCGAGGTCCTGGCGCGAGGCGTGCGGGGTCTTGCCGATCGGCTGGCCGGTGGCGGGGTTGAGGATGTCCTCCGACTTGCCGGAGGTGCCGTCGGTCCACTCGCCGGCGATGAACATCTGAACTTTCGGGTACATCCCTGGTGTCTCCTGCATGATTTCGGCGGCGATCAGCATTTGCGCCCGGCCGCCTCATAAGTGGGCGCAGAGCTACACCGAAAGGCGGCCGGCGGAAAGGGATCAATGATGCCGCAGCAGCGCGAGGATGGTATGCGCAACAGACGACATGGCGTCGTCCCGATGCGATTATTTTCCCGTCACACCAGGCTCGATTTGCCGCGGCTGAGCACCTCGCCCGCGCCCTTGTCGCCGACGATCCTGCCCTGCTCGTACACCACGCGGCCCCGCGCGATGGTGGTGACGGGCCAGCCGGTGACGTCAAAGCCTTCCCACGGGGTATAGTCCGCGCCGTGGTGCAGATCGGCCTGTTGAATCGTCTTTGTCAGCTTCGGGTCCCACAGCGCGATGTCGGCGTCGAAGCCGACGCCGATCGAGCCTTTGCGCGGATAGAGCCCGTAGATCCGCGCATGATTTGTCGCAGTCAGCTCGACGAATTTCTGCAAGCTGATCCGCCCCTTCGACACGCCCTCGGAGAACAGGAGCGGCAACCGGGTCTCGACGCCGGGGATGCCGTTCGGCACCCAGCGGAACGAGGTGCGGGCATTCGGCGTCAGCTTGCCCTTGGGATCGTCGTAGCGGAACGGGCAGTGATCGGACGAGAAGGTCTGGAACACCCCCGTGGTGATGCCTTCCCAGATCGCCTGCTGGCTTTCGGCATCGCGCGGCGGCGGCGAGCAGACATACTTTGCGCCTGACATGTCCATGTTCAGGCCCTTCATGTCGTCGGCCGTCAGCGTGATGTATTGCGGACAGGTCTCGGCATGCACCGGCAGTCCGCGCTGCTGGGCCCAGCGCACCTGCTCCATCGCCTCGCGCCCGGAGACGTGGACGATCATGATGGGAACGCCGATCACCTCGGCATGGCTGATGGCGCGATGCGTCGCCTCGCGCTCGACGGCCTGCGGCCGCGAGGTGCCGTGATAATAGGGCGCGATGTGGCCCTCGCGTTCGAGCTTGGCGGTGAGGAAACGGATCGCGTCGTAGCCCTCGCAATGGACCATGACAAGCGCCTCCTCGCGGCGCGCGACATCGAACACTTCCAGCAGCTGCTTGTCGCTGAGCACGAGGTCGTCATAGGTCATGAACACCTTGAACGAGGTGTAGCCGTCCTTGACGAGAGCCGGCAGCTCCTGCCCGAGCACGACCGCGGTGGGGTCGGAGATGATGAGGTGGAAAGCGGTGTCGATGTAGCATTCGCCCTCGGCGAGCTTGCGGTAGTTCTCGACGCAGGTGCGGAGCGACGTGCCCTTCTCCTGGAGCGCAAAGGGCAGCACCATGGTGTTGCCGCCAGCCGCCGCCGCGCGCGTTGCCGAAGCAAAATCGTCGGCCATCACGACGTCGGGGCCAGAGGCCTGGGAGATGTGGACGTGACTGTCGATCCCGCCCGGCAGCGCCAGCAGACCCGTCGCGTCGATCTCGCGTGCCGCGCCCTCAATGCGGTCGGCGATGCTGACGATGCGTCCGTCGCGAATGCCGATATCGGCGCGAAACTCGTCGCTGGCCGTCACGATGGTGCCGCCGCGAATGGCGAGATCGAGCTGCGTCACAGGAGGGCTCCGTCACTTGATGATCGCTGATGTCTGGAAGATCCGGCCCCACGCCGCAAGGGCCGCGATGTCGCCACCGGCGAGTTCGAGCGTCCGCCACAGCGTGACCGCGACCGAGTCCAGCACGGCGATGCCCAACTCCCGTTCGAGTGCTGCAGCCAGCGCGGCGCCGTCGAGATTGGTGCAGAGAATGACGACGGCATCGGCGCCGTCCGCCGCGACCGCGCGGATCATGTCGGCGATCGTCGCGGCTCACCGAAGGAAAAGTTATCGCGCAGGCCGAGATGCCGCTCGGCGTGAGGGGCGATCCCCTCCTCGGTCCAGACATCGCCGATACGCCGTTGCACGTCGTCCGTATAGGGTGAGACCAGGCCGACGCGTCCGGCGCCGAGCGCGCGGACGGCATCGATGCAGGCGAGCGTGGAGGTCGTCGCCGGGATATCGGTCCGCGCCGCGATCGCCTCGCACAGGCTCCGGTCGCGGCCGATACCGAGCCAGCTCGCCGACGTGCCGTTCCAGGCAATGGCATCGACCTTGGCGTCCGCCAGCAGATCCGCCGCCGGCAGCATCACCGAGGCATCGAACTGGTTCAGCGCCGCGGCATCGAGCGCGATCTCGGTAACGCGGAAGCGCGAGAAATGAGCGGTGACGCCGGCCACGCCATGCAGCATGGAACAGGTGACGGGCTCCAGCACCGAGTTGGACGACGGGGTCATCATGCCGAGGCGCTTGCGCTGAATTGACATCGATCACGATCGCCCGATTGAGAGAGCGCACCGCTGCGCCCCCTCGGACGATCATCCGCGCCTGCCATCGCCCGCGCAACCCGCAATCTGCATGGCGCATATGATTTGTTCGATACGCAGCTCAAGCCGCGAAGGTCGACCGCAAGCGCCGCCAGCCGATGACGATGCCGGTGACGGAAAATGCCAGCCCGAGCAAGCAGAGCCCGACGACCAGGATATCGCGCAGACGCGGACGCGCCATGAGAACGGGAAAATCGAGCGTGTGAAGCGCGCTATAGAACCAGCGATAGGCGCGCCGCGAGGCATCCAGTCTTTGCAGCACGCGGCCGTCGCCACCGTCGATGTCGAACCAGAGGTCGCCGCATCGGGAGCGATAGACCGGGGCTCTCGGGACAACGGAGTACGCGGGATAATCCTCATTGTCGGCAAGAACGGACGGGGCGCCACAGCCCGGCGCAAGGCGCGTCGTCAGCTCATGGACATCCCTCTCGCCGAGGAATGCCACCTGCCGGCTGCGGATCGCCTCCCCCGCTTTGGTCAAGGCCTGACTGGCGAGGCCGGTCCGGTCGCGCCGGTAGACGACACCGTTGACGGCGAACCATTCGATGTCGCGAGCCGACGGCTGACCGACCGGTGGGGCCGTCGTCCAGTCAGGCGCGGCATACACCACGCCCGCTTCGGTCGGGGTCAGCTCCCCGCGCGAGAACAGCCGGCCGTGATCCATCGAGAGCCAGCCACTGAAACTCCAGGTCAGCACGAAAACGGTCGCGACGAGACCAATGATGTGATGCAGTGCGTGCCAACCGCGATAAGGCGACGAAACCCCGCGCCCTCGAATCCTGATCCTGATAATTCCGAGCACCGCGCCGAGCGTCGCCGCGATAAGGGCCACCAGCGACAATGTCGAGACCACCTGATCCCAAAGGGACCAGTTGCTCCTCAGGACCGTCGGATAGATCCAGTGCAGGACGCTGCCGGCCCAATTCCACCCGCGCTCGCTCCGGGTCGTATCCAGCACGACTTCGCCGGTGCGCGAGGAGACATAGACCTCGGTTCCGACCGCATCGCCAAGAGCGACGTGCAACAGAGGCCGGTGTCGATCAAAGCCGTTGGGTACGCTCCATTGATCATAATCCGCGCCCGAAATCATCGCCGCCCGCGCGGCATCGAGCCCGCGTTGCCGGGCATGATCCCGCGCGATACCGACCGCGACGTCGGCGGACGTCACCGATGCATCCCGTCCGTCGGAGGCAAGGACCGCGCGCACACGCGACGGGTCCGACACGACATAGACCGGCCCGTCGCTCCGCTGGAGCAGGCGAACGCGCGTGGCGTCCGCGATCCCGCTCGCAGCGACGGCATCCGCGACCGCAATCCTCACCTCTCCGCGATCAACCGGCGCGAGCCCGGCAAAGCGTTCCGCTTCCGTCAGCGACGGAAACGGAACGAAGTGCATCACGATTCCGCTCGCGAACCACATCGCGAACAGCAGGCAGAACGCGATCCCGAGCCAGCGATGCAGCAGCACGATCGCGTTCATCATGTGGTCAGCGCCCTACCATTTGAACGCGGCCGAGAGCTCATAGGTCCTGGGCGCACCGAGCAGGATCTGGTCGGGATAGAACGGATCGCCCCAGATCGCGTAGCGCTTGTCGGTGATGTTGCGCACGCGGAAGCCCAGACGGGCCTGATCGACCGCGTTGAACACCGTCTTCGGGATGTCGACGAAGGCGTAGACGTCGGCGACGGTGTAGGCCTTCATCGTCACGACGTTGGCATCGGTGTTGTAGCGGTCGCCGACATAGCGGCCGGTGATGCCGAGCTCCACCGGCCAGGGCGTGAAGAACCGGTACGACGCACCGGCATTGGCCACGACACGCGGCACGTTCGGCGGCGTGTTGCCGGAGAACGAACCACCGGCAAAATTGTAGTCGGCATAGCGTGCATCGACATAGGCGATGTTGCCCCAGAGCCGCAGGGGATCGATCGGGCGTACGGCCGCGGCGAGCTCGACGCCCTTCGACTCCTGCCGGCCTGCGATGTTGAGCTGCATGCCGCCGGCCGCGGCATAGACGTTCTTGCGCAGGATGTCGTAGGCCGAGAACGACCATTCCGCCCTGTTGTTCCACAACAGATGCTTGACGCCCGTCTCATAGGTGCGCGAGGTCGTCAGGTCGAGTGGCTGGGCTGGCCCAAGCAGGAAGATGTTGTTGGCGGAGACGTCGGCGCCGGTGGCGTACTGGCTGAAGAAGGTCACGCCGGGAACGGCGTCCCAGGTGTAGCCGATACGCCCCGTCGTCGGGACCCAGGACTTCGAGAACGGGAAGTTCGCCTTTTCCAGCCCGGCGGAGTCGGTCGAGTTGCGGTCAAGCCCGATATGCTCGACGCGCAGGCCGCCGATCAGCGCAAAGCTGCGCGTCAGCTTCAGCCGGTCCTCGAACGACAGCGCTTCGTTGTCGATGCGCGCGGTCTGCTGCTGCGTCGTGAGCAGGCCGTAAAGGCCACGGTCGGGATTGACGAGCGAGACGTAATCGTCCGGGAAGTTGGCCGCGCCTGGCCTGACGAAATCGAGATAGCTGGACGAAAGTGTCGTGACCAGGCGGTTGTCGAAGCCTGCGATATTAGCGTCCCAAATCAGGTCGGTAATGTTGCCGACAAGGCGTTGGCTATGTGCAACATAGAAGCGCTCGCGATCGACCATGTTCGAGTTGGGCAGGCCCGTACTGGCATTGAAAGCCTCGATCTCGTTGTTGAACCAGGTACGCTCCGCGCCATAGGCATAGGCTTGGCTCTTCAGCGTCAGGTCAGGCGCCAGCTTCAGTTCGAAGCCGCCGCGCAGCCACACCTCTTGTGCCACGTTGCGGTTGTCGAGAACGTTGTAATTGGTGTTGAAGGTACGATCGTCGATCGTGATCGCACCGAGATTCGTTTTGTTGAAATTCGAGACGTAATTGCCCGAAACAATGCCGCTCGTCGCATGCGAGCCGCTGAAGGCGACCGGCACCAGCGGCGCGCCCCAATAGGCCTTCGAGCGATCCTCCCGGTACTCGATCGCGCCCCATATCTTGAGGCTGTCGGAGATGCGGTAGTTAAGCTGGCCGGAGAGATCGAGCGTCTTGGTATTGGTGTCGTCGGCAAAGCCATTGAGCGAGGCGCGGCTGATGTCGAAGCGGTAGTCGAGCCCCTGCAAATTGGTGCTGCCGCCCGAGCCGTAGTGGACGCCGAACGAATTGAGCGAATCCCAGGAAAAGTCAGCTTCATTCCGGATCGGCCCGGTGTGTGGCTGCTTCGTGATCAAGTTGATTGCGCCACCGGCGGCACCTTCGCCCGACATCAGCGAGGCCGGACCTTTCAAAAATTCCACGGCTGCGAGATTGGCCGTATCCGTGATCCGCGAGGTCATGTTCTGCGGACCGATCTTGATGCCGTTGTAGAGCATGTTGATCTGGCTGTTGGTGAAGCCACGCATGGAGAAAGCCGCGGGCTCGGCCGGATTGTCGCCGGAGGTGACACCGACCGCGCCCTGCGCAACCTCCGACACGGTGCGATAGCCCTGCTCCCGCATGGTCGCGGCCGAGATGACTTCGACGGTCGCGGGTGTCTCCTGCACGGTCAGGCCGAGGCGCGAGGCGCTCTCGGCAACCACATTGGTGTTGAGCGGCGTCTGCGCCGCCGCGGTCGGCACGACGGGCTTGGCCGCGGCCGATGCGGCCGCTGGCCTGCGCGATGCTGCGCGGCGTGGGCTCTGCGCGTCCCGGGCCGCCGGCTTTGCCGGTTTGCGGGATTGGGCGGGCGACACCTCGACCGGCGGCAGCGGCTCGCGGGCCTGCTGCGCCACGGCGGCAGGCAGATCGAGGGTGGCAAATGACGTAAGCGCGGCGGAAGCGAGCAGGAAGCAACGCGGTCGTACAAGACGAATGGAAGACACAGTTCGGGACCTCGGTGTGACGTCAGTGGCACGTCACCGCGAACCAAGGTCCCATCTTCCGGCCTTTGAGCCTTCCGATGAAGCCGAATGTCTGTACTCCCCGACCGACATCTTCGCGTGTGACCACGGCTGACGGCAGGTCTCCTGGCTCGCGGGTCAGTACCTTGCATCGCCTTCCCGGGACCGAGATGCCCAGTGGCTCGTGACGCAAGATTCGCCGCTTACAGTTGCGGGGGCAGCCGCGGCATTGGGGATAAAATCCCCGCACCGCATTCCCTTTTCATCCCCACTCGGGGAAACCGTCAAAGCCATCTAGGATTACCGACAAGACAGAGTCAATGTGCCGCTGCGACGTTATTACCACAGCGACCAACTTCCTTGGAGATAGGCATGGAAGGCGAGACCTTCCTCTGGCTGATACGGCACGCGCCCGTCGACGGCGTCAAAGGGACGATCCACGCGGCCGACGCGCCCGCCGATCTCGGCGATCGCGTGCAACTGGAGGCGTTGCGACAGAGGCTCCCGCCAGATGCTGCGAGCTTTGCGAGCCCGGCGCGACGCACGGTTGAGACGGCGCGCGCGCTGGGACTCGAACCCGCGTTGGTGCCCGAATTTGGCGAGCAGGATTTTGGCGACTGGACCGGCCGGCGGCATGACGAGATCGCGGCGACCGGCGGCGAGGCCTATGCGCAGTTCTGGAGCGATCCGGCGCACGGGCGGCCGCCTCGCGGCGAAAGTTTTGAGGATCAGGTCGCGCGCGTCCGGCAGGGTCTCTCGCAAATCGGCGCCGGGTCAGCAACGCTCGTCGTGCATTCCGGCACCATCCGCGCCGCACTCTGCATTGCGCTGGATCTCACGCCACAAGCGGCCCTGCGCTTCGTGATCGATCCGTTGTCACTGACCCGGATCGACCGGCTCGCCACCGGCTGGCGCGTCGTCGCGGTCAATCAGCGCGCGGCTTGAGCCGGGTCAGGCCGGGCGATCCGGCACGTTGGCCTGCGCGAAGGTCGCCATGTCGTTGTGAAGGCTGCACGCGAGCCGCACCAGTGGCAGCGAGATGGCCGCCCCCGATCCTTCGCCGAGCCTGAGATCGAGGCTGATCAACGGCTGCACGTTCAGCGCACGCAGCACCAGCCGATGCCCCTGCTCCGCCGATTGATGCGACGGCAGCAGGAATGGCTGGCACGACGGGTTCAGCCGCACCGCCGCCAGCGCCGCCACCGATACGATGAAGCCGTCGATCAACACGGGAATGCGGGCTTGCGCAGCCGCAATGATGGCGCCGCAGATCGCCGCGATTTCGAGGCCGCCGACGGCGCACAGGATATTTTCCGGCGAAGCGCCCGCAACGCCGTGACGCGCGATCGCAGCGTCGATCACGCGCGCCTTGTGCGCACGGCCGGCCGCATCGACGCCGGTACCGCTGCCCGCGATCTCCTCGGCACTGATGCCGAGCAGGCTCGCCGCAATCGCCGCCGACGTCGTGGTATTGCCGATGCCCATCTCGCCGAAGATCAGGAGATCGGGCCTGCCGGCGTCTGCGCGCGCGACTGCGCGCTGACCGGCTTCGAAGGCGAATGCCAGCTCCGTGGGGCTGAGCGCTGCTTCCACGCTGAAGTCGCGCGTGCCCTGGCGCGGCTTGTCGGTGACGATTCCTGCCATCTCCTCCTGCGCCAGCGTGCCGGCGTCCACGACCTCAAGGTTTGAGCCAAGCTCACGCGCCAGCACCGAGATCGCGGCACCGCCCGAGGCAAAATTCGCCATCATCGCGATGGTCACTCCTTGCGGATAGGCCGACACGCCCTGCGCGACGATGCCGTGATCGCCGGCGAAGACGATGATCGGCACTCGCGCGGCGCGCGGCTGCTCGGTCGCCTGCAGGCCCGCAAGCTCGACCGCAAGCTGCTCCAGCCGGCCGAGCGCGCCGGCCGGTTTTGTGAGTTGCGCCTGACGCGCGAGCGCCGCCTCGCGATGGACAGCGGAGACATCGGGGCATTTCCGGGTGACCCAATCGGGGAGCATGCTGCCTCGCTTACGGCCTGCGCTTGAGAATGTAGCTGTCCATGATCCAGCCGTGCCGCTCGCGCGCATCCTGTCGCGCGGCGACGATGTGCGGGGCGATCTCGGCCAGAACGCCGGACATGACGATCTGATCGGGCATGCCGAGATAGGCGCCCCACCAGATGTGCAGCCCCGCTGGATCGAGCGACTGGAACGCCGTGCCGCCGTCGAGCATCACCACCACGGTATCGACGCCCTGCGGCCAGCCGCCTTCGCGCAAGCGGCGTCCCGTCGTGACCAGGAAAGGCTCGCCGATGTCGTTGAGCGGCAGCGCATGCGCCGCGCACAGCGCCTGGATCGAAGTGATGCCGGGCACGACCTCGATATCAGGCAAGGGATCGAGCCGCCGCGCAATGCGCAGGGAGGAATCATACAGTGATGGATCGCCCCAGATCAGCAGCGCGACCTTGCCATCATCACCGAGCTGGCTCGCGATCGTCCGCGACCAGGCCGCGGCCACGGCATCGTGCCAATCGTCGACGCCCTTGTGATAATCCGCTTCACCGGCATCGCGCACGGGAAGGTCGAACTCGGCAATGCGCGTCGTTTGATTGGTGAGCACATCCGCGCAGATCGTCCGCCTGAGATCTGCGAGATCGGACTTCGCCGTCCCCTTGCGCGGGATCAGGATGAGATCCGCCGCGTTGATGGCTTGAACGGCGGCGCGCGTGAGCTGCCCGGGATCGCCGCAACCGATGCCTATCAGGGAGAGCGTGAGCATCGCGCGTGCAGGGGCGGCCATGACGGCCGCCCCTTTGTCTCTTAAGCCGCGTTGTGCAGGCGCGGCGTGACGAGGCCGGGCGCGGTGACGCCGCGCAGCGACTTCGCCAGCGCCAGCACACCGAGGTCGGCCAGCGGCTCGATCACGATGACGAGCGCGTAGGAGGCCGCGAAGGTCGCGATGTTGACGAGGTTGGTCGCACCGAAGCCGGAGCCATAGAGCGCCCAGAACGCGACCCAGGCGATGACGCCGGCCTGATACGTGGTCGAAAGCGCCAGCGCCTGGCGATACCTGAGATCGACATAGGCGGTGTTGCGGGCAATGATCCGCGCGGCGATCGCCTGGATCCCGAACAGCGGCACCAGCAGCGTGGTGACGTTCATGCCGAATTGCGGCAGATCGGGCGGCTCGAAGAAGATGCCCTGGAAGAACAGTCCGAACGCAAGGCCGAAGGCCGCGGGCGCTGCCCCAAACAGCAGGAACAGGGTCGAGCCAAGGATGAAGTGCACCTCGGAGACGCCGACCGGGAAGTGCGGCAGGATCTCGAAGAAGACGAACACGAGGCCCGTGGCGGCGAGCGTCCGCGCAGCGAACGACGTGATGCCCTGCTCGCGCACGGTCTCGACCGCGAGCTTCAGCGCAACGCCGCCGACGGCGATGCCGGTTGCGTAACTCAACACGAGCTTGGCGCCCGATACGACTCCGGGTTCGATATGCATGGTTCAGTTCCTTCCTGCCGTCACACCCGACGGCCTTGGCCACAAAACATGCACGGCCGGTCTCCTGGCTCGCGGTTCACTGGGGTTCTCCGGCCTTCCCGAGCCTCGCGGCCCAGTGGCTGATCGGAGCCCCTCACCGCTTACAGTCGCGGGGGCGGCTGGGGTTTTGGGCGGCGCAACTGTCCGCCCACCCCCATTCCCGATTATGCTCCGGCGGTTTGCGCCGCCTCGAGCACCATGCATCTCCTGTGTGCCCCTTTCGCCAGCCGGGCGTCAAGGGGCGAAGGGCGGCCGGGACGGTCATGACGGATAATCCCCGGCCAGTGCGCCGAACAGGATCACGGCGGCCGTCGAGGCAGCGCCGCCCCGCGCAAGTTGCTCGGCCAGCTCGGCAATGGTGGTGCGGACCAGCCGCTCGTCGGGACGACCGAGGGATTCGGCGAACAGCGCCGGGGTATCCGGCGCGAGGCCGTGCTCGATCAATTTTGCGACAAGCGCCGGAAAGGTGCGCCGGCCCATATAGACCACGGTGGTCGCTTCGGGATCAGCCAGCGCCGCCCAGTTCAAATTCTGCGGCAGCTCGCCGGTGACATCGGCCCCGGTCACGAACTGCACCCGGCGCGAGGTGTGGCGCCGGGTCAGGGGAATGCCGGCTTGCGCAGCGGCGACACAGGCCGAGGTGATTCCGGGAATGATCTCGTAGCCGATGCCGGCTTCGCGCAGCGCCTCCAGCTCCTCCTCGAGCCGGCCAAAGATACCGGCATCGCCCGATTTCAGCCGCACGACACGGACGCCGGCCGCGGCGTAGTCGACCAAGAGGCGGTTGACGTGGTGCTGCTTGGTCGAGGGCCGCCCTGCCCGCTTCCCCACCGCGACGAGATTGGCGCCGGGCCGGGCCAGATCGAGGATCGCGCCGGAGGCGAGGTCGTCGTAGAGCACGACGTCGGCATCGCGCAGCCGCGCGGCGCCTTTGAGCGTGAGGAGCTCGGGGTCGCCGGGGCCGGCCGAAATGAAAGTGACAAAACCGCTCACCGGTCCTCCGCGATCAGATGGAAGAACGTGCCGGTGGCATGACCGCGGCGCGAACCGGTCTCGGCGATGACCGCGCCTGTTGCATCGTGCACGACCGCCAGCGGCGTATCCGGCTGCGCGATAATCGTCGAATAGTGGAACTCATGACCGCGCAGGCGCGCGCCGACCTGATGGCCCGGCATCGGCGCTGCGAGTGCAGCGAGACGATAGCCCAGATGCATGCGGCGCTTGGCAAAGCTCGTCTCCAGTCCGAGCAGGCCCGTCATCTCATGACGAATGCCATCGGCATCGGTCAGAGCGGTTCCCAGCACCATATAGCCTCCGCATTCGCCGTGCACCGGCCGCGTGTCAGCGAAGGCGCGCAAGCCGCTGCGAAAGCGGGCATTGGCCGCGATCTTCCCCGCGTGCAGCTCGGGATAGCCGCCGGGCAGCCAGCAGACATCGGCGCTCGCGTCAGGCGCTTCATCGGCAAGCGGCGAGAATGTCGAGATCTCGGCGCCGGCAGCGCGCCAGGCCTCCAGCATGTGCGGATAGATGAAGGAGAACGCGGCATCGCGGGCCAACGCAATGCGCTGCCCGGGCGGCGTCACGTTCATGCCGTTTACCGCCGGTTGCGGCGACCAGCTTGCTGCCGATCCCAGCACCGCATCGAGATCGACGTGTTCGGCAACAAAGCGCGCGGCTTCGTCGATCAGCTTGCCGATCTCGGCCTGCTCCTCGGCCTGTACCAGCCCGAGATGCCGTTTCGGCAGGCTGATCTCGGCATGGCGCGGCAGCGCGCCGAACACGGCGATGCCGGCATCGTTGAGTGCACGCCGCACGAGATCTTCATGCCGCGGGCTGGCGACGCGATTGAGCACCACGCCGGCAAGCTGCACACCCGCGCGATAGTCACGAAGGCCTGCGGCGATCGCCGCTGCCGTCTGTGCCTGCCCGGAGGGATCGATCACCAGCAGCACCGGCCAGCCCAGCATTTCCGCAATGTCGGCGGTGGCGCCGGTACCGGAGACGCCGCGCGCGGCGACGCCGTCGAACAGGCCCATCGAGCCCTCCGCGAGCACGACATCGGCATCAGTGCCGCGACCGACGAGATGAGCTATCGCCCCGCGATCCATTGCCCAGCTATCGACGTTGACGGAAGCGCGCCCCGTCGCGGCGGCATGGAAGGCGGGATCGATATAATCGGGCCCGCTCTTGAAGCACTGCACGTTCAATCCGCGATTGCGCCAGGCGCGCGCCAGCGCCAGCGTCAGCGTGGTCTTGCCGACGCCGGAGGCCGGCGCGGAGATGACGAGCCCTGCCGGCATCACGATGCCTCCGGAAAGCGCGGATCGGCGCCGACCGGCCGATAGCGCCGATCGTAATCGGCGGCATAGAGACGGCTCTCGTCAAAATCCGCAGCACCAAGCGTCTTGCCGACCAGGATCAGTGCCGTGCGCTCCATCTCGGTCCCGACGGCGGCATCGAGCGTCGCCAGCGTGGCGCGAACGATGCGCTGGTCCGGCCAGCTCGCGCGCCAGACGATGGCGACCGGGCAATCCGCGCCGTAATGCGGCGTCAGCTCGGCGACGACCTTGTCGAGCAGATGGATCGACAGATGGATCGCGAGCACCGCACCGGTGGCGGCGAACGCCGCGAGCTTTTCGCCCTCAGGCATTGCGCTGGCGCGGCCCGGCGTGCGCGTCAGCACCACCGTCTGGGCAAGACCGGGAAGCGTCAGCTCGACCTCCAGTGCAGCTGCCGCAGCCGAGAAGGACGGCACGCCCGGCGTGACCGTGTAGGGAATACCGAGCGCGCGCAGGCGGCGAAGCTGCTCGCCCATCGCCGACCAGATCGCGAGATCGCCGGAATGCAAGCGAGCAACATCCTTGCCGTCGGCATGCGCGGCAGCGATCTCCGCGATGATCTCGTCGAGCGACAGCGGCGCGGTGTTGACGATGCGGGCGCCGGGCGGGCAATGCGCCAGCACGCCCTCGGGCACCAGCGAGCCCGCATAGAGGCAGACCGGACAGGCCGCAATGAGGTCGCGTCCGCGCAACGTCAGCAAATCCGGAGCGCCCGGTCCTGCACCGATGAAGTGCACCGTCATGCGCCGTCTCCTTCCGCGATCGCGGCGGTCGCGGTGCGATCCCGCGAGACCGCCCGCGGCGCAATCAATCGCGCGCGAGGGCCAGCCGCAACGAGCGCCGCGGCTTCAGCGACCGAACCCGTGCCGAACTTTTCCGCGACGAGCTCCGATTGCGTCGGCGTCTCGATGCCGGCCAGCATGTCCGCCGGAACCGGCTTGATCGGCACGCCGCATTCACGCGCGAGTTGCTTCAGCGGCTCCGCGTCGGCCTTGTCGCTGACAGTCGCGACCGCCGCAAGGCCTTCGGAACCACCGGCTGCCATAAGCGCCTCGCGCAGCGAAGCCAGCGTGACATCCTTTTTGAATCCGAGTCCGGCGACTTTCATCGAACCGCACTCCATTGCACCACGGGCCGCGACGCTTCCCAGGACCGGTAGCGGCCGAGCGGCGCGGCATGGGCAATCTCGACCCGCATCAATTCGCCACCGTGGCGCTGGTGCAGCTCGCCGAGCAGCGCTTCCGTTTCCAGCGTTACCGCATGCGCGACGAGCCGCGCACCCGGCGCAAGCCGCGACCAGATGGCATCGAACATCGCGATATCGAGACCGCCACCGATGAAGACGGCATCCGGCGCTTCCAACGCAGCAAAAGCTTTCGGCGCGCTCCCCGTGATGACGGTGATCCGATGCGCCAATCCGAACGCTGTTGCATTGCTGCGGATATTCGCGGCGCGATCCTCGCGCGCCTCGATGGCGGTCGCCGTCCCGCCGCACAGCGCCCATTCGACCGAGATCGAACCCGAGCCGGCGCCGATATCCCACAGCCGCTCGCCGGGTCGCGGCGCCAGCGCCGAGAGCGCCAGCGCGCGCACCGGCCGCTTGGTGATCTGGCCGTCGTGAGCAAAGAGATCGTCTGACAGGCCGGAGCTGCTGGGAATGCCTTGCCCGCCCCTCGCCTCGACCGCTACTGCGACCAGGTTTTCGCCCAGATCGCCCGCAAAGCTGTCGGCACGATGCTCAGCGATGCTTTCGCGCGGCCCGCCGAGCGCGGCGAGAGTCCAGAACGCCGAGGCGCCCCACCCGCGCTCGCTCAGCCATTTGGCGAGCTCACCGGCCGCCTTGCCGTCGCGCACGAGGCAAATGATGCGCGCACCTCGCACCAGATGCGGCACGAGACGCTCGAACGGCGCGGCATGAAGCCCGAGACAGGCAATGGCCTCGAGGCGCCAGCCGAGCCGCGCGGCGGCGAGCGAGAAGGTCGATGGCGCCGAATGCGCGATCCACTCGTTGGCATCGAGCTTCTCGGCGAGACTTGCACCCGCGCCGTGCCAGAACGGATCGCCGGAGGCGAGCACCACCGTCGGCCGGTCGCGGCAGCTCAGCACGATGTCTGCGTCGAACGGCACCGGCCACGGGCGACCACGCCCCTCCACATCAGCAAGCGCGAGATGACGCTCGCCACCAAAAACAGTTTCTGCCTTGGCAAGCGCCTTTCGGCTTGCCTCGGACAGCCCGGCAAGGCCATCTTCGCCGATACCGATGATGGTCAACCAGGGATCAGCCATGACGCGCGCCCTCATTCTGGGCGGAACCGCCGATGCGAGCTTGCTCGCCGCGGAAGTCGCACGCGCGCGCATCGACGCCGTGTATTCCTATGGCGGCCGAACCCGCACGCCCGCCGATCAGCCGCTGCCGACCCGCATCGGTGGCTTCGGCGGCGTGAGCGGGCTTGTCGACTTTATTCGCGGTGAGCGCATCACGCATGTGATCGACGCCACGCATCCCTTCGCTGCCGAGATGAGCCGCCACGCGGTCCAGGCGTGCACGCAAACGGGCACGCCGCTGATCGCGCTCGAACGCGCGCCTTGGACGAAGGCGCCCGGCGACACCTGGACCGAAGTCGCCGACGTCACCGCCGCAGCCGCCGCGCTGCCCGAGACGCCCGCAAACGTGTTCCTCGCCATCGGCCGCCAGCACATCGCGCCATTCGCGAGCAAGCCACAGCACACCTACACGCTGCGGTTCGTCGATCCGCCCGAAGCACCGCTGCCCTTCGCTGCGGACGTGATCGTCTCGCGCGGGCCGTTCACGTTCGACGGCGAGCTCGAAATGACGCGCGCGCGGGGTATCGCATGGATCGTCGCCCGCAATTCCGGCGGCGACGGTGCACGCGCCAAGATCGACGCGGCCCGCAAACTCGGCCTGCCCGTAATCATGATCGCGCGGCCCGAGCTGCCGGAACGGTTGCGGGTTGAGAGCGTGGCCGAGATCATGCAATGGCTCGGTCATCGCGCCTGCCTCGGAGCATAGACCCAGCGGCCGATGCGGCGCGTCTGCGAGTTGCCGACGATCACAAGCGTGCGCATGTCGGCCATCTCAGGCCGCGCGTCGTTCAGCGTGACGGTCTCGATCCTTTCATCGGCGGCGCTGATCGCGCGCGCGAAGATCACGAGGCGCTCGCCGCAGCCGGCGTCCTTCAACACCGCAAGCGCACGGCCAAATCCCTCCGGCCGGCTCGCCGAGCGGGGATTGTAGATAGCAATGGCAAAATCGGCTTCCGCAGCGAGCCGCAGACGCTTCTCGATCACCGCCCAAGGCTTGAGATTGTCCGAGAGATTGATCGCACAGAAATCATGGCCGAGCGGAGCGCCGGCGCGCGCGGCCGCCGCCAGCATCGCGGTGATACCGGGCAAAACGCGAATGGGAAGCTCGCGCAACTGCGGCGCCTGTTCGAGCGCTTCGAACACGGCCGACGCCATCGCGAAGACGCCGGGATCGCCGGAGGAGACGACGACGACCTGCCCGCCTTCGGCTGCGAGCCGCAGGGCCTCGCTTGCGCGCTGCAGCTCTTCGCGATTGTCGGAGGGGTGCAAGGCGAGCCCTGCCCGCGGCGGCACGCGCGCAACATAGGGCGCATAGCCCAGAATGTCGGTGGCGGCGGCAAGGGCGGCGGAGACCTCGGGCGTCACCAGCGCATCGCTGCCCGGTCCGAGGCCCGCGATGGTCAGCGTGCCCGTCATTCGGCGGCGTCCAGATGCCGGCCCTTGCCGTGCACCAGCACGATCGCAAAATAAGGACAGTCGGCGGCATCGATCTCGGCGAGCCGCACCACGCGCTCGCCCGGCATGGTGCCGCGCTCGACCAGCCAGGCATCGTCCAGCCGGCCCGCGGACACCAGCGCGCGGCGCACCTTTGAAAGATTGCGGCCGGTCTTCATGACGACAAGCGCATCGGAATCGCGCATCCGCCGCTCGAGCTCGTCTTCGGGAAGCGTGCCCATCAGCACCGTCGTCACGTCGTCGCCAAGCGCGATCGGCTGTCCGACACCGTTCCAGCAGCCGACCATGCCGGGAATGCCCGCGATCACCTCGATCTCGACACGGCCTTGCAGGCGCGTGTGCAGATGCATGAAGGAGCCGTAGAAGTAAGGATCGCCCTCGCAGAGCACGACGACGTCCACCGCACGCGAAAGCCGCGCCAGCCGTTCCGCCCATTCGTCGTAGAAGCCGGCGAGCAGCTGCACATATTCCGGGCTATCGAAGGCGAGCTCCGTCGTAACAGGATATTCCATTGCGTATTCGGTAGCGTCGGAGGCCAACATGCCTTCGACGATCCGCCGCGCCTGGCCGGGCCGACCCTTCTTGCGGAAATAGGCGACATGCTTCGCAGACCGCACCGTCCGGTCGGCGCGCACGCTCATCAGATCAGGATCGCCGGGGCCGAGACCGCAGCAGATGATGCGTCCCATGGCTATTCGCTCCGGCTCGCCAGCGCATTCACGGCCGCGACCGTGATCGCGGAGCCGCCGAGGCGGCCCTCGACGGTCAGCGCCGGCACCGGCGGATCGGCCATCAGCGCTGCCTTGGATTCGGCCGCGCCGACGAAGCCGACCGGGCAGCCGATGATCGCCGCGGGCCGCGGGCAGCCCGGGTCCTCGAGCATGTTGAGGAGATGAAACAGCGCGGTCGGCGCGTTACCGATCGCAACGATTGCGCCGTCGAGATGCGGTCGCCACAACTCCAGCGCCGCTGCGGACCGCGTATTGCGCATGGACTGCGCGAGCGCGGGAACGGCCTCGTCGCCGAGCGTGCAGATCACGGCGTTGGCCGCCGGCAGTCTCGCGCGCGTAATTCCTTCCGAGACCATGCGCGCGTCGCACAGGATTGGGGCGCCCTTCTGCAACGCCGCGCGCGCAGCAGTCGCCATGCCTGATGTGAAGCGGATATGCGCCTCAAGGCCCACCATGCCGGCGGCGTGGATCATCCGCACCACGACCTGCTCCTCGTCCGGCGTGAAGCGGGCAAGATCGGCCTCTGCCCGGATCGTCGCGAAGGATTGCCGGTAGATCGCCGCGCCGTCGGTCTCGTAGGTGTGCGGCATCAGTGGCCTCCGACCAGGATGGAGGGATCGCTGACGATGTCGGCGCCATTCAGGCCGCGCAGAACCGGCTCGTCGCGGGTCGAGCCGTCGCGGACGAGATCGAATCCGGCGCTGGTCGCAACCAGCGTCACCGCGGACGCGCCGGAACGCGCGCAGCCCTTGGCGCAGCCGGAGACGTGAAGGCGCGTATCGAGGGCGATGCGCGGCGCAAGGGCGGAAGCGAGTGCGCGGGTGTCGGCATGCGCCTCGCGGCAACGCGGGGCGCCGCTACAAGCAATCACGCGCAACGCCGGATCGTAAGGCTCGGTGATGAGGCCTGCCCCGCTCGGCATCTCGCGCTTGCCCTCGCTCAGCACCATTCGCCATGGCGTCATGCGCAGCGCATGTCCGCAGCCGGAAAATTGATGGAGCGTCGTGTGCAGCATCTGCCCGAACGCGACGCCGACCAGGGCGCCATGCGGATAATGCCCGGGTCGTGACGCGGCCATGACCGGAGCAGGCTCGGTTTCGCCGCTCAGCGACTCCGGCAATTCCGCGCCGGCCGCGATATGAGCCGCCATGCGCCCTCGCCCGCCCTTCGCGCCGCCGGACGAGATGAACCAGCTTGCGAGCGCGAGCACCGTGCTCACGGCCTCTCCGCGTGCGACCGAGCGGCCAAGCCTTGCGCCATCAGTCCGCACCAGGAGCCGGCCGCCGCGATCGCGTTCGATGCGCAAATCGGCGGAATCGCCGGCGAGTACGCGCGACTTTCCATCGTCGATGGCGAAGCCGAATTTTGTGGGGAGTTCGAGCGTGCTGTCGGCGAGCGCTTCTTCAAGCTCCGCGGCGAGCGCCTGTGTCTCGTCACCGCTGTTCCAGAACGGCGTCACCAAGATGTTGCGCCGGGATTCGATGTCGGAATCGGGGTCGAGCAGCCGCAGCCGTGCAAGTCCGTCGAGCAGTGGCCGATGGCCCTGTTCGCTGACGCCCCTGATCTGGAGGTTGGCACGGCTCGTCACATCGATGAGGCCGTTGCCGTAGCGTTCGGCGAGCTCGGCAAGGCCGGCCACCTGTGTCGCTTCGAGACGCCCGCCGAACGGGCGCACGCGGACGACGAGCCCGTCGCCCGATTGCATTGGGCGCAACGCGCCGGGACACCAGCCCTTGATCGCGGCCGCACTCATGAAGCCTCCTTCAGCGCAGCCGCGATCGAATTGCGGCGCGTTCGCCAGAGCGAGGCTTCGTGCAGGCGCGTGAAGCAGGTCTCCATCGCGGCGAGCGCCGCCGGATTCTCGCGGGCCATGAAGCTGCGGACATCGGCATCGCCGAGCGTCGCATCGTAGTAGAGATCGAACAGATGCGGCGGTACGGCGCCGGCCAGATGCGCGAAGGCGGCCATGTGCTCCAGCGTCGCGGTGATCTCGGCGGCGCCGCGAAAACCGTGCCGCATCATGCCGGCGATCCAGGCCGGATTGGCCGCGCGTGCACGGACGACACGGGAGATTTCCTCGGTCAGCGTCCGCGCGTGCGGCTGCTCGGGCCGCGTCGTATCGAGGTGATAGAGCGATGGTCCTGCCGCGCCGAGATGCGCTGCGGCGGCAGCGATGCCGGCTTCATGTGCAGCATAGTCGGCGGCAAGCAGAAGATCGGTCTCCGGCAAGTCCTGGACGTGCACGAAAGCATCGGCGGATGCGAGCCGCGTCTCGATGCCGGCACGATCCGGCTGCATCGCACCGTCCGCCGAGAACGCCCAGGACGATGCCGACAGCCAGGCTTCGCCGGCGGCATCGCGCGTCTCGGCCGTGAAGGCATCCGGGATCGCGGAGAGGCCGACGCCGTATTGGCCGGGGCGCGGCGCGAACACACGCGAGGCGCGGTGACGATAGGGATTCTCCTCGCCCTCCTCCTCGCGCGTTGCGAGCGCCTCGGCGGCGGCCTCGAACAATTGCGCAAGGCCGGAGAAGACATCGCGGAACAGGCCCGACACGCGCAGCGTGACGTCGATACGGGGGCGCCCGAGCTCCGCCGGTGCGATGATGTCATAGCCGGTGACGCGGCCGGAGGCGTGATCCCAGCGCGGCGCAAGGCCGGCGAGATGCAGCGCCATGGCAAACTCCTCGCCGGCGGTCCGCATCGTCGCGGAGCCCCAGAGATCGACCACGAGGCCTTTCGGCCAGTCGCCGTGATCCTGCAAATGGCGACGCAGCAGCTCTTCCGCGAGCCTGATGCCTTGCGCATGCGCCGACGGCGTCGGCACCGCGCGCGGATCAACGGCAAAGAGATTGCGTCCGGTCGGCACCACGTCCTGGCGTCCGCGATACGGCGAGCCCGATGGCCCCGGCGCAACGCGCTGTCCCGCCAGGGCGGAACGCAACGCATCGCGCTCCGCATCGGCGCAGGCGCCGCGGCCGAACACGTGCAAGCCGTCGCCGAACTGGCTCTCCTTGAGATCGCAGACGAAGCGATCGATCCGTGGGATCGCTTCCGCCGGTGCTGCCGAGGCATCCAGACCAAGATCGTCCTCGAGGCCCGCGGCGCGCGCTTCGTCGCGGATCGCAGAAATCAGGCGCTGACGGCGCGCGGGATCGAGCCCATCGGCGGTCGAATATTCGTCCAGCAGCCGTTCGAGCCGGCGCAGGCCGTCCGGCACCGCGGATTGTTCCAGCGGCGGCGGCAGATGGCCGATAGTGACGGCACCCAAGCGCCGCTTGGCCTGCGCGGCCTCGCCGGGATCGTTGACGATGAAGGGATAGATGACCGGCAGATCGCCGATCAGGGCTTCCGGCCAGCAGTGTGAGGACAGCGCGACGGATTTCCCGGGCAGCCATTCCAGCGTGCCATGGGCGCCCATGTGCACAACGGCATCGATGGTCTGCCCGCGGAGCCAGAGATAGAACGCGACATAGGCATGGCGCGGCGTGCGGGCGAGATCGTGATAGTCGGCATCGCGCGTGGTCGCATCGCCGCGCTCGGGCTGAACCGCGATGATCGATTGGCCGCATCGGATCGCAGCGAAATGGAACGCGCCGTCGCGGCAGCTCGGATCGGTCTCCGGCGCCCCCCGGGCCTGCGCGAGATCATCCTGCAAGGCTTGCGGCAGGCGCGAGAGCGCCGCGCGGTAGTCGGCGACGCTCCAGGTCAAGTTCTGCTTGAGCAGCGTCTCGCCGAGCGCCTGGACCGGCGCAACATCGAAGCCGGCCTCGGTCAGGTCAGACAGCAATGCCTCGACCGACGCCAGCGCATCGAGACCAACCGCATGCGCGATCTGATGCGGACGGCCCGGGTAGTTCGAGAGAACGAGCGCCACCCGCTTCTCGGCGACTGGCGTCTCCGCGAGGCGCCGCCAGGCCGCAACGCGCGCGGCGACGGCCTTGACGCGCTCCTCATCGGGCCGGTGGGCCAGATGCGAAAATTGCAGATCGGGATCACGCTCCGCGGCCGATTTGAAGCTCACCACGCCCGCGAACAGGCGGCCGTCGACCTCCGGCAGCACCACATGCATCGCGAGATCGCCGGGCGACAGGCCGCGCAGCGACTCCGCCCAGTCTTCGCGCCGTGCCGATGAGAGCGCGACCTGGAAGACGGGACATGATGCAGCATCGAACGGTGTCGTGCCGTCGTCGCCCATCGCCGAGAACGCCGTCGCGTTGACGATCGCGGCCGGAGGATTCGTCGCGAAATACGTTTGCAGCCAATCCGCAACGCCCGGAGCCTTCAGCGAGGTGACGAACACGCCGTACGCGTCAAAGCCGCGCTCGCGCAGCGCCGCGATCAGGGCGTCGACCGGCCCGGTATCCGCGGCGGTGAGATAGGAACGATAGAAGGTCACGAGCGCGAGCGGCTTTCTCTCGCCTGCCATCGGCGCAGCAATGACGCCGCGCGCGGGATCGTAAAAGCCCATCTCAGGCAAGTTCATCTCGCCGACGACCGGGCCTGCGTAAAGGCCCGAGGCCAGCGCGAGCTGCGCAATCGCGGCCTGGGCTGCAACGGGACCGCCGGTGTCGCAGAGCACCTTGAGCCGGCGCAGCGTCGAAACCGGCAGGGTCGAGTAAGCATCGAGCCGCGTGTCGTCGCGGCCGTCGGCCGGCAGCACGGCCAGCACGATGTCGCGGTTCTTCGCCAGCTGCTGGAGGGCCGCGAGCCCGTACGGCCAGTAGGGCTCACCGCCGATCAGGCGCACCAGGATGCCGCGCGCCTGCGACAGCGTGCGCTCGATATAGGTGTCGACCGACAACGGATGCCGCAGCTCCGCGAGATTGGCGAGCCGCAGCGACGGCAGGCTGTTGCGGCCGCGTCGCCAGCCGGCCGCGAACGCGGCAAGGTCGGAATCCGAGTACGAGAGCACCACGAGATCGGCCGGGTCCTGGCCGATGTCCCTTGGCGTCGCGGTCTCCTCGAGACCGCGGCTCTCGCGGAAGACGACGTGCATCAGATACCAGATCCTGAAAGCCCAAGTCCGACCTTGATCGCGGCCTCGTCGATATCGCCGTGCTCGCCGATCACGACAAGCTTCGACTGCCTGAGAGCTGCGCCCCAGGGCTTGTCGAACTGGTGGCGCACGCGCTCGCCGACCGCTTGCAGCAACAGGCGCATCGGCTTGCCCGCGACCGCGATATAGCCCTTGACGCGCAGCACGTTCTGCTCGCGCGAAAGACGCTGCACCGACGCGACCAGTGCGTCGATGTCGCTGATTTCAGGAAGATCGATCACGACGGAGGCGAAATCGTCGTGCTCGTGATCCTCCTCGCCGTCGTGATGCGAGGGGCGCGCGGCGAGATCGTTCTCTGCGGCGGCGCCGAGCCCGAGGATCACGCGCGCATCGATCGCGCCATCGGTGACGGATAGCATCGGCACGCGGCGCGGCATCTCCGCGGTGATGGCGGCCTTGGCGGCTTCGATCCCTGCAGCGCCCGCAAGATCGGCCTTGGTCAGCAGCACAATGTCGGCGCAGGCGATCTGGTCCTCGAACACTTCCGACAGCGGCGTCTCGTGATCGAGATTTCCATCCGCCGCGCGCTGCGCTTCCACCGCAGCCGGGTCCGGCGCAAAACGGCCGGCGGCGACAGCCTCGGCATCGGCGAGTGCGATCACGCCGTCGACCGTGATGCGCGAGCGGATCTCCGGCCAGTCGAACGCCTTCAGCAGCGGTTTTGGCAGCGCCAAGCCAGAAGTCTCGATCAGGATGTGATCGGGCCGCACGGGGCGCGCCAGCAGCTTTTCCATGGTCGGAATGAAATCGTCCGCAACGGTGCAGCAGATGCAGCCATTGGCGAGCTCGACGATGTTCTCCTCCGGGCAATTGGCATCGGCGCAGGACTTCAGGATCTCGCCGTCGACGCCCTCGCTGCCGAACTCGTTGACGAGCACGGCGAGCTTCTTGCCGTCGGGGTTTGCGAGCAGATGCTGGATCAGCGTCGTCTTGCCTGAGCCGAGAAAACCGGTGACCACCGTCACGGGGACTTTTGCGAGCGAGTTCATTCGGCGGCCTCCGGCAACACGGCAATGGGGGGAATGCGGGCAAGCGACTGCTTGCGGAAGATTTCGGGACGGCTGCGCCAAGGCACGAGGCCGTCGGGCGCGGCGGCATAGGCAGCAGCACCCGCGACCACGTCGCTCGCATGGGCCTCTGACAAGCGGCCATAGACATAGGACCAGCGGCCGGGCGCGCTGAGCGCAACCGAGCAGCCCTGGCTGCATGCCGACAGGCATTCAACGGGAACCACATTGACGCCCTCAGGCACGCCGGCGTCGAGGATCGCACCATGCAGGCGCTTTCCGGGCGTCGTCTCACCCTCGTCGAGCGTCTGGCCGGCACGGCAGGTAATACAGACGTGAAGTGTGACGGTCATCGCCTCTTCCAGGATAAACAGCGGGAGGCGAAGAGGCACACGGACCATTCCCCCGAAGGTCCGTTTCCCCGTCGCGGAACACCCCGTCCGCCGGTCCAAAACTCGTCCGCGCTGGCAGGTCTCCCGGCTTGCGGAGCAGGGCTTTTGGCCCTTCGATCCCCGCCTTCCCGATCCCCTGGGGGATCAGTGGCTTCGGGCATCTCTCCGGTCACGGTCGCGGGGGCGGCTGCAGTTTGGACCCGAATCTTGTCGATTCGGACCCTATCGCATTCCCTCTTCGCCTGTCATAGGACAGGAACCAACGCCGGGCCACCATTTGCCCCCGGCCGCCTCTTGTCAAGCCGAAGGACCCTGTCAGATGACGCCTGAACCGGATACCCAAACGGCCGAGGAAACCGACGCCCGCCACGCCGCGAAAATGGCGAAGATCAAGGTCGCCCGCGACAAGATCATGGCGACCAAGAGCGGCGAGAAGGGCCTCATCATCGTCCACACCGGCGCCGGCAAGGGCAAGTCCTCCTCCGCCTTCGGCATGATCGTCCGCTGTGTCGCCCATGGCTTCCCATGCGCGGTCGTGCAGTTCATCAAGGGTGCCTGGGACACCGGCGAACGGCGCCTGCTCACCGGCCATTTCGGCGAGCTCTGCCAGTTCCATGCGATGGGCGAAGGTTTCACCTGGGAGACGCAGGACCGTGCCCGCGACATCGCCGCGGCGCAGGCCGGCTGGGCGAAGGCCAAGGAGCTGATATCAGATTCCAATCTGCGCATGGTCGTGCTCGACGAGATCAACATCGCGCTGCGCTATGACTATCTCGACATCGCCGAGGTCGTCGACTTCCTGAAAACGCACAAGCCGCCGATGACGCATGTCGTGCTCACCGGGCGCAACGCCAAGGACGAGCTGATCGAGATCGCCGATCTCGTCACCGAGATGACGCTGGTGAAGCACCCCTTCCGCTCCGGCATCAAGGCGCAAGCCGGCGTCGAGTTCTGAGCACGGCCCCAGGTTCTGAAAACACCATGGCGCGCGCACTGATGATCCAGGGGGCCGGCTCGGACGTGGGCAAGTCGCTCATCGTCGCCGGCCTCGCCCGCGCCTTCACGCGGCGCGGCCTGCGCGTGCTGCCCTTCAAGCCGCAGAACATGTCGAACAACGCGGCCGTCACCGTCGACGGCGGTGAGATCGGTCGCGCCCAGGCGCTGCAGGCGCTGGCCGCCGGCGTCGAGCCGCACACCGACATGAACCCGGTGCTGCTGAAGCCCGAGACCGATGTCGGCGCACAAATCATCGTGCAGGGAAAGCGCATCGCGACCGCGCGGGCGCGTGAATATGCGGCGATGAAACCGTCGCTGATGGGCGCGGTGCTGGAAAGTTTCGAGAGGCTGAAAGCGCGCGCCGATCTGGTGCTGGTCGAAGGCGCCGGCAGCCCGGCCGAGGTCAACCTGCGCAAGGCCGACATCGCCAATATGGGCTTTGCGCGCAAGGCCGACGTGCCCGTCGTGCTGGTCGGCGACATCGACCGCGGCGGCGTCATCGCCCAGCTCGTCGGCATCAAGACGGTGATCGACCCCGACGATGCCGCGATGATCCAGGGTTTCGTCATCAACAAGTTCCGCGGCGATCCCTCGCTGTTCGACGACGGCTACAAGCTGATCGAGCAGAAGACCGCGTGGCGCGGCCTTGGCGTGCTGCCCTGGTTCGCGCGCGCCGGCGAGCTGCCGGCCGAGGATGCGCTGGGCCTGAGCGACGCGCGCAAGCCGGGCCAGTGCAAGATCGCCTGCCTCGTGCTGTCGCGGATCGCCAATTTCGATGATCTCGATCCGCTGAAGCTCGAACCTGGCGTCGATCTCGTGATGGTGCGGCCGGGCGAAGCTATCCCCGGCGACGTCCGCCTCGTCATCATCCCCGGCTCAAAGTCCACCCGCGGCGATCTCGCCTTCCTGCGCGCGCAGGGCTGGGACATCGATCTCCTGGCGCATCACCGCCGCGGCGGCCATGTGCTTGGCCTCTGCGGCGGCTATCAGATGCTCGGGCGCAGCGTCGCAGACCCTGATGGCATCGAAGGCCCTGCCGGCGACACGCCGGGTCTCGGACTTCTGGACGTCGCGACAATGATGAGCCCGCAGAAGACACTGACGCGCGTCGCGGCCGTGCATGCCGCCACGGACCAGCCGATCGAGGCCTACGAAATCCACATCGGCCGCACCGACGGACCGGATCGCGCCCGCCCGTTTGCGAAACTGAACGGCGAGCCCGAAGGCGCGATCTCCAGCGATGGGCGCGTGCAAGGCAGCTATTTGCACGGCCTGTTCACGTCGGATGATTTCCGCAAGGCGTATCTCGCAAAGCTCGACATTCCGGCAGGCGACGAGCCTTATCACAGCAGGGTCGAGAGCGCGCTCGACGCCCTCGCCGATCACATCGAACAACATCTCGACGTCGGCGGCCTGCTGGCGCTAGCGCGCTAGCGCCTCGGCAAGGCGCGTCCATTCGGCTTCGCTGCCCGGAAGCCCGAGACGCAGCCATGTCGGGTTCTGCGCGAAGACGCGCGACCAGATCTGGCCGCGGGCCAACGTCTCCTGCGCGGCAAGCGCATCGGACGTCTCGTAAAGACGAAAGAGCGGCGCACCACCGACGAGCCGCCAGCCCTGTGCTTGCGCCATCCCGTCGAGGCGAACACAGTCGCGCGCAAGCCGCGCGGTCGTGGCCTCGGCCCAGGCGTCGTCGCGCAAGGCGCGGCAGCCGATCGCGATCGCCGCTCCCGACACCGGCCATGGCCCCGACATCGCCGCGAGCTTGGCGATGTCGGCCGCGTTGCCGAGCGCAAACCCAAGCCGCAGGCCGGCAAGACCATAGAACTTGCCGAAGGAGCGCAGGACCAGCAGTCCAGGCCGATCCGCCTCGGATGCGAGCGACAGCTGCGGGGCAGCATCGGCAAAACTCTCGTCGATGACGAGACGGCCGACGCGCGGCAGCAGCGCCAGCAAATCCTTTGGCGCAAAACGCCGGCCATCGGGATTGTTGGGATTGACGACGACGGCGAGATCCGCGCCCGCCAGCGCGTCGAACTCGCCGACCTCCTGGACATCCCAACCCGCAAGCGACAAGACCCCGGCATATTCATTGTAGGTCGGCGCAAGGATGCGCGCGCGGCCGGCTGGCGCGAGTTGCGGCAGCAATTGAATGGCGGCCTGGGCACCGCCCATCGCGACGATCGGCGCGCTTGTGCCGTAGGCATGCTGTGCCGCCTGATGCAGCGCCACGATCTCGGCGCGCGACGGTAGCGCGTTCCATGCGCGCGCACTCACCTCGCCCACCGGATAAGGCAGCCGGTTGATCCCGGTCGACAGATCGATCCAGTCTTCCGCGCGTCCGCCAAAACGCTGCTGGGCCAGATCGAGATTTCCACCGTGCTCGCGCATGCCCCGTTCTTTCACGCGAAGGCCAGGATCGCAAGGAGGCCGGCGAGCAGCAGCATGGCGCGGCGGTAGATCGTTAACCCCTGGCTGATGTCCGCGGCAAGCGGATCGCGCGCGCCTTCGTTGAGCCAGGGCTCATCGGTCGCGCTGCCGCGATAGATGCGGGGGCCGCTGAGCCGCACGCCGAGCGCGCCCGCCATCGCCGCTTCCGGCCAGCCGGCATTGGGCGAGCGGTGACGGCGGGCATCGCGCGTCATGCACGACAGCGCCTCCGAGCGCCGCGACGCCAACAGGACGAACAGAAAGCCGGTCAGCCGCGCCGGAATGAAGTTTGCGACATCGTCGATCCGTGCCGCGGCCCAGCCAAAAGCTTCGTGGCGCTCGTTGCGATGGCCGATCATGGAGTCCAGCGTGTTAATCGCCTTGTAGCCCAAAATGCCGGGCAGTCCGAACAGCGCGCCCCATAACACCGGCGCCACGATGCCGTCGGAGGCGTTTTCCGCAAGGCTCTCGATAGCCGCGCGCGCGATGCCGGCTTCGTCGAGCGTTGCGGGATCGCGTCCGACGATGCGCGAAACCGCATCGCGCGCAGCAGCGATGTCGCCGGCCAGCAACGGCTTCGCGACGGCAGCGACATGATCATTGAGCGAGCGCAAGGCGACCAGCGGCCAGGCCAGCACACCCACGAGTATGATCTCCATCCATCCCCAGGGGAGCAAGGACTGAAGTACCCAGCCGATTGCGACCGAGATCGCAATCACCAGAAGCGCTCCAGCCACGCCCGCAGCGCGGCGAAATGCCGGCGGATCGGAATCCCGATTCCAGGCGGCGTCGATGGCAGAGATCAGCCGGCCCAGCCAGGTCACGGGATGGCCGATCCGCGCGAACAGCCACGACGGCCAGCCCAAGAGGGCATCCACCGCCATCGCCACCGCCATCGCCCCCGCAAAACCCACGCACGCCTCCTGTCCCGCCCCTGTTGCGCAAAGCACGGCCCGAGCGCAAGCCCCCGGCCGCCTGATTTCGGCTTTGTCTTTGGCCGCGTTTGGTGATTAGTCAGGCCCACAGGAGACCTTTATGGCCGTCATCTTGATCACCGGCGGAGCACGATCGGGTAAGAGCGCCCACGCGGAAAAGCGAGCGCGCAGCTTTCCGGGCCAGCCCATCTACATCGCGACGGCCGAGGCGCTCGATGCCGAAATGGAGGTGCGCATCGCCAAGCATCGAGCCAAGCGCGCGGCCGTCGATTGGATCGAGCGAGAGGTACCACTCGATCTCCTGCAAGCTCTGATCGAGACCGATGGCGCCGGCCCAAGGCTGGTGGATTGCCTGACCTTGTGGCTCTCCAACATTATGCATGCGGGGCGTGACTGGGAACACGAACTCATGAAGCTCGCCGCTTTCATGGGCGGCCAGAAGAGCCCCGTCATTTTCGTCACCAACGAGGTCGGCCTCGGTATCGTGCCCAACAACGCGCTGGCGCGCAGCTATCGCGACGCCGCCGGAATCATGAACCAGGTCATCGCGGCGGTTTCCGACGAAGTCGAGTTCGTCGTGGCCGGCCTGCCGATGAAACTGAAATGATGCCGCGCGCCGAGCTTTTCAAAGAGATTATCGCCGATCTCAGGATGGCGGCATCGTTCGTCACGATTCTGCCGGTGGCATCGTCGAAGCCCGCAGGCGAAGGCGCCATCGCGCGCGCGACCTGGGCAATCCCCGTCGCGGGACTGCTGGTCGGCCTCGCGGGTGCCTTGGTCTACAAGATTTCCAGCCGGTTCGGACTGACACCGAACCTCGCCGCCCTGCTCACGCTGGCCACGACCGCGCTCATCACCGGCGCGCTGCATGAGGATGGCCTTGCCGATACCGCCGACGGGCTTGGCGGCGGCCGGACGCGCGAACGCAAGCTCGAGATCATGCGCGACAGCCGGATCGGCACCTATGGCGTCTGCGCGCTGATCCTGTCGTTCGGTCTGCGCTGGAGCGCGCTCGCGGCGATCGCCAATCCCTGGGCCGTCGCGCTCGCGCTGTGTGCCGCGCACACTGCTGCCCGCGCGGGCGTGCCGGCTTTCATGTCGCTGGTCCCGCCGGCACGATCTGATGGACTATCGGCAAGTGCGGGATCGCCGACGGGCCGCAGCGTCGCCATCGCTTTCGCTGTTGGAACGCTCGTCCTCGCGCTCGCGCTCGGGCCGGGCAAGGCGCTGGTCAGCCTGATCCTGCTGTCCCTCGCCGGCTTGATGCTGGCGCGGCTTGCCATCCGCCAGATCGGCGGGCAGACCGGCGACATCCTCGGCGCATTCGAGCAGACCGGCGAGATCCTCATTCTGCTGGCGGCGGCATCCTTCCGGATGGGAGGCTGATCTCATGGTCGAGTTCGACGACACCTTCCGTCAGCACTTGCGCGAGCTGTTCGTGTGGCGCCGCGACGTGCGCCGCTTCCGCGCCGATCCGCTGCCGGCCGGCGCCATCGATCGCCTGATCGAGACCGCCTGTCTCTCACCCTCGGTCGGCCTGAGCCAGCCCTGGCGCTTCGTTGTCGTTGAAGATGCCGCACGACGCCGCGACGTGATCGACGACTTCAGGGCATGCAACGCCGATGCGCTGAACTGTTACTCCGGCGAACGCGCCGCGCGCTATGCCACACTAAAACTGTCTGGTCTCGAACAGGCGCCCGGTCACCTCGCCGTGTTCGCAGACAAAGCGAGCGACATCGGCCACGGCCTCGGCCGCGCGACCATGCCGGAGACGACGGAATATTCAGTGGTCGCCGCGATCACCGCGATGTGGCTCGCCGCGCGCGCCGACGGCATCGGCATCGGCTGGGTGTCGATCCTCAATCCGGAGCGCGTTCACACCACTCTCGACGTGCCCAGCTCCTGGAAGTTCATCGCCTATCTCTGCATCGGCTATCCGGAAGTCGAATGCGACCAGCCGGAGCTGGAGCAGGCGAAGTGGGAGCACCGTCGCGGCGCGGAGGAATTCACGCTGCGGCGTTGAGACGCCCCCGCTCCATCCTCCGTCATTGCAAGCGTAGCGAAGCAATCCAGGCTGTCTCCGCGGAGGGATTCTGGATTGCTTCGTCGCACCAGCGCAAAATTGCTTTGCAATTTTGTCGCGGGCTTCTCGCAATGACGACGGAGAGAGCGGCGGCTTGTCGCTACGACCTGCTCTTGCCGGCGGCAGCCGCCACCGGCGCGGGGCTCTCCGGCTTCTGGAACATCAACAACGGTCGGAAGATGACGCGGCCATAGGCCTCGTAATGGTTCTGGGTCGAGACGGCCATCTTCAACGGCGTCGCGTAATTCGCCTCGAACGTCATGAACGACGCATAGGTCCATGAGAAGCCGACGCCGACCGAAGCGAGCTCGGTAACCCCCGGGAATGTTGAATAGACCGCACCCCAGTCGGTGAAGATGTAGGTGTCGAACCCCCTAAGCCACGACGACCAATTGTAGTGCAGCTCGGCGTTGAAATAATAGCCGCTGTCGCCGGATGCGGAGTTGGAGGGATAGCCGCGCACGGTGGTGGGACCGCCGATCGAGAAGATCTGGTCGCCCGGCAGCAGCTTTTCCTGCGTGTACTGCCAGCTCGCCAGCACGTTGGCGCTGAAATTCTGCGGCCCCGCCGCGCTGGTCGCGATCAGCGAGCCGGTATAGGTGTTGAACGCGCGGTTGTTGCCGAGCACATAATCATGCCAGGTGATGTAGTTCACCGCCGGCGAGACCGTGATCGAATAGGTGTTGCCGGAATTGGTCACCGAGAGCCCGGCGGTGGCCTTGTCGTAATGGTCGTCGGTCACGGAGACCGTGGCGAAGCGGCTGACCGTCTTGCCCTCGGTCTCGGCGGCGTTGAGCAATATCAGCCAGTTCTGCGTCACCCAGACCGGCTGGCTGAAATTGACCGCGGCCTGGCTCGAGCGTCCGGTGACGTCGAGCGCGACGAACGGTCCCTGGATGATCTTGATCTTGCCTTCGGTATAGCTGACGCCGACGCGGCCACCCCAGGGATTGACCGGAATGCTGTAGGCGGCGTTGCCGTTGAGATTGCCGTCGGCGCGGACGCCGTAGAAGGTCAGGCGGTCGTCGACGCCGAACAGGCCGTGGCGCTTGTAGAAGGCTCCGCCCTCCCAGCGCCCGGTGTTCTCCGCGCCCTGGTTGTCGGTGAAGAGTTGCAAGGTGTCGACCGGCGGCTCGATCACGGCGAACTGGAGATCGGTCAGGCCAAAACTCGTGCCAGGCTGGAGCAGCGCCTTGATCTGCACGTCGTTGGTCCGGTTGAACCAGATCACGTCGCGATTGAGTTTTGGAACGTCGAGGACCTCGCCTTCGGGCTCCTTCACGCGCTGAAGGATGTAATCGGTGCGGGTCTGCTTGTTGCCCTCGATGGTCGTCTTGTGCAACCGGCCTTCGGTCAGCTTGACGCGGACGATGCCGCCCTTGGCGTCCTGGTCCGGCAGCGTCGCGATGCCCGTGACGATGCCGCGCTCGGTGTAGATGGCGTTGATGTCGGCCACGAGCTGCAACAGTGCGGCGATGTCGACGTTCTTGCCGACATATTTCTTCGCGATCTCGTCGAGCTCCGCCGGCGTGATGAACTTGGACGCGTCGAACTCGACCTTGCGCAGGCGGAATTTCGGCCCACCCGGCTTCAGCAGCCCGGACTTCTCCCGCTCGCCGCCGATCACCGCGGGACCGGTGAGCTTGGGCGGCGCGCTCTGTTGCTCGAGCTGGCGGCGCTGCCGGTCGACGTCGTTCTGGATCACGCCGGGATTGATCGAGGGCACTTGCGCGCGCGAAGGGGCGATGCAGCAAGCTGCAAGCCCCACCCCCAACGCTGCCCCCCAAATCCGCATCCCGAATCTCGTTACCATGCCTGTGCGAGACGGCCAACGGACGGCTTCGCCGTCTCGACCGCCGCATCCTTCCAGCCCGGGCGACCCACGCGCTGCCCCTGACGGCGCAGCTTGCGCAGGTCGCTCAGTCCCTCGATGTTGACGGCGGGACCGGAGCCGATGGTCTCGACCGGACGCGGCGTCAGCAGCGCATCGAGCCGGGCCTGGCCGGAGAGACCGAGCAAATAGAACGTCCCGCCATCCTTCTTCGCGAGCCAGGTCTCGATGCTCTCCTTGCCCTCGCCGTCGACCGGGATGTTGCGCACCATGCTGGCGCCGGTGAAGTCGTAGCAGCAGGTGTGCGTCGGCCCGTAATTGGTGACGCTCGCCGAGACGTCGCCGGTGTAGAACACCACGTAGGCGTTGCTGACATTGGCGTTGCCGACCTGGCTCATCGTGAACACGCCGCCCGGCTGGTAGAGCTGGAGCGTCGGCCCGTTGGTCGGCGCCAGCGTCCGGTTGTTCAGGAACACCTGCTGGGTGGCGGTGGTGAGCATGAGCTGGCCCGGGACATAGCCGTTCAGGATCGTGACCGCATGCGCGTCGGTCCAGAAGTTCGCGTCCACCACCCTGAACTGGTTGACGATGATGCTGTCCGGGTCGATCGAGATGTTGGCGGACTTCGCGACGCCGCCGTTATAGCCGGTGATGTTCATGATCAGCGGGATCGCCGGATTCGAACGGATCTGCTCGCCCCTGACGTTGATCGTGTCTGCCGCCAGGTCGAGCTCCCGGACGACGCTGACCCAGTTGATCGTCAGGTCACCCGACGACGTCATCTTGACGATGTCGCCACTGATCCGGTCGAACGAGACCGATCCGGCCACATCGAAACGCGTCTCGCCGTTGGCGGTGATCGATCCGCCGCGGAGCGAGCCCGTGTCGGATTTGACGTTGAGGTCGCCGGCATCGCCCGGGATACCGGTCGTGGTGAGCTGGCTGAAGACGATATCGTTGACGGCATGCAGGGTCTGCGTGCCACCGCTGATGGCGGTGCCAACGGTGATCCCTCCGGCCGTCGCGGTGACGTCGAGCGTGCCGCCCGCGCTAAGATTATCCCAACGAACGACGGTGCCGCTCAGGACTGCGTTGCCGGTCGTGGCCGTGAGGTTATGACCGGTGTTGGTCCCCGCCGCGATCAGCCTCGCCGAGCCATTGGCGGAGACCGAGCCCAGCGTTGGCACGCCGCCCGACATCACCGTTTGCGCCAGGATGAAACCGTTATCCGCATTGACGTTGATGCTGCCGGCGTCGCCGTTGATGCCCGTCGCCGTCAGCGCGTTGAAGGTGACGTTGTCGTGGGCGTGAATGGTCTGCGTGCCGCCGCTCTGCGCCGTCTGGAACGTGATGCTGCCCTGGCTTGAAGTCACGCCCAGCGTCGTGCCGACATTGAGGACGTTCCAGTTGACCGGACCGCTCGCGGTCAGCAGGCCCGAGCCGGTCGTGGCGGCGAGCGTGTTGCCGGTGATGGTCGTGGCCGCAAGCAGCGTCGCCGAGCCGTTGGCTGAGACCGAGCCCTGGCTCGTCACGCCGCCAGCCGTCACCGTCTGCGCCAGGATGAAGCCGTTGTCGGCGGTGACGTTGATGCTGCCGGCATCGCCGGTGATGCCGGTCGTCGTCAGCGCATTGAACGTCACATTGTCATGGGCGCGGATGGTCTGCGTGCCGCCGCTCTGCGCCGTCTGGAAGGTGATGCTGCCCTGGCTTGCCGTCGCGCCCAGCATCGTCCCGACGTTGAGCGTGTTCCAGTCGATCGGGCCGGTCGCGGTCAGCACGGCCGAGCCGGTCGTGGTGGCGAGCGTGTTGCCGGTGATGGTCGTGGCCGCAAGCAGCGTCGCCGAGCCGTGGGCCG
The DNA here is from genome assembly GCF_040547725.1 of Bradyrhizobium sp. LA2.1. Lineage (NCBI taxonomy): Bacteria > Pseudomonadati > Pseudomonadota > Alphaproteobacteria > Hyphomicrobiales > Nitrobacteraceae > Bradyrhizobium > Bradyrhizobium sp. LA2.1. Next base: position 529,729 of record NZ_JBEPQI010000001.1, read on the forward strand.
AGACCGACCCCAGCGTGGTCACGCCGCCCGACGTCACCGTCTGCGCCAGGATGAAGCCGTTGTCGGCGGTGACGTCAATGTTGCCGGCGTCGCCGGCATTTCCGGTCGTCGTCAGCGACTTGAACGTCACGTTCTGGGTCGCGTGGACCGTCTGCGAGCCGCTGCTGTCGGCGGTCCCGATGACGACACTGCCGTTGTTCGCGACGGCACTGAAGCTGCCGCTCGCGCCGGTCGCCGTGCCCGCCAGCACTTGGTCGAGCGTCAGCGCGCCGGTGCCGATGATGTCCACGTTGCCCTTCACCGCGGACAGCAGGCTCGCCTCGGTGTCGGTCAGCGCCTTCAGGTAGATGCCCCCGGCGCTCGCGCTCGCCGACAATTGTACGGCGTTGAAGGCGAGCCGGCTCGTGGCACTTCCGATGCCGTTCGATGCGCTCAGCGACACTTCGGCGCCCGCGCCGGATGCGACGAACCTGGTCTGGCCGTCGCCATTGTCGATGATCGCGCCCAGCGAAGCGACGCCACCGGCAGTGACGATGATCGAGGGCGCGTTCGAGGCCGCCGCGTAGGACAGGGACGAATTCAGCTGGCCGATCGTCGCATCGCCCGTGGTGGTCACCGAGATCAATCCGGCCGCGTTGATGGCCGAATAGGCGCCCATCGTCAGCGTCGCGGCAACCAGGGTCACGCCGTCCGAGCTGCTGGTCGCAACCACCGGCGCAGCGCTGGTGCCGGCCGCGAAACTCATGCCGCGGTTGGCGAGCAGCTGCATCAGGCCGCCGCTGGTGACGTCGGCATTGACGGTGAGCCCGCCGCGCGCAGCGTTGAGCGTCAGCGCGCCGCCGGCCGTCAGCGTCCCATAGGTGCCGCTCGTGCCGACCATGAGATCGCCGGTGACGGCGAGGATGCTGAGGTCGCCGACCGCCGAGCCGGTCACCGCGCCGGAGATATTCACCTGGAGCGGCTGGAAGGTCGAGCCGTTGAAGCCGATGTTGCCGCCGGCGCGCAGATCAAGGTCGGCGCCCAGGATGTGGATCGCCGTACGATCGGTGAAGCCGGCCTCGGCATAGATGCTGCCGGTCGCGGCGAGCTGGATCGCATTGCCGGCGGCAATGTTGCCGAGAATGAGATCGCCGGTGGTCTGCTTCAGGTAGATGCCCTGCGCCGACGAGACCTGGTCGAGCTGGTCGTTGGACGGATCCGCGAATGCGATCTGAAGCGCGTTCGTATTGTTCGCGGGGTTGCTTCCGGCGGTTCCCGAGGGGGCACCGACATTGCCGTGCTCGGCGATCAGGGTCAGGTTGCCGATATCGCCTGAGATCACGGCCCCGCTTGCGTTGGCGGAGATGCTGTTGACGGCGTCGAGCTTGACGTCGCCGCGGCCGGTCACCTCGATGCCGTTGGCCTGCGCGGCCGCGATCGGGCCGTAATTGGCGGTGACGCCGCCGAGCGCGAGGCTGTTCTTGCTGCCGAGATAGATGTTCGACAGCGCCTTGGCCGAAATCGCGATCGGGTTGTCGACGACGACGAGGTTCTGCTGCGACAGGCTGACCGTATAGGTCGTGACATGGGTCGTCGGGTCCGTGACCGCGCCGACGGTGAGCTGGCCGGGACCGGCCGTGGCGAGCAATCCCCTCTGCTCCGGCGTCAGCGACGAGGAATCGACGCTGGTGAAGGTGAACGTCTGGGGCGCTGCCGAATTGCCGACCGAGCCGCGCGGCGCGTAGAGCATGATCTGGTTGGCGCTGACATTGGCGACGACGTTCTCGTCGATCGGCGGCGGCGCCGCGCCGACGGCCGACGACGACACCGTGTAGGCGAGCTGGCTCTGCGTCCACTGCGAGCCCGCGGTGATGATGCTGTAGACCCGCTCGGTCGATGCGAGCGTGTAGCTGTAATTCACATTATAGGCGCCAAGCGCCGTCTGCAGCGCCGTATTGCTCGGCATGCGCTGATTGGCTGTCGCCACGCCGTCGAACAGCTTGGTGAACAGGGTCGACGACAGCGAGCTGCCGAACACGGTCCCCAGCGGATCTGTGGGCGCGCTGCCCAGCAACGTCGTCAGCGAGGTCTTGAGCTCGTCGGTGGTGATCTTGCCGAGCAGGAACTGGTCCCTCAGGAACCGCGTCGTGGCCTCGGTCTTCATCTGCGTCGTCGTGACGTTCGCGGGATCGATGCCGAGCTTGGCGGCCACCTGCGCCCGCAGCACCGTCTGCCCCACCGAGGTCGGGTTGTAGGTGCTGCCGTTCGGGAAGGCGATGTTCTTGAGCTGGAAGTAGTCGTTGTAGGCCGACGTCACCATCGACTGGTAGCTGTTGACGGCGTTGGTGGCGGCATTGCCGCTGAGCAGGTCGAGGCTCGCCTGAACGTCCTGAAGATGCTGGCTCTGCGCCTGGGTCAGACCAACCGCCGCCCGGCCGTTCAGGATGTTGGCCGGGTTGTTGTCGGAGCCCGCCGCCTCAAGGAAGACCGGGCCACCGGTCGACTGGACCGTGCCGAGGCGCAAATCGCCCTTGGACTGGATGATGTAGGTGCCGGTGGCCGAGGCGCTGTCGAGAACACCACCATCGACGCTGCCGTTGGCCTGAATCGTCCCCGTCGCCTGGATCACCAGCGGATTGATGTTGGTCAGGGTGGATGCGCCATTGACGACGGCGCTCTTCGCGCCGATCGCACCGGAGGTGGAGTTGATCTCGATGTTCTTGCCGATCACGACGGGATTGGCGACGTTGTAGGCGGACGCCGAGTTGATGTCGCCGGTCGCCGAGAGGAAGACGCTGCCTTGCGGCGTGGCGCCTGCCGAATTCACCTTGACCTGGTTGATCGACAGCGCGCCGATCGCCGAGATCGCGATGTCGCGGTCGATCGAGCTGGCGGTCAGGCTGCCGCCATAGATCTGCACCTGGACGGGAGCCTTGTTGGTGCCGAGCGTTCCGATGCCACCGTCACCCCGAAGCGTCACGCTCGTGCCCGAGATTACCGGGTTGTTGGCATTGGCGGCGACCGTGATGGACGAGTTGGCGCCGGTGGCGGCAAGCGTCGTCGTGCCCTGCTGGTTGTTGATCGACCCGTTGATGACGATGCCCGAGGTCGAATTGACCACGACGTCGCTGCTACTGCCGCCGATGAACTTGATGTTGATCGGGTTCGACGCCTTGACCGTGTTGGTCAGCGTGAGCGTCAGGTGATCATAGATCGCCTGGTACCAGTTGTACTGGGCGTCCGCGCCGCAGCACGCGTTGGAATGGGTGTTGAGTCCAACGGGGCTCCCATCCGGGTTCACGCCTCCCGCCCAGTGATAGCTGCCTGTGGCGGTGGTGACTTTCTGATAGTTGCTGCTCTGCGTGCCTGAAACCAGGTTGGTCGAGCGGGTCCAGTTCTCGCCGGTGACCTGATTGGGCGTGAAGCTCCAGCCGTAGTCGAACTGCGTGCTGGTGGGTAGACGATCCAGCGTCGCGGTGTCGACCCATTGATAGAGCATGTTCTCCTGCGTCCGGTACTGGACGCCCGCCGTACCGGTCCTGGCCGTAAGCATCGACGGGTCGATCGCGGCCGCAGTGACACTGTTGGTCTCGTACCGCGACACCTGCTGACTGCTTGCAGCCTTGGGATCGTAAACCCACCACGTCGTCTTCCCCTTGAGCTGGTCGACGATCTCGACCACGCTCTGGGCAGTGACGCTGGTATTGATGGTGTTGGTGACCAGCTGGAGCCCGCTGGTGTTGTTGACGGTGACCGTGCCGGCGCCGCCTTTGATCTCGATGTTACCCTGGGTCTGGGTGCTGTCGGTCGAGGTCGAGATGATCTTGCCGTTGAGGTAGACGTAGCCGCCGGCGCCCTGCGCCACGCCATTCAGGATGAGCTGGTCGGTGAGAGCGTTGTACCTGACCCCGATCTTGGCGTCGCCGCTGGCCGACGCCGTCACGGAGCCCGAGATGTCGTAATAGACGCCGTTCCGCGCATTGGCCTGGGCCGCGGCAAAATCCGCGCCGCCGTTGCGGTTCTTGAGGCCGTTGCTGCCGTAGATGGCATCGTACGCCGCGGCGCCGATGTCGACCGAGTAATTGCTGCTCGAGCCGGCCTGGATGGTGCCGTTGATGTTGATCACCGACGCCGAGATGATGACCGCCTGGCCGCTGATGGTCCGGGTGGCAGTCGCGGTGGCCGGCGCGTCCGCGGTCTTCGGCGTGATCGCATCCGGCTGGATGTTGATCACCTGGAAGAAGCCCGAGCTGTCGCAGGCTGACGCACAGTTGAACGGCGTCTTGTACGGACCGCTATCGGTATAGACGTTGCGGCCGTCATAAGTCGTTTTCTTCCACTGCGCGAGCACGACATTGGACGAGTCCTGCGACTGCCCCTCGATGATCTTGAGGGTCGCGATGTCAGGCACGCTGCCGGCATCGGGAGTGCTGGTGTTCCCAGGCGTACCCCTGCCCACCGGCAGGAAGATCGATGAATAGAGCGAGGTGCCGTCGTAATACGTCATCAGCATGCGCGCGGTGAAGATCGTGCTGGCGTCGGCGTTGCCGACGGGTTGATACACGCCGTGGCTGCCGTCGGTGCAGCAGTAATAGAAATAGGGGTGATCGGTTCCCGAAGCGATATGCGGAGCGGTATAGTAGTCGCCGTAGGCGCCGAGATAGGTCGCCGCCGTCATCACCGCGGTCAGCGTGTCTTCCGGCCTGTTTTCAGTGGTGGCCCATTGCGAGGTGACCGCGCTGCCGCTGTCGTAGAAGCTCCCGATACCGCCGAGGAAGGTGAAGGTGCCTTTGGGCACCACGATCTGGACGGTCGCGGCACTGAGCGACTGCGATGCGACGACGCTGCCGAGATTGTTGATGATCTTGAGCAGGCCGTTCGCGTTGTTGACGGCGCCGTTGAAATAGATGTCGGGCGTGCGGGTCAGCACGTTGCCGTTCTGGTCGATACCCTGGCCGGAGTCCGGATCCAGGCGGTTGTAGGTGGCCGAGACGTCGATGACCGGCGTCGCGCTCGGCATCGCGGTGAAGGTCACGTTGGAGTGAGAATCCGGGTCGACATGGTCGATCTGACGGTAAGTGATGTTTCCTCCGGTCACGTCGGTGACCGTGAGGTTGCCCAGGCTCATGAAGTCGAGGCCCTTGTTCTCGATCTTGATCAAGGGCGAGCTGCGCGCGATGACCGCGGGCGCTGCGGGATTCGTCCCGCTGTTGCCGGTCAGCTTCTGAGCCAGGATCGAGACGTTGCCGGCGGACACCATGATGTCGCCGAACGCGAAGGCGTTGCCGGGCGCGTCGGAGGTAAACGGCGCCTGCTTGATCAACGTGTCGATCTGGCGCTGCTTGTCGCCGGTCGGATCGGTGCCGGACGGCAACATGCTGGCAGGCGCCGTGGGCGTCGCCGCCGCGAGCTGGGAGCGGACCTGCGACTCGGTCAGTCCGGTCAGCGACGCCAGCTGGTTGACCACCAGCTGGTAGGGATTGAAGTTGCCGACGACGGCGTACTGGACCGTCTGGTGGTTCCAGCTCATCACCGGGCTCAAGTGATTGACGTCGGAGACGAGCTCGGGGACCGATGAAGAGCCGTTTGTCAGCAGGGAATAGGGACTGGTCGTGCTCAGTGTCGGCGCGGTCGCACCGAGTTCGATCGTAATCGTCAAATCGTTATTGACGCCCGCCACCACCTGGCCGTTGAGCGCGACATCGCCGGTTCCGCTGGTGTGGCTGTGGTTGTCGCTGTTCTTGGCGCTGAAGATGTCCAGATACGGATTGTAGTTGCTGCCGTTGCCGGCCGCCGTGACCTGCCCTTGCGTTGCACCGAGATAGATGTCGCGCGCGCCGAGGATGCTCGAGGTGGGGGCCAGCGTCAGGCTCGTGGTGTCGTCAGCATTGGCCGTGCCGCGATAAAGCGTGGAGATCGGAACGGCGGTGTTGTTGTAGACGACCGTCGTCGCCGTCGCCTGCACGCTGCTGAAGACGGTGCCGTCGCCGGCGAGGCCCGCGTAGATGGTGATGTCGCGCCAGGCCGCGATCTTCGCGTTGTCGCCGACATTGACGGACTGGTTGGCGTGGACCCAGCTGTTGGTGCTGGCACCGACACCGGCGATCGCGCCGTAGAGGCTGGCATTGGCGTTGTTCGCCGCCGCCATCTTCGCGGCCGTGCCGATATAGATCTTGCCCACGCTGAACAGCTCGCGGGCATTGATGTTGACCGCGAGCGTGGCGTTCGCCGTCATGTTGGATTCGGCGCCGCCGCCGGCGAAGAAGCTGGCCGTGGCGAGGCTCGCCGTATCGTTGGTGTTCAGCGTGTTGTAGGCCTCGATATTGATGAACGCCGCCGACGTCCGCGGATCGCCGTTGAGGCTCAGGACCGTGCCGGCCCCGATATTTGTGTTGACGTGCTGGGTGACGGTCGAGGTGCTGAGTGCGGCTGCACCCGAGAACGAGCCGCCGGAGCCCGACCGCGCGCCGCCGCCGCCCTGGTTGACGATGTCGTTGGCGATGACGACCATGTTGCCGCCCGCCGAATTGATGATCAGGTGCGTTCCGATCTCGGCAGTGGTGGTCGAGTCGACGTCGTTCTGCGCCTTGCCGGCGGAGACACCGGCCGTCGACGCCTGATAGGCGTCGCCGCTGGCGGCATAATTCGTGGTGTGCTTGGCATTGATGCGGAGGCCGCCGAAATAGAGCGTGTCATCCGCCGTGCCGCCGTCGAACCGCGCGTTGGTCACGGCGGTCGAGCTGGTGGTGGCGACCGCTGCCGCGCCGGCATAGGTGCCGCCCGCGCCGACCGTCGCGTTGGACACGTTGGTATCCGTGCCGGTGGCCGTGATCCGGAGGATGCCCGTGTAATTGCCGTGATTGAGATTATCCATATCGGCGGGCGCACCCAGATAGGCATAGGTGTGCGCGTTCGACGACGTTTGCGCGACCGTCGCACCGAGCGCCAGGAAGCCGGTCGAAAGGCCTGTCCCCTCGGCGTATTGGGCGCTGTCGTTCTCGGCCGCGATGGTGACATCGGCGTTGGGAAGCCGGATCCCCGTCCCGCCATAGGCGCTCACCGTCGCGTTCTCGGACGCCACGGCAAGGCTGCCCTGTGCGCCGATCAGCGAGCCGCCGCCGCCGGCGAGTGCCTTGGCCCAGGTCGTCGTGCCGCTGGTCGGGACCAGCGCCATGGCGGTCACCGCGAGCGCACCGCCCGAGAAGCTGACGTTGTCGCCGACATCGGCCGTCACCGTGGCGCCGACCGTAGACTTGGCGATGGCGACGCCGACAGCGGCGCCGCCAACGGAAACGCCGATCGCCTCGCTCGACAGATTGGGCGTGATCGACGCCGACACCAGCGTGCCGACGCCGGCCGCCGACGTCGTGATCGAGGCACTGCTGCCGATCTCCGCCAGCACGGACGAGTTCTCGTGGGCCTCCGCATCCGCACCGACGCCCGCGACGATGCCGCCGCCAAGTGCTGTGGACGTCGTGGTCAAGGTGCCGGCGCCGCTTGCTCCAACTGCCAGAGTCGTGACGTTGACGGTGGAGCCGTTCAGAACCCTCGCAGCGACCGAGCTCGTTCGGCTTGCCGACGCGACCGAAGCGCCGACGGCCACGGCGCCGCCGGTGACGCCGCCGGTGAAGACCACCTGGGTCGTCGAATCCTGCGCCATGACCGCGGCGCCAGTGCCGGTGCCGCCCGTGCCGGTGATCTGGCCGCCAAGCATCGCCACCACGGAGTTGCTGACATTGCCGACCGCGACAGCCGCATCGGCGCCGAAGTAAAGCGCCGCACCGCCGGCGATCGCCTCGGTGTCGATGGTCTTGCCGGCATAAGGTCCGGTGGTCGCGTCCTTGACCACCGCCGCAACGGTGACAATCGGTGCCGAGACGGCCAAAGGCGTATCTGCGGCCACCAGCACGCCGGAGCCGTTGCGTCCGTAGTCACTCAGATTGGCGAGCACGGTGCTGTTGACGCTGGTGTAGCCAATGCCCGCTCCGATGCCGACATTCTTCGCAAAGCCGGCGCCAAGAAGATACATCTTGGCCGCATTGGCGCTGGTGGCAGTGACATTGACTTGCGTGCCCGTGACGTTGCCGCCAGCGATCTGCGCGACAACGGCGTCGTTGCCGCCGCTCAGCACGCTGCTGACGTCGTAGGTCGAGCTGACGTTGGCGCTGTTCGGATTGCCGGCCGTTCCGCTCGCGACCGCGTTGCTGCCTTGCGTGTGGTTGGTGCCGTTGTTCACGGACGCGATGGTGCCGTTGTTGCCCTGATTGAGCTGGCCGGTCTGCTGGCCCTGGGTATCGGCATCGGCGGTGTTGGTGCCGATGATGATGACGCCGACCGTCGCGCCGATACCGACGCTGCCGCCGATGCCCGCGGTGACCGCGTAGGACAGCACCTCCTTGGTGCTGAGCGCATTGACGTTGATCGCGCCGGCCGAGTTCAGATTGCTGTTGCGGCTTTCCGCAATGGTCTGGCTCTTGAAGCTGATGACGTTGGCGGCGGCGCCGATGCCGACCCCTGCCCCGCTGGCGCCAACCGCGAGCGCCCCCGCGATCTCCTTGATCGCCACGTCCTCGGTCGCGTTGATGGTGACCGCGCCGGCCGCACCACCCGTCACCGATTGCAATGTGGTGTCGTAGACGCCGGCGATGGTGGTGTTGTTGGCGATCTCGATGTTCGCCATGCCGGCGATCGCCGCCGTGCCGGTCGAGAGCGCACCGCCGATCGCATAGGCCTCGAAGCGGTTCTTGGTGGTGGCCTCGACGTCGAGCGCGCCGCTCAGATTGAGCGCGGTCGTGTGTGCAGCGCCATTACCCTGATAGTGGAATTCGTCGCCGACATAGGCCTCGGTCCGGTTCGAGGAGACCTGGACCAGGAACGCCGCGCCGATCGCGGCCTGGCTGCCATAGGCGCCGGAGCCGTTCGCGGAGAAGATGCCGGTGTTGTTGGTGGCGTTCACCGTCAGCGATGCGGCCGTCAGCGCGCCACCATCGACATAGGCTTCCGTCGTCGCCTGGAAGACGTTCAACCCGACCGAGCCGGTGTTGAAGCCGATCGCGATCGAGGATGCATCCTGCTCGGCATTGGCCTTCACGGTGACGGCGCCGACCGTCGGGCTCGACGACTGCGCGCCGCCGACAGTCGAATTGGTGATGTAGGCAAACGTACCGCGCTGCATCGTGGTGCTGATGATGGTGGCGCCGCCGCCGCCGTTGCCGGTCGGGGCCACGATGCCGGCGCCAAACGCGCCGGAATAGGAGAAGCTCGACGCCGCAACCTCGATCTGGGGTGCCAGCGTCGACGAGGTCAGGCGCGTGTCGATGGACGCGCTGTCGATATAGGCCCTAGTCGCCCCGCTCATCACATTGGTGATCGGGTTGATCATGATGGCGATGCCGCTGCTCGCGGCGACCGACGCGACGTTGGTCACGACCGCCTGGTGCGAGCTCGCGACCACGGCAAGGCCGCGCAGGATGTCCTGGTTCTCGGAGAGATCGGGCGTAGAGTCGGTCGGCGCGTGGGCGGCGCCGAGATCGAAGGCATGCACCAGCGTGCCGTTGTTGACCGACAGCGTATCGGTGGTGCTGGTCCCGAGCGCATCGACTTTGGTGTTCGCCCCGCTGATATAGGCCGCTGTGGTTCCCGTGATCTGGTTGGTGACCAGCGAGCCTGCGCCGCCGGCTGCGCCCTTGCTGATCGACACGGCACCGGCGAACACGGCCGCCTTGTCGTTGTTGCCGGCGATCACGGCGACGTTGTTGGTGGCGGTGACGTCGGCGCCGTTGATCCCATTGGTGCCGGCGGCGGTGATGCTGGCGGTGACGTTGGTGCCCATCAGATTGGTGGCGACCGAGCCGGCCAGCCCGACCTGCGAGGACATCGCGATACCGACGGCAACGGTCGAGATGCTGGCGTTCGAGTTCGCACCGACGGCGACGCTGCCCGAGGCGGTCAGCTTGGACCCGGTGACGCCGGCGCTGACATTGTTGGCGATGCTGCTGTAGACGAGCGCCAGGCCCGCGGCGCTGCCTTGCGTCGAGGCGCCCGCGACGGCAGCGGTTCCGGTGATGCTGGAATTGTCGGTCGCGGAGACGGAAATGTTCTTGGCCGTGACGGACGATTGCGTCGCGCTGGACTGGCCGTTGCCGATGGCCGCCGTAACGGTATTGGAGATGCTGCTGATCGTGGTGCCGCCGACGCCCGCAAACTGTCCGGTCGCCAGACCAAAGCCGATCGTGACCGCCTGGATCTTGGAGGAGTCGACCGCGCTCACACTGACATTGCCGTTGCTGCCGGCAGTCATCAGGACGTTGGCGATGTAGGCCGAATGCGTGATTGCGATGGTGTTGTAGACGATCGAGGCGCCGACATTGTTCTTGCCCGCCTGGATGAGACCCGCAACGGAGACGATGCTGGCTCCCGGACCGTTACCCGTGCCGTCGTTGAGCGCAGCCGCGCTGAAGTCGATGCAGTTCTGCCCGCCCGTGCCGCCGGCGACCGTGCAGGTGTCCGTGGCGAGATGATTGTTGTTCGACTTCTTGACGAGGTTGCCGAGCGCCGTATCCAGCGCCGACACCGCGCCGCTGTCCGCCAGCACCGTCACGCGGCCGACATTGATGCTCACCGTCGCGCCGCTGTTGATATAGGCCGTCGTGGTCGGTGTGATCTCACTGACGACGATCGCGCCGGCAAGTCCGTTGGCGCTGGCCCCGCCCCCGCCCGAAGCCGCACCGGCCGCAATCACGCTGGCGCTGTCGGCCATCACCAGGAGGCTGTCGTAGTTCGAGATCGCCGTGCTGCGGATATGCGCGTCGGTCGCGTTTCCACCCGTGGGATCGGCGATCGACGCATAGGTCAGCCCGATGCCGACGCCGGCCTGACCACCCGTAATGTAGAGCGAGCCGCCGCCGATCGCGATGTTCGTGGTCTGGTAGGCGTCGACCTCGAGCGCGCGATTGACGCCGCTCGCCTGCCCCGTGATCGTCGAGCTCTCGATATAGGCGTTGGCGCTGTCGGTGATGATGCCGACCGAGGCCGACAGCGACGCCGAATTGGATTTCGATCCCGCCACGCCGATGGCAACGACGGTCTCCGAGCCGCCATTTAGCGCCTGCACCGTCACCGAACTCTGGTTGTTCATGGTGGTGCCGTAGATATAGGCGAGCGTCGCATTGTTCGACATCGCCGCCGCGATCGCGCCGCCGATCGCAGCCCCCGTGGCAGACCCTCCGGCCAGATTGAGCGCCGCGGAGCCGGAACCATTGTTGAGCATAGTGTCGTTCAGCGCCTGAACGATCGTGTTGGTCAGCACGGCGCCGGTCGTGGTGTACTTGTTGACCGTCGTGTTCCTGATATAGGCGCTGGTGCCGAGCGAGACGTCGCTCACCGACGAGCTGCCGGCGAGATCGAGGCTGAAGCCGCTCGTGCTCGATCCCGAGGTCGAACCAATCTTGCCCGCCGCCGTCGTCACGCCGGCGGTGCCTCCGGTCGAGGCGGCGCCGGCAGCGCCTGCCTTGTCGGAGAAACTCGACGACGCCGGGTCGGAGACGGCTGCCGCGACGGCGGCCGCCGTGATGCGTCCCGAAGTGGTCGCGCTGAGGGTCAGATTGTCGACATTGACCGCCCCGCTTCCGCCGCTGGTGCCGGCGAACGGATCGTTGGCGCTGAACACGCCGGGCCGGATGTCGGAATGGTTGTCGCCGATATAGGCGGAGGTGTCGGTATTTGCGCCGAGATAGGCGACCGACAAGCCGACCGCCGAACCGCCGCTCCCGTTATAGCTCATCGCGCCGGACAGCGTCACGACCGACAGATCCTGCTGCGCCAGAATGCCGACGGTCGGGGCATAGACGGTGGCCTGGCTCGAGATCGACGCGTGCGTCGTGTTGTTCAGGAAACCGAGCGAAGTGATGCCGTTCAGCGCCAGCGTGCCGGCAGCCTTGCCGGACGACGGTGCGACAGCGACGAACCGGTCGGAAGTGATCGCGTTGACGGCGATGTCGTCCGCCGCACGCAGCGTCGCACGGTCCGAAACGCCGGCGATGGTATTGGTGTTGAACTGGACGAGATTGAGCGCGCCGCCGACGGAGGAGCCGCCCGAGGTGTTGCCGAACAGGAAGCCGAGCGTGCCGACATTGCCGGCGGCGTCGATCGACGCCGTGGTCGTGGTGGCCGCGATCTGAATGCTGGCGTTGTAGGTATGGACGTCGCCATTGTCCATGCCGGCCGACCAGCTGCTGCCGCAGGTCGCGGTCGTGCAGGTCGCAGTCAGGCTGGCGGAACCGGCCACCCACGCCGTCGTGTTGTTGTTCACGACGAAATGGTTCAGCGAACCTGCGATGCCGATCGTGTCTCCGGCGTCGGCCGTGGCGTTGGCATAACTCGTCAGGATGTTGCCGCCGACGCCGAGATTGCCGTTGAGATGGCTCAGAACCGCACCCAGTCCATCCCACTTCAGCCAGGTGTTGGTGATCGGCAATTCGGTGGTGGCATCGACGGCGATATTCGCCGCGTTGACCAGGGTTCCGCCGCCGATATAGGCGTTCGAATTGTGGGTGAAATTGCCCCAGGCGACGGCCGCGCTGATCGCGGTGCTCTCGCCGGACACCGGGTCCTTCGTGATCGCGCTGGACGTCGCATTGCTGCGAACGCCGCGATCGATGACGTTGCTGGCGACGGCGACGTTGCCGCTGGCATAGATGCTCGGCGCGCCGCCGCTCGGATTCTGCGCGATCGCAGCGGTTGCGCTCTGCGTGCTGTTGGCCAGCGAGAGCGCGCCTGCGACTTTGAAATCGAAGCTCAACGGCATCAGCGAGCCCATATGGTCCCTGATGATCGACGTCGGCGCGGTGACGGCACGCAGTCCTCTTTCGATTGCCGCGATCAGTGCCGGGAGGCCGGCGATGGACGAAGCCATCGTGGAATTGAGCGTGGTATCGGACGTCGCTTCGACCAGAACGGAGCCGTTCATCCGGTTGGCGGTATCGGTTCCGAGCGATGCGCCGAGCGTCGCGGTCGCGGACGTCGTGATGTCGCTGATGGCGAACGCGCCGCCGACAGCACCGCTCGCCCCCGTTCCGGGCGCCGCAACCGACGTTGCGCTGGTCGAGAACGAGTTGTTGTTAATCGCGCGCACCTTCAGGGTGCTGCCGCTCGTGTTCACCGTGCCGGCAGCAATATGCGCGCCGGTCGCGACGTTTGCGGTCGTCGTCACCGATCCCGTGGAATAGGCCACCGTCGGGACAATCTGCGCACTCGTCGACGCCGCGAGGGCCGAGATGGCGATGGTCGCATCATTGAGCGCCTTGATCTCGAGGTTGCCGCCGGCGTTGACCGTCGCGCCCGAGGCCACGTTGGTCGTGGCAGTGCCGTCGATCTTGCCGACGACCACGCCGGCCGCGACCGGCGTGAGGCTGCCGAGCAAGGTGGAGGCGACCGCCGGATCCAACGCGGTCTCCGTGGCGTGTGCGGAAATGGTCACATCGCCGCGGCCGTTGATGTCGGCATGGCTGTTGATGTTGATGGTCGCGGTGGCGCTTGCCGCGACATAGCCGCCATTGAGCCCAAGCAGCGAGGCGGCAAGCGTCGAGCCAACGAGCGCGAAATCGCCAGCCACCGAACCGTTCAGGAAACTCGACACGGCCGTCGAGGTCGCGCTGATCGAGATGATGCCGCCGGTAATCTTGCCGTCGACCGTGATCGACGTCGCGGCGGTGGCCTGGCCGGACAGCTTGATGTCGCTCGCCGTTGCCCTCAGCGTCACGTTGCCGTCGGCGTAGGTGGTCCCGCCGAAGTTGACCGACTGGGCCAGGATCTGCGCGCCATTCATGATCTCGATGTTCGGCGCGTCGATGATGACGTTGTTGGCGTTGCCGGTCGAATGGCCGGAGCCATCGAGACGGCGGGCATCGATCATCGCATGCGCGGCGAGCGTGATGGAATGATCGGCCTGGATGAGGTAGTCGGCACCGGCGCTGAGCCCGGCGAGCGCATTCACGATGGAGCTGTTCGACAGCGTCACGCCGGTGTCGCCCTGGGCGGCATCACCCACGACCACGTCGGTCGGGTCGATCAGCAGCGTGCCGGCCTTGCCGTTGTCCGCACTGAGATCGACCTTGATGCCTTTCCCAATGTCGATGATCCCGTTCGCGCTGAAGTCGACGAGACCGGCATTGCCCGTCTTCGCGCTGGCATCGAACCTGGCGCCGCCCGCGACGGTCAGGTTCTGCGCCGCCTTCAGGCGGATCTCTCCGGCATTGCCGTTTGCGCTTGCGATGTTGAGATTGGCCTTCTTGCCGACATCGATGTTGTTGCCGGCCTGAACCGTGATGTTGCTCGGCGTCGCGCTCTTGCTCTGCGCGGTGAGACGCCCGTTGACCCTGGCATTGTTGACGGCGCCGATATGGATCGAGCCGTTGCTCACGGTGATCGCGCTGGCGCTGCGCAGGCCCTTCGAGTTGACGGAAGCTGCGAACTTCGCGGCGTGATCGAGATTGGCGATGTCGCGCTGGGTGGCGCCGCCGACAAAGACGTTCTGCCCGGTCAGGCGCACGCCGTCGATCGCGTTGATGCGGCCATAGATACGGATGTTGCCGTCGGGCGAGACCGGGAACGAGCCCGCCATCAGATTGCCGACCGCCGACTGGTTGATCTGCCCGCCTGCGCCGATCAGGCTGTCGGTGAACTCGCGTGTCGGCGTCGAGACGTTGAGGCTGCCGACATTCACCGTGCCGCTGCGGCCGACCACGAACCCCTTGGGATCGGCGAAATAGACGTTACCGCCGATCGCGCCGTTCATGTAGGAGTTCAGCGTGCCGTTGACGTAGACCGGGGCGTCGCGAACGATGTTGACGAGGTTCTGCGTGCCGGTCGGCAGCTGCAGATTGACGGTGTTGCCCTGCCCGACGCTGAACTGCGAGAACGAGTTGAAGGCGTTGTTGCCCGAAATCGTCGACGTCGTGACGTTGGTCACGCTGCCTGATGTCTGAAGGCTCGTCCCGGTGCGGCCGTCCGGGGTGATCACGTTCGCCGTCTGCGCCTGCAGGCGGACGCTGAACACCGGCAGGAAGACCATCTGCATCGCGCAGAGCAGCGACATCGAGCGGAAGCGTGCCAGCCTCCGCAGCGTCGTCAGCTCGTCATTGTGTCGCGTCGCAGATGGTCCGCGCATTTCATATCCTCTTCATCGGCATTCGCGCCGATCCACAACCGGGTGGGAGAATGTCGTGAGGTCGTCCGGCATCAGAACTGGCCGGGCGGCAGCTTGAAGATGTCGGGGCTCTTGGCGTCGGCCACGTAGAACAGCAGCAGGCTGGTCGGGGTCAGCACACGCTGGTTGTTCTCCTTGTTCTCGAACGTGCCCTGCAGAAGCAGGATCACCGAGCGATCCTTGGCGTCGCTGCCACGGAACATCACGATGCCGCCCGCGACGGGCATGTTCATCGCGATCGAATCGGGCTTGAAGCCTTCGCCCATGAAATGGGCGCGCAGGATGTTGGCGTTGGAGAACAGCTTCTCCGGCGTCATCGCCGTGTCGGTCCCCTTCGACCAGACCGCGCCGATCTGGATCAGCGACTTGGACTTGTAGCCGAACACATAAGAGAGCTCGGCAGTCCCGCCGTTCGGCAGCAGCTCGGGAATGGAGAGCAGCAGACTGTGCGTCAGCTCGGACGCGTTGTCCTGCGCCCTGATCGCGTCGGGCTTGGCGCTGAAGTCCTTGGTCATCGCCGCACGCACGTCGGCTTCGTTCATGCCGAACTTGGCGGAGCGGAAGCCGTCGATCGCCTTGGCCGTCTTGTCGTCCGCACCGGCGGTCGGCGTCTCGGTCGCAGCAGCGACCGGCGCACCGGCGGCGGCAGCCGGCGCCGCACCGGCGGCTCTGGGTGCCGGCGCAGCCTTCTGCTTCGGCACCACTCCCTGAGCCGCGAGCGGTCCAGCTGCAACTGAGGTCAGCAGGCCCACGAGGGCCGGAAGAAGATAGATTTTGCGCATCGACAACCTTCGAAACAAACCTGAAACAACGCTTCAAAAAATCAGCCGCTCAGAAATCGACTTCTCCGAACCGTCGTCTCAACGAGACGGAAAATGTTGCAACGCCACAATGCGTTGCAGATCGTCACGGAGCAGACAAAGCTCGAAACAGCGACTCTTTGGCGGGGTAGGAATACGGTATCGGACTGCCGAATGCTGCGAATGAACATTCATAAGCGCATTTTTTCATCAATTGTGGACACCGCCCTTTCGCGTTAAGCATCCGGCTGGGACAGACCATCGTGCAAAGAATTCCATGACCGAACGGCCTTCCGCGTTCGCGCTCGATCGCCGCGGCTTCATTCGCCTCGCAGGCACAACCGCCGCAGGCTGGATTGCGCTCGGCGCAACGTCAGATCGCATGCGGATCGTTGCCTCGCTGACGGGATTGCCGCTCGACGACGAACTGACCAGACGGAGCATGACCGACAGCCCGACCTCCCGCCTGGGTGGTCTCATCGTCGGCCTGAGACAGCGAGGCTGGGTCGAGGGCGTCAACTTCCGCCTCGAACTTCGCTCGACCTTCGGCGGACCGGACAAGCTCAAGACCGCGGTCCAGGAGTTGCTCGAGCTCAAGCCGGACGTGATCCTGACCGGCTCGACCATCGAAACCGCCGCAGTCTTTGCCGCCACCAAAACCATCCCGATCGTTTTCGCGACCGCCAACGATCCCGTCGGCAACGGCTTCGTCGAAAGCCTCGCGCATCCCGGCGGCAACGTCACCGGCTTCACCAACAGCACCGCCGAAATGGGCGGCAAATGGCTTCAGCTCATCCGGGAGGCGGTGCCGGGTCTCGCGCGCGTCGGCGTCCTTTTCAACCCGGCGACCACGCCCCGCGCGGGGCGCTTCTTCCTCGAATCGATCGAGCAGGAGGCTGCGACATCAGGGGTGTCCGTGGCCCCCGCGCCCGTCAACGCGCCAACGGACATCGACGAAACCATCAGGCGCTTTTCCGAACCGCCCAAGGCGGCGCTGGTTGCGCTGGTCGACAGCTTCCTCGTGGTCCACCGTCAGGCGGTCGTGGCGGCGGCGGCCAAGCATCGCGTCCCCACGATCTATCCGTTCCATTATTTCATGGATGCGGGCGGACTGATGAGCTACGGGCCGACGCTGGAGGTGCGCTCGGCCGATTACGTCGATCTCATCCTGCGCGGCACCAAGGCCGGGGATCTTCCGGTGCAATCGCCGCGGAAATACGAACTCCTGATCAACCGCACAGTCGCCCGCTCGCTCGGATTGAACATTCCATTCACGCTGCTGGCGCGCGCCGACGAGATCCGCGAGTGAACGAGGCGATCGACCAGGGACATTTGCGGACGCCCCCGGGCCGGTTGTTCCGAAAATATCTCTACTCGATCGTCGCCCTCGCCATTGCCGCGCTCGCCATCAACACCGGCTTCGACGTCTGGTTCTCCTATCGCGAGCAGAAGCAGCTTCTCGCGGCGACCCAGCGCGAGCAGGCAGCAAGCGCGGCCATCCAGATCGGCCAGTTCATCGGCCAGATCGAAAGCCAGATCAGATGGCTCTCGCGGCTGCCTCCGGAGCTGTCGAGCAACGAAGACGACCGCCTGAACGCCATCCGGCTCCTGCGCCTCTCGCCGGCGATCGCGGAAATTGCCGAGCTCGATTCGCAGGGCCGCGAGCAGGTGCGCGTGTCGCGCCGCGTCGCGGACAGGGTCGGCAGCAAGGCCGATCTCTCGGCCTCGCCGGCCTTCCGCGGTGCCAATGAAAGCCGGGCCTATTACGGGCCGGTGTACTTCCTCGGCGACACCGAGCCGTTCATGACGCTCGCCACGCGCGGGACCGGGCGGAATCCCAATGTGATCGTGGCCGACGTCAATCTGCGCTTCATCTGGGACCTCGTCGCCGGGATCAGGGTCGGCAACACCGGCAAGGCCTATGTGGTCGACCGCATGGGAGTCCTGATCGCGCATCCCGATCTGTGGCCGGCGCTGCAACGGACCGATCTCTCCGGGCATGCCGACGTGCGCACCGCACTCGACGGCGTGGGGCCGCCTTCGGGCGGCCTGGTCAAGGGGGATCTGTCAGGCCAGCGCGTGCTCTCGACCTATGCGACGGTCCCCTCGCTCGGCTGGCTGGTGTTCGTCGAGCTTCCGCTCAGCGAGGCCTACGCTCCGATCTATGCATCGATCGGACGCGCGACGTTTCTCCTGGTCGTCCTGCTCGCCTGCGCGATCTTGGTGTCCCTCTGGCTGAGCCGGCGCATGACCGTGCCGATCCAGATCCTGACGCAGGGCGCGCGGCGGATCGGCAGCGGCGATCTCGGCCTGCGGCTCGCGATCAAGACCGGCGACGAGCTCGAAGCGCTCGGCGACCAGTTCAACCGGATGGCCGCGCATCTTCGCGACTCCTATGCGACCCTCGAGCGCAAGGTCGCCGAGCGGACCGCCGAACTCGAAAAGACCCGCGATCAGGCCCTGGCCGAGCATGACGCGGCAGAGCGCGCGCGCAGGGCCGCCGTGCTGGCCAACGAGACCAAGTCGCGCTTCCTCGCCGTCGTCAGCCACGAGCTGCGCACGCCGCTGAACGGCGTCATGGGCGTGCTGCAGCTGCTCGACGACGGCAGCCTCGGCGAGGCCCAGCGCCGCCACCTCGCGACCGCGGAGGCATCAGGCGAAACGCTGATCGCGCTGGTCGATGCCATCCTGGAATATGCCCGCCTGGAGGCCAGCACCGAAACGCTGGAGACGCGCGACTTCCGCCTTCACCAGCTGATCGAGACCGCCGCGGAGCTGATGTGTCCGCAAGCCTTCGGCAAGGGCCTGACCTTCGACCTCGCCTGCGATGCGACGGTCGACACATCGGTGCACGGCGATCCGGTCAGGCTCAACCGCATCCTGCTCAATCTGATCGGCAATGCCATCAAGTTCACCCCGCACGGCGGGATTGCGCTCGCGGCGGCCGCCGAGCAACGCGACGATCATGTCCTGCTGCGCATCACCGTTCGCGATACCGGCATCGGCTTCGCGCCCGACATGCACGAGCGCATCTTCGACGATTTCGTCCAGGCCGACGACAGCATCGCGCGGCGGTTCGGCGGCACCGGCCTCGGACTCGCGATCGCACGCCGGCTCACGCGCCTGATGCGCGGCGAGCTGACGGTGGAGAGCACGCCGGGCGCGGGCAGCACGTTCACGCTTCAGGTGCCGCTCGGCCTCTCCGCAAGCGGCGTGGCGCAAGGCGCGGTCCCGCCGCCGTCGCGGCAGCTCCGCGTGCTGCTGGTCGACGACGATCCCGTCAATTGCGAGGTCGGCGAAGCGATCCTGAACCGGCTCGGCCATCGCGCGACGATTGCGAGAGACGGCGCGTCGGCCATAGAGCTCGCCCGCGATCAGGCCTTCGACATCATCCTGATGGATCTGCACATGCCCGACATGGACGGCGTCGAGGCGGCCTCGCGGATCGGCAAGCTCGGTCTGCCAAAAATGCCGCGCATCATCGCCGTGACAGCCGATGTCTCCACCAGCGCCCGCGAGCGGCTCGCCGGCGCCGGCATCGCCAAGGTTGTCAGCAAGCCGATCCTGATCAACGCGCTGCGCGAGGCGATCGAGGACGCCCCGGATGAGCCGGCCGCGGCGCAACTCGCTGCAGGCGCATTGATCGACCGGCATTTCCTCGACGACCAGCGCGAGCTGCTCGGCCCGGCGCAAATCGAAAAGCTCCATCATTTGCTGGAGGAGACCAGCGACAAGCTGATCGAGGACATCGCCAAGGCAGCAGCGATTGGCGATCACAAGGAGCTCGCGCGATCCGCGCACCAGCTCGGCAGCGCCGCCGGCGCGCTCGGCCTCGTCCGCCTATTCGAGCGCTGCCGCGAAGTCGAGCTGGCAGCGGCCTCAATGTCCCCGCCTGAATGCCAGAGCGCCACGCGCGAGCTCGCCGCGCTTCAGAAGGCCTCGATGCGCGCGCTGGACGAATTGCTGCGGCCAGAAGAGCAGCGCGCGGGGCCCAAGACTGAGATTTCCAGCCATTGACACCTCGCATCGAACTGGCTTGTCTCAAGCTTGGCGGACGCGTTCAAACAGGCCGCGGACAAATTAGCGCAGCCACCCTGTGCGGGACTGAGAGGGGCGAAATTGCTGCAGACCAGGGGTTTTCTGTTTTTGGCGTTGACGCTGATCATCAGCCTAACGATCGTTCATGGCTCGCTTTGGGTCCGAGGAGTTAGGCCATCACCTCGAACGAGCTTATGGGAACACTTGATCTGGGAGGTTTTCCCCAGGGATGATCAGCAAAGGCAATACCTGAAGAAGCGATTTTTGACGGTGATCGTCGTGCTTCCAATCGTCGCGTTCGCGGTCCACGCACTTCTTGAAAAGCTTGCCGGATAGCTTGCGACCTAAAGGGGATATCGCCGCACGGCCCGCTTCTCGGGCTCGGCAGACATCGGCCCCTTGGCCTCAACGCGCCTCGTCGCCGCTAAATCGCTCCACCAGAAAATCGATGAACAGCCGTACCTTCACCGACAAATGCCGCGTCGGCGGATAGACCGCGTAGAGCGCGAGCGGCGGCGCGGAATAGTCGTCCAGCACCGTCCGCAGCTCGCCCTTCCGCAACGCATCGGCGGCGATGAATTCCGGCAGCAGTGCCAGCCCCCTGCCCTTGATCGCGACGTCGCGCAGCACTTCGGCATTGTTGACGCAGAGCGACCAGGCCGGCTGGATCCAGTGATCGCCGTCGCTGCCTGTGAGCTTCCACTGATTGCCTGTCAGCAGGAAGCCGTAGGTCAGCGAGGTGTGCTCGCGCAGATCCTGCGGATGCTTTGGCGTGCCCTGACGCGAAAGATAATCCGGCGAGGCGCAGATCATGCGCGCCACCGGCATGATTTTTCGCGCGATCAAACTCGAGGATTCCAGTTCCGCGATCCGCAGCGTCACGTCAAAGCCGTCCTGGACGGGATCGAGCAGATCGTCGCTCAGCACGATCTGGAGCTGGAGCTCGCCATAGCGCGCCATGAAATCGGCCAGCACCGGTCCAAGCCGCATCGTGCCAAACGACATCGGCGCGTTGACCCGCAACAATCCCCGCGGAGCCGACTGGGCCTGCGCCACCGCCTGATCGGCGGCCTCGATCTCCGAGAGGATCACGACCGCGCGCTCGAAATAGCGCTGGCCGTTCTCGGTGGGGCTGGCGTGCCGGGTGGTCCGGTTCAGGAGCTGGACGCCGAGGCTCTCTTCGAGGTCGGCGATGTATTTGCTGATCGCCGAGCGCGACAGCCGCAGCTGCCGGCCTGCCTCGGCAAAACTGCCGCTTTCGACCACTTTGACGAAGGCCCGGAGGCTGGCGACCTTATCCAAGGGCCCGCCCCAGCGATTGTTTCCAAATCGTAGACATAGACGTCATATTTGCATGGATTGTCTCCAATCCAAAGCGGAACGATATTTCCACCCAGAGCAAGACCGCTCCCCGAATTCTGGAGGACGACAATGTCTGGACTGCACCACGTCACCGCGATCGCCGGCGACCCCATCCGCAATTTCGGCTTCTACACCCGGGATCTCGGCCTGCGCTTCGTCAAGAAGACGGTCAATTTCGACGATCCCGGCACTTACCACTTCTATTACGGTGACGAGACCGGCCGCCCCGGCACCATCCTGACCTTCTTCCCCTGGGCCGGCGTGCCCGCCGGCCGCCGCGGCGTCGGCGAGACCCATCAGACCGCCTTCCGTGTGCCGCAGCGCTCGCTCGGCTACTGGACGCAGCGCTTCACCGAGAAGGGCATCGCCTACGAGGCGCTGGAGAAGCGTTTTGGCGAGTCCGTCCTGCCGTTCACCGACCCTGACGGCATGGCGCTCGCGCTTGTGGGTGTCCCCGGTGCCGAGAACGAGCCCGGCTGGAGCAATGGCGACGTCCCGGCCGAGCACGCGATCCGCGGCTTCCATGGCGTGACCTTGCTGCTCGACAGCGCCGCGAAGACGGCTTCCGTGCTCACCGACGTGTTCGGCTTCAAGGAGACCGGACGCGAGGGCTCGGTGATCCGCTTCAAGGCGCGGGGCGATGCCGAAGGCAGCGTCGTCGACATCTACGAGGCCAAGGGCTTTTTGCGCGGACATCAGGGCGGCGGCTCCGTCCACCACATCGCCTTCCGCGCGGCCGATGACGCCGAGCAGGGCCGGATGGCGCAAAAGCTCGTGAGCAATCACGGTCTGCATCCGACCGAGCAGAGGGACCGCAACTACTTCCGCTCGATCTACTTCCGCGAGCCCGGCGGCGTGCTGTTCGAGATCGCGACCGATATCCCCGGCTTCGCCGTCGACGAGCCCGTCGCGACCCTGGGACGTGATCTGAAGCTGCCGAGCTTCCTCGAAGCGCAGCGCAAGCAGATCGAAAATGTTCTGCCGAGCCTGGAAGAAAGCGCGTCATGACCGAGAGCACATTCATCCATCGTTTCGAGCCCGCGACCAGCGCGGGCTCCCCTCCGCTGCTGCTGCTGCACGGCACCGGCGGTGACGAGAACGACCTGCTCGGGCTCGGTAAGATGATCTCGCCCGGCTCCGCGCTGCTCTCGCCGCGCGGCCGCGTGCTCGAGCACGGCATGCCGCGCTTCTTCCGCCGTCTCGCGGAGGGCGTGTTCGACGAGGACGACGTGCGCCGGCGCGCGCTGGAGCTCGGCGACTTCGTCGCGGATGCGCGGCAGCAATACGGCATCGCCGCGCCGGTTGCGGTCGGCTTCTCCAACGGCGCCAACATCGCAGCCGCGCTGTTGCTGCTGAAGCCGGACGTCCTGGCAGGCGCGATCCTGCTGCGTGCCATGGTGCCGCTGTCGGATCCGCCGAAGGCGGAGCTTGGTGGCAAGCCGATTCTGCTGCTGTCCGGGCAGTCCGATCCGATCGTGCCGGCGAGCAATTCGGCAAAGCTTGCGGCGCTGTTGTCGGAAGCCGGCGCGCGTGTCGACCACAAGGTCCTGCCGGCGGGCCATCAATTGTCGCAGGCCGACGTCACGCTGGCCCGCAACTGGATCGGCAGCGTCGACGCCAAAGCGGCATGAACCAACGAGCGGCGCATCGTTCACGAACGATGCGCCGCCCATTCGCCTCGCGAACTGTCAGGCAGATTTTCGAAGCGGTTGTTTCTTCGGTTGCGGTCTCGCCGCGCGGCCAATGGCGGCGATCGCCTCCATCTCGTCGACGAGGCCGGACCGATCGATATCGACTTTCATGGCCTCGCCGAGCAGACGGGCCGCCTTCCTGAATTGCGGCTCTGCAATCAATCGGTTCACCGCCGCGGCAATTTCCGCTTCGGAGGCGGTTGGAGGCAATTGAAGCCCTGCCCCCTTCGCTTCGACGCGCGCGGCGTTGGCAGCCTGGTCTCGCCCCATTGGCAGGATGAGCTGCGGCAGTCCGTTGATGAGTGAACGCGTGGTCGTTCCGTGGCCGCCTTGCGAGACCACCACGGAAACATCCTTCATGACGAGGTCATGGGGAGCGCCGCGGACCAAATGCACATTGTTCGGAGCCCTGAGATCGGCGACGTCGACATTGGGACCGGCTGTTGCAAGGGCATCGATCTCGACCGCTTCGATCGCTGTGATAATGCGCTGAAACAGCTCGCGCTGACCTTGCGCGCCCGTGCTGCATGCGATCAACCCGCGAGGACGCCCCGACTGAGCCGACCATGGCGCTCGCCACGCCTCCGTCTGCCGAGATTTGGACCAGTTCGGTACATCGAGCAGCGGTCCGACGTAGCGGAAATTGTCGGGCAGCGCGTCCGCTTGAAAGTCGAACGCTCGACTGGTCGCGAGCAAAAGCCGGTTGGCCCGATCGAACAGATCGAAGACATCTGCGAGACGCGGAAGACCCAGATCGGCACGCGCGCGGTTGAGACCAGGCAGGAACACATTGAGTGTTTCGGCCAGCCTGGCATTGGCGGCGTCGACCTCGGCGCGCTCTTCCGGCGTTTTCGGTTGGCCCAATCCGCTGATGGCCGGCGGCATTCCCGGCAGGGGCCGAATGCTGACATGAGGGGACAGAAGAGCGAAAGGCACGCCAGACGCCTCCGCCCCGAGCGCGGCGCCAAACAGCACGTCAAGCACGAGAACGGCATCCGTCGGCATACGCCCGATCTCATCCCGGACATCGGCCGCATAGAGCGCCGCAGGATCAAAGACGGCCTGGCGTAGAAAGTCTTTCACATCCGAGACGTCCACCGGATCCGCAGCCTTTCCGGTCGGGGCGCGGCGCCATGCTACAAATGCAAAGCCGGAGGCCTCGACTTCAGAGCGCATCGCCGGATCCGCCATCACCCGGATATGATGTCCATTCCGGTGCAACCTCCGCGCCGCAGTCAGCAGTGGGCTCAAATTCCCGAGGGTCCCCCACGACGCCAGCAGAAAATTATAAGACATCGTAGAACCCTTTCGTCACGGTTGCGAATGCGCTGTCGCAATCCATCCTGCGCAACCCAATGCAGGCTTCCGGACGGACGCGTGGCCGCGCTTGTGTCCGCGCGAGCCACGCCAAGAATGAAGCGGCGCGCGCTACCGGACGATGTCTCCCCAGAGGGAGACGGTTACAGCTGTAAGGAGAGGAAGGCCGCTTATGGGCCAAGCGGACATTTGAGCTGATGGCCAGGTTCGCTAAGCGGCAAAAGCGGTCCAACAGTTCAGGACGCGGATTTGTCCGCTAAGGGCCACATCCGGACATCTAGGATGTTGCCGCTCCCCGAGAACTGTTATTGTTGAGCGGTCTTGCGTCTAGGGGATGATGATTGTGTCTCCAGCAGAACTGTCGAGCAGCGAGGCGGAACTCCGGTCGTTCATTTCGGTCGCGATCCCAACCTTTCGACGTCCTTTTGGGCTGCAACGCGCGATCGAAAGCGTGCTGCAGCAGGACTTCTCCGATTGGGAAATGGTGATCAGCGACGACGAAGGGTTAGTGGGCGAGAGTTGTCGCCTCTTGTCCGAATATGTCAGCACAGAACCGCGCATCCGAGTCGTCGAGAACCGCAGAGGCCGTGGTCAGGTCGAGAACACGAACAATGCGATGCTTGCGTGTCGCGGTCGCTGGATCAAATTGTTGCATGACGACGACTGGCTCGCGCCGGGGGCGCTTACGTCTTTCGCGAGACTTGCGTTGGCCTACCCCGCCGCGGCAGTCATCACCTCCACAAGCCATCTGGTGCAAGACAAAGGCATAAAGTACCGGCAAGGGGGTGAGATTTACGTGTATTCGGGCCAACAGTGCCTGACTGATCTCTATTTGGTGGGCAAAACGCGGTCGCTCGGAATTGTCCCATCGACGCTGTTGGTCAATAGCAACGTCGTCAAAGCCGGCTGCCTGATGCGAAACTACAAGTCGATAAGTTGGGGGGTCGACCAACTGTTCTTCATTGATCTGGCCTGCCATGGTGACATGGTAGCGATAGACGATGGTCTTATCTTTTACGACATGACCAACCACCCCTGCATCACGGCAGACGGGTCGTTCACTCACATTGACCAAGAGACAGTCGATCTCAAACGCCTCACTTGGAGCCTTTTGGAAGATAAAGGAGAACTTCCCGATCCTGAAACGGTCGTGCGTGCGTTGCGGGTTGCTCGACTACGCGGACGGATCGGCCGGCAGCCACTCGGCGCAACGATCCGTGACGCAATCCAAATCCTGCGCCCCTCGGTCCTGATGGCTCTCAACAAGATCATCCGTGCTCGGGCGCGCGCGCCGGGTGCAATTTAATTCATCCTTTCTGCGGGAACGCTCTGATCTGATAGCGCAGCTAACTGACCGCCGCTCGAAATGGCAAGGTCCGCTATGGGTCAAAAGCCGACACCGCGCCAACGCCCAAACACGTCAGCTTAGGGTCACAAGCCGAAATCAGCATCGAGCAACGCCACGTCTGCGAAGGGCCACAAGCCGACATTGCATACTGCGCCGTTGATGGGAATTGGAATGAGACCAGTCTTTCCCGACAACCGCACGCACTCATGGGGGCAGACCCATGATGGAGCAAGCTCGCATGACCCTTTCGAGGTGTTCCGGCATGTAAAATCGAGCGAGCTTTGGAACGAGTGTGGAGACGCGGAGAGCCGGCCTCGCTTCCATCAGGCGTGCACCGATCATCCGGGCTTCCTCGACCCTTCCAGACATTGCGTGGCATGCCGCCAGAATAAATTGTGCGTTTAGATAGTTGGGCCGGTGCAGCACAGCCGACTTGGCCCATGATGACCCGTCCTCGTATCGATCCGTCAAGAAATGCGCAAACGCTATGCCGGTCTGCAGCAGAAAAATAAACGGATCCATGGGGCTTAAACGTCCCCCGGCATGGAACTGCTTCAGCGCCGCCTCTATGTCGCCGCGCCGTATGTGTTCCCAGCCGATAATATACCGTGCGATAGCCAGGTTCGGGTCAAGCTCATGCGCTCGGAAGACGAGGGCCACGCCTTCGTCCATCTCGTATAGCACGGCGGCAATTGCCTGCCCGGCTCTCACGAGTACGGTTGGATCATCCTTATCGAGCTCGATCGCACGCCTTGCCAACCGTCGGGTGTCGTTCAGTTCCTGAGCCGCGTCGATCGTCCAGCCGAAGATCTTTCGTTGCAGATAGCAATAAGCACCAAGCGCGTATGCTGAGGCCAATCCGGGATCGATCTCGACAGCAAGACGGATCAGTCTGAGGGCTTCAATGTTTTGTTCGCGGGTGAATTCATAGAAGCTCGAGAGTGCACGCAGATAGTAATCGTACGCCTGAAGATTTTCGGTTGGCTTGCGTTTTGCGCGCTCGATCTCGGCCCGCTCCAATTGAGGAAAGAGCGCGCTAATCACGCTACTCGTCACTTGGTCCTGCAGATCGAAGATATCCTTGAGCTGGCTGTCGAACCGGTCCGCCCAAAGATGAGCCCCCGTCGTGGCCTCGATCAACTGCCCGGCAATGCGAACCCGATCGCCGGATTTGCGCACACTGCCTTCGAGCACATACCGAACGCCCAGCTCGCGCCCGACCTGCCTGATGTCGATAGCCTTGCCTCTGTAGGTAAAAGTGGACTGTCGCGCGATGACGAACAGCGATTTGGACCGTGAAAGGCCGGTGATGATGTCCTCGACCATGCCGTCGGCGAAATACTCCTGCTCTGGATCGGAGCTCAGGTTGGTGAATGGCAGAACGGCGAGCGACGGTTTGTCGGGAAGTGGGAGGGCGGGTTTAGCCGTCTCCTTCTGGATTTCTGTTACCGCCACAGTGGGGGCGCCGTCAGCCTCCTGCACCATACCGATAAAGCGATAGCCCTTCCTTGGCAGCGTCTTGATCAACCGCTGTTTCTCCCCGGAATCGCCAATTGCGGACCGAGCGGCATTCAGGCGGGTCGTCAGCGCGGCATCCGACACGCACCGCCCCTGCCAAATGGCTGTGATGAGCTCGTCCTTGCAAACTACGCGCTCGCGGTTGCGGATGAGGTAGTCCAGAAAGTCAAAGGTCTGTGGCGCCAGGGCGACGACGTTTGTGTCGCGGTACAGCTCGCGGCGGCCGGAATCCAGTTCGTAGTCTTCGAAGAGATAGCGCAAGACGCGAAATCCCTTGGACGGTCTCCGGTCAGGCCCGGCAACCACTTGGAAAATAAAGAATAAGCTGTCCGTAAGGAAAATGTAAGCAGCAGATCAAGCGCGCAGGGCCGGATTTTGGCAGCATGCCAGGGTGGAAACAAGGTGCCCGAGGATGCTGCGATGAGCATGATTTATCAGACAACGGGCTTGGTCCAGACGACGGACTCTCAGCGACGCAATGTCAGCGTTTTCAGGAATTGCTGGAACGCTTTTCAAGAGTGGCGGAAATGGGAGCGGCTGAGGCGCGATCTTTGCAACCTGAGTGATCAGGAGCTGAAGGATATCGGGATTACGTATGGCGAGATCGACTACGTGGCCTCGAACCGACATACTGACCCGCGAGGCATCCGATCGGTCGGATGATGACGGCCTCCGGCAGCGGTGGACGGAACGTCGGATATTGGTCGACGCGAGCCGCTCAGCGGCAGGGATACCGGCTTGCGCTTAGGGTCAAAGGCCGACACCGCGGCAACGCCCCAACACGCCAGCTTGGGGTCACAAGCCGAAATCAGCATCGAGCAACGCCACGTCTGCGAAGGGCCAGAAGCGGACCTTGGCCAGCATCACTCGATCACCTCAGATTGCTTAGTTGGCTGCGCGCACAATGGCCGGTGGCTGCCATGAGCCCCCACCGGCCGGCAGGATCGAAGGCGCCGTTGTCTTCGGCCAATATAAACGCATCACGAGGTAGATTTCGTCATTCGGCGCCGGCAACCAATTGGATTCCTTGTCGACGCCGGGCGAATCTTTTTGGATATACAACGTGAGAGAGCCGTCGGCATTCTTCTTCATGTCCGGCAGCATCGGCGAGTTGATCAGGTAGCGGTTGATCGGATTCTCGATCAGCAATTGGCTCTTGCCATCATACATCGTCACCGACCAGAAAGCCTCTACCGGCGGGAATTGTCCGGCGGAAAAAGTGATTGTGTACTTGTGCTTGGAACCATCGAGCACCTCGCCATCAGCAAGCGCCTTCGTCATTGGATAGACGGCCTCGATTGCGTCGTTGCCATAGATGCCGCCCTTGGCTGCGGCAGCGCGCTTCAGCCAGTCGCCGCTGTAGAATTGCCGGTCTCCGAACAGCGATCCGATTTTCCAGCCATTTACGTCTTTCTGTCCACTAGCAAGATACTTTTCAACTTTCTCTTCGCCGTCCTTCATCCCCAGCCCGATTTCAATCTTGTGGGTCAGCGGAAGATCCTTGAAGTCGAAGGTCTTTCCGGGGCCGACGCCGATGCGCGTGAGCTTGGCGCGGATTTCCTTTTCCTCCGGCCCGGCCGGCGCAAATTGGAGAGCGAAGTCGAGATACTCGAAGAAGTTCTTCTTCACCAACTCCGCATTAGCCTTGGGAAAGTCGACGGCCGCTGCGGCGGGGGGCGCGGGCTGCTTGAGATAGGCCGACAGGGGCTGCACCTTATAGCCGGCCTGGACCTTCTCAACGTTCGGCATATCTGCCGGATGGAAGAGCTGGGTGCGGTAGGCGGCGGCGGAAAATTGTGTCGAGGAGTGAAACATCTTCTTGATGCCAGGCGGAGTGGCACCCTGCCAGTTCGGCCCAACCACCATATAATCGCCGGCCTCGCTTCCGGTCGCGCGGCTACCGATATATCCGTAATTGAACGTGTTGCCGTCGCAAAGCATCACTGAATAGTAGCGACTCTTGTCAACAGCCGGCACGGAAAGAACGATCGGCTCGGCGCGCAGATCGAGCCATAACAGCGAATAAGGCGTGTCGCTATTGGGAGTTATTACGGCCGTGTCTTTGTATGTATAGACACGCGCCTCGTTTTTGATCTGGTTGAACGGCGCCTTGAATTGCCCAGAGTTCCTGTCGACGGCATATTCGTACATGACGGCGTAGTTCATCACGATCGGCAGCCCGTAGATGAAGCCTTCCTCGGCGATGGCCTTGGCCTCGCGGATGTCAGGCCATTCCGCCTGCGACACACTTGGCGTCAGTGCGAATATCGAGCCCGTCAGAGCGGCGGCCAATACACTTGATCGAATGTTCATGTGAACCACCCACGCGCGAAAGGGCGCCAAATAGACACCCGGGAAGCTGGGTCATCATTTCACGAAATAGTCTCAGCGGACTACGGAAAAACGAACAGCTTGCATCTGTCAGGCCAAATCGCGCTGAACTACAATCGAAATCCGATTTCATGAGCATTTTCCAATACGTTGATGCTCATTCGTTCGGAAAATGTCCGCTTCGGGTCAAAAGCCGACACCGCGCCAATGCCCCAACACGCCAGCTTGGGGTCACAAGCCGAAATCAGCATCGAGCAACGCCACGTCTGCGAAGGGCCAAGAGCGGCCGTCGCACGCCAGCCCATGAATAAGAGAGGTCGCCTCGCGAACGACCTCTCCTTCGTGTCCGGCAATGTATGCTTATTTGCGATCAGCTTTTTTGAACGGCGGCCGCGGCTTTGCGTATCACGTCGATCACCACATTTGGCTGGGAGAGCATCGGCACGTGGCTGCTCGCCACTTCGGTGACCGTCGCTCCCATGCGCTTCGACACCCAGCGTTGCAGATCCGGATGCGCAGTATGGTCTTGCGTGGCCAGAATGTACCAGCTCGGCTTCGACCGCCACGCGATCTTGTCGGCGCTGAGCTTCTGTTGCTGGAACAGATTGTAGACGGGCGCATAATGGGTGGCCCAAACCAGCTTCTGGTCTTCCGCGGAGAGGTCTCCTGCGAAGAACTCGGTGCCGCTCGGAAGCATCCAGGCGCGCCCATCGGCGACCTCGACGCGTGAGAAGATATCCGACGGATACTTGTCGAGCTGGTCCTGTACGGTCTCGCCGGCATCCGGAGCGACCGCTGCAATGTAGACGAGACCGACCACGCGTTCATCGGTGCCCGAGCCCGTGATGGTGGCGCCGCCATACGAATGGCCGACGAGAAGGACCGGGCTGCCAACACGATTGAGTGTGCGCTTCACCGTCGCCAGGTCCTCCTCGTAGGAGTCCAGGCCATATTGAACGGCGATCACTTCGTACCCGTCGGCCTGCAATGCTGGAATGACTTTGCTGAAACAGGAGCCATCGGCCCAAATGCCGTGACAGAAAACGATCGTTGGCTTGGTTTGCGCAGACATACTGCTTTTCCTTTTTTGCACGAACTTCAGCGATGGAAGGCATTGGAAGACCAACTCGGTTGCCGGGGCCCCCATTGCGAAAGTCAGACTATTCGTTCATAAATGGCCGATTAGCCGTCTTTCGTTCGGTTCTTTCGCGATCAAAAGTCCTGAATGACAACGATTCTAGAAAGAACGGCCGGTCTGCTGGCCTTCGTGCGGACGGTTGACGCGGGTTCTTTCGCCGGCGCCGCGAGATCGATCGGCGCCAGCCCCTCGGCGGTATCGAAAAGCGTTTCGCGCCTCGAACAACGTCTCGGTGTGCGCTTGCTGCAGCGCTCAACGCGCACACTCAGCCCAACGTCCGAAGGCGCCGCTTACTACGAGCACGTCGCTCCCCATCTACGCGCGATAGAGGAAGCCGACGACATCGTGCAGGTTCCAGGAAACGTCCGTGGCCTGCTTCGGGTTACTGTGCCGAGTACGTTTGGGACGCCCGTTGATTTCCGCATGGGCGGGCTCGTTCCTGGAGCGCTATCCGGACATCAAGCTTGATCTCAGCGTCACCGCCGTGTCGATCTCATCCGCGAGGGTTTCGACCTCGCTGTCAGAATTGGCGAACTGGAAGACACAAACCTGATTGGTCGCTCGTTAGGTGTCCTGCAATATGTTCTGGGCGCATCGCCGGAATACCTTCAGCGACGAGGAATCCCGCAGTCGATCGACGATCTCACGCAGCATGCCTGCCTTCGCCATCTGCTTGGCGGCCGGCCGCAAGCATTTACTTTTGCGGACGGCACACGGGTCATCCCCAATGGCCCCTTCGATAGCGACGATGCTCAGTCGTTGATTGAGGCGGTCATAAAAGGCGTTGGCATCACGCAGTTCATGCGCATCGCAATCGAGGACGAGCTTGCCGCCGGACGATTGAATGTCGTGCTGCCGGGCATACCGATGTTCACCACACCGGTCTACGTCCTGCACGCATTCGGACGACAACTCCCCCTGCGAGCCCGCCTGTTCATCGATTTTCTTGTCGACGCCTTGGGCGTGTCGCGCAATTTGTCGCTCTGAACTTGCGGAGCAGGCTGGAAACGCGGTCCGACGCGCGAGCAGGGATTTCCGCCTGATCCTCTCGGCCAGTGACATCTAAAGCGCGGGCAAGCCGGGCGGCGGCTTGCGCATGTTGGTGGCCTGCTCATAGGCGTAGGCCAGGCGCAGCAGCTTGTACTCGCTCCAGGCACGGCCTGCGAAGGTAACGCCGAGCGGATAGTCGGGCGTGTCCTTGTCGTCTGCTCCCGAAATGAAACCGCCCGGCACCATGACGCTGGGATAGCCCGCCTTCGCTGATATCACGCAGCCTGCGGCGCCGGGAAACAGCACCGCGTCGAGCTTGTGCTGGTTCATGTAGGCGTCCATGCCGCGCGTCTTGGCGGAGAGCAGGTCCATGGCCCGCGCCGATTTGTACTCGCGCTCGCTGAGATCGCCTCTGGTCATGTTGGCGGCGAGGAACAGGTCCTGGCCGAACCGCAGCGCCGTCTCCGCGTTCGCCTCGTTGAAGGCCACGATGTCGGCCATGGTCTTCATCTCTGTGTTCGTCGCCCAATCCCTGAGGTAGAGATTGAGGTCGCGCTTCAGCTCGTAGAGGAAGACGATCGGCGGCGTCGCCAGATTACCCTTGTTGCGACTCAGGGGATTGCGATTGAGCACACTCATGCTCGTGCCCGGACCGCCGATCCAGCCAGATGTTGGCATGTTGGCACGCACGATGACGGCGCCCAGATCCTCCAGCACCTTGATCGCGTCGGCCATCGCCTTGGCCGACCTGGGCGGCAACTTGCCGTAGTAGCGATCGTTCAGCGGGTCGGCCGGGTCGCTCGGCACGCCGATGCGCGCGCCCTTCATCGCGTCGGTCGCGAGGTCGGCGGTGTAGTCGACCGGCCGCCGCTGCCGCTCGGTCGCGGGGTCGAGTGGGTCTTCGGCTGCCAGCACGTTCAACAGCATCGCCGCGTCGCGCACCGTGCGCGTCATCGGCCCTGCAGTGTCCTGGCTGTGCGAGATCGGCAGGATGCCGGCGCAGCTGACCAGCCCAACGGTCGGCTTCACGGTGACGAGGCCGTTTTGGCTGGCGGGATACAGCAGCGAGCCGGAGGTCTCGGTACCGATCGAGGCCGCGCACAGACCGGCGGCCACCGCGACCGCCGAACCCGCGCTTGATCCGCCCGGCTGCACGACCGGAATGACGTGATCGCCCATCAGCGCCGGCGCGTAAGGGTTCTTCACCTGGCCGCCGAGCGACGAATAGCCCGAGGGCATGTCGGTCGCGAGAATGTTGGCGAACTCGGTCAGGTTCGCCTTGCCCAGGATCACCGCGCCGGCCTTTCGCAACAGCTTGACGATTGTCGCGTCTCTCCGGGCGCGCGCGCCCTCCAGCGCCAGCGAGCCCGCCGTCGTCGGCTGCTTGTCGCCGGTCGCGATGTTGTCCTTCACCAGGATCGGGATGCCCGCCAGCGGCCGCTTGGCCGATGGTTTTGTGTCGTCGAGCTTGCCCGCGATCCCAAGCGCGTCGGGATTGAGCGCGCGCACGGAGTTGAGCGCGGGCCCATTGCGGTCACGGGCCTCGATGCGCGCGAGGTAAGCTTTGGTCAGCGCCGTGGCAGTGACCTGCCCGCTGGCCAGCGCATGAGCGATATCGCTCATCGACGCACTATCGAGCTTCAGGGTAATCGGTGCTTCAGCGCTGACGACAGCCGCGGCGATGCCGGCATCGCGGCGGGATGGCTTCTTCATGGCGTGCCTCGCCTGACGGCGCGTCCCGAACCATGACGCCGCGATGATCGTATATTGCCGGTGTTTTGCCCGACGGGTCAACCGCATCGCATGGCTCAGCAAGCCATCGAGCGGACCGTGCAAGCCATTGAAATATCTAACCCCGGCTACTGTGCATGGGGTTGTTTTTCAGGTTTTTGTTTTGAGCCGCCAAAAAAGATTGACCTCTCCCCGATGGGGAGAGGTCAACGTTGAAGCGACAGGTTCGACTTGATCGAACGGCCCCTACTCCCAGGACCAGGTCGAAAAATCGTTCTCGTATTGTGGGACGTCCTTCCAGACGCCCTTCAGCTTCTTGTTGGTGATGGTGATGAGTTGAGGCTGGTACAGGAAGCCTGCGACCGCGTCGGTGGCCAGCATGCGCTGGGCATCGCCGAGCAGCTTGGCGCGGCCGGCCTCGTCAGGCGTCGACACGATCTGCTTGTAGAGCGCGTTGAAGGCCTCGTTGTTGTAGCCGAGATAGTAGTCCGGCTCGGTGATCTTGACGAGGTCGAACGGCTCGACATGGCTGACGATGGTGAGGTCGAAATTGTGCGGGCCGTTGCCGGCGAACACCTGCGACAGCCACTGCGCCCATTCGACATTCTCGATCTTGGCGATGATGCCGACCTTGGCGAGCTGCGCCGCCAGGATCTCGCCGCCCTGCCGCGCATAGGACGGCGGCGGCAGCTTCAGCGACAGTTCGAGCGGCGTGGTGACGCCGGCTTCAGCCAGCAGCTTCTTGGCCTTCTCGGGATCGTAGGGGTTGATGCCGGTGGTGTCGACGAAGCCGAGCGCGCCGGGCACGTAGAAGCTGCCGATCGGCGTGCCGAAACCATCCGCCGCGCCGTCGATCATCGCCTTGCGGTCGATCGCGGCGAGGATGGCACGGCGCACGCGGACGTCGTCGAGCGGCTTCTTGCGCTCGTTGATGCCGACGATGGTCTTGGCACGGGAGCCGCCGACCATGACGTTGAAGCGCGGATCAGCCTTGAACTGTCCGATGGCGCGCGCAGCCGCAACGCGCGGGAACGCATCGACGTCGCCCGAGAGCAGCGCCGCGGTCTGCGCCGCCGGATCGGAGATGAAGCGGATCGTCACCTTCGACAGCTTGATCGCGGCGGCGTTGCGATAGTCGGCCCATTTGGTCAGGGTGATCGAGGAGCCCTTGGCCCAGGCCCCGAGCTGATAGGGCCCGGTCCCGACCGGCTGCGTGCCGTTGGTGGCTGCACTCTTCGGCTCGACGATCGAACCGCTCGCCTGTCCGAGCAGGAACGGCAGGTTCGGCTCGGAATACTTCACCGTGATCACGACGGTGTCGGCGTCGGGCGCGTCGACCTTCTCGAAAGCCTGGAACAGGCTCTTGTCCTTGTTGGTGCTGGTCGTGATCGCGTTGCGCTCGAACGAGAACTTCACCGCCGCGGAATCGAAGGCCTCGCCGTTCTGGAATTTGACGCCCTTGCGCAGCTTGAACGTGTAGCTCTTCAGGTCGGGCGAGGCGGTCCAGCTCTCGGCCAGCAAGGGCGAGACGGAGCCGTCCTCGTTGATCTTGGTCAGCGTCTCATAGATGTTGTAGAGCGTGACTTCGGCGATCGCGGCCGCGGCGGCGATGGTGGGATCGAGCCCCGGCGGCTCCAGCGCCATCGCCATCACGACGCTGTCCTTCTTGCTCTGCGCCAGCACCGGCAGCGGTGCTGCGACAAGCGCGGCGGCAAATGCGACGATCGATAATTTCCTGAACATGCGTAACTCCCCGGCCTTCTCTTGTCTCAGCCTACGCCAATTCCATGGGGGACACTAACCTTCCATGGCCGCGTGCGGCAATGCCATCACCGCCTCCGCCTTGTGGCAGGCGGCGAGATGGGCATCGCCGACCTTGCGTAGCAAGGGCGGAACCTCGCGGCAATGCTGGTCGGCCAGCGGACAGCGCGCGACATAGGGGCATCCGGCAGCAGCCGCCGATTGCGAGGCGATCGCCTGGGCCCCGCGCCGCCGTCGGCCCCCGCCGGCGCGCGCCCGCGGCACTGCATCCAATAGCGCCCGCGTATAGGGATGGGCACAGCGCTCGAACAGGTCCTCGGGCCTGCCCTGCTCGACGATCCGGCCGAGATACATCACCGCGACCTCGTCGCAGAGATAATCGACCACGGCGAGGTCGTGGCTGATCAGGATGTAGCTCAGGCCGAACTGCTCCTGGAGGTCCTGCATCAAATTGAGCACCTGCGCCTGCACGGAGACGTCGAGCGCCGAAACCGGCTCGTCGGCGACGATCAGCTTCGGCTGGGTGATCAGCGCGCGCGCGATCGCGATGCGCTGGCGCTGGCCGCCGGAAAATTCGTGCGGATATTTGTCCATGTCGGCATCGCGCAGGCCGACCTGCCGCAGCACCGCGGAGACGCGGGCGCGGAACGTGGTGCGGTCGGCATCTTCCAGCACGGTGAGCGGCTCGGCGACGATGCGCGCGATGGTCTGGCGCGGATCGAGCGATCCGTAAGGATCCTGGAACACCATCTGGAAATCGCGGCGCGCGCGGCGCAGCTCATTGGGCGAGATGTGGTTGAGATCGCGCCCGAGCAGCGCGACCTGCCCCGACGTCGGTCGCTCCAGCGCCATCACCACCCGCGCGAAGGTCGACTTGCCCGAACCGGATTCGCCGACGACGCCGAGGCTCTTGCCGGCATCGACCCGCACGCTGACGCCGTTAAGCGCGCGCACCTGGCCCGGCGGGCGGAACAGACTTTCGCGCGGCAGCGTGTAGCGCTGCTCGAGATTTTTGACGTCGAGAAGCGGTGCTGCGGTCATGCGGGCAGCGCTCCGACATTCGCGGCCATGGAGACATCGGTGCGCACACAGCGCACGCCGTGACCGGGACCGACTTCGACCATCGGCGGCAGCGCCACGCGGCACTTGTCCTCGACCAGCGGACAGCGGTCGCCGAACGTGCAGCCGGCCGGCAAATCCGCAAGTTCGGGCACCGTCCCCGAAATCGTCGTCAACCGCGTCCCCTTGCGCGCGCCGAGCTTCGGCCGGGCGCGGAACAGCCCTTGCGTATAGGGATGGCCCATGCGGCGGAACACCTCGTCGGTCGGCCCGCTCTCGACGACCGTGCCGCCATACATCACCATCATGCGTTGCACGTTCTCGGCTATAACGCCGAGATCGTGCGAGATCAGGATCATCGACATGCCGCGCTCCTCGACGAGATCGGCGATGAGGTCGAGGATCTGGCCCTGGATGGTGACGTCGAGCGCGGTGGTCGGCTCGTCCGCGATCAACAGGTCCGGCTCGCAGGCCAGCGCCATGGCGATGGTGACGCGCTGGCGCTGACCGCCGGAGAACTGATGCGGATAGGCGTCGATCCGCCTTGCGGGATCGGGCAATCCGACGCGGTCGAGCAAGGCGATCGCTTCACGCCGCGCCTGCGCCGCCGAATACTTCTTGTGACGCCGCAGCGGCTCGGCAACCTGATGGCCGATCGTGTGCATCGGGTTGAGCGCGGTCATCGGCTCCTGGAAGATCATGCTGATGCGGTTGCCGCGCAGCTTGCAATAATCAGCATCCGACAGACCGGCGAGCTCGCTGCCATCGAGCTTGATACTGCCGGTGACGACAGCACTGTCCGGCAAGAGGCCCATCAGCGACAGCGCCGTCACCGACTTGCCGCAGCCGGATTCGCCGACGAGACCCAGTGTCTCGCCGCGCTTGAGGGTGAAGCTGACGCCGCGCACGGCCTGTGCCGGTCCGCGGCTGGTGTTGAGGCGCACGCCGAGATTGGCGACCTCGATCAGCGGCAGGGTTGAGCGCTCCCCCATCGTCATCGCTCCCGCGCCAGTCGCGGATCGAGCAGATCGCGCAGTCCGTCGCCGAGCAGATTGAGGCCGAGCACCGCGATTGCGATCGCCGCGCCGGGATAGACCGCGAGCATCGGCGACTGGAACAGCAGCGTCTGTGCGTCGTTCAGCATCCGTCCCCAGGACGGTTGCGGCGGCTGCGTGCCGAGGCCGAGATAGGACAGCGCGGCTTCGGCCAGGATCGCGAGCGCGAACTGGATGGTGACCTGCACGATCAGGATCGACAGGATGTTGGGCAGCACATGCTCGATGGTGATGCGGAATTTGCCCTTCCCCGAGGCGCGCGCGGCCAGCACGAATTCGCGCGCCCAGACCGCGTTGGCCGACCCGCGCGTCAGCCGGGTCAACGTCGGGATCTGGAAGATGCCGATCGCGATGATCGAGGTCACCATGCCCGGCCCGACGACGGCGGCGAGCATGATCGCGGAGAGCACCGCCGGAAAGGCGAAGGTGAAATCGGAGAAGCGCATGATGATCTCTTCGGTCCAGCCGCGCTTGGCCGACGCGATCAGGCCGAGGCAGACACCGAAGGTGAGACCGATGCTCACGGCGATGATGCCGACCAGAATGGTCGAGCGCGCGCCCGCGAGCAGCAGCGAGACGATGTCGCGGCCGAAGGAATCGGTGCCGAGCCAGTGCGCAGCCGACGGCGGCCGGAGCTTCGAGGCGATGTCGATCTCGTAGGGCGACCACGGCGTCCACACCAGCGACAACAGCGCCGAGGCGAGTACCAGCAGGCTCAGCGCTCCGCCCAGCACGAAGCTGCGGTGACGCAGCGCGCGGGCCCAGAAGGTGCGGGCCGGCAGCGGACGCGTTGCGACCGGGGCGTCAACCGAAGTGGCCAGGGGCGCGCTCACAAATCGTGGACCTTGATGCGGGGATCGATGAAGGCGTAGAGCACATCGACCACGAAATTAACGATGACGACCATGGCCGCAAGCAGCATCACGCAATTACGCACCACGATCAGGTCGCGGTTGGCGATCGACTGGAAGATCAGGCGGCCGAGGCCCGGCAGGTAGAACACGTTCTCGATCACGATGGTGCCGGCGAGCAGATTGGCGAATTGCAGCCCCATCACCGTCATCACGGGGATCATGGCGTTGCGCAGCACGTGGCTCCACAGCACCTCGCGCTTGCCGAGACCCTTCGCGCGCGCCGTGCGGACGAAATCTTCTCGCAGCACTTCGAGAACGGCCGAGCGCGTGACGCGCGCGAGGATCGCGGCCTGCACCACCGCAAGCGAGATCGCCGGCAGCAGCAGCGACTTGATGCCGAGCCAGATGCCATCCTCCCAGCCGGGAAAGCCGCCCGCCGAGAGCCATTGCAGCCGCACCGAGAACAGGAGGACAAGGAGGATCGCGAACCAGAAGTTCGGCAGCGCGATGCCCACTTGCGTCAACGACATCACGCCGACGTCGCCGAGCTTGTTGTGGTTGGCCGCGGTGTAGATGCCGGCCGAGAGCGCCAGCGTCACCGTGATCAGCATCGACATGATCGCGAGCGGAACGGTCAGCACCAGCCGCTCCGCGATCAGGCTGGCGACCGACGTACCGTAGACATAGCTGTTGCCGAGATCGCCGACGAGGAGGCCCTTGATCCATTGCAAATAGCGAACCGCCAGCGGCTGGTCGAGCCCAAGCTTGACGGTGAGCGCGCGCACCGCGTCGGCCGAGGCATCGGCGCCCATCAGCATCTGTGCCGCGTTGCCCGGCAGCGCATCCAGCACCAGGAAAATGATCACGGATGCGCCGACCAGCGTCGCCAGCAAGGTCAACAGACGTCGAAGAAAGAATACGCTCATGCGCGCTCGGCTTCAGGGCTCATCCGCCGCACGATCAACATGTCCGGGCGCCGGAGGCAAGTCCTTTGCGGCATGTGCCTCACCTCAGCCGGGCCGGCGGGACAGAAGATCGTGCGAGGCCTCGAACAACGCGCTCACGCGCAGCAATTCGGCATCGGCACGAAAGCGCCCGACGAGCTGAAGCCCGATCGGCAGGCCGTCGCGGCCGAAGCCGCAGGGAAGACTGATCGCGGGGTGCCCGGTCATGTTGAACGGCATGGTCCAGGGGAACCAGTGCGGCCGGACGCTGTCGAAGTGCTTGCCGTCGATCTCGATGGTGCCGAACAGGTCCTGGTCGATCGGCAGCGCGGTGCGGGTAAGGGTCGGCATCGCCAAAAGATGCCCGCGCGCAAGCAGGGATTGCACGCGGCGGAACAGCGCGGTGCGCGCGAACATCGCCTCCTGATAGGCGACGCCGCTGACATTGGTCGCGAGCGCGACCTGCTTGACGAAGGCCTCGCTGAGGACATCGCCGTGCTCGGCCACCAGCTTGGCGAAACGCGTGCGCCAGACGGTGTGGTTGATGGCGCGCCAGATCGGCTCGATGTCAAACCCCTCGCCGGAGAACTCCTCGAGCTCGGCACCCAGACCGGCCAGCCGGTCGAGGCTCGCCTTGAAGCTGGCCGCGACATCTGACGACACCGGGCGGCCGGGCGGCGACGCACAGAACAGGATCCTTTGTCCGCGCAGATCGCCGCGCGGCGCGGCGGTGCCGATGAAATCGGGCACGGGCACGCCGATCGACCAGGGATCGCAGGAGTCCTCACCCGCCGTCGCCTGCATCATCAGCGCGGTATCGGCGACGGTGCGCGTGGTCGGCGTGACATAGGTCTGGTTGCCGAAGGCGTCGAGCGCCTGGCTGTGCGCGATCACGCCGTTGCTCTGCTTCAGCCCGACCACGCCATTGCAAGCGGCGGGAATTCGCGTCGATCCGCCGCCATCGGTCGCAATCGCAAGGGGCGCGATGCCGCTCGCCACCGCCACGGCCGCGCCGCCGCTGGAGCCGCCGGAGGACCGCTCTGCACTCCAGGCGTTGCGGGTGCGACCGAACAAGGGCGAGTCGGTCAGGCATTTGCTGCCGAACTCGGGCGTCGTGGTCTTGCCGATCAGGATCGCACCTTCCGCGCGGAGCTTTGCGACCGCAACGGCATCCTCGGCCGGCACATTGTCCTTGTAGGGAACGGCGCCGAAAGTGGTCTTCACGCCGCCAGTGTTGACGATGTCCTTGACGGTGACGGGAAGGCCATGCAGCAGGCCAAGCGGCTCGCCGGCCATCACCTTGCTCTCGGCCGCGCGTGCCGCCGCCATTGCCTCGTCGCCGCAGAGCGTAATGAAACAGTTCAGCTCGGGCTGAAGCGCCTCGGCGCGCGCGAGCACGGCGCGGGTGACTTCGACAGGCGAAATCTTCTTCGTGGCAACGAGGCCGCGCAGCTCGGTTGCGGACAGCAGGCAGGGATCGCCGTTCATCGTCAAATCATCGCTCCGAAGCCGGCCCTCGTTGGCCGATGGCATTGACAGCGAGAATGACACTTCTGTTAACTCAACGTCCAATACCATTTTGATGGTCAACCCATACGTTTTCGGTATGCCAATGGATCTTCACCGGCTTCGCTATTTCGTCGCCGTGGCCGAGGCGCGCAGCGTCGGCAAGGCCGCCGAACGGCTGGGGATGGCGCAGCCGCCGCTGTCGGTCCAGATCCGCAAGTTAGAGGCCGAGGTTGGCGCGCCGCTGTTCCGCCGCGGCACGCGCGGCATGGATCTGACGGAAGCGGGCCAGGCCCTGCTGGTGCGCGCCGGCGAGGCGCTGGCGCTTGCGGCCGACGGGGTCGAAGCCGCGCGGGCGGTCGCGGCCGGGAGCCGCGGGCGGATTTCCGTCGGATACATGTTTGTGCTGGCGAACGCGATGCTGCCGCGCCTGATCCCCGAGCTGCGGCGATCCATTCCCGGCGTCGATCTCGACTTCGCCGAGCTCAGCGCCTCGACGCGCGAGGCGCGGCTGCTCGACCGCAGCGTCACCGTCGCGCTGTGCATGCCGGCGATCCACCATCCCGAGATCCAGGTGGCGCGGATCGGCGCGCAGCCGTTCATGCTGGCGATGCCGAAGCGCTCGCCGCTTGCGCGCTTGAGCGCAGTGCCGATGGCGCGACTCCAGGGCCGCCCGCTGATCGCGCTGCCGCCGCCGGAGCAAGACCCCGCCTCCTCCGCGGTCGCAGCCTTGCTGCGGCGGCATCAGATCGTGATGCCGATCGCGAGCCGGGTGGAGACGGTGCATTCGGCGATGAGCCTCGTTCTCGCCGGCGAAGGGCTTGCGATCCTGCCGGCCTGCGCGAAGCTCGGCGCGCCGCAGGGCATCGTGTTCAGGCCGCTGCGGGATGCCGCCGACTCCATCGATATCGCCGTGTGCTGGCGGCGGGATTCGCAGAGCCCGCTGATCCGCACCTTCCTCAAATGCGCCGAGAAGGTCGTGGCACGGCTGTGATGCGGACCCGGGCTAGACGCTCCAGGTGACTTCATGGCTCCACGGCGGATCGGCGCCCGGGCGGGTACAGGTCAGGCCGGCGCAATTGGCGGCAAAGGACAGCGCGCGGCGAAGCTCGTCCGCGCCGATGTCTTTCAGCTGCTG
Source organism: Bradyrhizobium sp. LA2.1 (assembly GCF_040547725.1). Classification (NCBI taxonomy): domain Bacteria; kingdom Pseudomonadati; phylum Pseudomonadota; class Alphaproteobacteria; order Hyphomicrobiales; family Nitrobacteraceae; genus Bradyrhizobium; species Bradyrhizobium sp. LA2.1. The sequence continues at coordinate 571,494 of NZ_JBEPQI010000001.1, forward strand.
CCGGCTGATGCGGCCCTGCTTGTGCAGGGCGAACAGGAGCGCAGCCTGAAAACTGTCGCCGGCGCCGATGGTGTCGGCGATCTCGACCTTCGGCGCCTGAACTTCGACCTGCCCTGCGCTCGCGTGCCAGGCAATGGCCCCGTTGTTGCCGCGGGTGATGACGACGAGGCTCGTGCCCTGCCCCAACAGCACCTTCGCGCGCTGCTCGTGGGGCTCCTCGCCGAAGAGATACGCGAAATCGACATCCGACATCTTGATGAGATCGGCTTGGCCTGCGAACTCGGCCATGCGCGCGAGATAGGCCGGCTTGTTCTTGACCAGATTGGGCCTGCAGTTCGGATCGAAGGAGATCGTCGACGACGCGCGCGCGTCCGCGATCAGGGCTTTCGTCTCGGCCGCGCCCTGGTCGTTCACCAGCGTGGTCGATCCGACATGGATGGCCTCGACCGTCGCGAACGGAATTGTGCCGCGCCCGTAGGTCCAGTTTCGTGTCGCAGTCTCCGCGTCATAGAACGCATAATGCGACTCGCCCGCGACGATGCGCACGAAGGCGAGCGTGGTCTGGTGATCGCTGCGGGTGGCTAGCCCCAATTCGACGTTCGACGCCGTCGCATGATCTGCGATCATGTGTCCGAACATGTCGGTCGAGACGCCGCCGACAAATCCTGTCGGCGCGCCCAGCCGCGCCATGCCGATCGCAACGTTGAGGCAGGACCCGCCGACCGCAGGCATCACCGCCTCGCGTCCCTCGGTGTTTCGCGTCGGGACGAAATCGATCAGCGCATCGCCGCAGGAAATCAGCATCCGTTTCAACCTCTGGCGATGTCGCGCATTGCGGCACGGCTGCCGCGATCGACCTCGCGCAGCAGCTTGTAGACCTCGCGCTTGCGAGCATGAAACGCGGCCATGCCGGGCGCGGTCGGCGCGCTCTTCCGTCCCAGCGCCGACATCTTCGCCATGGTCTCGCCGATCGAGGCATAGGCGCCACCGGCCACCGCGCCGAGCATCGCGGCGCCCAGCAGAACGGGTTCTTTCGTTTGCGGCAGCGCGACGGTGAGACCGGTGGTATCCGCCATGATCTGCCGCACCAGCGGGCTGCGGCTCGCGCCGCCGCCCATGATCATGATGCTGGAATGGACGCCATGCGCGGCAAAAGCCTCGATCACCTCGGCGAGGCCATAAGCCAGACCGCAGAGGCCGGCGACGAACAGCCGCTCCATCGCGCCGACGTCGCTGTCGAGATCGAGGCCCGCGATCACCGCTCGGGTGTCGGGGTCGGCGTAGGGCGAGCGGTTGCCGATGAATTCGGGAAGCACATGGACGTCGCGGGCGAGCAGCGCGGCGCGGCTGGCGTCACCGGCGCGCGCGATGATGCGCCGCTCGAGGTAGTCGATGAGGTCGATACCCTCGTTGCGCGCCGCCGCGCCCGCCTCCGCATGGCCGGGATGCGACTTGAGGAGATGGTCGATCGCCGCACCCGCAGCCGACTGGCCGCCCTCGTTGAGCCAGAAGTCCGGCACCATGCCGGAATAATAAGGGCCCCATACGCCGGGCACGAAGCACGGCTCCTTCGTCGTCGCCATGATGCAGGCCGACGTCCCCATGATGTAGGCGAGACGGTCGCTGACATCGCTCGTTCCGCCCGATCCGTCGCGTCCGCCGATCGCGCCGATGCCGCCGGCATGGGCATCGATCAGCGAGGCGCCGACCGGCGTGCCCGGCGACAGGCCGAGCTCCGCAGCCGCAGCTCGGGTGAGGCCTTCGCCGAGCCGCGTGCCGGGCGCGACGATCTCGGTGCCGATGCGGGCGTATTTCTCGCTGACGAAATCGGAGAGGCCGATGCGCTTGAAGAACGGCGCGCTCCAGCCGCCGCCGTCGTGTGCGAGGTAGTTCCACTTGCAGGTGACCGTGCAGGTCGAGCGCTGCAGCGAGCCGGTCGCGCGCCAGGTCAGATAATCTGCCAGATCGAAGAAATGACCGGCGGCATCGAAGCTCGCGCGCATGTGCCGCTTCAGCCACAGCAACTTCGGCATCTCCATCTCGGGCGAGATCGAACCGCCGACATAGCGCAGCACCGCGTCCCCGGTCTCGTTGATCAGCCGTGCCTCGGCCGTAGCGCGATGGTCCATCCAGACGATGACATTGCGCTGGCGGTCGCCGGAGGCACTGACGGTGACCGGCTCGCCTTGCCGATCGAGGACGACCAGCGAACAGGTGGCGTCGAAACCGATGCCGCCGACGCTGTCGGGCGCGATGGCAGCTTCCGCCATCGCCGCACGCACCGACTTGGCGCAGGCCTCCCAGATGTCGGACGACGATTGCTCGACGATGTCGCCGGCCTCGTGCCAGATCCGGATCGGATGCTTGGCGGTGGCAAGGAGGGTGCCCGCCTCGTCAAACACCCCTGCCCGCGTGCTCGTGGTCCCCACGTCGACGCCGATATACGCTCGCGGCATTGTCGCTCCCGGTCGCTCTCGTCAGTTTTGACGCAAGCCTACCAGCAAGTGTAGCCGCCATCCACCAGCACGATGCTGCCGGTCATCAGGCTCGCGGCCTCCGAGGCCAGGAACAGCACGACGGAGGCGATCTCCTCGACCTGCCCCATCCGCGCCATCGGGGTTCCGCCGATCCAGGCGTCATACATTTTCGGGGTGCTTTTCACGAAAGCATTGAGCGGCGTGTCGATATAGGTCGGCGCCACCGCGTTGACGCGGACGCCGCGCGCGCCCCATTCGGCGGCCAGCGACTTGGTCAAATGGTGCACGCCGGCCTTGGAGGCGTTGTAGAAGCACTGCTCCTGCGGCTTGTTGACGATGAAGCCCGACATCGAGCCGACATTGACGATGGCGCCGCTCTTGGCCTTCAGCATGTGCTTGCCGAATTCGCGGCAGCACCAGAAGGTGCCGTTGAGATTGACGTCGATGACGTTGAGCCAGTGCTCGTCGGTGACGGTCTCGGCCGGCGTCTCGCTGCGGGCGATGCCGGCATTGTTGACGAGGATGTCGACCTTGCCGTGGCGGGCGACGAGGTCGGCCGCGACCTCTGCCACGCGCCTGGTGTCGGTGACATCCATGATCGCCGTCTCGATGTCAAAACCCTTCGCCTTCAGGCTGGCCTTCGCGCTGTCGGCAACCTTGCTGTCGCGGTCGCCGATGATGACCTTCGCGCCGGCTTCGGCCAGCGCTTCCGCACAGGCGAGGCCAATGCCTTGCCCGCCGCCGGTGATGAACGCGGTCTTGCCGTTCAGCTTGAATTTTTCGAGGTACATGGTGGTTTTTCCGTTTCTTGCCGTCTCTTGCCGTCTCTTGCCGTTTCTTGTCAGCCCCGAAGCGCGTTGCCGCTCTCGTCGAAGCGATGGATGCGCGCGGGATCCGGCACCAGCGACACGCGGTCGCCGGCATGCAGGCTCAATTCGCCGATGTAACGCGCCGTCAGCATGCCGAGCGGTCCGGCATCGACATAAAGGAAGGTGTCGCTGCCCAGATGCTCGGCGACCGCGATCGTTCCCTGCCAGCCGCCGGCGCCGTCGCGCTCGATCTTGAGATGCTCCGGCCGCACGCCGATCGTCGCCGCGCCCTTCTGCAAGGCGTGCTCGCCAGTGACGAAGTTCATCTTCGGCGAGCCGATGAAGCCGGCGACGAAGAGATTGGCGGGCCGCTCATAGAGCTCCAGCGGCGAGCCGTATTGCTCGATCTTGCCGCCGTTGAGCACGACGATCTTGTCGGCCATGGTCATGGCTTCGACCTGATCGTGGGTGACATAGATCGCGGTGGTGCCGAGCTGCTTCTGGAGCCGCGTGACTTCTATCCGCATCTGCACGCGCAAGGCCGCATCCAGGTTGGACAGCGGCTCGTCGAACAGGAACGCCTTCGGCTCGCGGACGATGGCGCGGCCGATCGCGACCCGCTGGCGCTGGCCGCCCGAGAGCTCGCGCGGCTTGCGGTCGAGATAAGGCGAGAGATTCAATGTCGCTGCGGCGGCCTCGACCTTGCGGTTGATCTCGTCCTTGGACAGGCCAGCCATCTTCAGACCGAAGCCGATATTGCCGCGCACGCTCATATGCGGATAGAGCGCGTAGGACTGGAACACCATCGACAGCCCGCGCTTGGCGGGCGGCGTGTCGACCACGTTCTTGCCGTCGATCAGGATCTTGCCGCCTGAGACGTCTTCGAGCCCGGCGATCAGCCGCAGCAGCGTGGTCTTGCCGCAGCCTGAGGGACCTACGAACACCACGAAGGAGCCGTCCGCGATCTCGAGATCCGCGCCCTTGATGATGTGCACGGGACCGAACGATTTCTGTACGTCCTGAAGTGTGATCTGACCCATGATCCGGCAGCCCTTCTTACTTTACCGCGCCGAAGGTGAGCCCGCGCACGAGCTGCTTCTGGCTGAACCAACCGAGGACGAGAATGGGCGCGATCGCCAACGTCGAGGCCGCCGACAGTTTTGCCCAGAACAGCCCTTCCGGGCTCGAATAGGAGGCGATGAACGTGGTTAGCGGCGCGGCGTTCGAGGTCGTCAGGTTGAGCGTCCAGAACGCCTCGTTCCAGGCGAGGATCAGATTGAGCAGCATGGTCGAGGCGAGGCCCGGGATCGCCATTGGCGTCAGCACATAGACGAGCTCGCGGCCGATGGTGGCGCCGTCCATGCGCGCGGCTTCGAGGATGTCGCGCGGGATCTCCTTGAAATAGGTGAACAGCATCCAGATCACGATCGGCAGATTGCCGAGACACAGGATGAAGACGAGGCCGATGCGGGAATCGAGCAGACCGAAGGTCTTGAAGATGAGGTAGATCGGCACCAGCACGCCGACCGGCGGCATCATCTTGGTCGAGAGCATCCAGAGCAGGATGTCCTTGGTGCGCTTGGTCGGCGAGAATGCCATCGACCAGGCCGCAGGGATCGCAATCAACAGTGCAATGAGCGTCGAGCCGCCGGCGATGATGATCGAGTTCATCGCGTGGTGGAAATAATCGCTCCGCTCCTGCACGGTCGCGTAGTTTTCCGTGGTCCAGTGGAAGAACAGGAAGGACGGTGGAATGGCGAAGGCCTCTAACTCGGTCTTGAAGCTCGCCAGCACCATCCACAGGATCGGGAAGAAGATCAGGAAGCCGAAGAACCACGCTCCGATCGTCGAGACCACCACCCGCTGCGTCGTCGCCATCCGCGCCATGTTTCAAGCCTCCAGATTGCGGCCGACGATGCGGACGAGGAAGAAAGCGACAACGTTGGCGATCACGACCGCAACGAGGCCGCCTGCGGAGGCGCTGCCGACGTCGAACTGGATCAGCGCCTGCGAATAGATCAGGAAGGCGATGTTGGTGGTTTGCAGGCCCGGTCCGCCACCGGTGGTGACGAAGATCTCCGCGAACACCGTGAGCAGGAAGATGGTCTCGATCAGGATCACCACGGTGATGGGACGCGCCAGGTGCGGCAGCGTGATGTAGATGAAGGCGGAGACCGCACTGGCGCCGTCCATCTCGGCGGCCTCCTTCTGCTCCTCGTCGAGCGATTGCAGCGCGGTCAGCAAAATGAGCGTCGCGAAGGGCAGCCATTGCCAGGCGACGATCAGGATCACCGCGAACAGCGGCGCGTCGGTGAACCAGTCGATCGGTGTCAATCCGACCAGCTTGGCGAGCCAGGCGAACAGGCCGGAGACCGGGTGCATCAAGAGGTTTTTCCAGACCAGCGCGCTCACCGTCGGCATCACGAAGAACGGCGCGATCACCATCAGCCGCACGATGTTGAGGCCGATCACGGGTTGATCGAGCAGCACCGCGAGGGGGATGCCGAGCAGGATCGTCAGCGCCAGCACCGAGCCGACCAGCACCAGCGTGTTCCGGAGCGAAGCGAGGAAGGCGGGATCGGTGAGGAAGTAGCGGAAATTCTCCAGGCCGACGAACGCCTCGGAGCCGGGATCGAGCAGGCTGTAATGCAGGGTCGAGAAATAGATCGTCAGCGCCAGCGGAACGATCATCCAGATGAAGAGCAGCCCGACCGCAGGCGTCAGGAGCGAGCGCGCAAGAAACTGCGTCTGCCGGGTTGCCATCCTTGGCGTCTCCGCTGGGAGGAAGAAGGCGGCCATCCATTCGGGGCTGGCTGGTGGATGGCCGCCAGTTTGAGCTCAGGAGGGAGAGCTCGGGTTCACTTGATGTAGCCGGCGCGCTTCATCTCGCGCTCGGTGGCGGACTGCGCCGCGGTAAGCGCGGCATCGACCGTCATCGATCCCGCGAGCGCGGCGGAGAATTGCTGGCCCACCTGCGTGCCGATGCCCTGGAATTCGGGGATCGCCGCGTATTGCACGCCGACGTAAGGCACCGGCTTCACGGTGGGCTTGTTCGGGTCGGCAGCATCAATCGAGGCCAGCGTCAGCTTCGCGAACGGCGCGACTTTCAGATAGTCCTCGTTCTGGTAGAGCGAGGTCCGTGTGCCCGGCGGCACGTTGGCCCAGCCCTCCTTCGACGCCACGAGCTTGGTGTAGTCCTTGCTGGTGGCCCAGGCGATGAACTTTTCGGCGGCTTCCGTCTTCTTGGAGCCGGCGGGGATCGCAAGGCTCCAGGCCCACAGCCAGTTGGCGTTCTTGCCGAGCCCAGTGTTCGGCGCTAGCGCAAAGCCGACCTTGTCGGCGACCTTGGACTCCTTCGGATTGGTGACGAAGGACGCCGCCACTGTCGCGTCGATCCACATACCGCACTTGCCCGCGTTGAACAGCGCCAGATTCTCGTTGAAGCCGTTCGAGCTCGCGCCGGGAGGGCCGGCCTCCTTCATCAGATTGACGTAGGTCGTGAGCGTCGTCTTCCATTCCGGCGTGTTGAACTGCGGCTCCCACTTCTCGTCGAACCAGCGCGCGCCGTAGGAATTGGCCATGGCCGACAGGAACGCCATGTTTTCGCCCCACCCGGCCTTGCCGCGAAGACAGATGCCGTAGGTGCCGGCGCTCTTGTCAGTGAGCTTCTTGGCGGCGTCGATGACGAAATCCCAGGTCGGCTTTTCCGGCATCTTCAGGCCGGCCTTCTCGAACAGGTCGGTGCGATACATCACCATCGAGCTCTCGCCATAGAACGGGGCGGCGTAGAGCTTGCCGTCGACGGAGACCGCGTCCCTGATCTTCGGCAGCAGGTCGGCGACGTCGTAATCGGCGCCGAGATTGGCAAGCGGCACCAGCCAGCCCTTCTTGGCCCAGATCGGCACCTCGTAAGTGCCGATGGTCAAAACGTCGAACTGGCCGCCCTTGGTGGCGATGTCCGTGGTGACGCGCTGGCGCAGCACGTTCTCTTCCAGCGTCACCCATTTGACGGTGATGTCTGGATTTTTCTTGGTGAATTCGCTGGTCAACCCCTGCATGCGGATCATGTCGCCGTTGTTGACGGTGGCGATGGTCAGGGTCGTTTCGGCCATCACAGGGACGGCCAGCAACAGGCAAGACGCGCCGCAGACGGCGCCGAGGACGTGTTTCACGGTGACCTCCCTAGGATCGCGCTTCTGAGCATATGCCCACGCGTTGGGCGTATGTTCGGACGAGGTGCAGCGCTTGTCAAGCAGGCGCGCGGACGTTCCCGCAACTTATGAGTGCTGCGGTGCGGGAGGGCCGGAGCTTTTCCTCCGCCTTCGCTGTCATGCCCCGCGAAAGCGGGGCATCCAGTACGCCGTGTCGTGGGTTGGTTTTGCTCCGGATAGGCCGCGGCGTACTGGATCATCCGCTTTCGCGGATGATGACATTGGCGCAAGTGGCTGTAGCGCCCGCCCTACCGCTCCAAAATCGCCCTTGCCGTCGCCTCGTCCGTGATCAGGCCGTTGATCAGGCGCCCGTTCAGCGCGGCCGCGATCGCCGGTACCTTGGCCGCACCGACCGCGGCGCCGATCGTCGTGGTCTTCGCCGGCACCTCCGGCGGAATGCTGGTGAGGCGCTTGTTGGTGCCGGCCTTGAGCAGACGGCCCTTGGAATCATAGGCCCAGCCGGTGATCTCGCCGATCGCCCCCTGCCGCATCATCTCGAACAGTTCGTCGCGGGTGACGAAGCCGTCGATGTGGATTTGCGCCTTCTGGTCCATCTGGCCGATGCCGACGAGGCGCAAGTCCGCCTTGGCGGCGACCGCCTTGACCTTTGCAATCGGCTCGATCCGCACCATCTTGTTGCGCTCGTCCTCCGACGACATCAGGAACGGCAGCGGCATCGGGTAGTGCCGCGCACCGGTGCGGTCGGCGAGCCGGCCGACGGTGTCGTAGAAGCTCGCAGATCCGTCGGCGGAGATGTTGCCGACCAGCGAGACGATCTGGTGGTTGGGCCGGTCGATCGGCGTCACGCGCTCGACCGCGGCGCGCACCGCCCGCCCCGTGCCGAGCGCGACGATGACGGGCGTTTCCGACCGCAACGTCGAATCCAGCAGATTAGCGCAGCGCTCGGCGATGCCCGCCGTGGCCTGCGGCGCGGCAGGATCGGCCGGCACCACCTCGCAATGGCTGAGGTCGAAGCGCGCCTTCAGGCGTGCCGCCAGTTCCATGCAGGCGGCGATGGGATGTTCGAGACGGAAGGTGATGAGACGCTCGGCCAGGCACAGCGAGACCAGCCGCTGCGCGGAGGCCCGCGAGACCTGGAGCATCTTTGCGATCTCGTCCTGGGTGTGACCGGCAATGAAATAGAGCCAGCCGGCACGCGCGGCATCGTCGAGTCTGGACTTTTCGTTCTCGACGGCCATGGCGGCCTATGCCTCCCAGAAATCGCTCATTTGCGCGAAGACCCGATCGGCCCCGGCACGGGACAATATAGCCTGCCCGTCGCGCCCGCGATAATGGCTGCCGCCGACAAATCCCCAGACTGTCATGCCGGCAGCCTTCGCGGCCAGCACGCCACTGACGCTGTCCTCGATCACCAGTGTGCGCGCAGGGAGCGCGCCCATTTTCTCCGCCGCGTGGAGAAAGAGATCCGGCGCGGGCTTGCCGTGCGTGACCATCTGCGCCGTGTAGATCCGGTCGCCGAAATGGGGCGCGAGACCGGTCACCCTCAGCGACAGCGCGACGCGGTCGAGATCACTCGACGAGGCCACGCAACTCGGCGCGCGCAGTCCGGACAGGACGGTATCCGCATCGGGAATCGGATGGAGCGCCTTCTCGAAGGCGGTCAGTACGCGCGACTTCAGCCGGACGGGAAAATCGGCCGGCACCGCCTGGCCGAGTTCGCGATAGTGCTGCGTGACCGCGCTCGTGCTTCGTCCGAGAAACAGCTCGAGCGCCTGCGCGAGTGTCAGCGATATCCCAAATCCGGACAGCTCGTCTACCAAGCACTGGCAGCTCAAGAGTTCGCTGTCGACGAGCACGCCGTCGCAGTCGAAGATGACGAGATCGGGCCTTTGCCGGCTTCGGTCCATCCGGCCATTCGATCATATACCCATGCTTTGAGCAATAGTTCACCCGGTGGAGGACATATGCGGGTTCTCCGGGGTCAATGGGCGACCTGTCGATAGATCGCCGGCAGCGCCGCAGGCAGTCGACGGATGTTGCCGACGATGGCGTAGCCGCTGCGGCCGAACAGCGTCGGGACGTAGGATTGCGCCGTCGCATCGACCGTCACGCCGAAGACCGCGATGCCGAGCCGCCGCGCCTCCTGCACGGATTTGCGAGTGTCCTCGACCGCAAAGCGCCCCTCGTAATGATCGACGTCGTTCGGCTTGCCGTCGGTGAGAACGAGCAGCAGCTTCTTGCGCTGCGGCTGGCGCGCCAGCTCGGCCGAGGCGTGACGTACCGCCGCACCGATCCGCGTGTAATAGCCCGGCTTCAGCGCGCCGATCCGGCGCTCGATTGCCCCACTCATCGGCTCGCCGAAGGCCTTGACCGTTTCGAGCCGCACCCAGGAACGCCGGCGCGAGGTGAAGGTGAGGATGCTGTGGTGATCACCGCAGGCCGACAGGCCGTGCGCAAGCACCAGCAGCGCCTCCTTCTCGACGTCGAGCACCCGATAACCATCGACCCAGGCATCCGTCGAGAGCGAGACGTCCACGAGCAGCGTGACGGCAAGATCGTCCCCTCGCGGTCGCATCGCCACATGGACCCGATCGAGACCGCCCCCGCCACTTCCGGCGCGGAGATCGCACCGCGCGCGCACGAGTGCGTCGAGGTCGAGGTCGTGGCCATCGGCTTGGGCGCGCATCAATTCATGACGCGGCCGCAACACCTCGAAGCGGCGGCGCACCTGGCGGATGTGTCGACGCATGGCGTCATCAGGCCTCCAGCCCTCACCCAGCTCGGAGGCCGCACCCGCGAGCACGCGGCAATGATCGGGCAGATAGGAGCCGCTGCGATAATCCCATTCGGGATAGCTCAGGTCCGCGTTCAATGGCGATACATCGAGGGCTTCCGGCGGCAGGTCGAGATCGAATTTGAGCCGGCTCGCCGGCTTGCCGCTGCGGCGGCTGAGCGTGATCTCCTCGAGGTCGTCGGCGGCCTTCTGCGCATCCTCGTCCTCACTGTCGTCAGCCGGGCGGTCGACATTGATCATCTCTGCCATCGCGAGGATCTTTTCAAAGCGATTGAGCACGAAAGGATCGCGGCGATTGGTACCGTCTTCGCGCTCGCGGACGGCGAAACGCTTGCGATCGTCCGATGGCACTGGCGCAGCGGTCGGCACGCACGCGTCGTCACCCGCATGTGCGGGCGACAGCGCCCGTGTCCAGCAATCGCCCCAGAGCGGGCATGGCAGGATCGAACGATAGCCGGGCGGCGCCTTGTCCGGCAGCGGCCCCGTCCCCATCATCGCCGGCCACAGCTTTCCCACCGGCGGCGTATCGGCGCCGAGCAGAGCAAGCACGATCTGCTCCATGTCCTGCTCGATGCGCGGCAATGGCCGGTGCGGCCGCGCCATGGCCGTGGCCGCGGCCAGCCGGGCGTAGTCCTCGGCAAGGCCGGGACATTCCGTCAGCACAAGCACCGCGACTTCGCTGGTCCGGCGCAGCGTCAGCAGATCGCGCCGCAGCGGATCGGCCTCCGCGATCACTTCGACCGGTGCAAAGGCAAACCACGCGGCCAGCCACCGGTACAGCGCAGCATTCAGCCCGCGATCGGCGAAGATGGCGATGTTGTCGGGCAGGAAGATCGTCGCGGCGTCACGCCCTGGTTGCGCGAGCCGCTCGTCGCCGAGCCCGATGCGCTGACGCCATCCAAGCCGATGCCCAGTCCGGCGGGCACTCGCGCTCGCGATCTGCACGCCCGTCTCCCCGCCAAGCGCGCGGAACATGATTGCGATCCGGCTGCGCACCTCCGCGAGCGACACCGCGTATTCGGCATAGGCCGGATAGCTCGCGGTGCCGCCGACCAGGCGATGCCAGGCGCGGCCGACGGTTTCTTCAAGCTCGAGGAAATCGAGCATCGCATCACCCTCAGGAGATCACGGCGCGTGCGACGTCGAGCAGAGCCGCCTTGACGTCTGCGTCATCGGTGAGCGGTTCGATCATGCCGGCCAGCACCGCATCCGTAATTGAGGCTCCGGCCGCAATCAGGGTGGCGCAATAGACGACGAGACGGGTCGAAACGCCCTCCTCCAGGTCGTGTCCCTTCAGCGCGCGCAGCCGGCCGGCCAGCAGGACCAGCGGCCGCACATAGTCGGGCGCGAGCCCGCTCTCGGCCGCCACCACCGCGATCTCCTGCTCCGGGGCTAAGAAGCCGAACTCGATGGCGACGAATCGTTGGCGCGTCGACGGCTTCAATGCCTTCAGCAGCGTCTGGTAACCGGGATTGTAGGAGACCACGAGCATGAAGCTCTTCGGCGCGACCAGCTCCTCGCCGGTGCGCTCCAGCGGCAGGATGCGGCGGTCGTCGGTGAGCGGATGCAGCACCACCGTGACGTCCTTGCGCGCCTCCACGACTTCGTCGAGATAGCAGATGCCGCCCTCGCGCACCGCGCGCGTCAGCGGACCGTCGGTCCACACGGTGTCGCCGCCCCTCAGCAGGTAGCGGCCGGTGAGATCGGCTGCGGTGAGATCGTCGTGGCAGGCGACGGTATGAAGCGGCAGTCCTAGCCGCGCCGCCATGTGGGCGACGAAGCGCGTCTTGCCGCAGCCGGTCGGCCCCTTCAGCAGGACCGGGAGCTGGTGCCGCCAGGCGTGCTCGAACAGCGCGCATTCGTTGCCGCTCGGAACGTAAGCCGGGAGCACGAGCGCGGGTGCCGACAAGGCGTGAAGTGCTGCTGTCATGGTTCTTCTCCGGAAATCATTCTGGAACGGCGGCCGCGACTTGCGCGGCCGACTTGTGTTTATTCGGCCGGTTGCAGGGCGCCTGGGATAGTCGCCTGCTTCTCGCGGCCGGGCACCAGCACCGCCCAGACGAACATCAATGCAGAGATCGCGACGAACACGCCGGAGCCGAGCCGCACCCAGTAGAAGAAGGCCAGCTGGTCCTGCACGTCCATGTAACTCTGGCCAAGCACGCGCTGGAGATGGACCTGAATCACGCCGGCAAAGGTCAACGCGAAAGTCATGGTCATCATCGCAGTGCACATGATCCAGAAGCTGGTCATGCTGAGCCACTGGTTATAGGGCGCACGTCCCTTGATCTGCGGGATCGCATAAGCCATCACCGACAGGTTCAGCATCACATAGGCGCCGAAGAAGGCGAGATGGCCATGTGCGGCGGTGACCTGCGTGCCGTGGGTGTAGTAGTTCACCGAGGACAGCGTGTGCAGGAAGCCCCAGACACCGGCGCCCAGGAACGCCATCACCGAGCAGCCGACCGACCACAGCAGCGCGGCGCGGTTCGGATGCTTGCGGCCGGCCTTCCAGGTCATTTGCACCGTGAAGATCACCATGGTGAAGAAGGGTGCGACCTCGAGCGTGGAGAACAGCGAGCCGATCCACTGCCAGTAACCGGGCGCGCCGATCCAGTAGAAGTGGTGGCCGGTGCCGAGAATCCCTGAGAACAGCGCAAGGCCGATGATGACGTAGAGCCACTTCTCGACCACCTCGCGGTCGATGCCGTTGAGCTTGATCATCAGATAGGCGAGCACGGACGCCATGATCAGCTCCCAGACGCCCTCGACCCAGAGATGAACGACATACCACCAGTACATCTTGTCGACCGCGAGATTGGCGGGATTGTAGAAGGCGAACAGGAAGAAGATCGCGACGCCCCACAAACCGAACAGCAGGATGTTGGTGACCGTGGTCTTGCGCCCCTTCAGCGCCGTCATCGTCACGTTGAACAGGAACATCAGGCAGACGACCACGATGCCGACCTTGATTATGAAGGGCTGCTCGAGGAATTCGCGGCCCTCATGGTAATGGAAGAGATAGCCGACCACGGCCACCCCCGCCGCGCCAAAAAACATCCAGAACTGGATCTTTGCGAGCAGCGGGCTGTACAGCTCGGTCTCGGTTTCCTCCGGTAACAGGAAGTAGGTCGCGCCCATGAAGCCGATCAGCGACCACACGATCAGCGCGTTGGTGTGGATCATCCTGACGATGTTGAACGGCAGCAGCACCGACAGCGTGTTGGGCAGAACGTAGATGGTCCCGGCGAGGAGGCCGAACAGGACCTGCGCCAGGAACAGGGTCAGCGCGCCGTAGAAATACAGCATCGCGACTTTCTGGGTCTGATATTTCATTTCGGGTTCTCTCTGTCTTGAAAGAGGCAAGGCCTTGAAGGAGGCAAGGCCCTGAAAGAGGAAGGCGTCAGCCGGCCTTGTTCGGCGGCCACTCCTGGCGCTTGATCTTGCTGGTCCATTGCAGGAAGTCGGCGAGATCGTTGAGCTCCTGGTCGGTGAGATTGAACTGCGGCATCTGGCGCCGGCCCTCCGCGCCCGAGGGCTGTGACTGCATCCAGGCCTTCAGTGTCTCGCGCGCCGCGGCCGGATCCTCATTGCCGCCCCAGCGATCCCAGACATTGCCGACTTCAGGGGCGAAATACGCGCCCTCGCCCAGCAAGGTGTGGCAATTGATGCAGGAGTTCTTCTCCCAGACATGCTTGCCGCGCGCGACCGACGATGTCAGCGTCGTCGCGTCCGTCGAGGTCGTCGCCATATAGTAGTGGCTGTGCGCCGTCAGCCCGATGAAGATGGCGAAGAAGAAAGCCGAGCCGCCGTAGAAGACGTTTCGCGCCGCCGACTTGGTCAGGCGTTCAGCCATTGCCAGTCCTTTCCGTTGTGAGTCCAGTAATGAGGAGCAGTGATGCTGTATCTTGCCGATCGGTGCCGACGGGTCTTTGTTCGGGCGCAATGAGCGCTGCGTTGGCGGCGTCAGATCAATGCGACGACGGCGGAGGCGAGCCAGGCGAACAGCACGACGATGAAGATCCATGCGCTGACGAGGCCGCGCCAGAGCGCCGGCACCGCCCGAAGGTCCATGAAATCGAGCGCGATTCGGCGGCCCTTGATGGCGGCAAGGACCAGGAGAAGTGCATTGGCGAGCAGCGGACGCGGCATCAGTGGCGGAAGCAGGATCGTCGCGAGCGCGAGGCCGATCAGCACGAGCCAGGTGATGTCGAGACGGCCGGGCATGATCAGCGCACCAGATAGAGGATCGGGAACATGACGATCCAGACCAGATCGACCATGTGCCAGAAGGCGGCGCCGGTCTCGACGCCCGAGATCTCGGCGCGGCGGCAGACCACGGCAAGGATGATGATGCCGAGGCCAACATGCAGGAGATGGAAGCCGGTCAGGAGGAAGTAGAGCGTGAAGAACGGGCTGGTTTCTAGGCCGATCCCGCGACCGATCTCTTCGGCATATTCGGTCAGCTTGACCGCGATGAAGAGGCCGCCGAGCGCCATGGCAATCAGTAGCCAGCGGCGCGATGCCCGCTTTTCACTGGCGCGCGCAGATCTGGTCGCCCTCGCCGCGGCCCAGCCGCTGGTCACCAGCACGATTGTGTTGAGGCCGGCGAGATTCGCGTTGAGCGCCGCCTGCCCCGCCGCGAACACAACGGGATGGATCGCCCGGGCAACGACGAAGGCTCCGAGGAACAGGCCGAAGGCGACGAGCTCGCTGAAGATCAGCACCCAGATCATGGGATCGCCGGGGAGATCTTCCAAGATTCCCCAGCCGGTTCCCTGTTGTTCGCAATCGGCCGCAGACATCGTCTTTCCGGATCAGGACACCGGCCAGACTTAGCTCAACCGTCCAGTTCGGAATTTGTCGCAGGACAAACTGGGGGCCACCGGCGGAGATGTTTGCGCCGACGCAACGTCCCGCTCGCCGGAGCCCGGTACGAACAGACTCAGGGTTCGCAAGGAGCGGTGAGCAATGACATGAGCGATGCACAGATCGGGCTAATGACCGCGACACCCATCATCATCGCCTTCGCCATCGCGCTCCGGCGCATGGGCGTGCTGTCGACGGTGGCGACGGTATCGGCGGTGAGCCTCTCCGTCGCGATCGCAACGGTGCTGTTCACGACGCAGTAGCCGGGCACTACCGATAAGGAGACGATCAGCTATCGCCGGTCGGGCGCTATTCTCGGCAGGATGAGCTGAAACCGCGTCCCCGCGCCGGGCAGGCTCTCGAGCCGGAGCTGCCCACCCAGCCGGTCGACGACGATGCTGTGCACGATATGCAGACCGAGGCCGCTGGCGCCGTCGTGCCGGCGCGTGGTGAAGAATGGGTCGAAGGCCCGCCGTTCCACATCGGGAGCCATGCCGCAGCCGTCATCAGCAAACAGCAGCTCAACGTGGTCATCATTGACCGCACGGAGCGAGACGTTGATCGTCCCGGTCTCACCATCGGAGAACGCGTGCGTCATCGCATTGACTGCGAGGTTGGTGAGCACTTGGCCGAAAGGCCCGGGATAGCTGTCCATGGCGAGATTCGTTTCGCAGTGGAGGCTGAACGCGATGTCGCGCACCCGTAACTGCCGCTCGAACTGCGACAGAACCTGGCCGGTCAGCTCGCCTGCGTCGAAGCTGCGCCGAAGTGACTCGGTCTGGTCAGCCGCCACCTGCTTGAAGGATTGCACCCGCTCGGCGGCGCGACCGAGATTCGTGACCAGCTGCGCCGACGCATCGCTGACCAGTTCCAGAAACCCTGTCAGTGTCGAGCGCTTGAGATTACCCCGCGCGACCTCCGCCGCGAACTGCTCCGCCTTGCGCTGGAGCGTCGATGCCACCGTCAGACTGCTGCCGAGCGGCGTGTTGATCTCGTGCGCGACACCGGCAACCATGCGCCCGAGCGCCGCCAGCTTTTCCGCCTCGATCAGGGTGTCCTGGATATCGCGCAGATGGCGAAGCGCGGTCTCGGCGGCGTCCCTGGCGCTGTGAATCTCCCGCTCGGCGCGCTTGCGTTCGGTGATCTCCTCCGCCGCCACGTTGACCGCGACAATCTCGCCATCCGGCATTCGCAGCGGGTGCCAATAAGTAACCCAGGAACGCTCCTCGACCTGATCGGCCCGCTGCCCCGCCACCTCGATACCGATCACGGGCTCGCCCGTCGCGACGATCGAGCGCACAATCTGCTCGACGGAATCCGCCAGGGCCGGCACGCAGTCCCTGACCGTATGTCCAAGATGGCCTTCGATGGATATGCCGCAGATCTCGGTCAGACGCTGGTTGATCAGCAAATAGCGGCAGTCCGGCGACAGACAGGCCAACCCGATCGGGGCGGTGTCGTAGATCAGCTGCAACGCCGGCAAAGTCGAGACCAGCATCACCTCCGAAGCCGGCGATGACCTCACTGTACTCGTCACTCAGGTTCCCCGTGGTCCCTTGCGTCGACCACATGAGATTAGCACGGAATTGGCGATCGGTTGATCTAGATCAAGAAGACGCGCCGGCGCCTCTCGTTCCGAGGCTCTGGCGTGAATCGCCTCGTTCAAAACAGAACAAAGGCCCCGATCAATAAACCTGCAGCAAAGGAGCCTAGCCCGAGGGTGCAGACGGAAACGATGCGCAAGAGGATGCGAAGCCGGCCCTCAAATTCATCGTCTGTCATCTCGTGGATATGAGCCGCCACTGGTGCTGCCCTGCCCGTGCCCTGCTCGGCCCCCCCGGATCTAGTCCCCAAATCATGGTCATCGCGAGGCATCGGTTCCGGTCGCGATGCCGTGATCGAAATTGACGAAAATGGTAGTCGCCTAGCGGGGCGGCGCCAGAGCCTCCCCCGCGACGTGATTTTGCGCCTACCGCCGCTGATTATACACGTCGATGCACACCGCGCCCAACAGCACCAGGCCCTTGATGACCTGCTGATAGTCGATGCCGATGCCGAGGATGGACATGCCGTTGTTCATAACGCCCATGATCATCGCGCCGACCACCGCGCCGCCGACGCGGCCGACGCCGCCATAGGCCGAGGCGCCACCGATGAAGCAGGCAGCGATGACGTCGAGCTCGAAGCCGAGGCCCGCTTTCGGCGTCGCGGTGTTGAGGCGCGCGGCAAAGACGAGGCCGGCGAGAGCCGCGAGCACGCCCATGTTGACGAAGGTGAGGAAGGTCAACCGTTCGGTCTTGATGCCCGACAGGCTTGCCGCCTTGGCGTTGCCGCCGACCGCATAGATCTGCCGGCCGATCACGGTGCGGCGGGTGACGAAGCCGTAGAGCGCGATCAAGGCGCTCATGATCACCAGCACGTTCGGCAGGCCGCGATAGGTCGCGATCAGGTAGGTGAAGTAGAGCACGGCGCAGGCCAGCACCACGCTCTTGCCAAGGAAGAACGCGTAAGGCTCGACCTCGATGCCGTGCGACTGCTCGCGCGCGCGGCTCTTGGCGCTGGCATAGACCAGCCCCAGCGCCAGCACCGCCCCGATCAGCATCGAGGTCGGATGCAGCGTGCCCGCTTCGGGCAGGAACTCCGGAATGAAGCCCGACGACAATTTCTGGAAGGTCGGCGGAAACGGCCCGAGCGACTGCCCCTGCAACACCGCGAGCGCAAGTCCCTTGAACACGAGCATGCCGGCCAATGTCACGATAAAGGACGGTATCTTGAAATAGGCGACCCAATAGCCCTGCGCCGCGCCGATCGCAGCGCCGACCACGAGGCAGGCGATGAAGGCGAGCGTATAGTCGACCTTGTACGTCACCATCAGCAGGGCGGCGACCGCGCCGACGAATCCCGCGACCGACCCCACCGAGAGGTCGATGTGGCCGGTGACGATCACGAGCAGCATGCCGAGCGCCATGATGACGATGTAGCTGTTCTGGAGCACCAGATTGGTCAGGTTGAGCGGCTGGAGCAGCGTGCCGCCGGTCATGACCTGGAAGAACAGCATGATCGCGATCAGCGACATCAGCATGCCGTAATTGCGCAAATTGTTCTTGATGAAGCTGCCGGTCCGGCGCTCCTCGGGCAGCGAAACCGTCTTGTCGGTCATGGCTGCAATCCTCCCATCTCCGCGGCCTCAGGCACGCCGTTTCCGTTGCTTCGTTCGTTGCGCATGATGGCGCGCATGATCTTCTCCTGCGTCGCCTCTGCGCCCTTGAATTCCCCGACGAAGGCGCCGTCGTTCATGACGCAGATGCGGTCGCAGATGCCGAGCAGCTCGGGCATCTCCGAGGAGATCACCACGACGCCGCGCCCGGCCTCCGCAAGCTCGTTGATGATACAGTAAATCTCGTATTTGGCACCGACATCGATGCCCCGGGTCGGCTCGTCCAGGATCAGGACCTTGGGATCGGTCATCAGCCATTTCGACAGCACCACTTTCTGCTGGTTGCCGCCGGAGAGCTGGCCGGTCTCCTGGTACACGTCGGAGCAGCGGATGCGCATGCGGCTCCGGTAGTCGCTGGCAACCTTCAGCTCGGCGATGTCGTCGATCACCCGGCCGGGTGCGACCTGGTCGAGGCTGGCGAGCGTGATGTTCTTGCGGACGTCATCGGCCAGGATCAAGCCCAGCTGCTTGCGGTCCTCGGTGACATAGGCAAGGCCGGCGTCGATCGCAGCCGCGACGCTCGGCAGCACGATCTCCCTGCCCTCGAGCCGGATCCGGCCGCTGATAGTGGTGCCCCAGGAGCGGCCGAACAGGCTCATGGCAAACTCGGTGCGGCCGGCGCCCATCAGCCCGGCAATGCCGACGACCTCGCCGCGCTTCACGCCGAAATTGACGTTCTTGATCACCTGCCGCTCGGGATGAATGGGGTGATAGACCGACCAGTTCTCGACGGTCAGGACAGGCGCGCCGATCTTCGCACTGCGCTCGGGAAAGCGATGGGCGAGATCGCGGTTGACCATGCTGCGGATGATGCGGTCTTCCTGGATCGGCTCGCTGCGGCAGTCGATGCTGTCGACGGTGCGGCCGTCGCGCAGCACGGTGATGTGGTCGGCGACCTTGGCCACCTCGTTGAGCTTGTGCGAGATCAGGATCGAGCCGATGCCCTGCTCGCGGAAGGCCATCAGGCGTTCGAGCAGCGCGGCGCTGTCGGCCTCGTTGAGGCTCGCGGTCGGCTCGTCCAGGATCAGCATCCGCACCCGCTTGGACAGCGCCTTCGCGATCTCTACCAGCTGCTGCTTGCCGACGCCGAGGTCGGTGATCAGCGTATCCGGCGATTCCTTCAGGCCGACCTGCGCGAGCAGCTCGCGCGTGCGCCGGTAGACCTCGTCGCGATCGATGACGCCGAATTTTGACGGCGGATGCGACAGGAAGATGTTCTCCGCGATCGACATCAGCGGGATCAGCGCCAGCTCCTGGTGGATGATGATGATGCCGAGCGCCTCGGAATCGTTGATGTCGCGGAAGCGGCGCTCCTCGCCCTCGAAGACGATGGTGCCCTCGTAGCTGCCGGCCGGGTAGACGCCGCTGAGCACTTTCATCAGTGTGGATTTGCCGGCACCGTTCTCGCCGACAAGCGCGTGGATCTGCCCGGCCTCGACCGAGAAGTTCACGTCACGCAGAGCCTGCACGCCTGAAAAGCTCTTGCTGACGTTGCGCATCTCCAGCATGGCGGTCATGATTTCACATCCCTCGATCGCTGCTAGTTCACCTCTCCCCGCTTGCGGGGAGAGGGGAAAGAAAGAAGCTTACTGGAACTGCGACTTCTTGTAGTAGCCGCTGTCGACCAGAGTCTTCTCCCAATTGTCCTTGTAGACCACGACCGGCTTCAAGAGATAGGACGGCACCGTCTTGGCGCCATTCTCGTAGGTCTTGGTGTCGTTGACGGTGACCTGCTTGCCGGCGAGTGCGGCGTCGACCATGTCGGCGGTCACCTTGGCGAGATCGCGGGTGTCCTTGAAGATGGTCGAGTACTGATCACCGCGCAGCATCGCCTTGATCGAGGGCACCTCGGCATCCTGGCCCGAGATAACAGGCATCGGCTGGCCGGCGCTGCCGTAGCCCACGCCCTTCAGCGAGGAGATGATGCCGATCGAGAGGCCGTCATAGGGCGACAGCACCGCGTTGACCTTCTTGTTGCCGTAGTAGGCGCTGAGCAGATTGTCCATGCGGGCCTGGGCGGTGGCGCCGTCCCAGCGGAGCGTCGCGACCTTGTCCATGCCCATCTGGCCGGAGACGACGACGAGCTTGCCGCTGTCGATGTACGGCTTCAGCACGCTCATCGCGCCGTTGTAGAAGAAGTAGGCGTTGTTGTCGTCGGGCGAGCCACCGAACAGCTCGATGTTGAACGGGCCCTTGCCGTCCTTGAGGCCAAGCCCCTGCACGAGCGACTCCGCCTGGAGCACGCCGACCTGGAAATTGTCGAAGGTCGCGTAATAGTCGACGTTCGGCGTGCCGCGGATCAACCGGTCATAGGCGATCACGGTGATGCCTTTTGCTTTCGCCTGCTTGAGCACGTCGGACAGCGTGGTGCCGTCGATCGCCGCGATCACCAACGCTTTCGCACCCTTGGTCACCATGTTCTCGACCTGCGAGAGCTGGTTCGGGATGTCGTCCTCGGCATATTGCAGGTCGGTGTTGTAGCCCCGCTCCTTCAGCACCTTGACCATGTTGTTGCCGTCGTCGATCCAGCGCGCCGACGATTTGGTCGGCATGGCAATGCCAACCGTCGCCTTGTCCTGGGCGGAGGCAGTGACGCCTGAGGCCATCGTCGCTGCGCCGGCCAGCGCCAGCGCGAGGAATGTCGTCTTCAGTTTCAGCATGTTTTACTCCCTTGGGTGTCAGACTGTTTCTTCGTTTCGTCGAGAACGTTGGTCGTGTGCGGCTGCGAGCCTCCTATGCAAGCTTGACGTCAGGCTCAGCGCGGCCACGCGCAGATGCCTGCAACAGGAAAGTGCAGCCGGCCTGCGGATCGGCGGCGCGCGCCGCCGCGTCCATATCCTGCCAGGCCGACGTGACGAGGAGGCGCGACAGATCAGGGCCGACGAAGGCCGGGCAGCTCGACTGCTTTGCCGGCACGCGCAGCGAGCGCAGGCGCTCGCCTTGCGGAGAGTAGACATCGATCCGGCCCGCACCCCAGCAGGCGTTCCAGATCTGCCCGTCGACGTCGCACACCGAGCCGTCGAGGCCCCCGCTGCCGGTGTGGCGCAACAGAACGTCCGGCTCGCCTCGCGGCAAGCCGGTCGCCGGATCAAGCGGAACAGCGTAGAGCACGGCGCGCGCGGTGTCGGCGAAGTAGCCGGTCGCCCCGTCCGGCGAAAAACAGATCGAATTGGGAATGGTGATGCGGGGGAACAACATCGAGATCTTGCCGCGATGGAACGCGTAGATCGCGCCCGCTCCTGCCTCCGCATTGCGGCCCATGGTGCCGATCCAGAACGTGCCGGACTGATGCACACGGGCATCGTTGGAGCGCGTCGCGGGATTGTCGGCTTCAAGCGGACAGACCAGCGTCAACGCGCCGCCGGCGAGCTCGCGGATGTAGAGGCCGTCTTCGGCGACGATCAACTGGCGCTCGGCGTCGATGCGCCCGAGACCGCTCGCCATCCGGCCGAGCGCGTGGACGCGAATGCTGCCGCTGTCGAGATTCGCCTCGAACAGCCGCCCCTCGCGGATATCGAACCACCAGGCCGTGTCGGTGGCCAAATCGTAGGTCGGCCCCTCGCCGAGATGGCATGGATCGTCCGAGAGAACCGAGGTCGGCACCTCTTCCATCATGGCGTCCTCACTCCAAAGCGATAGACCGTGTGATGGCGGTAGACCTCGCCGGGATTGAGGCGCGGGCTCGGGAAATCCGGCCGGTTCGGCGCATCCGGCCAGATGTGCGGCTCGAGACACATGGCATCCGACTGCCGGATGAGCTTGCCGCCCTTGCCCGAAATCGTGCCGTCGAGATAGTTGCCGGAATAGACCTGAAGGCCGGGCTGATTGGTCAGGAGCTCCATGATGCGCCCCGAACGCGGCGCCTCCAGCCGGGCCGCGAAAGCAAGCTTGCCGTCACGCCCGAGACAGTAGGTATGGTCGTAGCCCTTGCCGTTCCGCAATTGCTGATCGCTCTCGCGGATGCGCGCGCCGACGGCCTCGCCGTCGCGGAAGTCGAACGGCGTTCCGGCCACCGCGCGCGGCGGCTCAGGCAACGGAATGGCGGTGGGATCGATGGCGAGGAAATGCTCGGCGGCGACCGTCAGCTTGTGGTCGAGAATGGGCGTGCCTGAGGTCGCGCCTTCCAGATTGAAGAAGCTGTGATTGGTCAGGTTGACGATGGTCGGACGGTCGGTTCGCGCCTCCATCGTCAACGACAGCTCGGCCGGGCCGGTGACGCGATAGGTCAGGCGCACGTCGAGCCGGCCGGGATAGTTTTCTTCGCCATGCGGGCTCGAATAGGTGAGCGTGACGCCCGGCTCCGCGCCGTCGTCGATGGCGGCGATCTCCCAGAGCTTGCGATCGAACCCGTCGAGGCCACCATGCAGCGCATTCGGACCGTTGTTGACCGGAAGCTGCACCGTTTCGCCGTCCAGCGAAAATCGTCCGTTGGCAATGCGGTTGGCGTAGCGGCCGACGGTGGCACCGAAGAACTTTCGTTCGGCGAGATAACCGGCGAACGCGTCATGGCCGAGCACGACGTCGTCGTAACCGCCTTTGGCGTCCGGTGCGATGAGCGCCTGGATCACCGCGCCATGGGTGATGATGCGGGCTTCGAACCCGCCCTCCGCGCGCAGCACGATGCGCTCGACGTTGCGGCCGTCCGGCAGCGTACCGAAGATGTCTTTTGTTATTTTTGAGCCAGCCATGTTCAGTCCACAAACGGTTCGACGATGTTACGCTTGCCGAGCAGGAAGGCATCGGCAACGAGACGCAGCGGCGCCAGGTCGACGTCGCGCGCGCCGGTCGCGGTGAGCTTGACGAAGCGCCCGTACAGCTCGCGATATTCCTGATCGGGCGCCTCGGCAACGGTCTCGCCGCCGATCGCCATGCGCCGGCCGCCGCCCGACAACGTCATTCGGCCCTCGTCCGTTTCGACGAGGATATCCCAACTCTGCGGTCCGGTCTGGCGGAAATCGAACTCGGCGGTCACAGGCAGGCCGCCAATGTCGGTCAGCGTCAGGTTCGCGGCGATCGGGGCCTGGCAATTGGCTGGAAAGGCCAGCTCGGCCGCGGTGACGAACACCGGCCGGGGCAGAATACGGGTCAGGATCGAGAGCGCGTTGATGCCGGGATCGAACACGCCGAGCCCGCCCGGCTCCCAGATCCAGCCCTGCCCGGGATGCCAGACGCGAACGTCTTCCTTCCAGTTGATGTGCACTGACTTGATCCGCCGCGTGAGAAGCCACGCGCGCGCCGGCTCGACCGCCGGCGCATAGCGCGAATGCCAGGTCGCAAACAGCGTTCGCTTGGCCTCCTCCGCCATCGCGATCAGCGGGTCGAGCTCGGCAACGCCGGTGCCGGGCGGCTTCTCCAGCATCACGTGCTTGCCGGCAGCGAGCGCCGCGGCGGCCTGGGCGCGCCGTACCTGCGGCGGCGTGCAGAGCGAGACGGCATCGATCGGCGGTCCCTTTTCCAGCAGTTCCTCGATGGTCGCAAAATGCGGCACGCCTGGCAGCGATGCGTTGCGGCTCGCGACGGCCGCGAGCGTCGCGCCCGCCGTCGCAGCAATCGCACCGACATGCTGGTCGCGCGCGATCTTGCCGAAGCCGACGATGGCAATGCGAAGTTCGGTCACGCTTTTTCTCCAATATCCGCGGACGGCAGCGCCTCGGCCTCGTGGCGGCGCATACCGTTGTGAATGACATAAACCATCGCTTCCGAGGCGGTCTGGGCGTCGCCGGCGGCGATGCCATCGACGATCTTCTGGTGCCAGAGCAGCACGGTGTCGCGGTCCTCCGGCTCGACCGGTGCGCTGAGCAGGAAGGAGGCGCGCAGGGCGGCCTCGATGACGTGTCCGATCGAGCGCATGAACAGATTGCCCGACGCGCGCGCCACCGCAACATGGAGCGCGAGGTCGGCGTCGGCAAAGCCGACGGAATCGGAAGCCTCAAACCGCATGCGGTCCATGCAACGACGGAGCTCGACGAGGTCGTCCTCGGACCGCTGCGCCGCCGCCAGCATGGCCGCGCGCGGCTCGACTGCGAGGCGAATCTCGGCGAGATCGTTGAGGAAGCGCTTGTCGATGCCGGCGTCGAGATGCCAGGCCAGCACGTCGGCGTCGAACATGTTCCAGGCGGCGCGCTCGCGTACGACTGTGCCGACGCGGGCCTTGGTGGTGAGCAGCCCCTTGGCGACCAGGGTCTTCACGCTCTCGCGCAGCACCGGCCGCGACACGCCGAACATCGCAATCATCTCGGCATCACCAGGCAGGCGCGTTCCCTCGGCGTAGCGGCCGGCGATGATGTCGACGCCGATCGAGCGGGCCACTTCCGCATGGTTGGAGTGAGCCCGGCGCGTCGGGATGACGACGATGCGCGACGTCATGTGGCTGCTCCTGCGCGCTTCGCCGCCGGCCGCCGCGCGAGCGCGACCAGCCCCTGCTGCAAGGCGATGAAAGCGAACAATAGCACGCCGGTCGCTATCTTGGTCCACCAGCTCGACAGCGTTCCGTCGAAATTGATGTAGGTCTGGATCAGGCCCTGGATCAGCACGCCGAGGAAGGTGCCGATCACCGAGCCCTGCCCGCCCGTGAGCAGCGTGCCGCCGATCACGACGGCCGCGATGGTGTCGAGCTCGACGCCGACCGCGGAGAGCGAGTAGCCGGCGCTGGTGTAGAAGGAGAACACGATGCCGGCGATGCCCGCGAGCAGGCTCGACAGCATGTAGATCCTCACCGTCATCTTGCCGACGGCAACGCCCATCAGGCTCGCGGTCGCCCGGCTGCCGCCGAGCGCATAGACATTGGCGCCGAACCGGGTGAGATGCAGCAGCAAGGCGCCGCCGGTCACGATCACGAGCATGATGATGGCAATCGCCGTCAATCGCCCTCCGCCGGGCATCCGCAGCGCGAAGTCCGACACGGTGGAATAGACCGGCGCGGTGATCGGCACCGATTCCGTCGAGAGCAGGAAGCTCGCGCCGCGGGCCAGGAACATCCCCGCCAGCGTCACGATGAACGGCGGCAGGTCGAAGACATGGATCACCGCGCCCATCGCCGCTCCGAAGGCCGCCGAGAGCGCGAGGATCGCGACGAAGGCAAGCAGCGGCGGCACGCCCCAGCGCTCGATCGCAAGCGCCACGAACACCGTGGTAAAACCGACCACCGAGCCGACCGAGAGGTCGATGCCGCCGGAGATGATAACGAAGGTCATGCCGGTCGCGACGATGCCGAGAAAGGCGTTGTCGGTGAGGAGATTGCCGACCACGCGGGTGGAGGCGATGTTGGGGAATTGCACGGCGCAGAGCGCAAAGCCGGCAACCAGCACGATAGCGGTGATGAGGACGGGCGGCAGGCCTTTCATGCTTTGGACCTCCGCAGCCGCGCGGCGATCCCGGCAATCCCCGAAAATTTCGGCGATTGCAGCAGCAGCACCGTCATCACCACCACCGCTTTGACCAGCAAATTGAACTCCGGTGGATAGCCCGACAGCAGAATGCCGGTGTTCATGGTCTGGATGATCAACGCACCGAGCACGGCCAGCACGAGGCTGAAACGGCCGCCGAACAGGGAGGTGCCGCCGATCACCACCGCGAGGATGGCGTCGAGCTCGAGCCAGAGGCCGGCATTGTTGGCATCCGCGCCCATGATGTCGGCCGCCGCGATCACGCCGGCGAGCGCGGCGCAGATGCCGCACCAGACGTAGACAGCCAGGATCATCGCACGCGTGCCGACGCCGGCAAGCTCGCTCGCCCGCGCGTTGCCGCCGGTCGCCTCGATCAGCAGTCCGAGCGCCGAGCCGCGCACCACCGCGCCGGTGAGAATCAGCATGCCCAGGGCGATCACGACCGGCATCGGCACGCCGAGCACCGCGCCATTGCCAAGCCAGACCAGATCCGGCGAGGAGAAGGTCACGATGCGCCCCTCGGTAATGAGCTGCGCGATGCCGCGTCCCGCCACCATCAGGATCAGCGTCGCCACGATCGGCTGCATGCCGAGCACCGCAACGAGAAATCCATTCCACAATCCGCAGATCAGGCCAGCGCCGAGCGCGGCCGCGAGGACCACGGCCAGACTGTGCGTGTCGGCAAGGCTCGCCGCGATCGCGCCCGAGATGGCCATGACCGCACCGACCGACAGATCGATGCCGCGCGTCGCGATCACCAGCACCATGCCGAGCGAAAGCAACGCCACCGGCGTGCCGCGGTTGAGCACGTCGATCAGGCTGCCGAACAGCCGGCCGTCCTGGAGACGCAGATCGAAGAATTGCGGTGACACGATGCGATCGACCGCCAGGATGACGATCAACGCGAGGATCTGGGCAAGGCCGCGGCGCGGCAACAGCGCTGTCATGCCCGGCCCTCATGCGCGACAGCGGCGCCATCGGCGGCGATGGCCGCGAGGATGTTGCCGACGTCGATCGCCTCGCCCGCGAGCTCCTCGACATGGGCGCGGTCGCGCAGCACGACGACGCGGTCGGAATAGGTCACGATCTCATCCAGCTCGGAGGAGATCACGAGCAGCGCCAGCCCGTCGTCGCAGAGCTCGCGGATCAGGCGGATGATCTCGGCATGCGCGCCGACGTCGATCCCGCGAGTCGGCTCGTCCAGCACGAGGAGGCGCGGCGAGGTCGCGAGCCAGCGCGCCAGCAGCACCTTCTGCTGATTGCCGCCGGACAGCAGCCCCACGGCGCGCTCCGGATCGGGCGGGCGGATGTCGAGCATCTTGACGTAGCGGCCTGCGATTTCGTCCTGCTCGCGGCGCGACAGCGGCCGGTGCAGGCCGCGCTTGGCCTGGAGCGCGAGCACGATGTTCTCGCGCACGGTGAGCTCGGCGACGATGCCGTCGGTCTTGCGTTCCTCCGGGCAATAGCCAAAACCGTGGCGCACGCCGTCGCGTGGCGATTGCAGCCGCACGGGCGCCCCCTCCACCCTCGCCTGCCCGCCATCGGCGCGCTCGGCGCCGAACACCAGCCGCGCCGTCTCGGTCCGGCCCGAGCCGAGCAGGCCGGCGAGACCCACGACCTCGCCATGGCGCAGCTCGAGATTGAACGGCGCGACATAGCCGGCCTTGCCGTAGTTCTCGAAACTCGCGCAGACCTCGCGCGCCCGATGCTCTCCCGCCGACGCGCGGGCGCTGGTGGTCTCGGCCAGCTCGCGGCCGAGCATCATCCGGATCAACTCGAGCCGCGGCAACGATGCGGTCTCGCGCTCACCGACCAGGCGGCCGTTGCGCAACACCGTGATGCGGTCGGAGATCTCGTAGACCTGATCGAGGAAGTGACTGACGAATACGATGCCGATGCCGCGCTTGGCGAGCTGACGCATGATGCCAAAGAGAATCTCGACCTCGTGACGGTCGAGGCTCGCGGTGGGCTCGTCCAGGATCAGCACGCGCGCGGAGAGATCGACGGCCCGCGCAATCGCGGTGACGTGCTGGATGGCGACGGAATAGCTGCCGAGCGGCGCGGCGACGTCGATATCGAGGCCGAAGTCCGTGAGAAGCGCCTTGGCGCGACGCCGCATCTCGCCTTCACGTACGATGCCGAAGCGCATCGGCTGTCGGTCGAGGAACAGGTTCTGCGCGACCGAGAGATTCGGTAGCAGATTGACCTCCTGGTAGACCGTGGCGATGCCGGCCTGGAGTGCGGCCTTGGCCGAGCGCGGCGCGACCTCTTCACCGCCAAGCCGGACGATGCCGGCATCGCGCGGGAATACGCCGGTGATCACCTTGATCATCGTGGATTTGCCTGCGCCGTTCTCGCCAAGCAACGCATGAATCTCGCCGGCACGAAGCGTGAAGTCGACCTCCTGCAACGCACGCACAGCACCGAAGCTTTTGCTGATCCCGCGCACCTCCAGCAGGGAAGGAGCAGGATCGGGGCTGTTCTCCATAACGACGTCACTCCCACCGGCGTCCGCTTATGCTGCGGACACCCAGCCTATTCGTTCGCGCAACGGTTTCGAAGGGGGATGCGCCGGACCACGGGGGAGCGGTCCGGCGCTGCGCCGCCTCAGTAACCGAGGCCCTTCTTGCTGTCGTAGATCTTCTGCGGATCGTCAGCCGCTGTATAGAGCTTGGAGTCGGTCTGGATCCACTTGGGCGGAACGGTGCCCTTGTCCTTGAAGGCCGCGACGGCATCGAGCGCGGGGCCGGCCATGTTCGGCGTCAGCTCGACGGTGGCATTGGCCTCGCCGGCGGCCATGGCCTTGAAGATGTCGGGGACCGCGTCGATCGAGACGGTGAGGATCTCCTTGCCCGGCTTGAGGCCGGCTTCCTTCATCGCCTGGATCGCGCCGACCATCATGTCGTCATTGTGCGCGTAGACCGCGCAAATCGACTTGCCGCCGCCTTCGGCCTTGATGAAGCTCTCCATCACCTCCTTGCCCTTGGCACGGGTGAAGTCGCCGGTCTGGCTGCGCACCACTTTCAGGTTCGCATGCTTGGCAATGGCGGTGTCAAAGCCCTTCTTGCGGTTGGCGGCGACGCTGGCGCCGACCGTGCCCTGCAATTCGACGACGTTGCAGGCCTTGCCGCCCACGGTCTTGGCCAGCCAGTCGCCAGCAACCTCGCCTTCGTGCACGCTGTCGGAGGTCACGGCGGTGAGATAGAGCTCCTTGCCGGAGGGATCGATGTCGCGGTCGAGCAGCACGACCGGGATCTTGGCCTCCTTGGCCTCCTTCAGCACCGAGTCCCAACCGGTCGAGACTACGGGTGCAAGGAAGATCGCATCGACGTTCTGCGCGATGAAGGAGCGGATCGCCTTGATCTGGTTCTCCTGCTTCTGCTGCGCGTCGGCGATCTTGAGATTGACCTTTCGCTTGGCAGCCTCCTGCTTGGAGACCGACGTCTCGGCTGCGCGCCAGCCGGATTCCGATCCGATCTGCGAGAAGCCGATGGTGAGCTCGGCGGCGCTAGCCGGCAGCGCGAGCAGCAACGCGGCCGTGGCGCTGGCCGCAAAGAGGGCTTTGAGGGTCATCAGGCGTGTCTCCCAAGAAGTCATCTTGTGTTATCTCGGGCGCCGATTGGTAGCATGGCACCCGCAGGCCGGCCCTTTAGGCGGCGGGAGGGACTATTTCACGGAAGATGAGTTCCGACTAGTCATATTATTTGACTATTAGCGCAAAACTTCGATTTGGCGGGATCGACGGTTTCTATGACACGCCCACCGCGATTTTGTTCCCTGGATGCAACGGGGAGATGAAGGAGTGTGTGCGGCTCGCAATCTCTCCTCCGCGTCATTGCGAGCGCAGCGAAGCAATCCAGAAACTGTCCACGGAGGGACTCTGGATTGCTTCGCTGCGCTCGCAATGACGGTGTGGATAGAGTTCGGCGTAGGTCGACCAAATCGACTCGTGGAGAGTCCGCGTCACCCAGACTGCGTCTTCGATGCAATCCGGCCTCTCCCCGGGTGCGGGGAGAGGCGAAGGGCAGCGGAGCTAGATCAGCTTCCGTTGCGCGAGGCTCTTCATCAGCGCGCCGATTCCAAACGTCCACGGCTCGCACTCGTCGCTGGTGCGCATGCGGTTGATGAGCTTGCCGAGCTGGGGCGCTGCGATCGTGACGATGTCGTCGCGCTTGTGGGTGAACCCCTGCCCCGGCGCATCGCGATCCTTGACCGGCGCGAACATCGTACCGAGAAACAGCACGAAGCCATCGGGGTATTGATGCACCTTGCCGATCGTCTGCTCGACGAGGTCCGTGGGATCGCGGCTGATCATGCTGATCGAGGAATGGCCATCGAGAACGAAACCGTCCGCGCCCTTCACGTTCAGGCTGATGTCGAGCTTGCGGGCGTCGTCGAGTGTGAAGGTGTCGTCGAACAGGCGCAGCAACGGACCGATCGCGCAGGAGGCGTTGTTGTCCTTGGCCTTCGACAACAGCAGCGCCGAACGCCCCTCGAAGTCGCGCAGATTGACGTCGTTGCCGAGTGCGCCGCCGACGATCTTGCCGCGGCTCGAGACGAACAGCACCAGCTCGGGCTCGGGATTGTTCCAGGTCGATTTCGGATGCAGCCCGGCATCCATGCCGGTGCCGACCGAGGACAAGGTCGGAGCCTTCGTGAAGACCTCGGCATCCGGACCGATGCCGACTTCGAGATATTGGCTCCAGGCGTTCTGATCGATCAGCACCTGCTTCAAATGCATCGCCTGGTCGGAGCCCGGCTTGAGCTTCGACAGATCGTCGCCGATCAGCCGCGTCACTTCTTTCCGGATCGCTTCGGCCGATGCCGGATTGCCCTTGGCCCGCTCTTCGATGACGCGCTCCAGCATCGAGATGGCAAAGGTGACGCCGGCGGCCTTCAGGGTCTGGAGATCGGGGGGCGCAAGCAGCCACGGCTTTTCCGGATCGCGCCCATCTGGCGCCGTGTTGGCCACGATCGCTTCGAGATCGCCGATGCGCTCGCCCTTGACCGCGGCGAGCGCCTTGGCCGGATTGTCTTCCTCGCAGAGCGCGCTGACGGTCGGAAACTTAGCGGTGACGTCGAAGACGCCGTCTCCACGGACGGCGACAACGGCCGGGCCGTTCGCCTGCGGCAGCCAGACGCGGCCGACCAGCGTCCCCTTCGTTCCATCTTCGGGGAGAAGATCTCTAACAGACAGTGTCGTCATGGCCGCGTCCTCGCTCTTTCTCGGATCGGCCACGCTGAAATAGCAGCCGATCCCATTGGCGAAGACCAATAAACGTCTGGCAGGGGAAGTCCAGACCGGCAGCGAAGAGCCGCTATGCCCCTGCCCGGGCCTTTATGCGCCTGCTCGCGCTTTGCGCGCCGCGATCTGCTGGAGCGCCCAGCGCGCGTTCTTGCGAACGTCAGGGTCGGCATCGTCGGCGATGACGGCCAGGAACGCCTCGCCGTCGGGATGGGCGATCTCACCAAGCGCCGCCGCCGCCTCCTTCCGCAAATTGGCCTGGTCGTGGTTGATGCAATTGCCGATCGGGCGTACCGCGCGCTCGATCTTCATCTTGCCGAGGCTGCGGATCGCCTTCAGCCGCACCTGCCAGAACTCGTCGGCGAGCGAGCCGACAAGCTGATCGGCCGCGAGCGAACCGTTGACGTTGAGGCCCAGCGTTTCCGCGGCCATCTCGCGCACCATCCAGTCCGAGTCCTTCAGCCCGCGTGTGATCGTCTCGGCCGCGGGCTTCAGCTGCGAGAACGCCAGCGCGCTTACCGCGGCGCGGCGCACATGGGCGTCGGGATCGTTGATCAGCGCGGTCAGCGCGGGGATGGATTCCTCCAGCTTGAGGAAGCCGATCACGCCGATCGCCTGCACACGAACGGCCGCATCTTGATCCAGGAGCGCTTCCAGCGCCGGCTTCAGCGTGTCCTTGCAGCGCAGCTCCTTCAGCGCGCGCAGCGCGCCCATGCGGACGAAGGCATGGGCGTGCTTGACCAGCGGCAGGATGATCTCGGCGCAGGCCGGATCCTTGAACTCGGCCATGCTGTCGGCCGCGGCCGCCGCCACGATTCTTTCGGGATCGACCAGCAGCTTGACCAGCCCACTCGCGGCCTCCGGCCCGTCGAACTCGCCCAGCGCCATCGCGACCTGCTGGCGCACGCCCGCGTCGGGATCGGCGACCATGTTGGCGAGATGCGCGACGGCTGCGGGATCGCCGGAGTGACCGAGCGCAATGATGGCGACGCGGCGCTCGGCGGGATCGGCGGCCTGAAGCCGCTCGTCGGCGTCTTCGAGGTCGTCATAGGATTCGAACGGGCTCGACATGATCACCTCAACAGATAGGGAATGTTGACGGTGACGGCGCCGGTCGGACAATCGGCCTCGCAGGGCATGCAGTACCAGCACTCGTCATAGGCCATGTAGGCCTTGCCGGTCATGTCGCTGATGCGGAGCACGTCGAGCGGGCAGACATCGACGCACACGGTGCAGCCCTTGTCGGCGATGCATTTGGCGTCGTCGACGACCACCGGAACGGATGTCTGATAGGACGCGAGAGGCATTTTATGTCTCCTGTTGCGATGTTGCGGTGGATCAGGCGGAGGCGCGGATGCGCTGCTTGTCGTAGAGGTCCTTCTCGTCGTCGGCGATCGGCACAACATAGGGCTCCACGGCGCGCTTCTCGCTGGTCATCTTGCCGTTCTGCTTGGAGAGCAGCGTGTGGCAGAACCAGTTCTCGTTGTCCTTCTCCGGGAAATCCGTGCGCCAGTGATAGAGGCCCCAGCGGCTCTCCTCGCGGTACAACGAGGCGTGCACCGCCATGTCGGCGCAATCCATGATCGACTGTACTTCGAGCGCACGAAGCAGCTCGTGCGCATTGCGCGCGATCATGTGTTCCTGCATGTCCTGCCGCGTCTCGGCGAGGCGGCGCATGCCGAGCTCGTATTTGCGCGTGACCTTCGGCGGCTGGAGATAGTCGTTGACGAGGCGGCGGGTCTTGTACTCGACCTGGTTCGGCGGAATGCCGTCCTCGCGTTTGGTCGGCGCAAGCACGCGGTCACGCTCCCTGGCGACATCGGCCGCATCGAACTCTGCAAAGTCGTGGTTGTCGGCGAACTCCATCGCGTCGATGCCGGCGACCGATCCGTTGGTGAAGGCGCCCAGCATGTAATTGTGCGGCACGCTCGCCATATCGCCGGCAGCATAGAGGCCGGGCACCGTCGTGCGCGCATTATCGTCGACGAACACACCGGAGGCGCTGTGGCCGGAGCAGAAGCCGATCTCGGAGATGTGCATCTCGATCGACTCGCTGCGGTAATCGACCCCGCGCCCCTGCTGGAACAGGCCGCGCGTCGGACGCTCGACCTTGTGCAGCGTGGATTCGATCTCCGAGATGGTGTCGGGATGGAGATGCTTGAGCTGGAGGAACACCGGGCCCTTGCCTGACAGCAACTCGTTGTAGAATTCCAGCATCATCTGGCCGGACCAGTAATCGCACTCGATGAAGCGTGATCCCTCGTTGTTGGCGGTGAAGGCGCCGAAGGGACCGGCGACATAGGCGCAGGCCGGGCCGTTATAATCCTTGATCAGCGGATTGATCTGGTAGCATTCGAGGTTCGCGAGCGCGGCGCCGGCGTGATAGGCCATGGCATAGCCGTCGCCGGAATTGGCGGCGTTCTCGTAGGTGCCGAACATGTAGCCGGAGGTCGGCAGACCGAGGCGGCCGGCGGCGCCCATGCAGAGGATCACGGCCTTGGCCTTGATCACCAGGATTTCGGCGGTGCGGGTGTTGACGCTTATCGCGCCGGCGATGCGGCCGTCGGCGGATTTCAGCAGCCGCGTCGCCATGTAGCGGTTGGAGATCAGGATGCGGGCGCGGCGGAGCTGACGATAGAGCGCTTTCTTGACCGTCTCGCCGTTCGGCATCGGCAGCACATAGGTGCCGATGTGGTGCACCTTCTTCACGGCGTAGTCGCCGTTCTCGTTCTTCAGGAAGCGGATGCCGAAGCTGTCGAGCTCCTCGATGATCTTGTAGCAGTTCTGCGCGTATTTATAGACCGCCTTCTGATCGACGATGCCGTCATTAGCGATGGTGATTTCCTTGGTGTACTGCTCCGGCGTGGCGTAGCCGGGGATGACGGCGTTGTTGAGCCCGTCCATGCCCATCGAGATCGCGCCGGAGCGCTTGACGTTGGCCTTTTCGAGCAGGACGACATTGGCCTTCGGGTTCTTCAGTTTTGCTTTCAGCGCTGCCATCGGGCCGGCCGTGCCGCCGCCGATGACGAGCACGTCGCAGGAAACCTCCGAAAGTCCGTCGACGATCTCATCTAATGCCATCACTTGCTCCTGGTTCGCCGGTCCGGCGCCTTTGCATCAGATTTGTTCAGAGGGCGTTCCGGCGATAGCAATTAGTTGTCGCCGGGACGCGATTTGCGCCTCAGCGCTCGACGAAGGCCTTTTCAATGACGAAATGGCCGGGCTGGCTGTGGTTGCCCTCGACAAAGCCGCGCGCGGCAAACATCGCGGGCAATTCCTCGAGCATCGCCGGGCTGCCGCACAGCATGATGCGGTCGGTCTCGATATCGAGACCGGATTGGCCGATGTCGTCGAACAGCTGATTGGAGGCGATCAGGTCGGTGATGCGGCCGCGGTTTTTGAACGGCTCGCGGGTGACGGTCGGGTAGTAGACGAGCTTGTCGCGGATCAGGGGGCCGAAGAACTCGTGATTGCGCAGGCCGTCGACGAGGCGCTCGCCATAGGCGAGTTCCGAAATCTGGCGGCAGCCATGGGCGAGCACGATGGTCTCGTAATTCTCATAGACGTCGGGGTCCTTGATCAGGCTGGCGAAGGGCGCGAGGCCGGTGCCGGTCGAAAGCAGCAGCAGGCGTTTGCCCGGAATGAGGTTGCCGGTGATCAGCGTGCCCGTCGCCTTGCGGCCGACCAGGATGATGTCGCCCTCCCGGATCTTCTGGAGACGCGAGGTTAGCGGACCGTCCTGCACCTTGATCGAGAAGAACTCGAGCGCCTCCTCGTGATTGGCGCTCGCCATGCTGTAGGCCCGCATCAACGGCT
Source organism: Bradyrhizobium sp. LA2.1 (assembly GCF_040547725.1). Taxonomy (NCBI): domain Bacteria; kingdom Pseudomonadati; phylum Pseudomonadota; class Alphaproteobacteria; order Hyphomicrobiales; family Nitrobacteraceae; genus Bradyrhizobium; species Bradyrhizobium sp. LA2.1. Next base: position 606,278 of record NZ_JBEPQI010000001.1, read on the forward strand.
TGCCCTCGACTTCGAGCCCGATCATCGCAAACTGGCCGTTCTGGAAGCGAAAGCCGGGATCGCGCGTCGCGGTGAAGCTGAACAGGGAATCGGTCCAGTGCCGGACCGACAAAACCGTTTCCTTCTGAAATGCGCTCATGCTCGCTCCTCAGCCATCGTTGGCGCACAAGGTTTCGGAGAGAGCAGAGCCCGGCAATTCGGAAGTGAAATTCCCGGTCGATTAGTTTCACATTTGGTGGCGATGACCGAAGAGGAGGCAGACGGCCACGCGTCCGCGCCGGCAATTAGTTGCTATTCGTGCGCGCCCGCGCCGACATAGAAAGAAGCTGGAGGTTTGTCATGACCATGACCTTGGTGGCGCCGACTGTGGCCGACTACGAAGCCAGCGCCGATCTCGCGACGCTCGTCGTGCGCACCACGCAGGACGACGTGGTAAGGATTGCTGCCGAGCAGCTCCGCCTCTCCTGCAAATGCGCCCACTGCACCCGCGCCCGCTTCGACGATCGCTTCCCCGAACGCTTTCCCGGCATCGCCATCACCGAGATCGGCGATCTCGGCTACGGGCTGAACATCTCGTTTTCGGATGGGCATAACAGGGGGATTTATCCGAAGCCGTATTTGTTGAGCTTGGCGGGGCGGTAGGGCCTCGACCGTTCCCCTTGCTCCGCTGTCATTCCCCGCGAAAGCGGGGAATCCAGTACGCCGCGGCCCCTCCGTATCCCATTGACGTCTCTGGAATACTGGATCGCCCGATTAAGTCGGGCGATGACGGCGGAGTGATTGGCACGGACATTGCTCCTCTTTAGAACGATTTGAACGTTCCGGAGGCAGACGATGTTGCAGGCGGCCAATGTGGTTCGCGGGACGGTTCCCGCAACGGTCCGGCCTGCCGGCGGCTCCTCGCTGCTGCTGACCGAGAACCAGCAATGGATCGGCGGACCGCCACCGCTGATGGACAAGCTCACGCCGCGCGAGCGGGAGCTGGTGCTGAAGCAGGGCCGGCGAAAGGTGCTCAACCGCGGCCAGACGCTGTTCAGCCAGGGCGGCAAGCATGACGGCATCTGGCTGATCGAGAGCGGCCGCATCCGCGTGTTCTACACTTCGCCGCTCGGACGCGAGATCACGCTGGCCTACTGGCATGTCGGTAATTTCGTCGGCGGGCCCGAAGTGTTCGAGGGCACCGTGCATCAATGGTCCGGCGTCGCATCCAGCAATTGCAGCGTCGTGCACCTGCCCGGAAAGGAGCTGCGGTCCCTTGCCGTGGAGATCCCGAACCTCGCCATCGGCCTCATTGAAGGCCTCACCTTCAAGGGCAAATGCTATTCGGCACTGGCGCAGATGCTGGGAACGCGCTCGATCACCCAGCGCCTCGCGCATCTTCTGCTGCATCTGGTCGAGCTCTACGGTGTCGAGGATGCCGACGGCCGGGTGATCGCGGCGGCCTTCACCCATGCCGACATCGCCCACATGGTCGGTGCTACCAGGCAATGGGTCACGATCAGCCTGAAACGGATGCAGGAGAAGGGAATCGTCGTCACCAAGCGCTCGCAGATCGTGGTGTGCCGGGCCGACGCTCTCGAGGAGATGCGCGGCCAGAGCGGCGACTAGGGTCGATGCACAGGCAAGCGGCTTTATAGTGCAGGACTGCTCAAGGAGTATGCAATCAGCTTTTCCCGGCAACTAATCGACTGCGACGGTCACTCCGGATTTGCCCTGCCCGCGGCCTCACCCAATCATGGCAACCACAGCACATCCAACCGAATGAGGATGAGAATGGTCCGCCATCTTCCCACGCTCTCGATCGCGATGTCGGTGACCTCGCTGGCGCTTCTGATCGCGCAGCCGGCCCTGGCGGAAACCGTCACCCTCGGCATCGGAACGCAGGACACCACGACCAACACGGTGACCGCCGGCGTCGTCATCCGGCAGCTGCATCTCCTCGAGAAATATCTGCCGAAGGACGGCAAATACGCCAACATCAAGTTCGAGCTGGAGTGGCAGAATTTCACCTCCGGCCCACCCGTCACCAACGCGATGATGGCGAACAAACTCCAGATCGGCATGATGGGCGACTATCCGCTGATCGTGAACGGCTTCACCTTCGAGAGCAATCCGGAGAGCAAGAGCCGCCTGATCGGCGTGGCCGCCTACAGCCTGTCCGGCTCCGGCAACGGGCTCGTGGTCCACAAGGACTCGCCCTATTACGATCTCGCCGATCTCAAGGGCAAGCTCGTCAGCGTGCCGTTCGGCTCGGCCGCGCACGGCATGGTGCTGAAGGCGATGCAGGACCGCGGTTACGCCTCCGACTTCTTCCAGCTCGTCAGCCAGAGCCCGGAGGTCGGCTCGACCAATCTGCAGGAGAAGAAGATCGACGCGCACGCCGATTTCGTCCCCTTCGCCGAGCTGTTGCCGTTCCGCGGCTTTGCGCGAAAAATCTTTGACGGCGTCGAGACCAACCTGCCGACCTTCCACGGCATCGTGGCCCGCACCGATTTCGCCGAGAAATACCCTGAGGTCGTCGTTGCCTACTTCAAGGCGCTGATCGCCGCCGACCAGTGGCTGCGCGACGATCCCAAGCTCGCCGCAGAAAAGATCCAGGAGTGGACCGGCATCAACAAGGAAGTCGTCTACATCTTCCTCGGTCCCAGCGGCAACATGACCACCGATCCCACAGTGAAGCCGGCGCTGATCGACGCGGCCGCGACCGACGTCAAGGTGCTGCAGAATCTCGGCCGCATGAAGGAGTTCGATCCGAAGAAGTGGGTGGATGATTCCTACATCCGCAAGGCCTATGCCGAGATGAAACTCGACTATGACACCCAGCTTGCGAGCACCAGGAATTACGAGATCACGGGCGAAGACTCGTTCTGCAAGAAGCCGATCACCGACCCGCGCAAGGCCGGCGAGGTCTGGGTCGACGATGCCGGTATCCTGCCGTTTGCTTCCGCAGCATGCACGTTAGGGGCCTATGCCGACCTCAAGGCCAAGGGCAAGAAGATCAACGTCGCCTACGTCTTCGACACCACCCGTGGAATCAAGCTGTTCGCCGACCAGGCCTTCTTCGCGGTCGGCAACGGCGAGGTCGCGCCCTTCCTGCTGAAGAAGGACGCCGAAGCCTACGCCGCCAAGATCAGCGGCAAGGTGCTCGGCTTCGACGACGCGGTGAAGGCGGCGGTCGGCGGAGGCAAGACGTGAGCAGTCCCGCCCTCGCCAGACATCCCGAGGACAGCATGCCGGCAGCAACCGCAATCGCCGAGGCGGGCCCCGTGCCCGCCCCCTTCCCGCCCGCGACACCGCCTTCCTTCGGCACGCTTGCGCTGCGCTGGTACCGGCTCAATCGAGCGGGGCTACGCGCGACGGCGATCGGCATCATATCGCTGCTCGCCTTCCTGCTGGTCTGGCACCTGCTCACGACCTATCGCGTCGTGTTCTTCGTGCGTTTCACCAACGTGCCCTCGCCGCTCGCGGTCTATGCCAGCTTCACCAAGGCGATCCACGATCCCAAATTCCTGCTGCACATCCTCTTGAGCTGCCGGCGCATCTTGTTCGGCTTCTCGCTCGCGGCGGTGGTCGGCGTGCCGCTCGGCCTGATCATGGGCCGCTTCAAGCTGGTGCACGAGATCATCTTCCCGGTCGCCGAGGTGCTGCGGCCGATCCCGGCAATCGCCTGGGTGCCGATGGCGATCATGCTTTGGCCGACCAACGAGCAGAGCATCGTCTTCATCACCTTCCTCGGTGCGTTCTTCCCGATCCTGGTCAACACGCTGCATGGCATGTCGCTGGTCGATCCCGTGCTGGTGCGCGCCGCGCAATGTCTCGGCGCGCGGGAACGGTCGATTTTCCGCGAGGTTTATTTTCCAGCTTCGATGCCGCACATCTTCACCGGCCTCACCGTCGGCATGGGCGTGGCCTGGGTGTCGCTGATCGCCGCCGAGATGATTTCGGGCCAGTACGGCATCGGCTACTTCACCTGGGAGGCCTATTCCCTTGTCCAATATGCCGACATCGCGCTCGGCATGATCGCGATCGGCGTGCTTGGCCTTGGATCGAGCCTGCTTATCAGGGGTGCCGGGCAGTTGGTGATGCCGTGGAGGCTGAAATGAACGAAATTCTGACCAAAGCACCGCAGGGCCATATCGAGGTCAGGAATTTCTCCCTCAGCTATGAAAGCATCGAGGGGCCGGTTCAGGCCGTCACCGACACGCAAATTCATGTGAAGCCCGGCGAGTTCGTCTCGATCGTCGGGCCCTCCGGCTGCGGAAAGTCGACGCTGCTCAACGCAGTCGCGGGTTTCCTCAAGCCGTCCACCGGTGTAGTCACGGTTGACGGCGAGCGTGTGAATGGCCCCAGCGCCGAGCGCGGCATGGTGTTTCAGCAATATTCGCTGTTTCCGTGGAAGACGGTGCGGGAGAACGTCGAGTTCGGCCTGAAGATGCGCGGCATGCCGCGCTCCCAGCGCGAGCGCGCGGCGCGCACGCTGCTCGGGCTCGCGGGGCTCGAGGCCTTCGAAAAGCATTATCCGGAAAAACTCTCCGGCGGCATGAAGCAGCGCGTCGGCATCGTCCGCGCGCTCGCGACGGGACCGAAGGTGCTGCTGCTCGACGAGCCGTTTGGCGCGCTCGACGCGCAGACCCGCGTCATCATGCAGCAGATCCTCACCAACATGTGGCAACGGCTGAAGATCTCGGTGCTGTTCGTCACCCACGACATCGACGAGGCGATCTTCCTCTCCGACCGCGTCTATTGCATGACCGCCCGCCCCGGCTCGATCAAGGCGGAGATCCCGATCCCGCTGGAGCGGCCGCGGCAGCAATCGATGATGATGTCGTCGGAGTTTTTGGCGCTCCGTCGCGGGCTGATGTCACTAATCCGCGAGGAGAGCCTGAAGGCGATGGGCGGCGAGATCAGCGACATGGGCATGCAAGGGCTCAACATCGAGCTGCATGGGCATTCGCTGGCGGATGTGATTTGATTCACCTCGCCCCGCTTGTGGGGACGACGATCTCGTAGGGTGGGCAAAGCGAAGCGTGCCCGCCATCTTGGTCGCACGCTGAGCCGAACGGTGGGCACGTCGCTTCGCGCCTTTGCCCACCCTACGGCACCTTGCTCCCCTCACTTGAACCAGTGCACCAGCGCGATGCTGATGCCGAGCAGCAGCATCAGCGACAGTGTCACGGCAGCCGTCACCCGGCCCCCGACATTCGCCAGCACCTTCACGTCGACGCCGAGGCCGAGCGCGGCCATCGAGACCACCGTCAGGAAGCTCGTGATCTTCGTCACCGGCCCGACCACCGTGCCCGGCACGATCTCCAGCGAGCGCAGGGTCGCCAGCGCAAGGAAGCCGAGGATGAACCAGGGGACCAGGCGGAAGAAGCCGACATTGGATTTCTTGGCGCCGGTCTGCCAGCGCGAGGCGACCAGGGAGAGACCGACGACGACGGGCCCGAGCATCAACACGCGCATCAGCTTCACGAGCGTGCCGATCTGCGTCGAGACGAGCCCGGCCGGGACCGTTGCCGCAAGCACCTGCGGCACCGCATAGACGGTCAGGCCTGCGAGGATGCCATATTGCGTGGCCGACAATTGCAGCAGCGGAATCAGCAGCGGCAGGCCCAGCACCATCATCACGCCAAGGATCGCCGTAAAGGAAATCGAGGACGCGATCTCGTCGTTGTTGGCACCGATGATCGGCGCCACGGCGGCGATCGCGGAATTGCCGCAGATGGAATTGCCGCAGGCGATCAGGATCGAGAGCCGCGTCGACAGGCCCAGCATGCGACTGAGGCCGAAGGAGACGCAGAGCGCGATCACGACGACCGCGGCGATCGATGCCAGCAGCGCCACGCCGGAAGCCGCGATGGCGGCGAAACTGATCGAGGCCCCCAGCAGCATGACCGCAACTTCGAGCAGCTGTTTGGCGCTGAAGGCGATGCCGGCCTGCCAGCGCGGCGCCGGTTTCCAGAAGCTGCGCAGCGCCATCCCAAGCAGGATCGCCATCACCAGCGCTTCGACATAGGGGTGCTCGAAGACACCCAGCTCGGCCCGTTCGAGCAAGGCCGAGATACCGGCCACGGCGATGCACAGGAGGATTCCCGGAATCAGCGCCGCGATACGGCTCACGACAGTGGTTGGCTTGGCGTCGGCCGGGTTGGATGCTTGATTCTGCGACACAAATCTCTCCCAGAGGAGAAATATTTATACGCAGTGCCGTCCGATTGGGGAATAAGTTTTCGGCATATCAGGGCCGAGGGAAGTTCTATGCTCAGCCCGGAATAATCGGCTCAGAAGATCAGGCTTTTGGCGAGCGAGGCGACGCGGCTGAAGCTGTCATAGACGCCCGGCTCGAAGAAGGCCGCACGCGCGAGCACGATCCCCGCGACCAGCGACCAAAACACCGTGGTGCCGGCCCGGAGCAGGAGCTTTGACGCGCGCGATCTCGGCTGGGTGTCCGTTGCGGACACCAGCTGCTCGCCGAAGGGCTCAAATCCGGTGCGTTCCATGACCGTCAATCCATCAAATTCTGAATGGAATGTCGTCGTTTCGGCCCCAAACGGCAATGGAAGCGATTGGCGTTTTTGGCCCTCGACGGGGAAACTCCTTCCATCCGACGAACCCGAGACAACAGTTTTCTTCTTTGGGCCGGTTTGGCGGTCCGGAACCCGGTTAAAGCGCCAGATAGCGGCGACGGATCGCGTCGTTGGCCTTCAGCTCGTCGATCCCGGCGGCATAGACGATCTGGCCCTTGTCGATGACCGTGGCGTGGCTCGCCAGCCCCAGGCAGAAATGCATGTTCTGCTCGGCGATCAGCACGGTCGATCCGAGCTGGCGGAGCTGCCGCAACAGCTCGCCGATCCGCTGCACGATGATCGGCGCGAGGCCCTCGCTCGGCTCATCGAGCAGCAACAGCGCCGGGTTGCCCATCAGCGTGCGCGCGATGGCGAGCATCTGTTGCTCCCCGCCCGAGAGACGTCCGGCGATGCGATGGCGCAGCGGCTCCAGCAGCGGGAAGACGTCGTAGATCCGCTTGATCGGCCACTCGTCCTGGCCTTCCGGCCCCTTCTTGCGACCGATGACGAGATTGTCCTCGACCGTGTGCTCCGGAAAGATCTGGCGATCCTCCGGCACGAAGCCGAGACCGGCGCGCGCGATATGGTGCGGCCTCTGGCCCGAGATCACCGCGCCGCGCAGGCTGATCCTGCCCCGCCGCGGCGGCGCCAGCCCCATGATCGCCTTCATGGTCGTCGATTTGCCCGCGCCATTGCGGCCGAGCAGCGCCATGGTCTCGCCCTGCCGCACCGAGAGGCCGACGCCGAACAGGATCTGGCTGGTGCCGTAGTAGACGTCGAGATCGGCGACCTCGATAATGGTCGCGCTCATGCGGCGGCCCCCGCATGTTCGGTGCCGAGATAGGCCTCGATCACGGCGCTGTTGCTTCGGATTTCGTCAGGCGTTCCGGTTGCCAGGATGCGGCCGTAGCAGAGCACGACGATCTTTGGGGCGATCTTGAACACGATGTCCATGTCGTGCTCGATGAAGACGACGGTGATTTTCTGCGTCTCCCAGAGCTCGCGCACCTTGTCGATCATGCGCCAGCGCTCTTCCGGGCCCATGCCGGCAGTCGGCTCGTCCAGCAGCAGAACCTTTGGTTCGAGCACCAGAGCGAGCGCAATGTCGAGTAGCTTCTGGTCGCCATGCGACAGTGTCGCGGCCGTGCGATTGCGTTTTCCCGCGAGGCCCAGCAACTCCATCACGTGCTCGGCGCGGTCGCGCGTCTCGGGCAAGGGAAAGCGCTTGTGCAGCACCGCGGAGGAGCGCTGGTCGGCGCTGACAGCGGCAAGCATGGTCTCCCGCACCGTCAGCGATTTGAAGATGCTCGCAACCTGGAAGGCGCGGCCGATGCCGTGGCGCACGATCTCCGGCGGCGAACGGCCGGCGAGATCGACGCCGTCGAGCAGCACCTGGCCGGAATCCGGCCTCAAGGCGCCCGTAATCAGGTTGAAGAACGTGCTCTTGCCCGCGCCGTTCGGTCCGATCACCGCCGTGAGCGAACCGTCGGGAAAGTCGAGCGTGACGTCGTTGGTCGCCTTCACGCCACCGAAGGATTTTGCGAGGTTGCGGATCTCGAGCATCGCTAGCGCCCCTCGCCTGCGTCACGCCGGTGCGCGAACCAGTCGGCAACGAAATCCAGCAGGCCTTTGCGCAGGCCCAGCGCGAAGAACAGGATGACCACGCCGAGCACGATGCCGTGGTATTCGGTGAAGCGCGTGACGGTGTCGTTGAGCAGAAGCAGCAGCACGGTGCCGACCATCGGCCCCAGGAAGGTCGAGACGCCGCCGAGCATGTTGATGAAGATGCCCTCGCCCGAGATCGTCCAATAGGCGAATTCCGGATAGGCGCCAGAGACGAACAGCGCCATCACCATGCCGCCCATCGCGGCAAACAGCGCCGCCAGCACGAAGACAGTCAGCTTGGCCCGCCAGACGTCGATGCCGAGGAAGCTTGCGCGCGCGGCATTGTCGCGGATCATGCGCAACGTGTAACCGAACGGCGATTGCGCGATCTGGCGCATCGCGAGCAGGCCGAGGATGAGAAGCGCGCAGCTCGCGACATAGAGATGGATGTGGTTCGCAAGATTGATGCCGAGGAATGTGGGGCGCGGAATGCCGCCACGCAGGCCCTGGTCGCCGCCGGTGAAGGAGGCCCAGGACAGGATGGTCGAGTGGATCAGCATCTGAAACGCGAGCGTGACGAAGGCGAAATAGATATCCTTCAGCCGCACGCAGATCGCGCCGATGACGGCGGCGATTGCCGCCGTGATCGCCAGCGTCGCGACGAAGGCCACGGGAATCGGCACGCCCAGCTTCTGCATGATCAGGCCAAAACTGTAGGCGCCAAGGCCGAAGAACATGCCGTGGCCGAACGAAGTCAGGCCGGTGTAGCCGACCAGCAGGTTCAGCGAGGTCGCGAACAGGCCGTAAGCCGAGCAGCGGATGACGAAATCGAGCAGCGCCTTGCTGCCGGTGAACAGCGGCAGGCTCGCCAGCACGGCAAAGGCGACGAGCGCAATCAGGACGTCGCGATAGCGTTGCAGCGCCGCACCGCTGCGCACCGGCGCCAGCGTCTCGGCGCGGCCGGCCTCGAGCTCGGTCATGCCGCCTCCTTGCCGAACAGGCCGGTGGGCTTGGAGACCAGCACGATCACCATGAACAGGTACATCAGGCCTTCCGTGAACAGGGGAAAGCCGAGCGAGCCGAAGGACCTGATAAGGCCGAGCAGCAGCGCGCCGATCAGAGCGCCCAGGATCGAGCCCATGCCGCCGATCACGGTGACGATGAAGGATTCGATCAGCACCGAAAATCCCATGCCGGGGGTCAGCGAACGCACGGGCGCCGCGAGCGCGCCGGCAAGGCCAGCCAGCATGCCGCCGAGCGCGAACACGCCGCCATAGATCAGGCCGGTGTTGATGCCGAGCGCTGAGACCATACCAGGATTATGTGCCGCCGCCCGGATCACCTTGCCGATACGGCTGCGCGACAATCCGATGCCGAGCACGATCGCCACAACGAGCGCGACGCCGATCAGCAGCAGGTAGTAAGGCGGCACCACGCCGCCGGCGATGAACAGCGGCATCACCTGGAACGCCGCGGGCATGCCCATCGACTTGAATTCCGGCCCCCAGATGATGCGCACGACATCGTCGAAGATCAGCACGAAGGCGTAGCAGACGAGCAGCTGCATCAGCACGTCGGCGCCATAGACGCGGCTCATGAAGACGCGCTCGAAGATCAGGCCGAGAACCGCGGTCCCGGCCGCGCCCGCGAACATCGCCAGCGCGAAGCTCCCGGTGAGCTGATAGGCCGTCATCGCGAAATAGGCGCCGAACATGTAGAAGGCGCCGTGGCTGAAATTGACGACCTTGAGCACGCCGAAGATCAGCGTCAGCCCGACTGCGACCAGGAACAGCAGCATGCCGATGATGAGGCCGCTGGTGGTTTGCGTCACCAGGCAGGCGGAACTGGAGAGGCAGCCGGCGAGCGCGTCGAGATCCACGGGAGCACTTTCATTGCGACGCGCCGGACTTGGCGCGGAGAGCCAAATAGAAACGGCGGAGACGGTCGCCCGTCCCCGCCGCGCGTCACATCAGGTGTAGCCCTTGCTCTTCTTCCACTCGGCCTCGAGCTCGAAGATGGTCTTCCAGTCGCCGGCCTTGACCTCGGGCACGTAGGGCTCCTGCGGGATCGTGGTGCCCCAGCCGATGGCGTAGCCGACCAGCGTGTGGTCGTCGCCGCGCATCGTCACGGTACCGTCGGCGCCGAACGGGCACTTGATGGTGAGGCCCTTCAGCACCTCCGCGATCTTCTTGCCGTCGGTGGAGTTCGCCTTCCTCGCGGCCTCAGCGAGGAACATCACGGCGGTCGCGTTCTGCCACGACCAGTTGGTCGGATATTCGTTGTACTTGGCCTTGTAGGCATCGCCCCAGGCCGCGTTCTCCGGCGTGGTCGGGAAGGTCTTGATGTAGCGGTTGCCGGAGTGGATGCCCTTGGGCAGGTTCTTCACCACGGTAAGCGCGGTGTAGTCCGCCATGTTGACCGCGAACACCTCCATCTGGCCGAACATCGCGTAGATGTTGGCCTGGTCGATGTAGGAGGTGAGATCGCCGCCCCACAGGCAGGAGTACAGCGCCTGCGGCTTGGCCTGCAGTATCTTCGTCACCACCTCGGTGTAGTCGGGCTGGAACAGCTTTGGCCAGGACTCGCTGATCACCTCGACGTCGGGCGCGAAGCGCTTCAGATACAGCGTGAACTCGCCGGTGGTGTCGCGGCCATAGGCATAGTCCGGCGAGCAGGTTGCCCATTTCTTCAGGCCCTTGGCCTTCGCGATCGAGGCGGCATAGCTGCCGCCGACGATGGAATCGTGGATGCCCTGGCGGACGCAACGGAACGCGTTCGGGATGTGCTGCTTTGGATCGGCGGTGAGCGAGGACGCCTCCGAACAGGTGTGGACGCAGAGCACGCCGAGATCGCGCGCGACTTCGTGAACCGCAAACGATCCGGACGACGCCTCGCCGTCGATCAGCCACTCGCAACCATCGGTGTTGACGAGCTCGCGCGCGACGCGGGCGGCTTCCTGCGGCTGGCCCTTGGAGTCACGGATCACCATCTCGATCTGGCGGCCGGCAAGTCCGCCGGCGGCGTTGACCTTGTCGACCTCGAGCATCACCGCATTGCGCGACGACGTGCCGAGCTGCGCGACGCGGCCCGACAGAATCGTCGGCATGCCGATCTTGATGGTCTTGGCTTGCGCGCGCGCCACCCACGGTGCGGCAACACTCATCGCACCGGCGCCCATCAGCGCCAGTGTTGAACGGCGGCTGATGCCCGGCATGCGGGTTCTCGTCATCTTCCCCTCCCTCTTTCGGGTCGGCGTTTCCTGGTCCCTTGCCGGAGATCGTCTCGTCTCCGTGTTCCCAACAATTTCAGAGGCAGGGGGGTGACGTCAAGCCAAAGATGAATTACGAGTCATAATTCATCAAAGGAGGAAACGAGGCCGGTAATCGGCCCAAAACCTGCAAAATGATCAATCTTTCGAGCTTCATCACCTTTCATGCCCGGCGCACGCCGGACCGGCCCGCGCTGAAATATCGCGGCGAGGAGATCTCCTACGCCGATTTCGATGCACGCATCCGGCAAGCGGCCGGCTGGCTCGCCGCGCAGGACATCAGCGCGGGCGACGTCGTGGCCGTGCTGATGAAGAACAGCGCGGCATTCCTGGAGCTCGCCTTCGCCACCAGCCATCTCGGCGCGGTGTTCTTGCCAATCAACTTCCGTCTCTCGCGCGACGAGGTCGGCTACATCGCCGGCAATGCCGGCGCGCGGTTGTTGATCGTCGATGAGGAATTGGCTGCGAACGCCGCGGGCGCGAAGGTCGTGGTGCTGAACGAGGCCGCGCAGCAGAGCGTCACACGGCTCGCGAGCGATGCGTCGCCCGCGTCAATGCACGTGCGCCATCCATCCGACCTGATGCGGTTGATGTACACCTCGGGCACCACCGACCGCCCCAAAGGGGTGATGCTCACTTACGATAATTTCTACTGGAAGTCCGTCGACCAGACCATTGCGCTGGGCCTCAGCGCCGAGACGCGCCTCCTCGTCGTGGGTCCGCTCTATCATGTCGGCGCACTCGACCTGCCCGGCATCGCCGTGCTCTGGCACGGCGGCTTCATCCGCATCGAGCGCAATTTCGAGCCGGAGACCGCGCTTGCGGCGATCGCGGAGGACAAGCTCAACGCCGCATGGTTCGCACCTGTGATGACCACCGCGATGCTCACCTGCCCCACCCGCGATCGCTACGACGTCTCCAGCCTGAGATGGGCGATCGGCGGCGGCGAGAAGACGCCGGAGGTGCGCATCCGCACGTTCTCGGAGTTCTTCCGCAATGCGCGCTATATCGATGCCTATGGCCTCACCGAGACCGTCGGCGGCGACACTTTCATGGAAGCCGGCAGCGAGATCGAGAAGATCGGCTCGACCGGGCGCGCCATCGCCCACGTCGAGATCGAGATCCGTGACGAGGACGGCAAGACGCTGCCGCCGAACGTCAATGGCGAGATCTGCCTGCGCGGACCGAAAATCACGCGCGGCTATTGGAAGGATCCGGAGAAGACGGCGGCGGCCTTCTTCGGCGACTGGTTCCGCAGCGGCGATGTCGGCTATCTCGACGAGGAAGGCTTCCTGTACCTGACCGACCGCAAGAAGGACATGATCATCTCGGGCGGCGAGAACATCGCTTCCTCCGAGGTCGAGCGAGTCATCTACGATTTGCCCGAGGTGCGCGAAGTCGCGGTGATCGGGCTGCGCGATGCGCGCTGGGGCGAGCGGCCGGTCGCGATCGTCGTGCTGGCCGAAGGCGCGAGCCTTGAACTCCCTGCTCTCACCGAGCACTGCCGTACGCGCCTGGCGAGCTTCAAGGTGCCGAAGGAGCTCGTCATTCGCGACAGCCTGCCGCGTAATCCGAGCGGAAAGATCCTCAAGCGCGTGCTGCGCGCCGAGCTGGAGACCTCTGAATGACGCAAGCGAATGCCAAGGTCACAAAGCTCAACCGCGTCGAGCGGAACGCCTGGACCAAGCAGAAGATCTTTGACGCCGCGACCAAGGTCGTCGGCAAGCATGGCTATGCCGAAGCCTCCGTCGCCCGCATCACGGAAGAAGCCGGCGTCGCGCAAGGCACCTTCTACAATCATTTCGAGAACCGCCAGGAGCTGCTCGACCAGCTCCTGCCGAAGATCGGCCTCGACATGGTCGAGTTCATCCGCGCCCGCACCGGCACCGCCGATGCCGCGCGGCAGGAGATCGCCCGCTTTTCCGCCTTCTTCGACTTTATCCGTGAGGTGCCGGAGTTCCTGCGCATCCTCAACGAGGCCGAATTCTTCGCGCCCATCGGCTACCAGAAACATCTCGACAACATCTCGGTTGCCTATGTCCGCATTTTGCGCCGCGCGCGAGCGGCAGGCGCGATCGAGGATTACAGCGACGAGGAATTCGAGGCGATCGTCCACATGCTGATGGGCGCGCGCGGCTATCTCAGCCGCCGCTACTCCTATTCGGCAGGCGGCGTCACCGCCGTGCCCGACCACGTCATCTCCGCCTATCGCAAGCTGATGACGCGCGGCCTCTTCAGTGCATCCGGAGATCAGGACACGCCATGAACATTGCATCTCCACAAAAGCCGCTCGATCTCGTCTCCGCGATCGCCGAAGGCGATATCCGCTGCCTGCTGATGGTGCTGGTGCACATGACCGGCGATGAGCGCTGGCTCGAGCCGCCGTACTTGCCCAAGCGCGACATCCGCCTCATTCCCGATCCGGAAGCCGGCGTGCCCCGGGAGGTCCAGGACGAAATCCGTGCCGCAGTGGTCAGGCTGTTTGTCGACGGCACGCCAAAACCTGTCATCACCGATCCCGGCGAAGCGCTGCTCTTGAAGATGATGCGCGCCTGCCTCGGCGAGAACGTCGCACCGGAATATGCACCGCTGATGCGCGAGGAAATGGGATTTGTAGCGCGCGAGCCGCAATGGACGAAGCACCCCTCCGCCGAGAAGCTTGCCGGCCAGCACGTACTGATCGTCGGCGCCGGCGTCTGCGCCATCGCGCTCGGCGTGGCACTCGGCCATCTCGGCATCCCCTACACCATCGTCGAGAAGAACGCCGAGCTCGGCGGCACCTGGTGGATCAACCGCTATCCCGGCTGCGGCGTCGATACGCCGAACCACTCCTATTCCTACTCGTTCGGCTCGGGCAATGCATGGACGCGCTATTTCTGCCAGCGCGAGGAGCTGCTTGGATATCTGCTGAAGGTCGCCGAGGAATACGGAATCCGCAAGCATCTGCGCGTCAATACCGAGCTGACAGCGTCGCGCTGGGACGAAGGCAAGCGGCGCTGGATCTCGACGCTGAAGACCCAAAATGGCGAAGAGACCTTCGAATCCACCGCTCTGGTCTCGGCCATCGGCCAGCTCAACGATCCCTCGCGCGCGCATTTCAAGGGCGAAGACAGTTTCAAGGGAACGATCCTGCATTCGGCGCTGTGGTCAGGCGATATCGACCTCGACGGCAAGCATGTCGCCGTGATCGGCACCGGCGCAACATCGATGCAGCTGGTGCCGTCGATCGCCGGCCGCGTCGCGTCCGTCACGGTCTATCAGCGCAGCGCGCAATGGGCGCGGCCCGTTAAGGGCTATTCCGATCCGATCAGCGAGGGCGCGCGCTGGCTGCTCGCGCATCTGCCGTTCTATGTGCAGTGGTATCGCTTCAACATGTTCTGGCGCTATGGCGACGGCCTGTTGCCGTTCCTGCGCAAGGACCCGGCCTGGCCGCATCCGGAGCGCGCCGTCAACAAGGGCAATGACCGGCATCGCCAGGAGCTGACCGATTTCATCCTCACCGAGCTGAAGGACCGCCCCGACCTGATCGCCAAGTGCGTGCCGACCTATCCGCCCTATGGCAAGCGCATCCTGCTTGACAACAACTGGTTCAAGACGCTCACGCGGGACAATGTCGAGCTCGTCACCGACACGATCGATCATTTCGATCGCGACGGCATCGTCACCGCTGACGGCGAGCACCGCCCCGCCGACATCATCGTCGTCGCCACCGGTTTCAAGGTGACGGAGATGGCAGCACGCCTCAACATCAGCGGCCGCGGCGGCAAGGATCTGCGCGAGGCCTGGGCCAACGACAATCCGACCGCGTTCCTCGGCCTCACCGTCCCGGACTTTCCGAACTTCTTCTGCATGCTCGGCCCGAACTCCGGCCCCGCCCACGGCGGCAGCGTCATCTTCCAGTCGGAATGTCAGAGCCGTTATATTTCCGCCTGCCTCGCCGACATGATCGAGCAAGACGTCGCCGCCATCGACCTCCGCAGGGAGGTGCTGGACGACTACGTCCAGAAGGTCGATGCCGAGCACGAGGCGATGATCTGGACCCATCCCGGCATGAGCACCTATTATCGCAATTCGAGCGGCCGCGTGTTTTCCGCGATGCCCTGGCGGTTCGTGGACTACTGGCGCATGACGCATGATCCGGATCTGGGGCAGTATCGGCTGACGAAGGGGTAAACCTTACCTCGTCGTCATTGCGAGCGCAGCGAAGCAATCCAGAATCCTTCCGCGGAGATACTCTGGATTGCTTCGCTGCGCTCGCAATGACGGAATTCGCGGGTTAATCTCCCGCACAACCGGGAGCGCCGTACGCCGAGGGAAGCCGCCAATGCCCAAGCCGCTTGTCCGCGTCTACACCGACTACAAAAGCCCCTACGCGTTCGTCGCCAACAAGCGGCTGTTCTCGCTCGAGGAGACGCACGGCGTCGAGCTCGAATGGCTGCCCTATACGCTGCGCGTCGCCGAATTCATGGGTACGGTCGAGGAGCGCACGCCGCATTTCTGGCGCAAGGTGCGTTACGCCTATATGGACGCGCGGCGCTATGCCAATGCGCAAGGGCTCGTCATGAAGGGGCCGCGCCGGATCTACGACGCCTTCTATTCCAGCGTTGGCATGCTGTTCGCACAGCGGCACGGCTTCTTCCGCCCTTATCACGACACGGTGTTCCGCAAATTCTGGAGCCATGAGCTCGAGATCGACGATCTCGCCGCAATCACGGACGTCATCACCGCGTGCGGCGGCTCGGCGAGCGAGTTCGAAGCCTACGTCAACGGCCCTGCCCGTGCCGAGCACGACCGCATCATCGACGAGGCCGAAGCACTCGGCGTGTTCGGCGTGCCGACCATGGTATTCAACGGCGAGCTGTTCTGGGGCGGTGATCGCATCGACATGCTGATCGAGCGGATCGAGCGTCCGGAAACGATCGAGGCCGCGCTCGGCAGCCGCCACCGCAAATCAGTGTAGCCGTTACGCGGCGAGGCCGCTCTCGACCGGGGCAAATTCCAGCCCGAGGCTCTCGGCAACCGCCTTATTGGTTATGCGGCCGCGATGCACGTTCAGTCCGTTGCGCAAATGCGGATTTTCCAGGACTGCAGCAAAGCCCTTGTTGGCGAGCATCAGGCCGAATGGCAGCGTTGCGTTGTTCAGCGCCTGGCTCGACGTCACCGGCACCGCGCCCGGCATGTTGGCGACGCAATAATGCACGATGCCGTCGACCTGATAGGTCGGATCGGCGTGCGTGGTCGGATGCGATGTCTCGAAGCAGCCGCCCTGGTCGATCGCGACGTCGACCAGCACGGCGCCCGGCCGCATCGACTTGAGCATCGCGCGCGTGACGAGCTTTGGTGCGCTGGCGCCCGGCACCAGCACTGCCCCGATCACGACGTCGGCGGCGAACACCTCGTCCTCGACCGCTTCGATGGTCGAGAAGCGGGTGCGCACCCGCCCGAGAAACACATCGTCCAGCTCGCGCAGACGGGGAATCGAGCGGTCGATCACAGTGACTTCCGCACCGAGGCCCGCCGCCATGCGCGCGGCCTGCGTTCCCACCACGCCGCCACCGAGCACGACGACGCGCGCCGGCTGCACGCCGGGCACACCGCCGAGCAGCACCCCGCGGCCGCCGGCCGATCGCTTGAGCGCGGCGCCGGCGGCTTCGACGGCGAGGCGGCCGGCGACTTCGCTCATCGGCGCAAGCAGGGGGAGGTGACCGGCCGCGTCGGTGACGGTCTCATAAGCGACCGCAGTGCAACCCGAGGCGAGCAGGCCCTTGGCCTGTTCGGGATCCGGCGCAAGATGGAGGTAGGTAAAGAGGATCTGGCTCTCGCGAAGCTGGGCCCATTCGCTTTTCTGCGGCTCCTTCACCTTCACGATCATGTCGGAGCTGGCGAAGATGTCGCGGGCGCTCTCGGCAATCGCGGCCCCTGCCCGCTGGTACACCTCGTCGGAAGCGCCGATGCCGCTGCCGGCACCGGTCTCGATCGTGACCTCGTGCCCGGCCGCGACATATTCGCGGACCGCGCCCGGGGTGAGCCCGACGCGATATTCCTGCACCTTGATCTCCTTGGGCACACCGACGCGCATTTTGGGCTCCTTTTGATTCACCTCACGATCGTAACGACGTGGCCGGTTTGGTTTCGTGCAAATATCCGCTAGCTTCGACCTCCCCACGCCGGTTTCCGGCGTGCAAACGCCCTTTCACGCTGGAAACGAAACCTTGGCCCTCGACCGGAAAGATCTCGCCATCCTCGCGGAACTCACCACCAATGCGCGGGCCAGCCACACCGAGCTCGCCACGAAGGTCGGGCTATCAAGCACGGCGCTGGCGCGGCGGCAGAAGGCGCTGGAGGACGACGGCTACATCCAAGCCTACCAGGCCGCGCTCGATCTCGCGCAATTCGGCCTCACCACGACGGTGCTGGTCCGCATTGCGCTGGAGAGCCAGAGCGACGAGGCACTGAAGGCGTTCGAGGCCGAGGTGGTGAAATGCCCGTCCGTCGTGCGCTGCTTTCTGATGTCCGGCACCGACGACTACATCCTGATCGTGCTCGCCCGCGACATCCAGGATTTCGAGCGCATCCACCGTACCGAGTTGTCGCGCCTGCCGCGCGTGGCGCGGGTCCAATCGAGCTTCGCGCTGCGCGAGATCGTCAACCGCGCGGTGCCGACGGTGGTCTTCGGCGAAGCCAAGCGCTGACACTGTGTCGCGGGCGCTATAATTCCCGGCAGGGAACCAAGCGGCCGGTTGTAAGTTGGAGGCCATTGGCAAGCGGAGGCAACGGTGCCTCCGCGTCAGCTCGGCTGACGTCTCGGCTCAGTCGCCGTCGCAGGGAGCAGGACATGAGCGATGTCACGCACGAGATTCCCGAACGCATTCCAGTTCATATCGTCGTCAATGGCGTCGGCCACACGCTCGATCTCGTGCCCTGGACCACGCTTCTGGATGCCCTGCGTGACCATCTTGCGCTGACCGGCACCAAGAAAGGCTGCGATCACGGCCAATGCGGCGCCTGCACCGTGCTGGTTGACGGTCGGCGCGTCAATTCCTGCCTGACGCTCGCCGTCATGAAGGACGGCGCCGAGATCACGACGATCGAAGGCCTTGCCAAGGACGGAACGCTTCATCCTGTGCAGCAGGCGTTCATCGACCACGACGCCTTTCAGTGCGGCTATTGCACGCCGGGACAGATTTGCTCGGCCGCGGGCCTTCTGGCCGAAGGCCGCGCCCGGGATGCCGACGAGATCAGAGAGCTGATGAGCGGAAATCTCTGCCGTTGCGGCGCCTATCCGAACATCGTCGCCGCGATCCAGCAGGCAATGGGCCAGCCATGAACAACTTCCAATATTCCCGCGCCACCGACATCGCCGATGCGATCCGCTTGCTGGCCGCCGATCGCGGCGCCAAGCTGATTGCCGGCGGCACCAATCTGATCGACCTGATGAAGGAAAATGTCGAGCGGCCCTCCCGGCTGATCGACATCTCCCGCCTGCCGCTCCGCGACATCGAGGAGACGTCCGACGGAGGGCTGCGCATCGGCGCCTTGGTACCGAATTCGGACCTCGCCTACCATCCGCTTGTCGAGCAGCGCTACCCCCTGCTCGCCGGCGCCATCCTCGCCGGCGCTTCCGCGCAATTGCGCAATATGGCCTCCGTTGGCGGCAACCTGATGCAGCGCACGCGCTGCGCTTACTTTTATGACACGGCGACGCCCTGCAACAAGCGAGAGCCCGGCAGCGGCTGCTCGGCAATCGACGGCCTCAACCGCAACCACGCAATCCTCGGCACGAGCGCGTCCTGCATCGCGACCAACCCGTCCGACATGAGCGTCGCACTTGCCGCGCTCGGTGCGCTCGTGCACGTCGCAGGTCCCTCCGGCCAGCGCACGATCGCATTGGCCGATTTCCATCGACTCCCGGAGGACAAACCTCATGTCGATACAAATCTCGGCACCGGCGAGATCATCGCGGCCGTCGAACTTCCCAAGCACGGCTTTGCCCGCAACTACAGCTATCTGAAAATCCGCGACCGGCTGTCCTATGCTTTTGCTTTGGTCTCGGTCGCGGCCGCGCTCGAACTGGATGGCAACGCGATCAGCGAAGCCCGCCTGGCGCTCGGCGGCGTGGCTCACAAGCCGTGGCGCAGCCTTGAGGCCGAAGCGGCGTTGCGCGGCCGGGCGGCGACGCCGGATCACTTCTCGCGCGCTGCCGATCTGCTGCTGCACGGGGCAACGGCCCGCGCACATAACCGCTTCAAGATCGAGCTCGCACACCGCGCCATCGTGCGCACGCTGATACAAGCCGCCAGCGCCACGCCGCAGTCACAGGCTCACAAGAAAATCGCGTGAGGGACCGATGAACGCCTATGTCGGAACGCCAACGTCCCGCGTCGATGGCCGCGCCAAGGTCACCGGAGCCGCCAAATATGCCGGCGAATTCCCGGCAGACGGCCTCCTCCATGGCTTCGTCGTCGAGGCCACGATTCCGCGCGGACGTATCGCTCGCCTCGACGCCAGCGACGCGCTGCAAGTGCAGGGCGTGGTCGACGTGCTCACGCATGCGCATCGTCCGCCCCTCGCCGACAATGACGATGCCTGGAAGGACGAGGTGGCGCCGGAGAAGGGCTCGCCTTTCCGCCCGCTCTATGACGACAAGATCTGGTTCAACGGCCAGCCGATCGCGCTCGTCGTGGCGGATGACTGGGAAACCGCCAAATTCGCCGCGACCCGCGTGCGCGTTGAATACGACCGGGAGGCATTTGCGACGGACCTCGAATCCGAACATGGCAAAGCCGGCAAAGTGGATCGGCCGCACAAGCCGCGAGGCGACGCCGCCGCGGCGCTGGCGGGGGCCGCTGTGCGGCACCAGGCGGATTACGTCCTGCCGACCGAGCACCACAACCCGATGGAGCTCTATGCGACCACGGTGGTCCGCGACGGCAGCGGCAGGCTTACCGTCTATGACAAGACGCAAGGTGTCCAGAACGTCCACAAATATCTATGCAGTGTGTTCAACAAGAGGCACGATGACCTCCGCGTGGTCTCGCCCTATGTCGGCGGTGCCTTCGGCTCCGGATTGCGGCCGCAATACCAGGTGGTGCTGGCGACGCTTGCCGCGCTCGAACTCAAGCGATCCGTCCGTGTCGTGCTGACACGGCAGCAGATGTACGGGCTCGGCTACCGGCCGATGACCATCGAGCGTGTCGCGCTCGGCGCAAGGCCCGACGGCACGCTCGATGCCGTCACGCACGAGGCCACTGCCGTGACTTCGCGCTACGAGGATTTTTCGCGCAATGACAGCGGCTGGGCGGAACAGCTGTACAAGAGCCCGAACAGCCTCTTCTCCCACAAGCTCGTCGATCTCGACCTCTCCACACCCTGCGACATGCGCGCGCCCGGCGCCGCGTCCGGCGTCTGCGCGCTCGAATGCGCCATGGACGAGCTGGCCGTCGCGCTCAAGCTCGATCCGATCGAGCTGCGATTGAAGTGCTATTCGGATCGCGACCAGAGCGAAGACCTGCCCTACACCAGCAAGCAGCTGCGCGAATGCTACGCACGCGGCGCGGAAGCGTTCGGCTGGGGCCGGCGCAATCCTGCGCCGCGCTCCACGCGCGACGGCAAGGAGCTGGTCGGCTGGGGCATGGCGACGGGGGTGTGGGAGGCGCTTCAGATGCCGGCCGCCGTCCGCATCGTGCTGACGTCGAACGGCCACGCCGAAGTATCCTGCGCCGCCTCCGATATCGGCACCGGCACCTACACCATCGTGGCACAGGTGGCCGCCGACGCCCTCGGGCTGCCGATCGAGAATATCGACGTGAAGCTTGCCGACTCGACCTTGCCGCAGGCCCCTGTCGAAGGCGGTTCCTGGATGGCGGCGTCGGCCGCGCACGCCGTGCTGGGCGCGGCCGAAGACATTCGCCAGGAGCTCGCACGGCTCGCCAAGGCGATGCCCGCCTCGCCCCTCGGCGGCGTCGATGCGCCCGACGTGATCCTTGTCGACGGCACGATCGCCAAGGCCGGCGACAAGGCTCGCGCCGTCTCGATCGCCGATGCGATGCGCCACGGCAAGCTCGAGCGGATCGAGAAGCAGAAGCTCAATCATTTCGCGGAGGACAAGTCGCACGCGCGCAACACCCATTCGGCGGTCTTCGCCGAGGTCAAGGTCGACGAAGAACTAGGCGTCATCCGCGTCACGCGCGTCGTGAGCGCGGTCGCAGCCGGACGGATCCTCAATACCAAGACCGGCCGCAGCCAGATCATGGGCGGCGTGGTCTGGGGTATCGGAATGGCGCTGCACGAGGAGACGGTGATGGATCACCGCTTCGGCAGGATCATGAACGCGAACATCGCCGAGTACCACATTCCCGTGAATGCCGACGTTCACGACATCGACGTCATCTTCGTCGACGAACCCGACGACCGGATCAACAAGCTGGGCGTCAAGGGCATTGGCGAAATCGGCATCGTCGGCGTACCTGCGGCGATCGCGAACGCAGTCTATCACGCCACCGGTAAGCGCATCCGGCGCTTCCCGATCACGCTGGACAAGTTGCTGGATTGATCGCCCGTCACACGATCCCCGCTGGATCGGGCGATTGTCATAGAACTGTCATCGAAAGTGCAGAGACCTGCCAGTCTCTGTAGATTCGGGACACACCATGGATTATTTCAAGCGCTTCAACTTCCTGTTCGCCGCACCGGTGTTTGACGCCGACGATCTGGAAGGCATCCGCTTCAACCAGATTATCGAGGAGATCCAGCGCTCCGGCTTCGAGGTCGTGAGGGCCCGCAGACTGGAGGACGCGGAGATCGCGGTGCAGACCGACGCCGCGATCGGCTGCATGGTGGTGGACTGGGGCAAGAAGGGCCTCGAGGGGAAGACCTCGGCGCTGATCAACCTGATGCGTCGCCGCGGCCTCGACTTCCCGATCATCCTCCTGATCCGGCGCAAGCGCTTCGAGGATTTGCCGGTCGAGGTGCTCGACTTCATCGACGGCTATGTCTTCCTCTCCGAGGAGACGCCGACCTTCATCGCCAAGAATTTGATCAGCCGGCTCAAGCAATATGCCGAGACGCTGAAGACGCCGTTCTTCGGCGCGCTGGTCGATTATGCCGAGGAAGGCAACCAGCTCTGGACCTGTCCGGGTCACAATGGCGGCGTGTTCTACAACCGCAGTCCGATCGGCCGGGTCTTCGTCGAGCATCTCGGCGAATCCGTGTTCCGCGACGACCTCGACAATTCCGTGCTCGATCTCGGCGACCTCCTCACCCATGAGGGTCCCGCGCTGAGGGCGCAGAAGGAAGCCGCCCAGATTTTCGGCGCGGAGAAGACCTATTTCGTGCTCAACGGCACCTCGACCTCGAACAAGGTCGCGCTCGGCGCCCTCGTCACCGACGGCGACCTCGTTCTGTTCGACCGCAACAACCACAAGGCCGCCCATCACGGCGCGCTGATGATCAATGGCGGCATCCCGATCTACGTGCCGACCATCCGCAACGCCTGGGGCCTGATCGGCCCGATGCGCTGGGACATGCTCGACGAGAAGGCCCTGCGCGAGGCGATCCGGAACCATCCGCTGGTGACGGACAAGGACGCCTGGCGCAAGGAGCGGCCGTTCCGCGTCGCCGTGGTCGAGCAGTGCACCTATGACGGCTCGATCCACAGCGCCGAGATGATCCTGAAGCGCATCGGCCATCTCTGCGAATACATCCTGTTCGACGAGGCCTGGGCCGGCTTCATGAAGTTCCACCCGCTCTATGCCGGCCGCTTTGCCATGGGGCTGGCGAACCTTCCTCCCGAAGCGCCCGGCATCATCGCGACGCAATCCACCCACAAGCAGCTCGCGAGCTTCTCGCAGGCCTCCCAGATCCACATCAAGGACCGCCATATCCGCGGCCAGAAGCGGCGCGTCGAACACCGCCGCTTCAACGAGAGCTTCATGCAGCACGCCTCGACCTCGCCGTTCTACCCGCTGTTCGCCTCTCTCGACGTCGGCGCGCAGATGATGAAGGGCCGCTCGGGCGAGGTCCTTTGGGACGACACGATCCGGCTCGGCATCGAGCTGCGCAAGAAGATCCGCGCCATGCGCCGGGAGTTCGAGGAGAAGGAGCAAAATCCGGATCGCCGCTGGTTCTTCGAGCCCTTCGTTCCCGATCGCGTCGCCATTCCCGACGTCAGCCGCCCCGGCGCCGCGCACAACGTCGCCTGGGAGACCCTCTCCACCGACGAGCTCGCCACCAATCCGGCGCTGTGGCAGCTCTCGCCAGATACCAACTGGCACGGCTTTCCCGATCTCGCGGAGGGCTTTGCCATGACCGACCCGAACAAGCTGACGCTGCTGACGCCCGGCTTCGATCGCACCACCGGCGCCTATGCCGAACACGGCATCCCCGCGCCTGTGGTCGCGCAGTACTTGCGTGAAAACCGCATCGTCCCTGAGAAGAACGACCTCAACTCCCTGCTCTTCCTGCTCACTCCCGGCGTCGAGGCGAGCAAGGCCGGCACGCTGATCTCCGGTCTTGTCGCATTCAAAAGGTTGCATGACGACAACGCGTTGCTGGCCGACGTCATCCCTGAATTCTACCAGCGGCGTCAGGCGCGCTATGCCGGCGTGCGGCTGCGCGATCTCTGCGGCGACATGCACCGCTTCTTCCGCGCCGCCGACGTCAGCGCCCTGCAGGCCCGGCAGTTCATGCCCGAGCACATGCCCGAGATCGCGATGTCGCCCCGCGATGCCGCGCGCTATCTGTTCAAGAACGACGTCGACTATTTGCCGATCGAGGCGATCGCGGGCCGCATCGCCACCACGCCGTTCGTGGTCTACCCGCCCGGCATCGCCACCATCGTGCCCGGCGAGCGGCTGACGGAGCGGGCCAAGCCCATGGTGGATTATCTCAAAATGTTCGAAATCTGTTTCAACACGTTCCCGGGGTTCGATGTGGAAATCCAGGGCGTCTACAAGGAGATCGATGCACAGGGCCGCATCGGCCTCTATACTTACGTCGTTGCCGAGTAGGTGCCGATGAACGAAACAGCGATTGCGCGTACAGATGACGAGCCGGTTCAGGTCCGCCCCTCACGGGAGAGCGATGTCGAGGCGATGCTGGCGATCTACCGCCACCACGTCCGCAATGGCGTGCCGCGCGATGTCGAGGGAACCGGCGCGCCCGAACCGGACGATCTGCGCGACCGCCGCAAGAACCTGAAGCAGACCCGCCTGCCGCATCTGGTCGCGACCTATCGTGGCGAGGTGGTCGGCTATGCCTATGCCGTGCTGTTCCGCAAGCGGCCGGCCTATCGCTACACGGCCAAGCATTCGATCTACGTCCACCACGAGCATCTTGGTCGCGGCGTCGGCCGGCTGATGCTCCAGGGAATGATCGATGCGTGTGCGGCGGCCGGCTTCCGCCAGATGATCGGCTATATCGATGCCGACAACGCGCCCTCGCTGGCGCTGCACGAAAAATTCGGCTTCGCGCGCGCCGGCCTGCTCTGCGGTGTCGCCTATCGCCACGGCCGCTGGTCGGACACCGTCATGGTGCAGCGATCGCTCGGCGCGGGCGTCACCGCTCCGCCGACGCTACCGGCACCGGGCCGTTAAACCTTACGAGGGAAAGTCAGCCGGTTTGACCTGGATCCGATCGGCATGCAGCGACCAGTGATGCAACGCCTGGTCCTTGCAAAACCTCGCCTTCGCCCGCTCCCTGGCTTCGTCCTCGTCGGTGGCGTCAATTTCGAGCGTGCCCTGGCAAACCTCGATCTGCCGGCCGTACTGGCCGAGCACGTCCTTCATGAACCTGACGACATAAGTTGACATGGGACCTCCTGCCTGCGCCAGCCTGCCCCGGCGGCACTCTAATCCCATTTAGCCTGAACCGGGAAAGGAGATTTTGACGCGGATCAAGATCGGTGACGGTTCCCGCCGCCACCGCAGGCGTCGATACAATCCGTCAGCGATCACGTCTTGATATCGAGGAGGGTCTGTTCTGTCTCGGCGTAGGCTTGAATGACCTTCGCATTGGCGATGAAGCTGTACTTGGCGGTCGCCATTTGAACGAACTCGCTGGCGAGATCGACGTTCGGCGCGGCGACCAGGCCGTCCTCGTTTGCGAAGGGAGCGCCGGGGTCGGATTGTGCGGTATAGCTCGGCGAAACCGTCGACACGGTCGCGACCGTACCGCCTGGCGTCGAGCCGCTCGATTGGGAGACCTGATCGACGCGCAACGGCACATAAGCTGCGGGAAAAGTCGGACCAATGCTCGAGCTGCCCGCACCGGCCGATGCGCTCGATCCGCTTGAGGCGGGTAGCGGGCCGGTCGTGCGGACATTGGCGATGTTGCTCGCGGCCACGTTCACACGCAAACTCGCCGCGGAAAGTCCTGACGTCGCAATCGAAAATATGCTCATGGACTTCAACTACAGGACAAGTGATACGCGTTCATTCACGCCATCAGTAAAATCCGCCGCTTTCTGTTTTCATCCGCGTAACCAACGATCGGAGCGCGATCAGGCTTCGCATGCCCCTACCCCGGCGTCACGCCGAACGCCTGCTTGAAGCGCTCGGCGTAGCGCGGCCAGACCTCGGGATTGATGATGCGCGGCGGGCGTTTGCCGTCGAGCGTCTCCAGGACCTGCTCGGCCGCGATACGGCCCATGTTCTGGCGCGCCTCGATCGTGACGCCTGCGGTGTGAGGGCTCGCCAGCACATTGTCGAGCTGGAGCAGCGGATGCTCCGGCGGCGGCGGCTCCTTGGACCAGACGTCGAGGCCGGCGCCGGCGATGCGCTTGTCGCGCAACGCCTGGAGCAGCGCGTCCTCGTCGTGGATGAAGCCGCGCGCCGTGGTGATGAAGTACGCATGCGGCTGCATCAGCGCGAATTCGCGCACGCTGATCATGTTGCGGCTGCCCTTGTTCAACGGGCAGGAGATCGAGACGAAATCGGCGCGGCGCAGCAGCTCGTCGAGCTCGACCTTCTCCCCGCCCCGCTCGGCCATCACCTCGGCCGACAAATACGGGTCATAGGCCAGCACCTTCATGCCGAGCAGGCCCTTGCACAGCGCGGCAATGCGGCGGCCGACATTGCCGAGGCCGATGATGCCCACGGTCTTGTGCTCGACCTCGTTGCCGACGAGTTCGTTGCGGTTGACGTTGGCCTCCCTGCGGAGCTTGCGGTCGGACTGGATGATGCGCTTGGACAGCGTCAGCATCATCGCCAGCGCATGCTCGGCGACGGAATGGGCATTGCCGCCGGACTGGTTGACGACCAGCACGCCCGCATCGGTGCAGGCCTCGACATCGACGGGATCGAAGCCGGCACCATTGCTGGAGACCAGCAACAGGTTCGGCGTGCGCTTCAGGAAGGCCGCATCGACATGGAAATGCGGAGCAAGTTCGTCGCGGGCGGCGCCGATCTGGTAAACATGCGCCGCGTTCAGGATCGGAGCATAGAAATCTTCGGGGCTCTCGTTCTCGATGCGATCGAGCCGGACGTCGGACCGCGCCTTCAGGATGTCGATATAGATCGGATTGGCCAGGTATTTGACGTAGAAGACGCGCTTGCTATTGACGGACATCAGGACCCTTCCGGCTCTCTCAAGGAGACCCGCAAGGCCAGCGCACCCCGCGCCCCGTCCATGCGTTCCTCCCGTTTTTGCATTATCGCCGCTTATGACATGGCGGTGCCGGCCACGACAGGCCGTCTGGCGCAGATCACGGTGCTGGCCCGGACATGTTGACAATCCCGCTGCCTGCGTCAAGTTCGGCAGACCGCCGCGACGACCAGAAGCAAGAAGCATGCGCGGCTCAAGGGAGAACGCAATGGCGCTTGCGGAACAGCAGACCTCGCCCCAGGCGGCACAAGGCGCCAGCGACAGGAGCTGGCACGGCATCGTCCTGCAGACCCTGAAGCGGAACGAGATCAGCCTGATCCCTTACGTGCCCGACCGCGTGCTGACGCCGCTGATCAAGAACCTGCACGCCGACCCCTTCTTCACCACCTTTGCCACCGCTCGCGAGGAAGAGGCCGTCGGCATCGTCTCCGGCGCCTGGATGGGCGGACGTCGCGGCGCGGTGCTGATGCAGACCTCCGGCTTCGCCACGCTCGCCAACGTGCTGGCCTCGCTCGCGGTGCCCTACCAGATCCCGCTGATCATGTTCGTCTCCGAGCGCGGCACGCTTGGCGAGTTCAATTACGGGCAATCGCTGGTCTGCCGGACCATGCGCCCGGTGCTGGATTCACTCGCGCTGGAGCACCACACCATCACCCGGCTCGATGAACTCGAATTCATCGCCGACCGCTCGATCAAGCAGGCCGTCACCACGCAGGCGCCGGTGGCGCTGATCCTCAACCCGCTGCTCACCGGCGGCAAGACGTTCGACAAGTGAGGTCGGCGATGAACACGCGCAATACCAAGGTCATGAACCGCTTCGACGTTACCTCGCGCCTGATCGCCAAGCTCAAGCACGAGGAAGCGGTGATCGGCGGCATCGGCAACACCAATTTCGATCTCTGGGCCGCCGGCCATCGCCCGCAGAACTTCTACATGCTCGGCAGCATGGGGCTGGCTTTCCCGATTGCATTGGGCGTCGCGCTGGCCCAGCCCGATCGCCCCGTCTTCGCGCTCGAAGGCGACGGCTCGCTGCTGATGCAGCTCGGCGCGCTCGCGACGATTGCGGCGTTGAAGCCGAAGAACCTCATCATGATCGTGATGGACAACGGCATCTACCAGATCACCGGTGCGCAGCCGACACCGGCCGCTGGCGTCGCCGACATCGTCGCCATAGCCACAGGCTCGGGACTTGCCAACAGCGTCTGGGCCGCGGACGAGGAGGATTTCGAGCGGCTGGTCGACGAGGCCCTGTCCGCCTCCGAGCCGAGCCTGATCGCGGTCCGCATCGACGACAAGCCGGGCGTGGGTACCACCCGCAGGGATCCCGTTCAGATCCGGGAACGCTTCATGCACGGCCTCGGCGTGCGCGAGCCACTTTAACGTTTCGTCATTAACTACACGGCGATCTGATCCCTGCCCCGCAACAGGCCGTTGCAAATCCGTGCTATCGGCACCGGATGCCTATTTTTGTTCGCTTTTTTGCTTGGCTGCTCGCGGCCGCCGTCACTTTCGCAACCCTCGGCCCGCCCGGCCTGCGGCCCCATTCCGATCTCGGCCAGGACGGCGAGCACGCCCTCGCCTTCATCCTGGTGGGACTGGCCTTCAGCCTCGCCTACCGGAATCGCCGCTGGGCCGTCGCCGCCGTCGCGGTGGTCCTGATCGGCGTGCTCGAGCTGATGCAGTTCTGGGCACCGGGACGGCATGCACGGCTGGACGATTTTCTTGTCGATGCCGGCACCGCCTGCATCGGCTTTGCGCTCGCCGCCGTCACCGATTGGATCATGGCGCGCTTCCGCGCCAATTCGGCCCTCACGAACTAAGGCCCCGCGGAGTGACGCTCCGCAGGGCCCGGCTCTTCAAAGCCTTCACGCTCTGACCGATCAGTCGATGATCTTGACGACGCGGCGCGTGCGCGGTTCGACGATGACGCGGCGATCGTTCACGACCGCGTAGCGATACTCGGTGTAGTTCGGCACGGGGCGCAGCACCACGGTCGAGGGCAGCGGCTCGCCGACGACGACGCGCTCGTGGATCACGACGGAATCGTCGCGCGGGATTCCGCCGAGCACGGCATTCGGAATTTCGAGGCCCGCACCGACGGTGCCGCCGACCATCGCGCCGATCGGTCCGCCGATGTCGCCACCCGCACGTGCGCCGTCCCTAGCGCCCTGTTCGGTCGTCGACTGGGCAAAGGCTGCACTCGACGCCAGCAGCGACACGGCAGCCAGCGAAATCGCAAGACGAGTCTTCATGTCCACACTCTCCAGTGTTTGTTGATGCGCCTTCAACCGCGGGGCCGGAGCATTGTTCCGGTTCCCCTGCGGCGAAAGACGCGCCAAATCTTGAGAGTGTTACCGCGTAACAGTTCAGGCCGCGGCGATCTCGTGGCCTGCCATCAGTTCCAGCGCCCGCACCATCGCCGAGTGATCCCAGGCTTTGCCGCCATGGGCGGTGCAGGACGAGAACAATTGCTGCGCCAATGCCGTGCTCGGCAGCGACAGGCCGAGCGCGCGCGCACCTTCCAGCGCGAGGTTAAGGTCCTTCTGATGCAGCTCGATGCGGAAACCCGGCTCGAAATTGCGCTTCACCATGCGCTCGCCATGTACTTCGAGAATCCGCGACGAGGCAAAACCGCCCATCAGCGCCTTGCGCACGAGAGCGGGATTGGCCCCCGCCTTGGATGCGAACAGCAGCGCTTCGCTCACCGCCTCAATCGTCAGTGCGACGATGATCTGGTTGGCGACCTTCGTCGTCTGGCCATCGCCATTGGCGCCGACATGCGTGACGTTCTTGCCCATCTTGTCGAAGATCG
This sequence comes from Bradyrhizobium sp. LA2.1, assembly GCF_040547725.1. NCBI lineage: Bacteria > Pseudomonadati > Pseudomonadota > Alphaproteobacteria > Hyphomicrobiales > Nitrobacteraceae > Bradyrhizobium > Bradyrhizobium sp. LA2.1. The sequence goes on from NZ_JBEPQI010000001.1 coordinate 636,129, forward strand.
GCTTCATGGTGCCAAAGGCCCGCTCCGGGCCGCCGACCATGATGGTGAGGGTCGCGGCCTTTGCCCCGACCTCGCCGCCCGACACCGGCGCGTCGAGATAGTCCGCCCCCAGCGCCTCGATCTTCTTCGCAAACTCCTTGGTCGCCAGCGGCGAGATCGAGCTCATGTCGACGACGATCTTGCCCTTGGAGATGCCGCTCGCGACGCCGTCCTTACCGAACAGCACCGCCTCCACATGCGGGGTATCAGGCACCATGATGATGACGGCATCCGCCTCCTCCGCGACCTCCTTGGCTGACTTGCAGGCGATGCCGCCCGCCGCGATCAGCTCGGGCGACACGGGCGTAACGTCGTGGAGCAGCACGCGATGGCCTGCGGCCAGAAGATGGCCGGCCATCGGCCGTCCCATGGTGCCAAGTCCGATGAAGCCGATGTCGATCATGTCTACGTTTCCTCAGGTCTCAAATGTCTGCGCGGCGTGCCAGGACAGGCCTTCCAGCGTCGTGGTGCGCGGCTTGTATTCGCAGCCGATCCAGCCGCGATAGCCGATCGCGTCGAGGTGGCGGAACAGGAAGGGATAGTTGATCTCGCCGGTGCCGGGCTCGTGGCGACCGGGATTGTCGGCGAGCTGGATATGGGCGATTTGGGGGAGATATTCCTGCATGGTCCGGGCGAGATCGCCCTCCATGATCTGCATGTGGTAGATGTCGTACTGGATGAACAGATTGTTCGACCGCACCTCGGAGATCAGCTGAACCGCCTGCTCGGTGCCGTTGAGGTGGAAGCCGGGAATGTCGAGCGTGTTGATCGGCTCGACCAGGAGCTTGATGTTCTCGCGCGCCAGCGTCGAGGCGGCAAAGCGAAGGTTGCCAACCAGCGTTTCGTTGAGCTCGCGCGGGTCGGCATCGGCAGGCGCGATGCCGACGAGGCAGTTGAGCTGCTCGCAATCGAGCGCCTTGGCGTAGTCGATGGCCCGGAACACGCCGTCGCGAAATTCACTGACGCGATCGGGCAGGATCGCGATGCCGCGCTCGCCCGCCGCCCAGTTGCCCGCTGGAAGATTGTGCAGCACCTGCGTCAGCCCGTGAGCTTCGAGCTGCTCGCGCAACAACGCCTTGTCGAAATCGTAGGGGAAGAGATACTCGACCCCGGAGAAGCCCGCCGCTTTCGCCGCGGCAAAGCGGTCGGGAAACGGCATCTCGTTGAAGAGCATGGTGAGGTTGGCGGCAAATTTCGGCATGATGCTCTCTCCTATTCCGCCGGCTGCAGCACGCCGGGCCGCTTGGTCTCGACCTCGTCGAGCGGCAGATCCAGCACCTCCTCGAACTCGACGATGTTGTCGATCTCCGTGCCCATCGCGATGTTGGTGACGCGTTCGAGAATGAACTCGACCACGACGGGCACGCGGTGCTTCGCCATCAGTTCACGCGCGGTCGCAAACGCCGCCTGCGTATCCTTGGGATCGGTGACGCGGATCGCCTTGCAGCCCAGGCCTTCGGCGACCGCGACATGGTCGACGCCGTATCCACCGAGCTCCGGTGCGTTGACGTTCTCGAAGGAGAGCTGGACGTGGTAATCCATGTCGAAGCCGCGCTGGGCCTGGCGGATCAGACCGAGATAGGAATTGTTCACGACGACATGGATGTAGGGCAGATTGAACTGCGCGCCGACCGCGAGCTCCTCGATCAGGAACTGGAAGTCGTAATCGCCGGACAGCGCGACGATCTCGCGATCCGGGCATGCCGCACGCACCCCGAGCGCGGCAGGCAGCGTCCAGCCGAGCGGGCCGGCTTGCCCGGCATTGATCCAGTTGCGCGGCTTGTAGACGCCCAAGAACTGCGCGCCGGCGATCTGCGACAAGCCGATCACGGTGACATAGGTGGTGTCGCGGCCGAAGGCCTTGTTCATCTCCTCATAGACGCGCTGCGGCTTGATCGGGACGTTGTCGAAATGGCTCTTGCGCAGCATCGTCTTCTTGCGATCGCGGCAGGCCGCGGGCCACGCCTGGCGCTCGCGGAGCCTGCCTGACCGGCGCCACTCCCTGGCGACGGTGACGAAGAGCTCGAGCGCGGCCTTGGCGTCCGAGACGATGCCGAGATCTGGATTGAACACGCGCCCGATCTGGGTCGGCTCGATGTCGACATGCACGAAGGTACGACCCTTGGTGTAGGTCTCGACCGAGCCGGTGTGACGATTGGCCCAGCGGTTGCCGATGCCGAGCACGAAGTCGGATTCCAGCATCGTCGCATTGCCATAGCGGTGGCTGGTCTGAAGGCCGACCATGCCGGCCATCAGCACGTGGTCGTCGGGGATCGCACCCCACGCCATCAGCGTCGGCACGACCGGCACGTTGGCGATCTCGGCGAATTCCACCAGCAGGTCCGAGGCGTCGGCGTTGATGATACCGCCACCGGCGACGATCAGCGGCCGCTCGGCGGCATTGAGCATCTCCAGCGCCTTCTCGACCTGCTTGCGCGTCGCGGTGGGCTTGTAGACTGACAGCGGCTCATAGGTCTCGTCGTCGAACTCGATCTCGGCGAGCTGCACGTCGAGCGGCATGTCGATCAGCACCGGACCCGGCCGGCCGGAGCGCATGATGTGAAAGGCCTGGCTGAACACACGCGGCACCAGCGCCGGCTCGCGCACGGTCACAGCCCATTTGGTCACGGGCTTTGCGATCGACTCGATGTCGACGGCCTGAAAATCTTCCTTGTAGAGCCGTGCGCGCGGCGCCTGCCCGGTGATGCAGAGGATCGGAATGGAATCGGCGATCGCCGAATAGAGCCCGGTGATCATGTCGGTGCCGGCCGGCCCCGACGTGCCGATGCAGACGCCGATATTGCCGGCCTTCGCCCGCGTATAGCCCTCGGCCATATGCGAGGCGCCCTCGACATGGCGCGCGAGAATGTGGCGGATCGATCCGCGCTTCTTCAGCGCCGAGTAAAGCGGATTGATCGCGGCCCCGGGAACGCCGAAGGCAGTCGAGATGCCCTCTTTCTCCAGAATTCGCACGGCAGCATCAACGGCTCGCATCTTCGCCATATCGGACCTCGCTTGAGTTGCGTCAGCGAGCGTGATCATCAGGCGTGCAAGATGCGATCTCAACGAGATCGATTTTATTTTCCACGGAGTGGAAGAGACCGTCAAAAATCACGAAAACTCATGCACTTGGCGCCCGCGCGCAATGGAAATGTGAGAGCCTTCAAAATATCTTTGTACAGCCGAACAATCCGGCTCGCCCGGCAACCATGCATGCTAGGGTTGTATGGGAAATGGGCTGAAGAAATTGCGAATGTATTGGTCTGGAAGTTGTGCAATCCGCTCCTGTCGGGAGCGAATCTCGTGGCGGCTGTGGCGCTGGTGTTCCGCTAGCACGTCTCTCCTCCGGCGAACGTCTGGAGCTCTGGTGGCATATCTGATCATTCTGATCGGAATTGATGGCGGCGCCTGTGCGCAGGATCAAAATCTCCAGGGGATTGTCTCGGCTTGCAGCAGCAATGCCCCGCCCGCGGCCTCCGGCAAGCCCCAAGATCCACCGCCCAGAAGCCGGGAAGTCATGGCCTTCTACAGGGCTGCAACTCCGTTCATGCACGCCGGCGCCTATGAGAAGGCCATCGAGCGCCTGAACCAGGCCATCGAAATTGATCCGGATAGCGCTCGACTGTACTCTAGTCGAGGGCACGCTCTTCTGAGAATTCGTCAGGTTGACAAGGCGCTCGAGGACTTCAACCATTCGATCGCGATCGACCCTACTTCGTCGCTAGCTTTTCTCGGCCGTGCGGAGGTCTACCTCAAGATGTTCGACCGGGACCGCGCGATTGAGGATTTGAACCAGTCACTCAAGCTGTTTCCCGGTAACGCTCGTGCCTACCTCGCTCGCGGCATGGCCTATGCCGACCGGCGAGAATACGATCGGGCCATCCAAGACCTCGATCAGTCGGCCAAACTCGATAACCGATGTCCAAACACGTACAGCGTCAGAGGACAAATTTTCGATCTCAAGGGTGACCACGATCGAGCCGATAACGATTACGACCGCGCGATTCAGCTCGACCCTAATCCGGGCAATGCGACCGCCTTCTTGCGTCGAGCCCGTTCATACGAGGGCAAGCGCGATTACAACCGCGCTATGAACGATCTCGAACAGGCGTTGAAACTCGAGCCCCGCAACGCTTTCGCATTGAACTGTCGTTGTTTTTTCAGGGCCCTGTCCGGTGTCTTCGACGGTGCACTGACCGACTGCAACGAAGCTCTGAGGATACGGCCCGACGAGGCTTCCTTCCTCGATTCGCGCGGCTATGTTCATCTGAGAAAGGGCGCGCTCGACAGCTCCATCGAGGACTACAGCGCCGCGCTCCGCATCGATGACAAGAAGGCGATATCACTATACGGGCGTGCGATCGCAAGACGTCACAAAGGAGACATCGCCGGCAGTGAGGCCGATATGTCGGCAGCCGTGGCTGTCCGGCCGAATGTCGTCGATGAGGCCGCGCTCTATGGCATTAGATGATCGTTGCTGGACGAATCTTCGTCTCAGCGTTCGCTACGCCTAGAGTAGGCGACCGCCTCACTCGAACAGCGGCGCGAGCTCCATCTGCGGCACCAGCACGAGGCCCTTGTCGGTGATACGAATTTCCGGAATGACCGATAGCGGAATCAAATTGAAGCCCATGTAGGGGATGGTGCAGCCGGCTTCGGCCCATTCCTTCTTCAGCACCTTGACCGCTTCGGCGACCTCGGTAACCCGTTTGTCGGAGAGAAGGCCGGCGATCGGCAGCGGGACCAGCGCCCTCACCTTGCCGTCGGCGACGACGCAAACGCCGCCCTGTTCCGCCTTGATGGCCGATATCGCCGCCTGCATGTCGCTCTCGTTGGTGCCGGCGACGATGATGTTGTGGCTGTCGTGCCCGACGCTGGAGGCGACCGCGCCGCGCTTCAGGCCGAAATCCTTCAGCAGGCCGTAAGCGACATTGCCGGCCGACTTGCCGTGGCGCTCGACCACCGTGACGAAGCACAGGCCGTAGCGCTCAAACAGCGACGGCCAATCCTTGGCCGGCTCGATCGCGACCTTCTCATGGATCAGTGTAATGCCCGGCAGCGCGGTCTTGATGGCATTGACGGTACACGCCTTCGTCGGCAGCTCCGGCGTCAGCTTGACCTTCTCTGGGAGCTTCACCGTCGCATAGGCCGCCTTCGGATATTGATAGCGTTGCGACAGCGCCTGATCGAGCCGCTCTGTGATCTTGCCGTGCTCAACCACCAGCTCGCCGCCATACCAGGTGCATTGCGGCTTGAGCTGATCGTCCATCAGCACGAGATCGGCGCGGCGGCCGCCGCCGAGCCCGCCGATATCGCCCTCCATGCCGAAGCGTGTGGCGCCATGCAGCGAGCCCATCGACCAGGCCTGTTCGGGCGACATGCCGGCCTTTACGGCCTCGCGCACCACCCAGTCGAGACCGAACAGCAGAAGATCGTCGGCATCACGGTCGTCCGTACACACGGCCGTACGCTTGTGCGACGCCCCGAGTTCGGTGATGGTGCGGATCGCCTGCGGCAGCGAATGCCAGGGCGTGGTCGGCGGACCGCCGCGCAGGAACACCCAGACGCCGGCGTCGAGCAGATCGTCGGCGATATCGCGATCGATCGCCTCATGGGTGTCGGTGACACCGGACGCCGCATATGCCGCGACGAATTCACGGCCGTAAACGTGTCCGGACACCGGCCGCCCCCGCTTCAAGGCAGCGGCAAGAATGGCATGACTGCGCTCGTCGCCCATCGTGACAGGCACGAAATCCATCTTCTCGCCGAGCGCGACCGCTTCGGGCCAGCGGTCGAACAGGCCGGCGATCTTGTCTGGCGTGAGGTCGCCGCCCGCGGTCTCCAGTTCCGCCGACGTGGCCGGCACCGTGCTCGGCACCGTCAAAAAGATCGAGAGCGGCGCCTCGCGCGCGTCCTCCAGCATCGCCTCGACACCGGCGACATCCATGACGTTGCCGATCTCGTGGCTGTCGCAGAAGATCGTGGTGGTGCCGTTGAGGAGCGCAGCCTCGGCATAGGCGCAGGCCGTCACCATGGAGGATTCGATGTGGATGTGCGGATCGACCAGTCCCGGCGCGATGATGCCGCCGGCGGCGTCGTAAAGCGGCACCCCGCCCCAGACCTTCTTCGCCGCCCCGGCCGGTTTCACCGCTGCGACGCGGCCACCGGTGATCCAGACCTCCCGACCGGGATGGATACGTTCCGAATAGGTCGAAAGCACCCGGGCCCCCGTGACCACGAGATCCGGTGCGACGCGCGTGGAGGCGACATCGGCCAGACGCCGGGTCATCGAATGCAGCGGTGCGACGGCGAAGCGGGTAAGTCTGGTCATCGGGACCCTCGCGTGGCGTTACGGCCCAGCGATGGTTACGCCCTGCGCTATAGCGGGCAAGCGCAAATATAACGGCAGACCCTGCTTACGCCTTAGGCGCCGAACTGCCCGTCGTCCCCGCCCTTGCGGGCCTGCGCGGGTTCCGCCTTCTCGGCGATGCTGCAGCAGCGGGCTTGACCCGAATTCGCATCGACCGGCCCTTTGGCTCATCGATCTCGAACGAATTCGTCTTGCGCACGAGGTCGCTCAGCTTGCGGAACCCGAACGTTCTCGGATCGAAATCCGAGGCCAGATTGGCGAGCTGCCGGCCGACTTCACCGAGCGCGACCCAGCCGTCCTCGCTCTCCATCTGGGTGATGACCTTCTTGATGATGGGCGTGGCGGCATCGGGCGGCTGAAGCGACGTCGATCTTGAGGCGGCATCCTGGGTGGTCGCCGGGACGGAGAGCAGGTTCTCGGTGTAGACGAACCTTCGGCAGGCCTGCCTGAAACTTTCGGGCGTCTTCTGCTCGCCGAACCCGAACACGTCGACGCCCTGCTCACGGATGCGGGCGGCCAGACGGGTAAAGTCGCTGTCGGACGAGACCAGGCAGAAGCCGTCGAACCGGCCGCTGTGAAGCAGGTCCATCGCGTCGATCACCAGGGTTATGTCGGAGGCATTCTTTCCAGTCGTATAGGCGAATTGCTGCTGCGGGATGATGGCGTGCTTCGACAGAATGTCGGCCCAGCCCCTGGACCGCGCATTGGAGAAGTCGCCATAGATGCGGCGGACGCTGGCCTCGCCGATCTTGGCAATCTCCTCGAACAGCCCATCCGCGATCTTCGCAGAGGCGTTGTCGGCATCGATCAGGACGGCGAGACGGGGCGAGCGAAGTTCCGACGGCATGGCGTTTCCTCAACGAGCTGGACGCAGCATTAGAGGACGCGCGCGCCGGGACGGCTAGTCCTCGTTCGCCTTGAAGCGCCCCATCCCCTTCAGCACGAACGGGGCCAGCAGCGCAACCAGCGCAATGCCGAGCAGCGTCGCCGAGATCGGGCTCTGGAGCAGCGTCATGGGATCGCCGAGGCTGATCGCGAGCGCGCGGCGCAGCTGGCTCTCGGCGATCGGTCCGAGGATCAGGCCGACGACGACCGGCGCGATCGGAAAGTCGAACCGGCGCATCAGGAAACCGAGCACGCCGAAGCCGGCCAGCATCGACAATTCGACCACCGACGGCTTTGCGGCGATGGTGCCCATGGTCGCGAACACGAGAATGCCGGCATAGAGCCAGGGCTGCGGGATCGCGAGCAACCGCACCCACAGGCCGACCAGCGGCAGATTGAGCACCAGCAACATGCAATTGGCGATGAAGAGACTGGCGATCAGGCCCCACACGAGGTCAGGCCGCTCGGCAAACAGCAGCGGCCCCGGGTTGAGGCCGTACTGCTGGAAGCCCGCCAGCATCATCGCGGCCGTCGCCGAGGTCGGCAATCCCAGCGTCAGCAGCGGCACCAGCGTGCCGGCGGCGGAGGCGTTGTTGGCGGCCTCCGGGCCCGCAACGCCTTCGATCGCGCCCTTGCCGAATTCTTCCGGATGTTTTGTGAGCCGCTTCTCGGTGGAATAGGACAGAAAGGTCGGAATCTCCGCGCCGCCCGCGGGCAGCGCGCCGATCGGGAAGCCGAACATCGTGCCGCGCAGCCACGGCTTCCACGAGCGCTTCCAGTCTTCCTTGGTCATCCACAGCGAGCCGCGCACCGGCTCGAGCTTTTCCTCGGTGTGGTGGCGCCGCGATGCGACATAGAGCGCCTCGCCGACCGCGAACAGACCGACCGCAAGCGTCGTCACTTCGACGCCGTCGAGCAATTCAGGGACGCCGAAGGCAAGCCGCGCCTGCCCCGTCAGCTTGTCGATGCCGACCAGACCGAGCGTCAAGCCGATGAACAGACTGGTCAGGCCGCGGATCGGAGAATCGCCGAAGGTCGCCGACACAGTGACGAAGGCGACGCACATCAGCGCGAAATAGTCCTCGGGGCCGAAGCGCACGGCGAAATCGACCAGCCACGGCGCGAGAAACGCAAGTCCGATGGTGGCGATGGTGCCGGCGACGAAGGAGCCGATCGCGGACGTCGCAAGCGCCGGTCCGCCGCGGCCGGCCTTGGCCATCTTGTTGCCTTCGAGCGCGGTTGCCATCGAGGCACTCTCGCCGGGCGTGTTGATCAGGATCGCGGTGGTCGATCCGCCATACATGCCGCCATAATAGATGCCGGCAAACATGATCAGCGAGCCGCCGGGGTCGAGCTTGTAGGTCACCGGCAGCAGCAGCGCGACCGTCAGGGCCGGGCCGATGCCGGGTAGCACGCCGACGGCCGTACCGAGGAACACGCCGATCAGCGCATAGAGCAGGTTCATCGGCTGGACGGCGACCGCCATGCCGTGGGCCAGCGCGGCAAAGGTGTCCATCACAGCAGTCGCTCCAGCGGGCCGGTCGGAAGGCTCAGCGTCAACAGCCGGTCGAACGCGAGATAAATGAGGGTCGACATCACGAGGGCGATGATGCTGTCGACGAGGATGGCACGGCGCCCGAAAGCTGCCGACGTCGTCACGAACAGCGCCGACGTCGCCAGGATGAAGCCGCCGCCGAAGCCGATGATGGCAATGAGGAGCGCAAGGCCAACCAGGATCAGAATCACAGGCACGGGATCGGCGCTCTCGCGCACCGGCAGATTGCCGCGCAGCGCGTCGATGAAATTACCGATCGCGAGCAGCGCAAGGCCGGTGGCGATCACGACCGGCATCGCCTCCGGTCCCATCCCATACATCGCAGTGGATTGCAGCCCGCGCGCGTCCCAGACCAGCACCGCGGCGAGACCTGCGAGCAATACAGCTATGACGATGCCGGCGCGATCGACGCGCCGCGGCTGGGCGGGATCGCCTGAGGTCATGATTTGACCAGGCCGACCGATTTCAGCACGTCGGTGACGCGCACGGTTTCCTTCTTCAGGAAGTCGGCGAAGGCGTCGCCGCCGAGATAGGCATCCTCCCAGCCCTTCTGCTTGAGGATCTCCTTCCAGGCGTCCGACTTCACCATCTTCTCGACCGCATCGCTCAGCGTCTTGCGCTGCTCCGGCGTGATGCCGGGAGGCGCGACCACCGAACGCCAGTTGGCGATCACGAGGTCGATGCCTTGCTCCCTAAAGGTCGGGATGTCGCTGCCGGCGATGCGCTTCTCCGAGGTCACGCCGATCGCGCGCAGCTTGCCGGACTTGATCTGCCCTTCATATTCGCTCAGCCCCGAAATGCCCGCGGTGACCTTGCCGCCGAGGATTGCCGCCAGCGATTCGCCACCGCCGGAGAACGGGATGTAGTTGATCTTCTTCGCATCGGCGCCGACTGCGCCCGCGAATAATGCGGCCATGACATGGTCGACGCCGCCGGCCGAACCGCCGGCGAAGGTCACCTTGGCGATGTCGGCCTTCACCGCTGCGGCGAGATCCTGCGCGGTCTTGATCGGCGAATTCGCCGGCACCACGATCACCTGGATTTCCTCGGTGAGGCGCGCGATCGGCGTCACCTGCTCGAGCGTGACAGGCGATTTGTTCATGGCGAGCGCGCCCACCATGACGAAGCCGTTGACCATCAGCTGGTTGCCATCGCCCTTGGCGCCGTTGACGAACTGCGCGATGCCGATGCTGCCGCCGGCGCCGGGAACGTTGGTGACCTGCACGCTGCGCGCGACGCCCGCGGCAACCAGCGCCTGCTGCATCGAGCGCGCGGTCTGGTCCCAGCCCCCGCCCGGGGCCGCCGGCGCCATCAGCTTGAGCTCCAGCGGCTGGGCGAAGGCCGGCGTAGCTGCCGCAAGGGTCAACGCGACGGCTGCGCCGACAAGGCGCGCGGGAAATTGAAACATGAGGGTATTCTCCGGGCTCGTGCGGACGTCGTTGATCGGTTGCCGCATTGTGTCGTTTGGTCGCATATCAGCCAAAACGGCCGATGCTGTCCAGCGACAGGCCCGGTTCCTTGTTAGCCAGACTTCGGCTTCACTCCACCGAGCGCGACGGTCAGCTCGCCGGCGACTTCGCGCACGATTTGGCCGATTTCCGGCAATCTGTCGTCGGTCAGCCGGCTGGTCATGCCCGAGACGGAAATCGCCGCGAGCGGCTCAGCGCAGTCGTTATAGACCACTGCGGCAATACAGCGCAGGCCCATACAGGCTTCTTCATCGTCGAGCGCAAAACCCTGCTTGCGGATCTTCTCGAGCTCCTTGAACAGGTCGCCCGGCCGCACGATCGACTTCTCGGTCAGCCGGGGCATACCGTGATGGCGGATGACCGCGCCGACGTCCTCGTCCGAATAAGTCGCGAGCACTGCCTTGCCGACGCCTGACGTCACCATGGCGACGCGGCCGCCGACCTGGGTCAGCGAGCGCATGATCTCGCGGCTCTCCATGCGGGTCAGCACGATGATGAACTCGTCGTCGACGACGGCGAGGTTGGCCGTCTCGCGGGTGAGATCGCGCAGCTTGCGCAAGTAAGGAATCGCCTGCGTGGAGAAATTACGCCGCCGGGCAAAGCTCGCGCCGACCGTGAAGCTGCGCACGCCGACATGCCATTTGGACTGGGCGCGGTCGAACTGCACGAAGCGGCGGCTCTCCAGCGTCGCCAGCAGGCGGTGCACGGTCGAGGCCGACAGGCCGGTGCGCACGGCGAGGTCGCTGAGGCGATAGCCTTCGTCGTCTTCGGCCAGTGTTTCGAGGATCGACAGCGCGCGGTCGACGGACTGCACGCCGCCATCGCGCGCGTCGTGGTCGGCCTCCGATGGCGATCGAGGCTCGAGCGATTTGCGCCGGATCACGTTCTTGCTCATCGCGACCTGACCGTTCTCCCTCGCCCTATTCTTATTTCCCTCTCCCCGCTTGCGGGGAGAGGGCCAGGGTGAGGGGGAGTCTCCGCAAGGACGGTGACAGTTAGACTCGTGGAGAGTCCCCCTCACCCGAATTGCTTCGCAATTCGACCTCTCCCCGCGCGCGGGGAGAGGTGAATAACCACCCGCTCCGGATCATACCGAAGCGTCTTCGTCGTCTCAGAGCAGCCCTGCCCCGCGCGCCCACTTGTACTTGGCGCCGAGCACCTCGACCGGCAGCTCGGTGGAATAGGCGTAGGCCGGGATACCGTTCTGATAGAGATATTCGGCGGCTTCCTCGACCTCGACGTCGCCGGCGAGCGAGGCGACGATCGGCTTCACGAAGCCCTTGGCCTCCATCTCCTTCTTCACCTCGACCATGTTGCGGGCGAACACCATCGGCGGCGTGACGATGGTGTGCCAGTAGCCGAGGATCAGCGAATGGATCCGCTCATCCGACAGGCCAAGCTTCACCGTGTTGACGTAGGTGATCGGCGGCTCGCCGCCGGTGATATCCACAGGATTTCCGGCCGCACCGAACGGCGGGATGAACTTGCGGAAGGCCGCATCCAGATCCGGCGGCATCGACATCAGCGACAGGCCGTTGTCGACGCAGGAGTCCGACAGCAGCACGCCCGAGCCGCCCGCACCGGTGATGATCAGCACGTTCTCGCCCTTCGGCGTCGGCAGCACCGGCACGCCGCGGGCGAATTCGAGCAGCTGCCGCAGCGAGCGGGCCCGGATCACGCCGGACTGCGCCAGGACGTCCTCGTAGATCTTGTCGTTACCGGCGAGCGCGCCGGTATGCGACGAGGCCGCCTTTGCGCCGGCCGAGGTGCGGCCGGCCTTGAGCACGATGACCGGCTTCTTCTTGGAGACGCGCTTGGCGGCTTCCGCGAAGGCGCGGCCGTCCTTGAGGTCTTCGCAGTGCTGCGCGATCAGGTTCGTGTTCGGATCCTGCTCGAAAAAGGCGAGCAGATCGTCCTCGTCGATATCGGACTTGTTGCCGAGGCCGACGATCGCCGAGACGCCCATCTTCGCCGAGCGCGAGAAGCCGATGATGGCCATGCCGATGCCGCCCGACTGCGACGACAGCGCGGCGTGACCCTTGACGTCATAGGCCGTACAGAAGGTCGCGCAGAGATTGGCCGGCGTGTAGTAGAAGCCGTAGATGTTCGGCCCCATCAGGCGGATGTCGTACTTCTTGCCGACCTCGACGATCTCGGCCTGAAGCTCCGGCGCGCCGGCTTCAGCGAAGCCCGACGGAATCAGCACCGCACCCGGGATTTTCTTCTCGCCGCATTCGGTGAGCGCCGCCGCCACGAACTTCGCGGGGATCGCGAACACGGCCGTGTCGATCACACCCGGAACGTCCTTGACGCTCTTGTAAGCCTTGTAGCCGAGGATCTCGGCGGCCTTGGGGTGGATCGGATAGATGTCGCCCTTGTAGCCGCCGTTGATGAGGTTCTTCATCACGGAGTTGCCGATCTTGCCGTCCTCGGCGGAGGCGCCGACCACGGCGACCGCCTTCGGCTGCATGATGCGGCTCATGGCCGCGACGATCTCTTCGGTCGGGCGCGGCTTCGGCTTGGGCACATAGGCGAAGTCGACGACGATACGCACGTCGGCGGCGATCGCGTCCTTGGCCGTCGCGAACACCGGGTTGAGATCGAGCTCGACGATTTCAGGGAAATCGGTGACGAGCTGCGAAACCTTGACGATGACGTCGGCGAGCGCCGTACGGTTCACCGGCTCGCCGCCGCGAACGCCCTTCAAAATCTCATGCGCCTGGATGCCGTCGAGCATCGAGAGCGCGTCTTCCTTGGTCGCGGGCGCGAGGCGGAAGGTGATGTCCTTCAAGACTTCGACCAGCACGCCGCCGAGGCCGAAGGCGACCAGCTTGCCGAACGAGCCGTCGGTGATCGAGCCGACGATGACTTCGGTTCCGCCGGCCAGCATCTGCTGCACCTGGACGCCCTCGATCTTGGCATCGGACTTGTACTTCTTGGCGTTGGAGAGAATGGTCTCGTAGGCCTTCTCGGCATCCTCGGCCGTCTTGAGGCCGACGATGACGCCGCCAGCTTCGGTCTTGTGGAGAATGTCCGGCGAGACGATCTTCATCACCACCGGGAAGCCCATCGAGGAGGCCATTTTGCCGGCCTCACCCGCCGACCTCGCCACGCCCTCCTTCGGCACCGGAATGCCGTAGGCGTCGCAGACCAGCTTGCCTTCCGGCGCGGTCAGGCTGGTGCGGTTGTCCGCCTTGACCTGGTCGAGCACTTTGCGGACGGCATCTTTGGAATTGGACATATGGCTTCTCCCTTGACCTCAGTTCGTTCTTTCAAAGCGCGCGCGTGTAGCGGCTGCCCGTGATGCTTGCCATTCGCCGCGCTCTGTTCCATGTCGCGGAACGGAGTGGCATAAAGCCCACATTACTCCGCCGCTTTGGATCAAAAATGGCTGACGATGGCATTTGGTATGCCAGAAGCCAACTTGTCAAGCTGCTGCATGACTTAGAACGCCGCAAAAAATAGCCAGCTTGACATTCTGGCATGTGGTATGCCAAAAACTTTCCCGTTAATAATCCTGTAAAAGACGACTCCCACTGGAGGAGATTCGTCGTGTCACTGCGGAAACCAACCAAGGCGTTGCCGAACATGACCGAGGCAGATATCGCAATCGTTCGTATTGCCCCGGAGAGCAGCTTCAAGAACAAGGCGTATGACGCCTTGAAGGAAGCCATCCTCAAGATGGACATCTACTCGACGCCCGAGCCGGTGATGCTCGACGAGCGCGCGCTGTCCGAACGCCTGGGTGTCAGCCGCACCCCGATCCGCGAAGCCATCGCGATGCTCGAGCAGGATGGCTTCGTGAAGACGGTTCCGCGCCGCGGCATCATGGTGGTGCGCAGAACCAAGAGCGAGATCGTCGACATGATCCGCGCCTGGGCGGCGCTGGAGAGCATGGCGGCCCGCCTGATCACCACCACCGCACGCAAGAAAGACATCACGGCGCTGCGCGACTACTTCAAGGATTTCGGCAAGGACCGCCTGCCCGAGGATCACGTCGAGGAATATTCGCGCGCCAACATCGCCTTCCACCAGGCGCTGATCTCGCTGTCGGAATCGCCGGTGCTGGTCGACCTCACCAACGACCTGCTGCTGCACGTGCGCGGCTACCGCCAGCTCACCATCGGACGCAAGGATCGCACCGCCACTTCGCTGCCCGAGCATCTCAGCATGATCGAAGCACTGGAAGCGCGCGACACCGAACTCGCCGAGAAGCGCGCCCGCGACCACACCCTTGGCCTTGCCGCTTACGTCGAAGCGCACGGTCAAGAACTGTTCACCTAGCAACGTTCACCAGAAGGGCGAGCCATTCGCCCACAAAGCCTAAAACGGCATATGAGACCAGGGAGACAAGGCCCATGCTGAATACCGCGACCAAGTCCGAAGCACCGGGCACCGAGCAGGAATTGACGGATGGCTTTCATCTCGTCATCGACGCGCTCAAGCTGAACGGCATCAACACCATCTATAATGTGCCGGGCATCCCGATCACGGATTTGGGCCGCATGGCGCAGGCCGAAGGCATTCGTATGATCTCCTTCCGCCACGAGCAGAACGCCGGTTACGCCGCAGGCATTGCCGGTTACCTCACCAAGAAGCCGGGCATCTGCCTCACGGTGTCCGCGCCCGGCTTCCTCAACGGTCTCACCGCGCTCGCGCACGCCACCACCAACTGCTACCCGATGATCCTGATCTCGGGCTCCTCCGAGCGCGAGATCGTCGACCTCCAGCAGGGCGACTACGAAGAGATGGACCAGCTCGCGATCGCCAAGCCGCTGTGCAAGGCGGCCTATCGCGTGCTGCACGCCCAGGACATCGGCATCGGTCTCGCCCGCGCCATCCGCGCTGCGGTCTCGGGCCGTCCGGGCGGCGTCTATCTCGACCTGCCGGCAAAGCTGTTCGGCCAGGTGATGAACGCTGATGCCGGCCAGAAGTCGTTGGTCAAGGTGATCGATGCCGCGCCCGCGCAGATCCCCTCGCCCGCTTCGATCAAGCGCGCGCTCGACGTGCTCAAGAGCGCAAAACGTCCGCTCATCATCCTCGGCAAGGGCGCGGCCTACGCGCAGGCCGATGAAGAGATCAAGTCGTTCGTCGAGAAGAGCGGCGTGCCGTTCCTGCCGATGAGCATGGCCAAGGGCCTCCTCCCCGACACGCATCCGCAATGCGCTGGAGCCGCGCGCTCCACGGTGCTGAAAGAATCCGACGTCGTGCTGCTGATCGGCGCCCGGCTGAACTGGCTGCTCTCGCACGGCAAGGGCAAGAGCTGGGGCGAGACCCCGAAGAAGTTCATCCAGGTCGACATCGAGCCGCGCGAGATGGACTCCAACGTCGAGATCGTCGCGCCCGTGGTCGGCGACATCGGCTCGGTCGTCTCAGCCTTCAATCAGGCGATCAGCACGGGTTGGACCGCGCCGCCGGCCGAATGGACCAAGGCCATCGTGTCCAAGCGTGACGAGAACGTCGCCAAGATGGCGCCGAAGCTCATGAACAACAAGTCGCCGATGGACTATCACGGCGCGCTCGGCGTGCTGAAGAACGTGATCAAGGACCATCCCGAGGCGATCCTCGTCAACGAGGGCGCCAACACGCTCGACCTCGCCCGCGGCGTCATCGACATGTACAGGCCGCGCAAGCGCCTCGACGTCGGCACCTGGGGCGTGATGGGCATCGGCATGGGCCAGGCGATCGCGGCTGCGCTCGAGACCGGCCATCCCGTGCTCGCGGTGGAAGGCGACTCGGCCTTCGGCTTCTCCGGCATGGAGGTCGAGACCATCTGCCGCTACAACCTTCCGATCTGCATCGTCATCTTCAACAATGACGGCATCTATCGCGGCACCGACGTCAACAGCGTCAACGCGGATCCGGCGACGACCGTGTTCGTGAAGGGCGCGCGCTACGACAAGATGATGGAAGCCTTCGGCGGCGTCGGCGTGAATGCCACCTCGCCCGACGAGCTCAAGCGCGCCGTCAACGAGGCGATGGCCTCGGGCAAGCCGACGCTCATCAACGCGGTGATCGATCCGGCCGCGGGCTCGGAGAGCGGCCGCATCGGCAACCTCAATCCGCAGAGCGTTCTGCAGAAGAAAAAGTAAGTCCTCCCCTTCAACCCTTAATTCCCTGCGGTTTGCGGGGGCAGACAGAGTATACGGAGCAACACGATGACCAAAGCGCTCAAGGGCGTTCGCATTCTCGACTTTACCCACGTCCAGTCCGGGCCAACCTGCACGCAGCTGCTGGCATGGTTCGGCGCCGACGTGATCAAGGTGGAACGTCCGGGCGTGGGCGACATTACCCGCGGCCAGCTGCAGGACATCCCGAACGTGGACAGCCTGTATTTCACCATGCTCAACCACAACAAGCGCTCGATCACGCTCGACACCAAGAACCCCAAGGGCAAGGAAGTCCTCACCGAGCTGATCAAGAAGTGCGACGTGCTGGTCGAAAACTTCGGCCCCGGCGTGCTCGACCGCATGGGCTTCCCCTGGGAGAAGATCCAGGCGATCAACCCGAAGATGATCGTCGCCTCGATCAAGGGCTTTGGCCCTGGCCCCTACGAAGACTGCAAGGTCTATGAGAACGTCGCGCAGTGCACCGGCGGCGCCGCCTCGACCACCGGCTTCCGCGACGGCCTGCCGCTCGTCACCGGCGCGCAGATCGGCGACAGCGGCACCGGCCTGCACCTGGCGCTCGGCA
This sequence comes from Bradyrhizobium sp. LA2.1, assembly GCF_040547725.1. NCBI lineage: Bacteria > Pseudomonadati > Pseudomonadota > Alphaproteobacteria > Hyphomicrobiales > Nitrobacteraceae > Bradyrhizobium > Bradyrhizobium sp. LA2.1. The sequence continues at coordinate 653,140 of NZ_JBEPQI010000001.1, forward strand.
TCGTCACCGCCCTCTATCAGCGCACGCATTCGGGCAAGGGCCAGAAGGTCACCGCCGCGATGCAGGACGGCGTGCTCAACCTCGCCCGCGTCAAGCTGCGCGACCAGCAGCGCCTCGCGCATGGTCCGCTCAAGGAATACAGCCAGTTCGGCGAAGGCATTCCGTTCGGCGACGCCGTGCCGCGCGCCGGCAACGATTCCGGCGGTGGTCAGCCCGGCCGCATCCTGAAGTGCAAGGGCTGGGAGACCGATCCCAACGCCTACATCTACTTCATCACCCAGGCCCCGGTCTGGGAGAAGATCTGCGACGTGATCGGCGAGCCCACCTGGAAGACCGATCCGAACTACGCCAAGCCGGCCGTCCGCCTGCCGCGCCTCAACGAGATCTTCGCCCGCATCGAACAGTGGACGATGACGAAGACGAAATTCGAGGCGATGGAGATCCTCAACAAGGACGACATCCCCTGCGGCCCGATCCTGTCGATGAAGGAGATCGCCGAGGACCAGTCGCTGCGCGCCACCGGCACCGTGGTCGAGGTCGATCACCCGACCCGCGGCAAGTACATCTCGGTCGGCAACCCGATCAAGCTGTCGGACTCCCCGAGCGAGGTGGAGCGCTCCCCGCTGCTCGGCGAGCACACCGACGAGATCCTGCGCAGCGTACTCGGCTTCAGCGATCACCAGGTCGCCGACATCCACAAGTCCGGCGCGCTCGAGCCGCCGCAGAAGCAGGCCGCTGAGTAAGCCGCACCACGTTGAACGAGACGAAAGGGCCGCCCGAAGGGGCGGCCCTTATTGCTTCAGAAGACCGTGCGGTCGCGGCTGTGACTAAAAAATGGAAAAACAACCCCATGCACAGTAGCTAACCTGTTGGTCATAAACGATTTCGTATTTCACGAAATGCCTTTTGACACGTCGGGCAAAACAGAGGCATTATGCCATGATCCGACAAAGCCAATATCCTGCCCGGCGAAGAGCGGCCGAGGGGTTGTTCGTCGGACAAACGACCTAACGGCCAGGGCATGATCGGGAAAGAGGCTCAGCGGCTTGCAAAAAGGTCAGAGCGCCTCCAGTCCGAGCCGGCGGAACAACTTTCGATCGGCTTCGTCCTGCGGATTGCCCGCCGTCAGCAGCGTGTCGCCGACGAAGATCGAGTTTGCACCGGCAAAGAAGCACAGCGCCTGCATCTCGTCGGTCATCGCCGACCGCCCCGCCGAGAGTCGCACGAAAGAGGCCGGCATCATGATACGCGCCAGCGCGACAATGCGCACGAACTCGATCGGACCTATCGGCGTCGCCTTCGCCATCGGCGTTCCCGGAATCGGGATCAGCATGTTGATCGGCACGCTCTCCGGCGCTTCCGGGAGGTTGGCGAGCGTGACCAGCATGTCGACGCGGTCCTGTTCGCTCTCACCCATGCCGAGAATTCCGCCGCAGCACACTTTCATGCCGGCCTCGCGGACATGCTCCAGCGTATCGAGACGATCGGCGAACGTGCGGGTGGAGGTAACGCTCGGATAGAAGCGCTCCGAGGTATCGATATTGTGATTGTAGTAATCAAGCCCGGCAGCACTCAGCCGGTCGGCCTGATCCCGGTCGAGCATGCCGAGCGTCATGCAGGTCTCGAGCCCGAGCTCCTTCACGGCCCCGACGACCTCGACAATGGCATCCATGTCGCGCGGCTTCGGATTGCGCCAGGCCGCCCCCATGCAATAACGCGTCGCGCCGCTGTCTTTTGCCTTGCGCGCCTCGGCAACGATCTTCCCGACCTCCATCAACTTGGAGGCTGCAAGAGCGGTCGCATGATGCGACGACTGGCTGCAGTAACCGCAGTCTTCCGGACAACCACCTGTCTTGATGTTCAGCAGCCGGCTCAACTGCACGCGATTTGGGTCAAAATGCTCCCGATGTACGGATTGTGAACGGAAGAGCAGATCGTTGAAGGGAAGCTGGTAAGCCGCCCATGCATCTTCACCGGTCCATCTTTGAGACCTTTGCGGCCTTTCCTTCGCGGGGATTGTCTCCCCGTCGTTCACACCGAGCATTACACATCTCCTGACATTGCGGCGGGACAATCGCACTATCGCAAACCTGGCGCCAGTCCGCAGGGTCCTTGGAACAAAAGCGGCGGCGTGCCATTGTTGTCTAAGCCGGCGTGCTATCCCGACGTACGAGCAACGCAGCCGCCAAGGCGAGGGACTGAAACACATCGCAAAAGCATCTGCGCAACGCTGCAGAATTGGCCTTCTTCTCGCCCCGAAAGGTAGCAAGCCCACGCACAGCGTTTGCGGGTGGGAGGCGTCGGCCAGCACCTGTCCTGTCACAGCTTGTTGATCAAAACGAGGTCGAAATGTTGAGAGATCAATCCTCGGATCGGGCCAAGCGTGAAGCCAACAAGGCGTTCAAGCCTGTCAAAACGCAGAAGCCGATCAATGACTATGCGAAGGACCAGCACTCCTTCAACGAGAATCGCGAGCGGCTGAAAGCGGAGCGACTGGCCCGCGAGGCCGAGCCGAAGGACCGCTCTGAATAGGACGCGTTCCCTGCCGGGTCACGATGTTGCATCCGCGCGATGAAGGCTGGCGCTGAGCGCGTCGCGTCGAAATCGACGCCTGACCCGAAGCGCGATGAGATCGGAATGAATCGTCATCGCGCTTTAGGTTATTGTTTGAGCATGATCTTTTCGGAAAACCGCTTCGCACTTTGCGCTAACGCGGCCCTTCGGGTCCGGATCATGCTTTAGAGCATCGAAAGCACGACGATCCCGTCTTCGAGCTCCCCGGAGGCCAGTCGGCTCCGCGCGATGCGCTCGAATTCCGTCCGGTATTTCTGAAGATAGCTGAAGGCCTGCTTCTGCGTCTGGAACGTGGTCGCAAGGCGGCACATCTGCCGGCCTGCGCCAAGCGCGAGAAAGAAGGTGATTGTGCCGCCGCTGTCCGACTTGATCCTAGGCACGATCCGCACTCTTTGGCATGTGACCGGCCCTCTCCAGATTTTCGTCGACGCAGTTGAATTCGACTATCGCGTCAGCTTTCTCTTGCGCTTCGTCAGGGTTGGTGCCGGCAGCGATGCTTGAAGAGTTGCGTCGGCCGCTTCCTTGGCTTCGCGCAGTTCGCGAAGCCGCGCCATGTTCTTGCGAACATCGACGGCCTGTCTCTCGACGTCCGCCATTGCCCGCGTTCCCTCCTCGGCAGCCAAACGCTGACGGTTGGTACGCGCAATGCTTTGGGGTGACGGTTCAGCCGACTTCTTGCCGCTCATGCTTCACCCACTCCCGCAACGGACAAAACCCGCTCAATCCCTGGGATCGAGCGGGCAGCGTGGCCGTTTCAGTACATCCGTGAAACGGCGCAGGATCTTAGGCCAGCGAGAGATTCTCTGCGCTGACCTTGCCTCGCATCTTGTCGGTCTTGGCCTCGAAGTTGACCTTCTGGCCCTCGGCGAGACCTGAGAGACCAGCCCGCTCGACTGCGCTGATGTGAACGAACACATCGTTGCCGCCGTCGTCGGGCTGAATGAATCCAAAGCCCTTTTGGCCGTTGAACCACTTCACGGTACCTGTCGTCATTATTCTTCTCCAAAGCGCATACGCGCACATTCCGCGTGACACTCACGCAGAACCAGATTCAATTCGTCGATGTCTCTGGAAAAGGAGCCCGCGGGCGCATTCAACAAGGCACAGCGGCTGAACGAACAGCACCAACGTATACCTCATCGGCGCCAGTTGCAAGGCTTGGCGGGATTTAATGCCTCATGGGCTTCGGCGGAACAATTCGGACTTTGCGGATTCAGGCCCGAAAGGCGCCTGAGGCAAGGTGAATTGCGCGTTCGCAGCCGCGATTTGGTGTCGGCTAACTGTGCTGGCCCGAGAGCGTCGATGCGATGCCGCGCTATCGAGCGCTCACCGTACGCCACCGGCAAGTTGCTCGCGGAAGACCCGCACCACTCTCCCTCCAGCCAATCGACTGTGTGCACCGAAAGACTGCCAAGCTCCACACGTGCCGGCACCGCCGCGCAGGGATACTAGATCGCGCCTGACAGTGCGGGGTCGGATTGGAAGCGTGAACGACTTGCTCCCGGCGTTGGCGTCAAGGCAAAGTGCTGGAAAACAGGGAGGTCAGCATGTCACTGCTTGGCAAGGCCGCCGTCGCGATGTGGTGGAGCGTCCGCCCCGAGCAGCGCGCGGAGTTCGGCGACTGGCATTCCCACGAGCATTTTCCCGAGCGGATGAGCATTCCCGGCTTCCGGCGCGGATCGCGCTGGACCAGCACGACGGACACCGACGGCTTCTTCGTGCTGTACGAGCTGGAGCGGTACGAGGTGCTCACGTCGATGGGATATCTCGACCGGCTCAACGCGCCGACGCCGTGGTCGACCAAGATGATGCCGCACCATCTCGGCATGGTCCGCAGCCAGTGCCGCGTCGCCGCCAGCTTTGGCGGCGGCGTCGCGACCTCGCTCGCCACCATCCGGCTTTCGCCGGAGGCCGGGCGCGAGGCGGAGTTGCAAGCACATCTCTCGGAGACGCTCGGCACATTGGCGCAGATGCGGGGACTGACGGGCGCGCACCTCCTCCTGACCGACACGCCCCGGACCAGCTCGCCCACCACCGAGCAGCAGATCCGCGGCAAGGACGGCGCCGCCGACTGGATCATGCTGCTGTCGGGTTACGATGCCGACGCGATCGAGCAGGTGACCGCCGACCGACTTTCGCCGGCGGCGCTTGGCGCTCTGGGCGCGCAGGACAATCCGACGATCGGCCGCTACCGGCTCGCCTTCACGATGACGCCGCAGGATGTGGCAACGATCTGACGGATCGGTCGTCCGGCCGGCCGCGAGGTAGATCTCGCACCAGGCGAGCTCGATTCAATTGAGCGCGCAAACGGCCAACCGTTGCACATGGGGGATGTGTTTCAGGTTCTCGCGTGCAGCACGAAGGCGGACAAGGCTCGCCAGGTGTGAGCTCAGCTCCCCTCGCCTGCATCCTCATCGCGGCCCTCCTCGCCTGCGACATATTCGAGGATGTCTCCGGGCTGACAATCGAGCTCGCGGCAGATCGCGGCCAGGGTCGAGAAGCGCATCGCCCTCGCCTTGCCCGTTTTCAGGACCGACAGGTTCTGGATGGAAATGCCGATTGCGTCGGCGAGGTCCCCGAGGCGGCGCTTCCGCTTCGCAAGCATGACATCGAGGTTCACGACGATCGGCACAAGCATTCACCTCAGATCGTCAGCTCGTTTTCGGACTGCAGCAGGATGGCGTGCTCGATGACGAATTTCAGCGCCATCAGGAACATCCCGCCCGCGATCGTGCCGATGTCGACGTTGTAGGACGGCAGGAAGAACTTGACGTCGCCGATCTCGTGCAAGGCATAAGCCACCGCGTTGCTGGTGATCAGGTCGATGAACGGCCAGATCACCAGAATGATCCCCATCCACCACACGCCCTGAAGCGTCTCGGACGCGAAGATCCGGCCGCGTGCGAATCGGTGCACCATACGGTGCAGGATGCCGATCAACACGGCGAAGAACGAGAGCTGAAGCGCAAATAGCGTCCAGAACAACAGCTGTCCCGGGCGCGACATCTCGAGCGGATTGGCGACAAGGCCTGCGCATTTCACCTGGTCGGGCCCGAGGCTCGCCGCGATCGAGGCGGAGGCGGTCGTGCTCCGGAGATAGGCGAGCCACACCACCACCGGCAGTGCCGCCCTGATCGCCCAGAACGCAAGATCGAGACGCCGGAACCAGCTCTGCCGGGCCTCACGTACCGATATCTCCACCACACCCATCTACAAGCACTCCGCAATTTCCAGGCAACCACCCACCCCCAATATGCATGTTCCGCGCGATTGACTCAACCTTAAGCGCGACATATTGATCGTTTATCATGAAATATTTCATGACAATTGATCCAATATGGAGCCCCCATGCGTTCCACCCTCGTCCGGCACCTGCTCGCAGCGCTGTTGTCCATCTCCCCGCTTGGAAACGCCGAAGCCGCAACGGCCAGCGGTCCCGCCGGCGTCTGGCTGACACAGTCGGGCGACGCGAGGATCAAGGTGAGCCGTTGCGGCAATGCGCTATGCGGTCGGGTCGTCTGGCTGAAGGAGCCGATCGATAAGAAGACGGGCAAGGCGCAGCTCGACGACCATAACGCCGATCCTGCATTGCGCGCCCGGAAGATCGTCGGCATCTCCCTGTTCATCGACATGCAGGCGGCCGGCGCCAATCAATGGTCGGGCAGGATCTACAACGCCGACGACGGAAAGACCTATGCGAGCACCGTCACCTTGCTGCCATCCGGCAGTCTCAACGTCCGGGGCTGCATGGGAACGTTGTGCGCGGGTGAAGACTGGACGCGGTGAGCGGCAACCCGATCCAAAACAACTTCCAACAACTTCAAAGGCAACATCAAAGGCCGCCGGTTTCGGCGGCCCCCGTTTATCTGCAACGCCATGTCGGATCGGCGGCATCCCGGTCGTCCTTGAGACATGAATGGGCCGTAGACGCCAAGGTCGGGCCCATCGATGCAAGAGGATGAAAGAACATGCCCAGCACTGTACGTCTGCACCGCGTTCTCTCGACCAGTCCGGAGAAAGTCTATCGCGCCTTCCTCGAGGCGGATGCGCTGGCGAAATGGCTTCCGCCGAACGGCTTTACCTGCACCGTCCATCACCTCGAGCCCAAGGTCGGGGGCACGTTCAAGATGTCGTTCCGGAATTTCACGACGGGCAACAGCCACGCCTTCGGCGGCGAATATCTCGAGCTCGTCCCCGGCGAACGTCTCCGCTACACCGACAAGTTCGACGACCCCAATCTACCCGGCGAAATCCAGGTGACCGTGACGCTGAAGAAGGTCTCGGTCGGCACCGAGGTCGACATCACCCAGGCCGGCATCCCTGACGTCATCCCGCCGGAGGCCTGCTATCTCGGCTGGCAGGAATCGCTGCGAAGCCTCGCAAGGCTCGTGGAGCCGGAGATCAATCAGTAGCGGCGAAATCAGTATCGTAGGGTGGGCAAAGCGCAGCGTGCCCACCGATGCTCTCTCAACCTCGGAAAGATGGTGGGCACGGCGCTCCGCGCCATTGCCCACCCTACGGCACTGATGACAGCTCTCCGTCGTCATTGCGAGCAGCCAAGCAATGGCGGCTGTTGCTGGGCTACGCGCCCGCCTTCGGCGTAATCCCACCGCTTGCGGCCCATCGATCGGGGTCGGGGCTGTGTCCGATCAGCGCAAGGCCGTAGGCGATCGACTCGAACTGGTCGCCCGACATCAGCCGTTCGTTACCGAACCGCTCGGCGAACAGCTTTCTGACGGCCGGAACGAAGGAAGTCCCGCCGGTCAAGAACACCTTCTCCACCTCGCGCGCGGTGATGCCCGCTTCGCTTAGCACCTTGTCGACGGTGGCACCCAGCCGGGCGATGTCGTCGGCAATCCAGGATTCAAAATTCTTCCGTGTGATGGTCGCACCGATGTCGACGCCGCCCCCCTTGAAGCGGAAGTCCACCTCGTCCCGCGCCGACAGCGCGACCTTGGCGTCGGATACCGCGCGGTAGAGCGAAAAGCCGAGGTCGAGATCGACGATGGTGATGAAATCTTCAAGGAGCTTCGGCTTCAGCGCGCTGCGCGCAAGCTCCCGAAGCTCGCGCAGATCGCCATTGCTCTTCATCATCGCGAGCTGATGCCAGCGCGCGAGGTTGGTGTAGTGGCCGGTGGGGACCGGCAGCACCTTGTCGAACGAGCGGAAGCTAGAGCCTTTTCCCAGCCGCGGCGAGACGACGTGGTCGACGATGCGGTAATCGAAGGTGTCGCCGGCAATGCCGATGCCGGCGTGTCCAAGCGGCTCGGCGCGCAAGGCTCCTCCCGCGCGCGAAAAGCGCATCACCGAGAAATCGCTGGTGCCGCCGCCGAAATCCGCAACCAGCACGGTGGCATCACGCTCCAGCCGTCGGGCGAAGGAGAACGCCGCGCCCACGGGCTCGTAGACATAGCGCGCGTGGCCGGCGCCGAGGCGTTCGAACGCGGCCCGATAGCGCTGCATCGCCAGCGCTTCGTCGGGATTGCCGCCGGCGAACCGCACCGGGCGGCCGACCGTGATGTTGGACGTCTCGAAGCCGAACTTTTCGCCGCCATGGCGCGCCAGCGTGCGCAGGAACGCCGCCAGAACGTCCTCGAACTTGAAGCGCTGCCGAAACACTTGCGTGGTGTTGAAGCTGGAGCTCGCCGCAAACGTCTTGAACGACTGCAGGAAGCGGTAGACGTGGCGGCCTTCGAGGAACGTCTCGATGGCCCATGGACCGCCTTCGGCCTGGGCGCCGGCGCCCGGCCGATCCTCCCAGAAGCACAGCGCCGAGACGTAGACGCTGTGGCGCTGGCCGCCGTGATCGAAGCGGATGGCCTCGACCCGGCGATCGTCCGCCGCGATCGCGACGACCGTGTTGCTGGTCCCAAAATCGATGCCGATCGAGACGGCGGGCGAGGCGCTCGACATGAACCACTCTGACCAGTTGATTGGAAAAGGGGGCAGACCACTAACGGCTTTGGCTGGGCCTGCCAAGACCTTGAATGTTGCGGTGCGGTTGGATTTGGAACCCGCGCCGCTCTGTCCGCGCTCTTTTGCCTCCGTAATGGGGGCCTTTTGGGGCCGATCTCGCAATTCCAGCAGCCCGGCTGGCAATTTTGAGCTCGGTTCGGTCCCTTTAACGGATCATTATGCTGCAATGCGGGAGCATGCATGCTGCTATGCAATGGCATGCATGGACACTGGCATCTGGTATACGTAGATTGCCCTTCGAAATGAGACAGCATCACTGACCGTCTCGAGAAAGGGAATTCAGATGTCCAAGACCGCTTCCGTCGCGCTCGCCCCCTCCGCCTCGCTGTTCACCCGCTTCCTGGCCGCGGTCGATCGCTTCCTGATGGCGAGCGCCGAGATTTCGAATCACAACGGCGACCTGCCCCGCTTCGGCCTGTAAGCAGCGCCTCCCGCGCGGCAAGCGCGACGCGCCGGTTTCAGAACCGTCCACATACTACTTTTGATGAATGGCCCCGCAGGACGGGGCCATTTCTATTTGCGTTGTCCCGAGTCACAGCCGCAACCGATGAAGGTCCTGCGGCATTTGCGCACGGTGATCGGACCAGCGCTTGAACCTTGGCATAATGAATACAAGAATGCCCCTCCAGCGCTCGCAGAAAAATTAGAGGCGCCACGGGAGGCTTTATGACGGACATGGTGCAGGCAACGGTTCCAACCGCCGCGCGGGTTAGCGACACGTATCGCTGGACGCAATTGGCGGTCGGTGTAGCGGCGATGGTGATGATCGCCAATTATCAATACGGCTGGACGTTCTTCGTCCCCGACATCCAGAAAAAGTTCGGCTGGGATCGCGCCTCGATCCAATGGGCCTTTACGCTCTTCGTGCTGTTCGAGACATGGCTGGTGCCGGTCGAAGGATGGTTCGTCGACAAATACGGCCCGCGCATCGTCGTGCTCGTCGGCGGCGTGCTCTGCGCCATCGGTTGGGCGATCAACGCGCAAGCCACCACGCTCAACGGCTTCTATCTCGGCATGATCATCGCGGGCATCGGCGCCGGCGGCGTCTACGGCACCTGCGTCGGCAATGCGCTGAAATGGTTTCCCGACAAGCGCGGTCTTGCTGCCGGCATCACGGCGGCCGGTTTCGGCGCGGGCTCCGCGCTCACGGTTGCGCCGATTCAGGCCATGATCAAGGACAGCGGATTCCAGACCACCTTCCTGTATTTCGGGCTCGGCCAGGGCATCATCATCTGCATCCTCGCCTTCTTCCTCTACGCGCCGAAGGCCGGACAGGTGCCTCCCGTTGTGCAGAACGCTGCGTTGCAACAGACCCGCCGCAACTATCAGCCAACCGAAGTGCTGCGCCAGCCGATCTTCTGGCTGATGTACTTCATGTTCGTGATCGTCGGCGCCGGCGGCCTGATGGTGACGGCGAACCTGAAGCCGATCGCAGTCGACTGGAAGGTCGACAGCGTTCCGGTGACGCTGATGGCGGTGACGATGACCGCGGTGACGTTCGCAGCCACGATTGACCGCGTGCTCAACGGTCTGACGCGTCCGTTCTTCGGCTGGATCTCCGACATGATCGGCCGCGAGAACACGATGTTCATCGCCTTCGGCATGGAAGGGTTCGGCATCTGGATGCTCTACCTCTGGGGACACGACCCGCTCTGGTTCGTGTTGCTGTCGGGCTTCGTGTTCTTCGCCTGGGGCGAGATCTACTCGCTGTTCCCCTCGACCTGCACCGACACGTTCGGCGCCAAGTTCGCGACCACCAATGCGGGCCTGCTCTACACCGCAAAGGGCACCGCCGCGCTGCTTGTCCCGATCGCCAACTACATGCAGCAATCGTCGGGCACGTGGGACAGCGTGTTCATCATCGCGGCCGGCGCCAACATCCTGGCTTCGCTGCTGGCGATCATGGTGCTCAAGCCCTGGCGCAAGGTCGTGGTCGCGAAATCGACCGCCGCCGCCTGACGCGCGCCACCACATCTAAACCAAGCACGACGCCCGGCCTCACGGCCGGGCGTTTTCGTTTTTGCAGAACCCGCCTTTGCTACCGCTGACGTGAAGGGAACCGCGCACTTTTCTTGCGCTGCGTCACAAGATTGGGCTTGCCTTCTGGAATATGGTATACCAATGTCCCCGCCGCGCTTGCGACGATAAGCCACAATATTTGCGACACTGGGTCATCTTGCAATCCCAGGTCGCATTCAATCAGGCGCGTTGGGAGGTTATTGATGATTTCCAGCACGGACGGCGCCGTCACAGCTGCGCCTCTTCGCACCGGTTTCCGTTGGTTCCAACTCGCCATGGGCATCGTCTGCATGGCGATGATCGCCAATCTGCAATACGGCTGGACGTTGTTCGTCGATCCGATTGACGCCAAGTATCATTGGGGCCGCGCGGCGATCCAGCTCGCTTTCACCATCTTCGTCGTCACCGAGACCTGGCTGGTGCCGATCGAGGCCTGGTTCGTCGACAAATACGGTCCGCGCATCGTCATCATGTTCGGCGGCGTCATGATCGCTCTGTCCTGGGTGCTCAACTCCTACGCTGACTCGCTCGCCCTGCTTTACGCCGCCGCGGTCGTCGGCGGCATGGGCGCCGGCGCGGTGTACGGCACCTGCGTCGGCAACGCGCTGAAATGGTTCCCCGATCGCCGCGGTCTCGCCGCCGGTGCGACCGCTGCCGGCTTCGGCGCGGGCGCCGCGCTCACCATTGTGCCGATCGCGACCATGATCGTAACGAGCGGCTACCAGCACGCGTTCCTCACCTTCGGCATCGGCCAGGGCCTGATCGTGTTCGTGCTCGCCTTCTTCATCCAGCCGCCGCGGATCTCGATCCCGCCGAAGAAGAAGCAGCTCAATCTGCCGCAGACGAAGATCGACTTCACCCCACCGCAGGTGCTGCGCACCCCTATTTTCTGGGTGATGTATCTCGTTTTCGTCATGGTCGCCTCCGGCGGCCTGATGACCGCGGCACAGATCGGCCCCATCGCGCACGACTTCAAGATCGCCGACACGCCGGTGACGCTCGCGGGCTTCCAGATGGCGGCATTGACGTTCGCGATCTCGCTCGACCGCATCTTCGACGGTTTCGGACGTCCCTTCTTCGGCTGGGTCTCCGACACGATCGGCCGCGAGCACACCATGTTCATCGCGTTCGGCACCGCGGCGGTAATGCTGCTGACGCTGTCGGCCTATGGAAACATACCGATCGTGTTCGTGCTCGCGACCGCGGTGTACTTCGGCGTGTTCGGCGAGATCTACTCGCTGTTCCCCGCCACCTGCGGCGACACGTTCGGTTCGAAATACGCAACCACCAACAACGGCATGCTCTACACCGCGAAAGGCACGGCATCCCTGCTCGTCCCGCTCGCGAGCGTGATCTCGGCAACGTACGGCTGGAAGGCCGTGTTCGTGGTCGCAGTGGCGCTGAACGCGACGGCGGCGCTCACGGCGCTGTTCGTGATCAAGCCGCTGCGCCGCTCCTTCATCCTCGGCAAGGAAGCCGAGAGCGCCAACGCCGCGACCGGCAACGCCAAGACCGAGACAGCGTAGCGACCACACGCCTTTCAATCGGTCGAAAGGGGCGCAGCGATGCGCCCCTTTTCCGTTTTGGCACGATGACAAACGTCAGTATTACTGCCGCAAGAATTTTCGGATCAGCCAAATCGAATGCTTGACGATTGGCATTATGTATACCACACTTCCCCTGTCATTCACCTAGGGAGGTTGCAATGCTGGTCGGAGACATTCTGCGCAAAAAGACACCGCGCGTTGTCACGGTGCGAATGAACGAAACGGTGGGTATCGCCGCCAAGCTGATGCGCGCCAACAACATCAGCGCGCTGGTGGTCAAGGACGTGGTCCGTTCAGAAGGCAACACCGCGGTCGGCATGTTCACCGAGCGTGACGTGGTGCGCGCCGTCGCCGAGCATGGTGCCAACGCCATCAACGTCAAAGTCTCGCAGCTCGTGTCGGTGCAGCAGCTCGTATCCTGCAGCTCCTCAGACACGATCGAGCACGTCCGGCATCTGATGAACCGCAATCACATCCGTCACCTGCCGGTCATCGACGATTACAGCCTCGTCTCCGTCATCAGCATGCGCGACATCGCAGCTGCCGTTGACGAAGCGATCAACGGCTCGCCGCAAGCAGCAGCTTAAAGCGTCACACTTCCCCTGCGACTACCGGCCCCGGCTCGGACCTCTCCGAGCCGGACCGGATCTTTCGTCCCAAAATTCCGGACACCCGCGAGGATTTCATGAAGATCTGCATCTACGGCGCCGGCGCGATCGGCGGATATCTCGGGGTTCAGCTCGCACGCGCTGGCGCCGACGTCAGCCTGGTCGCGCGCGGCGCCCACCTTGCCGCGATGCGCGAGCGCGGGCTGACCCTGCTCGCGGGCGAGGAGAAGCACACCGTGCATCCGCGCTGCACCGACGATCCCGCCGAACTCGGCGTGCAGGACTACATCATCATCACGCTGAAGGCGCATTCGATCACCGGCGTGATCGAGAAGATGCAGCCGCTGCTCGGGCCGCACACCCGCATCGTCACCGCCGTCAACGGCATCCCCTATTGGTATTTCTACAAGCACGGCGGCCAATACGAGAATTCGACGCTGGAGAGCATCGACCCCGGCGGACGGCAGTGGCGCGAGATCGGCGCCGAGCGCGCCATCGGCTGCATAGTCTATCCCGCCACCGAGATCGAAGCGCCCGGCGTGATCCGCCACGTCTACGGCAACAATTTCCCGCTCGGCGAGCCTTCCGGCGAAATCACCTCGGACGTGCAGCGCCTCGCCGATCTCTTCGTCGCCGCCGGGCTGAAAGCGCCGGTGCTCGACCGCATCCGCGACGAGATCTGGCTGAAACTCTGGGGCAATGTCTGCTTCAACCCGATCAGCGCACTGACCCATGCAACGCTCGACGTGATCTGCACCGATCCCTCCACGCGTGCGCTGTCGCGCGCGATCATGGTGGAAACGCAAGGCATCGCCGAGACGTTTGGCGTCAAATTCCGCGTCGACGTCGAGCGCCGCATCGAGGGCGCCCGCAAGGTCGGCGCGCACAAGACCTCGATGCTGCAGGATCTCGAGCGCGGCCGTCCGATGGAGATCGACCCGCTCGTCACCGTGGTGCAGGAGATGGGCCGCCTCACCGGCATCGCCACGCCCGCGCTCGACTCGGTGCTGGCGATGGTGACCCAGCGTGCTCGCATCGCCGGCCTCTATGACGGCGTCTCCGCGCCTGCCGATCCCCGTGCACTGGCGGTGGCGTGATGGCGGGCGAGATGAAACAGTGGCTGCGCTACCGCCATAGCGGTGCGACCGGCTTCGGCACCCTGACGCAATCAGGCATCAGCGTGCATGAGGGCGAGATGTTCGGCCGCCATGCAGCCACCGGCAAGATGCTGGCGCTGTCGGAGGTCGAGCTGCTCGCGCCCTGCGCGCCCAGCAAGATCGTCGCGCTCTGGAATAATTTCCACGCGCTCGCCGCCAAGCTGAACCAGCCCGAGCCGCCGGAGCCGCTCTATCTGCTGAAGGCGACCACCACGATCACGACGCCGGGCGCCGTGATCCGCCGCCCCTCTTATTACGACGGCAAGACCACCTATGAGGGCGAGCTCGGCATCGTCATCGGCAGGACCTGTGCCCGGGTCTCGCCGGCGGAAGCGGACAGCTTCATCTTCGGCTACACCTGCGTCAACGACATCACCGCCAACGACATCCTGACCAGCGATCCCACCTTCCCGCAATGGGCCCGCGCCAAGGGCATCGATGATTACGGCCCGTTCGGCCCCGTCATCGCAACCGGCCTCGATCCGGCCAAGCTCACCGTGCGCACCATCCTCAACGGGGCGGAGCGGCAGAACTATCCGATCTCGGACATGATCTTCACCGCGCAGGAGCTGGTCAGCAAAATCTCCCACGACATGACCCTGCTTCCCGGCGACCTCATCGCCGTCGGCACCTCGGTCGGCGTCGGGGTGATGAAGGAGCCGGTGAATTCCGTGACCGTCGCGATCGACGGCATCGGCGAGCTCACGAACGAGTTTCGGCTGTAACTCGCAGCGTCATTCCTAGGCCGCAAATCCATCGTGGGCCCGGAATGAAGGCTCGCCGGCCATTTGCGCCGCAGCCCGGCAAAAATTGATCCTGCGCAAATCGGCGGTCGCGGCTGCCGCTATCCTTCCCGGCAACAGATCGATTTCTGATGCAAGGGAGGATGTCATGTCGAACGCCAGTAATGCACTTCTCTGGGCGGCTCTGTACTTCGCTCTTTCGTTCGCTGCGATCTTCGTGGTCTGGTTCGCCGACAAGATGCGCACGAACTTCCTCGGGAAATGATAGCCCGAGGCTCGCCGGCTCGCGCCGACGCCTGCTGCTAGCCTCCCCGAAAGGGGCCCACGCAGTGCCGTAGCCCGGATGGAGCGAAGCCTAATCCGGGACGGGCGTTTCTGCGCGCGCAGACCCCGGATTGCGCTTTGCTCCATCCGGGCTTACAGGCCTTGCCCCGCTCCCCGGGAAAACCTGGCACCCTGCTCTCCGCCAATCGACTGACGCAACCAGCAGTGGATCGCGCGACCGGAAACATCTGGCAACCCCGCCCGCCCCTTGATCTCGGTTCCGCTCTCCAATAGCAACTATGGCGAGAATGTGTCCCGGGTGGGGAAGTCACGATGTGGCTGTTTTTCGTGGTTGCCTGGTTTGTCCTGCTAGCCGCCATCGCTATCCTCGCCCAACAGGCGTTTGGTTATGACGTCGCGCACTTGTCTGCCCTGTTTGCGGACCTGCCTATGCCGCAGCGTATCGCAACCGGCGCGATCGTGACGCTCGGGCTGGCGCTGATCGGCGCCCCCGCCTGGCGGCTCTCGCGTCAGGATCGCCGCCTCAATACCCTGCGCGACCGCCTCAAGAAGACCCGCGAGGATGTCGTCGTCGCCCACGCCCTGCAAAACCACCTCGACGCCACCGTCCAGCACCTGATCGAAAGCGATCCCCGCGAGGCCGTCTCCGCCCTCCATGACAAGCTGGGCGAGACTGAGCAGCGCGCCCTGCTCCAGCAGGGCCGCAACGAATCCACCGACATGCACGACCAGCTCGCCGAGATCCGCCGACGCCAGCAGGGGGTGCGAGAGATGGTGGGCAAGGTCGCCGATCAGCGGCGCGCGGTCGAGCCTGTTTTCACCGAGATCCGCGACCGCCAGAACCAGCTCGAACGCTCCCTGCTCGACCTCGAGACCGACGACCGCAAGAACAACCTCGCCGACCGCCTGAAAGATGTTGCGCGCGACGTATCGGCGCTGCTGTCACGGGTGAACGCGGTCCAGGACACTTTCGTGACCCTCAGCCAGTACAAGGAAGATCTGGCGAAATCCCATGCCGAGCTGATCCCGCTGCGCTCGTCGGACGCCGGCATCAATGCCCTGATCGGCGAGCTCGGCCTCAGCCATGACCGCCTGGCCAAGAGCATCGACGAGCTCGAGACCGGCGGCGAGGCGCCGCTCGACACTCGCGTCGAGACGCTCTCGAAGAACAAGATCGAGATCGCGCAGCGCCTCGCCCGCATCGACGACAGCTTCAACATCCTGAAAGCGATCCGGCTCGATTTCGAGGAGCTCGGCCAGCGCCAGGCCCAGCTCGAACGCTCGCTCGCCGACGTCGAAACCGACCCCGACGGCAAGACCCTCGTCGACCGTCAGAACGCGCTGAATGATTTCGTCCTCCAGTCGCGCCAGCGCCTCGGCGTGTTGCAGGAGACGCTGGCGACGCTGAACGCCTTCAAGATGGAGCTGTCGAAGTCGCAGGCCGACCTCGTTCCGCTGAAGGCGCCGGTGTTCGGCATCGAGGCCATGATCGCCGAGGTCGGCGCCACCCGCGATCTTCTTGCGAACACCGTCGGCGAGATCGAGGCGAACGGCGACGTCACCCTCGCCTCGCGCGTCGATGCCCTCGCCAGGAGCAAGCGCGAGGTCGAAGACCGCCTCGCCCGCATCTTCGACAATTTCAACGCGCTTGATGCCCTGCGCAAGGACATCGGCGGCATCTTCTCGACGATCCGGAACAGCTTGAACAGGATCGGGTGAGAGACGCGTAGCAGCTGCGTAGGATGGGTAGAGCGCAGCGAAACCCATCCTACCGACCAGGCCGCGCACTCCGAAACATCCAGACACATCACATCCCTGTACACCCGATCAATGCCGCCAACATGTCCCGCGGGTGCCGCAACTTGGACGCATTCGGCCGCCTTCTATGAGGCGTGTCTGGGGGCACGGCCGTGCCGTGTTTGGACCAAACCTTCTAGGGGTATGACTGTGAAGAAAATTGTAATTGCTCTGGGTGCGACGCTTGCTCTGGTGACGGCTGCGAACGCTGCGGATCTGCCGCGTCGCCAGCCCGTTCCCGTCTATCCTGCGGAGCAGGCGCCGATCGGCAAGATGCCGATTGGCAAGAGCCCGATTGGAAAGGCCCCGATCGGCAAGGCGCCCGGCCCGGTCGCTGCGCGCTACTGACGCGTAACGGAAATACGCGCAAGACATCTGCGTAAGCGGCCGGTAGTCGAGGGGCACAACGTGACGAACACATCTGATCGATCGGGATCCTGCATCCTCGCGGGATTCGCTCTCGCGGCGATGCTCGCCTGCACCACCCCCTCGGCCTCGGCCCACGAAGCGAACAAGCGCGTTGCCGACGCCAATGCGCTTGCTACGGCCGACGCCGCATCACGACCGGCGCCGCAATCGACGCGGCGCTCCGTCGCACGCGCAGAGAAAGGTCCCTACTACGTCGACTTCCGCGCGCGGACGGCGGCGAGCTGGGGCCATGCGTTCGTCTGGTACGGCAAGACCAGCGAGCGCGCCGTCGAAGTCGCGGGCCTCACGCCCGCCGGCGACACTTGGGCCTATGTGCTCGGTCACCTCACCTGGGTGCCAGCCGAAACCGGCGCGAGCTACGGCGATCTCGATCCGGACTATCTGACCGCGAACTACCGCGTCTATCTGAGCGAAGCCGACGCCAAGCGCGTCTTCGCCTATATCAAGAAATTGCAGGCGAGCTCGCCGGTCTGGAACGCTGAGACCACCAACTGCACCGGCTTCATCGGCGACATCGCCGAGTTCATGGGCCTGCAGGTCCCCTACCGCTGGCAGCGCCCGGAAAAATTCGTCAACAGCCTCAAGGAAATGAACGGCGGCCGCCAGATGGTGCGGCTGTCGGCGGAGTAGCCGTTATTCGCCTTTGACATGATTGGCGAGCATTCCTCGACAGTGCTATTGTAGGTGGTGAGCAGGCGCTGCGGGAAAGCGTCTGGCGTAGCGTAATCAAAACTCAACCGAGGCAAGACCGAGGACTATAAGCAACGCGCCCAGGTGCCGCTCATCCGTTCCACAAACCTTCACGGAGGTCGAGATGGCTAACAATCAGACGGGCTCAAGTGCTGACCGGTTGAAGCATCCATTTCTCGAAAAGCTCGGCGCGATACCGGCCGCAGCCGAGGGCCTCTTCGCATACAGCGCGAAGATCGTATGCGGCAAGCAATCCGAGGCAAGCTGCTGTTGTGTCGCCGGCGCGCGGCCGGGCGTGTATGCGACCGAGGTCAACATTCAAAATCTCAACCTGGTGACGGCACCGGTTCTGAAGTTCGTCGTGCCCTTGATCAACTCGGGCGCTGTTGTTGCGCGTGAACCCGACGTCGCCGACCCGACCACGTTCGCTGCACGTCAGGTAGAGGTCATCAAGCTTCCTCCGTTGGGGGCGACGATGGATGATTGCTGCCGTATCGCAGAGATGCTGCTGGGCGCGGCCCCGAGCGGAGACACCGCGCTCACCATCGCTATCTTGACGATTGTCAGCCAATTCGAACTGTCTGTCTCCGTCGTCTACACCGCGAACCCTCTGAGCGGAGACGGCATCAGCATCGACGTCGAGTATATTCCATCGCGACTCCTGCGGCTTCGTGGCCAAGGTTGACGCGGGACCCAGTTGGCGCTCGGCCTTCCCGGCCCCCTTAGAGCAGCACCCTTGCTACCTCTCCGCCGTCGCCCCTTTTGGCCAGGACGACGGCGGGAGAATACGCCAAGCGCCCCGCACCAAAATTATCCCCCCACGGAATCCCCTCACGCCTCGCATGATCGCCCCGCCCCCACCGCACGGCGGCGCAATAGACATTTCCCGACCCCGGCGGCATCCTGCCGCCATCAACCGATAACAGAGTGCCACGCGAGGCGGGGGAAACAGATCATGCTGCAGACACGGTTCACAAAGCTCGTCGGCGTCGAGCACCCGATCGTCCAGGGCGGCATGCAATGGGTCGGACGCGCCGAGCTGGTCGCCGCGGTCGCGAACGCGGGCGCGCTCGGCTTCATCACGGCGCTGACCCAGCCGACCCCGGAAGACCTGACCAAGGAGATCGCGCGCTGCCGCGACCTCACCGACAAGCCCTTTGGCGTCAACCTCACCATCCTGCCCGCGATCAAGCCGCCGCCCTACGCCGAATACCGCGCCGCCATCATCGAGGCCGGCATCACCGTGGTCGAGACCGCCGGCAACAAGCCGCAGGAGCATGTCGACGAGTTCAGGAGGCACGGCGTCAAGGTCGTGCACAAATGCACCAGCGTCCGCCACGCGCTCTCGGCCGAGCGCATGGGCGTCGACGCCATCTCGATCGACGGGTTCGAATGCGCCGGCCACCCCGGCGAGGACGACACCCCCGGCCTGATCCTGATCCCGGCCGCCGCCAACAAGATCAAGATCCCGATGATCGCCTCGGGCGGCTTTGCCGATGCCCGCGGCCTCGTCGCCGCCCTGGCGCTCGGCGCCGAGGGCATCAACATGGGCACCCGCTTCATGGCCACCAAGGAAAGCCCGATCCACCAGCTCATCAAGGAGAAGATCGTCGCCAATGACGAGCGCGAGACCGAGCTGATCTTCCGCACCATGCGCAACACCTCGCGCGTTGCCAAAAACGACATCTCGACCAAGGTCGTCGCCATGGAGAAGGAAGGCGCGAAGTTCGAGGACATCCGCGAGCTGGTTGCGGGCGCCCGTGGTAAGATGGTCTATGCGACCGGCAATTCGGACGAAGGCATCTGGTCGGCGGGCCAGGTGCAGGGCCTGATCCAGGACATCCCGAGCTGCGCCGAGCTCGTCTCGCGCATCGTGCGCGAGGCCGAAGCCATCATTCGCAGCCGGCTCGAAGGCATGATCGCTCATCCGAGCGCACAAGCCGCTGAATAATCACTGCAAGAAGCGAGAGTAATTCATGAAGGCTTATGTCTACGGCCCTGACGGCGCTCAGATTTCCGACGTCGCTCAACCAACGCCTAAGGGCACGGAGGTGCTGGTCCGCGTCCGCGCCTGCGGGCTGAACCGCGCCGACACCGGCATGCGCAAGGGCCACGCCCATGGCGCCGCCGGCGGTGCCGGCACCGTGCTCGGCATGGAATGGGCCGGCGAGGTCGCCGAGCTCGGACCGGATGCCAAGGACGTGAAGGTCGGCGACCGCATCATGGGCTCGGGCGGCGCGGCGTTTGCCGAATACACCCTGGCCGATCACGGCCGGCTGTTCCGCGCGCCCTCGAACATGAACTTCGAGGAAGCCGCCACCCTGCCCGTCGCGCTCGCGACCATGCACAACGCGGTCGTCACCGTCGGCGGCGTACAGCCTGGGCAAGCCGTGCTGATCCAGGGGGCGAGCTCCGGCGTCGGCCTGATGGCGATGCAGATCGCGCGGCTCAAGGGCGCCAAGCTCGTGATCGGCTCATCGACCGATCCCTATCGCCGCGGCCGGCTTAGGGAGTATGGCGCCGACCTCGCCGTCGACTCCTCCGACCCCAAATGGGTGGACGAGGTGCTGAAGGCGACGAACGGCGAAGGCGTCGACCTCATCGTCGACCAGGTCTCGGGCAAGGTCGCGAGCCAGAACCTCGCCGCCACCAAGGTCAAGGGCCGCATCGTCAATGTCGGCCGGCTCGGCGGCACCCATGCCGACTTCAATTTCGACCTGCATGCCGCACGCCGGATCGACTATGTCGGCGTCACCTTCCGCACCCGCACCATCGAGGAGGTCCGCGAGATCTTCGACGAGGTCCGCAAGGACATCTGGGGCGCGGTCGAGTCACGCAAGCTGCAGCTGCCGATCGACAAGGTCTATGCCTTCGCCGACATCGACAAGGCGTTCGAGCACATGGAGGCGAACAAGCATCTGGGGAAGATCGTCGTGACGCTGTGATCCCTGGCCGGGCGACGAGCGCGCGGTCTCGTAGGGTGGGCAAAGCGAAGCGTGCCCACCACAGCGGTTGATCAGGAGACACTTGTTGGTGGGCACGGCGCTACGCGCCTTTGCCCACCCTACGAGACTGAGCCGGTGGCATAAGCGAGCATTCAATTCGGAAGCATTCGCAATAGTTTCGCTCCTGCAACTCACTCGCGACTACAGCTGTGGATCGTCGCTTGATGTTCAGCCCTAGGCTGCTAAATCCCCGGCCATGAGCGCACAGCACAACAAGACCTCGGTCGCCGCAATCTCGATCTTCGCCAGCGGCGGCATGGCGGCGGCCAAGTTCGCGGTCGGGATCGCGATCGGCTCGCTGGCGCTGATTTCCGAGGCCCTGCATTCCTCGATCGACCTGGTCGCGACCATCATCACCTGGGCGGTGGTGCGGGTGTCCGACAAGCCGGCCGACGAAGAGCACCATTACGGCCACGGCAAGCTGGAGAGCATCTCCGCGCTCGGTGTCACCGCCCTGCTCTACGTGCTGGCCGGAGGCATCCTGGTCGAATCCTACAGCCGCCTGCGCGAGGGAACCCCGCCGCCGACCATCTCGGCCGTACCGTTCGTGGTGCTTGTGATCGACATCGTCGTGAACTTGTGGCGTGCCCGCGCCCTGCACCGCGCTGCACGGGAAACGCGCAGCCAGGCGCTCGCGGCGGACGCGCTGCATTTCGCCTCCGACGTACTCGGCTCGTTCGCCGTGATCATCGGCCTGATCCTGGCCGCCCTCGGCTTCTGGTGGGGCGACGCCGCGGCGGCCGCCGCCGTCGCCGTGATGATCGCCCTGCTCGGCCTGCGCATGGCCGGCTCGACCGTGCAGACGCTGGTCGATCGCGCCCCCGAGGGCGCGCAGGAGAAGGCCACGGCCGCGATCCTTGGCGTGCCCGGCGTGATCGACGTCGAGCGGCTGCGGCTGCGCATGGTGGGGGCGACCACGTTCATCGACACCATCGCGAAGGTGCCGCGAACCTATCCGATCGACCGCGTCGAGGAGATCAAGCGCAAGGCGCAGGCGGCGGTCGACAAGGCATTCGGCGACGCCGACCTTACCTTCACCGCCGTCCCCGTCGCGCGCGACAACGAGACCGTGCGCGACCGGATCATGGTCATCGCACACAATTCCGGCCTCGCCATCCACCACGTCACGGTGCACGACCTAGGCGCCAAGCTGATCGTCGGCATCGACCTCGAGGTCGACGCCGGGATGCAGCTCGACGCCGCCCATGACATCGCCAACACGCTGGAGCGCAGCATCCAGGAGGAGTTCGGCGCCGACGTCGAGGTGGACGTCCATATCGAACCATTGGAACCGGAACTGCCGTTCGGGGTCGATGCCGTGCCGGAACGGGTGCGGGCCATCGCCTCCGCCCTGACGGAATATGCCGCCGGCGGCGAGATCTACGACATCCACAATGTGCGTGTCCGCAACACCGACGCCGGCGAGATCGTCAACTTCCACTGCCGTGCCACGCCCTCGATGAGCGTGATCAAGGTGCACGAGCATGTCGACGCGATCGAGCGCGCGCTGCGCCGCGCGTTCCCGAGCGTGAAGCGCGTGATCAGCCACGCCGAGCCGCCGCGGGCGTGACGCGAAATGTGCGGGGAGTCACACGTTCTCGTTTCGGACTCGCCACGCACGTAAGTTTGCGGACGCAAAACGCGCGAACTGCGCGTTGGATAAGAATAAATTCGCGTTAACGATTCGTTGACTCTCGACAGCCTGCGAAAACTGGATTCAAATCAGGCTTGATTCGGAAGCGATGTGGGGCTGCTTCCGAACTCAAGTTGCAAGCAGGTTTTCCAGGGGGCAGAAGGCATGTCGCGTGCAGACGCCGCGAACGTGCGCGTCCAATCCGATTCGATCAAGGGATTGGCGCAATCGATCGCGAAACCTGCCTACCATCGGCTCCTGATCGCGGAGCCGGCGCTGCGCCGCGCCGTGCCGACGCTGATCATCGCGTTCCTGGTCACGATCTGTCTCGGCGCGTTCGTGCAGGTCGTCGATCAGACGCGCCAGAAGCGGCAGGTGCTCCGCCACGACATCTCGGCGCTGGCCGACCTGCTCGCTGAGCGGATCGATCGCCTGACCTCGTCGCGGCAGGAGCGGCTCAAGAACATCGAGAACCTGCCGACGCTGCTGCCCGATCTCATCCCGTCCTGGGGCACGGCCTCCGGCCGCCACGTCGTCGTCACCTCGGCCGGCGTCGATCGCCGCATCCTCGCCCGCATTCCGATCGACCGCGACCCCTCAGGCAACGACCGCCTGCTCGATGCGATCACCACGGCGCAACTGGTCGCGGCGCCGCCGCGCGACAGCAACGTCTCCGACATGACGCTGCCGAGCGGCAACGCCGCGATGGCGACCTCGCGGCAGATCAAGTCGCTGCCGGGCCTCGTCACCGTGATCCAGGAGCGCAACGAGCCGATCTGGGGCTCGGACGCCGCGCTCTCGGTGACGCTGTCGGCGACCACCGGCTTCGTCGTCCTGATCCTCGGCTTCGCCTTCCACTGGCAGTCCACCCGCGCCCGCGAGGGCGACCTCATCAACGACGCCGTGCGCGGCCGCATCGACACCGCGCTCAACCGCGGCCGCTGCGGCCTGTGGGACTGGGATCTGTCGCGCGGCCGTATCTTCTGGTCGCAGTCGATGTTTTCGATGCTCGGCCTCGACGGTCGTAACGAGCTCCTCACCTTCGGCGAGGTCAACGCGCTGGTGAAGTCCGACGACATCGACCTGTTCGAGATCGCCGACCAGCTCATCTCCGGGAAGATCGACCATATCGACCAGACCTTCCGCATGCAGCACGTCGACGGTCACTGGATCTGGCTCCGCGTCCGCTGCGAGAAGACGCACGGGGCGACCGATTCCAGCGTGCACCTGATCGGGATCGCCGTCGACATCACCGAGCAGAAGAGCCTCGCTGAACGCACCGTCGAAGCCGACCTCCGCCTGCGCGACGCCATCGAGACCATTCCGGAGGCCTTCGTGCTGTGGGACGCGAGCGACCGCCTCGTGCTCTGCAACTCGCACTTCCAGCGCCTGCACAAGCTGCCCGACAGCGCCGTCATCCCCGGCACCTCCTACGAGACCGTGCTCGAGGTCGGCCGCATGCCGGAGGTACGCACCCGCCACAACGAGACGGCCAGCCAGGGTCCGGGCGCACGCACCTTCGAGGCGCAGCTCGACGACGGCAGCTGGCTGCACATCAGCGAGCGCCGCACCAAGGACGGCGGCTACGTCTCGGTCGGCACCGACATCACCCGCATCAAGGAGCACGAGCAGAAGCTGGTCGACAACGATCTGCGCCTGCGCGCCACCGTCATCGACCTGAAGCGCTCCCAGGCCGCCCTCGAGCGCCAGACCAACGAGCTCGCCGACCTCGCCGAGAAGTACCAGCGCGAGAAGACCCGCGCCGAGGAAGCCAACCAGACCAAATCGAAATTCCTCGCCAATATGAGCCACGAGCTGCGCACGCCGCTGAACGCCATCATCGGCTTCTCCGAGATCATGGGCTCGGGCATGTTCGGCGAGCTCGGCTCGGAGAAGTACCAGGAATACTGCCAGGACATCCTGACCAGCGGCCATTACCTGCTCGAAGTCATCAACGACATCCTCGACATGTCCAAGATCGAAGCCGGCCGCATGAAGCTCGACATGGAAGAGCTCGACCTCGGACAGACGCTCGCGGAGTCCCTCCGTGTCGTCTCCGGCCGCGCACAAGACAAGCATCTGACGCTCGACGCCGGGATCGAGAAATCGATCTCGGTCGTTGCCGACCGCCGCGCGACCAAGCAGATCATCGTCAACCTGCTCTCCAATGCGGTGAAGTTCACGCCCGACGGCGGACGCATCGTGGTGCGCAGTCGGCAGCTCGACGACAAGATCGTGCTGTTGATCGCCGACACCGGCATCGGGATCGCGCCGCATTCGCTGGCACGGCTCGGCCGCCCGTTCGAGCAGGTCGAGAGCCAGCTCACCAAGACCTATCACGGCTCCGGACTTGGACTTGCGATCGCGCGCTCGCTGGCGCAGCTCCACGGCGGCTCGATGCGGCTGCGCTCGAAGATCGAGGTGGGCACCGTCGTCCGCGTGACCCTGCCGCGCGATGCGATCAAGGCGGCGTCCGGGATGTCGGCTGCGGCCTAGCCCGGATATCTCACACGGATCGAGCGCATCGAGGCGCCGAATCAGCGAAAGTTGTTTTGCGAGAACGACTTTGAGATGATTCGAGAGGCGC